>NZ_JAXQNT010000002.1:0-864115 GCF_034427795.1 Janthinobacterium sp. GMG1
AACTCCCCGCAAGCGCTAATTTGCATCTGGGCAAATATTGCTGTGTGATATCGTAGTGCCGACCATACCCTGCCTCATCCATATAGATTCCCATGCCTATCCCACACATTACCTCTACCGCCAATCCCGCCCTGGCCAGCGCACTCGAACACGCCATCAATAGCAAGACCAAGCCGCTGGGCAGCCTCGGCATGCTGGAAACCCTGGCCCATCAGATCGGCCTGATCCAGCAAGGCACGCAGCTGGCACTGCACCAGCCCGCCATCATCGTTTTCGCGGCCGACCATGGCGTCGTCGCGGAAGGCATTTCCGCTTACCCACAAAGCGTGACCTGGCAAATGGTGGAAAACTTCCTCGGCAACGGCGCCGCCATCAATGTCTTCGCCCGCCAGGCCGATTGCGCCCTCTATATAGTAGACGCTGGCGTGAACCATGATTTCGGCCCGCGCGACGGCTTGCTTGACCGCAAGCAAGGCCCCGGCACCCGCAACTTCGCCAAAGAGCCCGCCATGAGCAAAGAGCAATGCCTGGCCGCCATGCAGGCAGGGATGGACCTGGTCGCCACCCTGGATGGCAATGTGCTGGGCTTTGGCGAAATGGGTATCGGCAACACCACCGCTGCCGCGGCACTGATGCACAAGCTGACGGGCACACCCGTCGCCGATTGTGTGGGCGCCGGCACCGGCCTGTCGAAAGATGGCGTGTTGCATAAACAACGAGTGATCGAAGCGGCCGCCGCTCATCACGCGGCAGTCAATGAGCCGCTCGACGTGCTGGCCACCTTTGGCGGCTTCGAGATCGCCATGATGGCCGGCGCCATGCTCAAGGCGGCCGAACGGCGCATGATTCTGCTGATCGATGGCTTCATCGTCAGCAGCGCCCTGCTGGTGGCGGCCCGTCTGCAGCCTGCCATCCTCGATTACTGTGTGTTTTCGCACTGCTCCGATGAAAACGGCCATCGCCAGTTGCTGGCCAGCCTGGGCGCGCGTCCGCTGCTGCACCTCGATTTGCGCCTCGGTGAAGGCACGGGTTCGGCGCTGGCCTTGCCGCTGCTGCACGCGGCCGTCAACTTCATGCGCGAGATGGCGACGTTTGCCTCGGCCCAGGTCAGCGAAAAGTCCACGCCAGACTAAGACGATGACCAATCCCGTTTCTGCCGCAGTCCACCAGTGCCGATTGTTCTTTATCGCGTTGCAGTTCTTCACGCGCCTGCCAATACCGCGCTGGGTGGGTTTCGAGCCGGCCTGGCTGCAGCACGCCTCGCGCTACTTTCCACTGGTCGGCGTGGTGGTGGCGGCCATCAGTGGCGCCGTGTATCTGGTGGCCAGCTGGCTCCTGCCTTCGGCGGTGGCCGTGCTGCTGGCCGTCGCCGCCGGCATCTACCTGACAGGAGCCTTCCATGAAGACGGTTTTGCCGACATGTGCGACGGTTTCGGCGGCGGCATGACGCGCGGGCGGGTGCTGGAAATCATGAAGGATTCGCGCATCGGCGCGTATGGCGCCATCGGCATCCTCTGCCTGCTGGCCATCAAATGCGCGGCGCTCGCCTCAACACCACCTGCCACGGTGGTGGCGACATTATTCATCGCCCATCCTTTGTCTCGCCTGGCCGCCGTGTCGCTGATCTGGGTCATGGACTACGCGCGCGACGAAGGCAAGGCCAAGCCGATGGCGCAAGAAATGACTACCGGAGAGTTCATCATCGCCGCTACCTGCGCCCTGTTGCCCGCCATCGCCTGCGGCCTGCTGGGGATATTTGACTGGGCCACGCTGGTCTTTGCCGTCGTGGCGGCGGCAGCTGCCGCATTCTGGCTGGGCCGCAAATGCCAGCACCGCCTGCAAGGCTACACAGGCGACTGCCTGGGCGCCGTGCAGCAGGTGGCGGAAGTGGCGATTTACTTGGCCATCCTGTCCAGCTTTCAACCTCCATTGCGCTTCTACTAAACAAGCATGCGCCTGATCCTCGTTCGCCACCCCACGCCGCAGGTAACCAGCGGCACCTGCTATGGCCGCAGCGACGTGGCGGTGGCGCCGCACGAATTGGCCGCCGTGCGCGCCAGCCTGCAAGCGACTTTGCCGGCCGGCGTGCCGCTGTATGCCAGCCCGCTGCGCCGCTGCGCCGGCCTGGCGTCAGCCTTGGCGCAAGACCTGCCTTCCAGCGCCCTGCGCCTTGACGCGCGGCTGGCCGAAATGGATTTCGGCACATGGGAAATGCAGCCTTGGCACGCGATTGCGCGCGCGGACATCGATGCCTGGGCCGCCGACCTGGCCTGGTACCGCCCCGGTGGAGGCGAGAATGTGCTGGCAATGGCCACCCGTGTCGATGCCTTTTTAGGCGATCTGTTGCGCGAACAACACGAAACGGCCATCATCATCTGCCATGCGGGCACCATACGCCTGCTGTCGGCACTGCAAGCCCGGCTGCCATTGGAGGAAGCGGCCCTGCTGGCCGCCCGTTCCGCCCATAAAATCGCCTACGGTGCGACGGTCGTCGTCGATTTCTGATATCGAATCGTCCAGCCAGCCATGTCAGTCCCCGCCTGCTGCACGTATAATGGCGGGGTTTTGGTGCCCGCGTTCATGTCCATGAGCGCAGTTAAACGGGAAACACGATGCCGCAGTCGCGGCGAACGTGTGCTGCCCCCGCAACGGTAAGCAAGTGTCCCCCCTCGCAACAGGAAGCGGGCGACAAGCTATCTCTGACAACCACTGTGCTTGCAATCATCGAGCATGGGAAGGTGGGATAGCCGCACTTGCCAGCCCGGATACCGGCCAGGACAGGTGGAAGTGCGGGCCTTGCCGGGTGCCGCGCCTTCCGTTGAATCTGGCTTGCGGGGACGCGAGCCGGGTGCTTTTTCCGAAGAAAACGATATCATGACAACTCCCGTATTACACCGCCGCGCGCCGGCAATGGCGCCGCGCGCCCTGGTTTCCGCTATTTCCCTCTGCTTCATCGCCGCCGCTCCAGCATTCGCGCAAACCGCGAACAACACGCTGGACCAGATCGTTGTCACCGGCTCCCGCTTCAACAGCGACCCGGCGTTGCAACCGATCGGCGCCACCGTCATCACGGCCGATGAAATCCGCCGCGCGGGTGTGACGGATGTGAATCAGGCCATCCGCAAGATCGGCGGCGTCTACGGCCGCCAAGGCCTGGCAGGCAATCCGGACAACTTCACCCTGGACCTGCGCGGTTTCGGCGCTACCGCCAGCCAGAACATGGTCGTAGTCCTCGATGGCGTGCGCCTGTCGGAAAATGAGCTGTCCGATCCCCTGCTGACAACCATTGCCATCGATAGCGTTGAGCGCATCGAAATCACGCGCGGCGGTAGCAGCGTCCTGTACGGCGACGGCGCGACGGGCGGCATCATCAATATCGTCACCAAGCGTCCAGGCAAGCAGGCGGGCCGCGGCACCGTATTTGCGGAAGCAGGCCAACTTGGCCAGCGCGAAGTGCGCGGCTCCGTTGTTCAATCCTGGGACAACGTGGCGCTGAACGCCGCCATCGGCCGACTGGAAACGGACAACTACCGCGATAACAACGAATACAAACAAAATACCTTCAGCGGCGGCGCACAATGGAGTGGCAAGGATGTTCGCGCCGGCCTGCGTATCGACAGCACGCGCCAGGATATCCGCTTCCCGGGCAGCCTCACAATGGCCCAGTTTGAAGCCAATCCACGCCAGACAAAGATGCCAAAAGATTTCGGTTCGATTGACAGCGACCGCTACACCGCGTTCGCCGAGGGACGCCTGGGAGCTGTGGATCTAGCAGCGGAACTGTCTCGTAGCGAAAAGACGGCCAAGTCGAACTACGGCAGCCCAAGACAAGCCAAGACCAAACAAAACCAGTTTTCACCACGCCTGCGTCACCTGGGCCAGTTTGACGGCATGCTCAATGAGATCGTTGCAGGTGTCGACTTCATCAAATGGGATTCCAACATCGACAGTTCTTATTCGCTGGCCAAGGCGAATCAGAAATCGCAGGCATTCTATGTGCGCGATGAACTGAAATTCGCCAGCCCGCAAAATTTCCGCATCGCCGCAGGCGTACGCCACGAAACCTTCGACAAGGACTTCAGCGACCCTATCGGATACTCCACGACAGCCTACAACATCAAGCAGAACTTCAATGCCTGGGACGTACAGGGCAGCTTCGATGTCGTACCGCAGGTGAATCTGTACGCCAAGGCCGGCCAGAGCTATCGCGTGGCGAACGCCGATGAGAACAACTCCACCCCTATTGCAAACAAGCCTCTGCAAGGCCAGACCTCGCATGACCTGGAGCTGGGCGCGACCTACAACAACAGCATCGTCAAGCTCGATGCACGCGTCTTCCGCCACAAGCTGACCAACGAGATCTATTACGATCCGACGGCAGGCGAAATGGGCTGGGGTGCCAACACCAACCTCGATCCGACCAAGCACCAGGGTTTTGAACTCGATGCCAGCGCGAATATCGCCGCTGACTGGAGAGTCAGCGGCCACTATCAGCACGTGAAAGCGACCTTCACCGAAGGGGCCAACTCGGGCAAGGAACTAACCCTGATCCCGAAAAACACCCTGTCGGCTCGTCTGTCGTGGGTGCCGAAAGATGGTCAGAGCGCGGATATCGGTGCGCAATGGGTGGACAGCCAGCGCTATGGCAGCGATTTTGCCAATACCTGTTCTTCCAAGATCCCGGCGTTCACGACGTTCGATGCCCGCTATGCACGCAAGTTCGGCGCCTGGGAAGTGGCGGTCAATGCCTTGAACCTGACCGACAAGCAGTACTTCACCAACGCCTACAGCTGCAAAGGCGGCATCTATCCTAGCAATGGCCGCCAGATGAAACTCTCGGCACGCTACGATTTCTAAAGCGGCCAGGAGTTGATTACAATGGCCCGTACGCGCAATCGCATGCGGGCCATTTTTCGTATACGTCCCACCAAGGCATCAGAAGAAATCCGCAGCCTCTTGCACCGCTCCCGCTTCACCTAAGGCAGTACATGCACCCATTTTTCCGCAATATGCGCCACCGCGCCACCGTGATCCTCACAGTGCTGATCGTGTGCGCGATTGCCAGCCTGATTTTCTCCGGCATGATCGGTTCGATCGCGATCCCGCTCGCCGACCTGCCTTCCGCCCTGTTCCATGTTTTGCAGGGCAAGACCGACACTCTCGCCGACACCCTGCTCGACCTGCGCCTGGGCCGCGCGCTGACCGCCTTTGTCACCGGCGCGGCGCTGTCGCTGGCCGGCGTCATGATGCAGGCGCTGCTGCGCAATCCCCTGGCCGACCCGTATGTGCTGGGCATTTCCGCCGGCGCCTCCGTCGGCGCACTGGCCGCGCTGCTGTTCATGTGCGCGCTGTGGGTGGTCGATGCGGCCGCCTTTGCCGGCGCCGTCGGCGTCTCCATGCTGCTGTACTTCTTTGCCCGGCGCGACCTGCGCGGCGGCACTGCGGCCGAAGGCGGCGCCTCGCTTTTGCTGCTGACGGGCGTGATCCTGGCCTCGGCCTGCATGGCCATCGTCACCCTGATGCTCTCGATTGCCCCGGAAAGCCGCTTGCGCAGCATGGTGTTCTGGATGATCGGCGACCTGTCCGGCGCACCGGCGCGGCTGATGCCATGGCTGGTCCTGGCTGGCGCCCTGGTCTTCGCCTTGCGCTGCGCGCGCTCGCTGAACGTCATGGCGCTGCATGCGGAAGCGGCCAGCACCCTGGGCGTGCGCGTGGGCGCGCTGCGCAAGGGCCTGTTCTTCTGTTCCGGCCTGCTCACGGCCAGCGCCGTCACCAGCGCCGGCAGCGTGGGCTTCGTCGGCCTGATCGTGCCGCATGCGCTGCGTTTTGCCTGCGGCCCCGATCATCGCCTGTTGATACCCGCTGCCGCGCTGGCAGGCGGCACCTTCCTCGTGCTGGCCGATACCCTGGCGCGCACCGTGCTGGCACCGTTGCAGTTGCCCGTCGGCGTGGTGACAGCCATGATCGGTGCGCCCGTCTTCCTGTACCAACTGCACCGATTACGCCGCACATGATACGTACTTACCAACTCGGCCTGAAGGCGGGCACGCGCTGCCTCGTGGAAAACCTCATCTGGCACATCAGGGATGGCGAATGCTGGAGCGTGATCGGCCGCAATGGCGCCGGCAAAAGCACCTTGCTGCGCACCCTGGCCGGCTTGCGCGAACCGGATACGGGCCACGTAACGATACAGGGCCGCGCCCTGATCGACTGGCCGCTGGACGCACTGGCGCGCGAACGGGCTTTCCTGGCGCAGGCGCGCCACGACGCGTTCTCGTACCGCGTCATCGAAACCGTGCTGTCGGCGCGCCACCCGTATCACGACAACCATTACTGGGAAGGCAGCGACGACCAGCGCATCGCCCTGGCGGCGCTGGCCTCGATGGAAGTGGAACACCTGGCCGAACGCGATGTGCGCAGCCTGTCCGGCGGCGAACGTCAGCGTGTGGCGATCGCCGCCATGCTGGCGCAGGATACGCCCTTGCTGCTGCTCGATGAACCGGCCAATGCGCTCGACCTGGCGCACCAGGTCAGCGTCATGGGCCTGCTGGCTAAGCTGTGCCGCGAACAGAATAAAACCGTGGTGATGGTGGGCCATGACCTGAACCTGGCGCACAGCGTCTCGACCCATGCGCTGCTGCTGATGGGCGACGGCGGCTGGCTGGCCGGTCCCGTGGCCGACGTGATGCAGGCATCCATCCTGAGCGACTACCTGGGCCACCCGATCGAGATCATCGATCACGGCAAACGCAAGATATTCATACCGAAAGAGGACTGACATGAGCGACAACATCGACGCGGACACCGCAGCCAATACCGCAGCTATCAACGAACGCCACCGCGTGCGCATGGAGCGCAAGAAGGCCATCATCGACGCGGCCATCGCCAAGGCCGACAAGGAAATCGGCATCATCATCGTCAACACGGGCAATGGCAAGGGCAAGAGTTCGAGCGGCTTCGGCATGGCCATCCGCGCCATGGGCCACGGCATGAAGGTAGGCGTGGTGCAGTTCATCAAGGGCGCCATGTCGACGGGCGAAGAAAAATTCCTGCGCCGCTTCCCCGACGAAATCAGTTTTCATGCGATGGGCGAAGGCTATACCTGGGAAACGCAGAACCGCGAGCGCGACATCGAAAAGGCCGAACTGGCCTGGGAACAGGCGAAGACCTTCCTGGCCGACCCAAGCTACGGCCTGGTGCTGTTCGACGAACTTAATATCGCCCTCAAATACAACTACCTCGACGTCCATAAAATCATCGCCGACCTGCTGGAACGCCCGGCCATGCAGCACGTGGTCATCACGGGCCGCGGCGCGCCGGACGAATTGATCGCGATCGCCGACACCGTTACCGAAATGGCCGTCGTCAAACATGCGTATGCGGCCGGCATCGGCGCGCAACTCGGTACCGAGTGGTAACAGCGCCATGACGCGCACACTGGTCTTCGGCGGCGCCCGTTCCGGCAAGAGCGCTTATGCGGAAACGCTGGCCCGCGAGTCCGGCAAGGAAGTACTCTACCTCGCCACGGCGCAGGCGGGTGACGGCGAGATGGCCACGCGTATCACGCATCACCGCGCGCAGCGCCCGGCCGGGTGGGTGACTATCGAAGAACCGCTGCGCCTGGGCGACGCCATCCTGCGGGAAGCCCGGCCCGGCAGGCTGCTGCTGGTCGACTGCCTGACCCTGTGGCTGACGAACCTGATGTTTTCCACTGGCGAGACGTATCCGGATGTGGGCGACATCACCCTGCCCGAACTGTTCCACAGCGAGCGCGCGCACCTGCTGTATGCGCTGGCGGAAATCGAAGACACAGCTTGCGACATTGTGCTGGTATCGAATGAAGTGGGCATGGGCATCGTGCCCTACGGCGCCATTTCGCGCTGCTTCACCGATGAAGCGGGCCGCTTGAACCAGGCCGTGGCGGCCGTTTGCGACAAGGCTGTCTTTGTCGCCGCCGGCCTGCCCCTGTACCTGAAAGGCGGTCCATGCTGAGCGGCTTGTCGCTGCCCATGCTGGCCGCCTTGATGACGGCCGGCGTGCTGCTCGACCTGCTGCTGGGAGAAACGCGCCGCTGGCATCCGCTGGTGGGTTTTGGCCGCTTCGCCAGCGCTCTGGAACGCCTGCTGAACCGGGGCCGTGGGCGTTTGCTGCGCGGTGCGCTGGCGTGGTTGCTGGCCGTGCTGCCCATCAGCTATGCCGCCTACTGGCTGTGCGGCCTGGCCGGCGCCGCCCTCCACGTCGTCCTGCTCTATCTTTGCCTGGGCCTGCGCAGCCTGCGCGACCACAATCAACCGATCGCCGACGCCCTGGCCATCGATGACCTGGACAACGCGCGCCTGCTGACGGCGCGCATCGTCAGCCGCGACACGGCCAATGCCGATGCGGCCAGCCTGGCCAAGGCCAGCACGGAATCCCTGCTGGAAAACGGCAACGACGCCGTCTTCGGCACCCTGTTCTGGTTTGCCGTGGCGGGCGGCCCCGGCGCCGTGCTATTCCGCCTGTCGAATACGCTCGACGCCATGTGGGGCTACCGCAACGAGCGCTACGACTGGTTCGGCTGCTGCGCCGCACGCATCGACGACGTCTTGAATTACCTGCCGGCGCGCCTGACGGCCCTGTCGTATGTCATGCTGGGCAAGAACATGGCCGACAAAAAACGCGCCTGGCACTGCTGGCGCACGCAGGCGCCCAGCTGGGGCAGCCCGAACGCGGGACCCGTGATGGCCAGCGGCGCCGGCGCCCTGGGCCTGGCTTTGGGCGGCGACGCCATCTACGACGGTGAACTGGAACAGCGTCCGCCACTGGGTAGCGGACGCCCGGCCGAAGCGCGCGATATCGACCGCGCCTGGCGCCTGGTGGCCGAGACGGCCGTGTTGTGGCTGATCTGGATGGCACTGCTGGCGGGCCTGTTCTACCTGAAAGGGAAATACCTTGCTTGAACATGGCGGCAACCTGCGCGACGCCGCGCGCGAATATGGACGACCACTGGCCGACTGGATCGACCTGTCGACCGGCATCAATCCGCACGGCTATCCCGTGCCCGCCAGCAGCGCCAGCGCCTGGCACCGGCTGCCGGAAGCCGATCCTGCGCTGGCGGCAGCCGCCTGTGCCTATTACGGTGCACCAGCCATGCTGCCGATCGCCGGCACGCAAGCTGCCATCCAGGCCCTGCCCCGGCTGCGCGCGCCGTCGCGCGTGGTGGTCGCCGCGCCGTCGTATGCGGAACACGCGCACCACTGGGGCCAGCACGGTCACGAATTGCGACAAGTGCCGTATGCGCAGCTGGCCGATGCCATCGACCACTGCGACGTGCTGGTCATCTGCAATCCGAACAATCCCACCGGTGAGCGCATCGCTCCCGCACTGCTGCTGGAATGGTCGGGCAAGCTGGCCGCGCGCGGCGGCTGGCTGGTGGTCGATGAAGCGTTCGGCGACACGGAAGCGCAAGCAAGCCTCGGGCCGCACACAGGCCAGCCGGGCCTGATCGTGCTGCGCTCGGTGGGCAAATTCTTTGGCCTGGCGGGATTGCGCCTGGGTTTTGTCGCCGCCCATCCCGCCCTGCTGGTGCAACTGGCCGACATGCTTGGACCGTGGACCGTCAGCGGTCCGGCGCAGCAGGTGGCGCTGGCCGCCTTGAACGATACGCACTGGCAGGAGGCGATGCGCGAACGCCTGCGCGGCGATGGCGAGCGCCTGCGCCAGTTGTTGGCCGCGCACGGCATCGCCAGCAACGGCACGGCGCTATTCCAGTGGTGGCCGGAAGCACGCGCCGAAGCGTTCTGGCGCCACATGGCAGAATCGGGCATCTGGGTGCGCCTGTTCCGCCACGCGGCCCATGGCATCCGCCTGGGCTTGCCCCCCGACGAACACGCCTGGCTGCGCCTGCAGCAAGCCCTCACCACATGGAAGCACACATGAACCACTTGAAAACAGCACTGCTGCTGGCCGGACTGGTCTCGCTGCAAACACACGCCGCCATCACCGTGCGCGACGACGACGGCAATACCGTCACTTTGGAAAAACCGGCGCAGCGCATCCTGGCGCTGGCGCCGCATGTGACGGAGCTGCTGTTCGCGGCCGGCGGCGGCGAGAAGATCGCCGGCGTCGTCAGCTACAGCGACTATCCGGAAGCGGCAAAGAAAATCACGCAAGTGGGCGACAACCGCCAGTACGACATGGAGCGCATCATTGCCTTGAAGCCGGACCTCATCGTCGTGTGGATGCATGGCAGTGCCGAACGTCAGATCGCCATGCTGCGCCAGCTGAAGGTGCCCATCTATCACAGCGAACCGCGCAAGCTGGCCGACATCCCCGACAGCATGGAGCGCCTGGGCCAGTTGATGGGCACGGAAAAAGTCGCCAAGCCGGCCGCCGCCCAGCTGCGCGCCAAGCTGGCCAGCTTGACGGCGCAATACGCGCAGCGCCCGCCCGTGCGCGTGTTTTACCAAGTGTGGGACAAACCGTTATATACCTTGAGCGGCGCGAGCATCATCAGCGACTCCATGCGTGTCTGCGGCGGCCAGAATGTGTTCGCCGCGATGAAGGTGGTGGCGCCAGTCGTCACGCCGGAAGGTGTGCTGCAGGAAGACCCGGAAGTCATCTTCGGGACAAGCGAAAAAAGCGATCCGCGCAGCGAAGGCGGCCTGGCTATGTGGCGCGCCTTCCCGTCGATGACGGCCGTGCGCAAGAATAACCTGTTCCGCCTGAATGGCGACCTGCTGAACCGCGCCGGCCCGCGCATGATCGAAGGTACGGCCGCCATGTGCGAGCAGCTGGAAGCGGCCCGCCAGCACCGCACGAAAGCCGTCCCATGACGCAGCAAGTGCCGTTTCCAGCGCTGATGGTGCAAGGCACGACGTCGGATGCGGGCAAGAGCACCATCGTCGCGGCCCTGTGTCGATTGTTGAAACGCCGTGGCGTGATGGTAGCGCCGTTCAAGCCGCAAAACATGGCCTTGAATAGCGCCGTAACGAGCGACGGCGGCGAGATCGGCCGCGCGCAAGCCTTGCAGGCGCTGGCGTGCGGCATTGCGCCGCACACGGACATGAATCCGGTACTTTTGAAACCATCGTCGAACACGGGCGCGCAAGTGATCATCCACGGCAAGGTGCGCGCCGAGATGGATGCGCGCGACTACCAGCAATACAAGACCATCGCCATGGGCGCCGTGCTCGAATCGTACGCGCGCTTGCGCCAGCAGTACGACGCAGTCGTCGTCGAAGGCGCGGGCAGTCCCGCCGAAGTCAATTTGCGCGCGCGCGACATCGCCAACATGGGCTTTGCCGAAGCCGTCGACTGTCCCGTGATCCTGGTGGCCGACATCGACCGGGGCGGCGTCTTCGCCCACATCATCGGCACCCTGGCCTGTCTGTCCGACAGTGAGCGGGCGCGCATCCTGGGCTTCGTCATCAACCGCTTCCGCGGCGACGTCTCGCTGCTCACGCCAGGCATCGAGTGGCTGGAACAGCAGACGGGCAAACCCGTGCTGGCCGTGCTGCCCTACCTGCAAGGCTTGTTCCTCGACGCGGAAGATGCCGTCGAAGCGATGCAGGCCGAACGCGGCGCCTTCAAGGTGGTGGTGCCGCAACTGCCGCGCATCAGCAACCACACGGATGTCGACGCGCTGCGCGCCCACCCCGATATCGACCTGCAATTCGTCCAGCAAGGGCAGCCGATTCCGCCGGCCGACCTGGTAATCCTGCCTGGCAGTAAAAACACGCGGGGCGACCTGGCCTGGCTGCAGCAGCAAGGCTGGCCCGCCTACCTGGCAAAACACCTGCGCTACGGCGGCAAGGTGCTCGGCATCTGTGGCGGCTTCCAGATGCTGGGGCAAAGCGTGCGCGATCCGCTGGGCGTGGAAGGCGCGGCGGGAGAGTCAACGGCGCTGGGATTGCTGGACATGGTGACGGAGCTGACGAGCGAAAAACGCCTGGAACAAGTGAGCGGCTACTGCGCGTTTTCCGGCGCGGCCGATGCGCCCGTGGCAGGCTATGAAATCCACATGGGACTCTCGCATGGCGCGGCGCTGGCGCAGCCGGCCTTTGTCATCGATGGGCGGCCGGAAGGAGCCATGTCGGGCGACGGGCAAATCCTCGGCAGCTATTTGCACGGCATGTTCGACACGCCCGCCGCGTGTTCGGCGCTGCTGCGCTGGGCGGGGCTGGACTCCGGCCACACGGTGGACACCGCCGCCCTGCGCGAGGCCAGCCTGGAGCGGATTGCCGATGCCGCCATACCGCTGCTGGCTGCGCTGGATCACATCAAACGCTAGCGACTAATTTTTCAAGCACATGCCCATGTACGAGCGGTCGGTCGAAAACTCAACCGCCATGCTCGACGACACAGGCATGAACATCGAATAATCTGCCGGCACGTCGGCCGGATCCTTGAACACGGCGATGCCATCGAAATCGACGGCCAGCGCGCCCAGGCCCAGCTTGTTGGTGGTGATGGTTTCGGCGTGCGTCTTGCCAGCGGTGTTGTTGGTGATGGTGGCGGTGCTGCCGGCAACGACGATGTTCGCGCTGATGCCCGACGCCGCACAAGCGTAACTGCCGGCGATTTCGGTGCCGATCTTTTGCTGTTTGGCCGCCACGATGGTGCCCACGCGCAGCACGTTCTGCTGGTTGCGGCTGTAGCGGTCGATAAACAGCGCCAGCCCCCGGTCGCCCGCGTGCACGTGCACGATGCCGAAGTCCTGGTCACCCTGGCGGGCGAAGAGCAAGCCGTTCTTTGCATCCTTGACCAGGGTCAGGCTGGCGTTTTCCGCTTCCAGCTGCGGCGATACCGCAGAACACACGCCTTGCGCATTGAACACGCCGCCATTGCACAGTTGCGCGCTGCCATCGGCCGCCACCTTGAGACTGCCTTTCGGATTGAAACGGTCGCCGCCGTTCGAGGCATTGCGCATGGCGCCCAGGAAGATATAACTGCCGGCCAGCTTGGCCACGTCGCTCACCGCATAGCCGGTGCCGCTGACGGTCGAGAGCATGCTGCCCAATTTGATATTGCCCGACAGAAGACGCGTGCGCGCATCGACGGTGACGCTGAAATCCGTTGCCGTGTAGGTGGTGAGATTGCCAACGGTGGTGGCGCTGAACGTACCGCTGCGGTCGCTCAAGCCGAACTGCGTCGACAGCACGCGGATGGCGTAGGTTTTCTTGACGTTGTCGAAGGTGATGCGCCAGGTGTCGCCGATATCGGCGGCCACGTCATACACGCTTTCATCGGCGCTGGCGCCCGCAATGACGCTCAAGCCGGCCTCCTTGGCCACGGCGGCTGACGCCACGGCCACGCTGTCGACGGGTGTAACAGGAGGCGTGACCACGACGGGCGGGGTGATGGGCACCTCAGGCTTGCCGCCATCGCTGCTGCCACCACATGCGGACAGGGCCGCGCCCAGGACAAGGAACGTAAATGCATTTTTCATGTGGTGTGACTTTCGAGGAAAAGAGGCCGGAGCTGCCGGAAAACACATGTTAGCCTTGCCGGCAATCTATTGCCATGGAACAAATGTTCCATGGACTAAGCCCGCGGCACGCTGCCAAAATGAATGGCGTGGGCGGCACGCCTGCGCCATTTATGTGACAATTCGTCGTACTGTCGGCTCCGTTTTTTCTCCTCAGGCTCGCATCCATGACCAGTTCCCCGATCAAAAGCTACCTTCCCTGGGTGGTCGCCACCGCCCTGTTCATGGAGCAACTCGACTCCACCATCGTCAACACCGCCATCCCCGCCATGGCCGCCAGCCTGAACGTGACGCCACTGAGCCTGAAGGCCGTCGTCACCAGCTACATCCTGAGCCTGGCCGTGTGCATTCCCATCAGCGGCTGGATGGCCGACCGCTTCGGCACGCGGCGCGTGTTTTCCGCCGCCGTCGCCATCTTTACCCTCGCCTCCATCCTGTGCGGCCTGTCCGTGAATGCGCCCATGCTGGTGGCTGCGCGCCTGCTGCAAGGGGTGGGCGCGGCCATGATGATGCCGGTGGGCAGGCTCACCATCATCCGCACCTTTCCCAAGTCGCAATTGCTGGCGGCCATGAATTTCGTCATCATCCCCGCCCTGATCGGCCCCCTGCTGGGACCCACGGTGGGCGGGCTGATCGTGCACTGGCTGTCGTGGCGCGAGATTTTCTTCGTCAACGTACCTGTCGGCCTGGTGGCGCTGTACCTGGCGCACCGCTACATGCCCGATTACTATGGCGACAAGCCCCGTCCGCTGGACCTGATCGGCCTGGTGCTGTTCGGCACGGGCATCGCGCTGCTGTCGTGGCTGCTGGAAATCTTCGGCGAACACCGCATCGACGGCACCTCGTTTGCCGTGCTGCTGTTCATCTCCATCAGCCTGCTGGCCGCGTATGTCTGGCATTCGAGTGAAGTGCTGCATCCGCTGCTGCGCCTGACCCTGTTCAAGATCCGCACCTTCCGCGTCTCCGTCGTGGGCGGCTTCGTCACGCGCCTGGGCGTGGGCGGCCTGCCCTTCCTGCTGCCGCTGCTGTACCAGCTGGGCCTGGGCTTGCCCGCCTGGCAATCGGGCTTGCTGATGATGCCGTCGGCCGCGGCCGCCATGGGCATGAAATTCATTTCCGCGCGCGTGCTGGCACGCTTCGGCTATCGCCAGGTACTGATCGTCAATACCGTACTGATCGGCGTCACCATCGCCATGTTTTCGCAGGTGGGCGTGGGGACGCCCCTGTACGTGATCGTCGCCATCAGCCTGTGCATGGGCTTTTTCAATTCGCTGCAGTTTTCCAGCATGAACACCATCGCGTATGCCGACGTCGACAAGAGCGATTCGAGCATGGCCAGCACCATCGCCAGCTCGATGCAGCAACTGTCGATGAGCTTTGGCCTCGCCTTCGGTTCGCTGATCACGGGCTGGTACCTGGGCGACATGCCGCAGTCGGACCGTGCCATGCTCAGCACGGCCCTGCACCACGCCTTTCTGACCCTGGCCGCGCTGACGGTGCTGTCCTCGCTGACCTTCTGGACCTTGCGCCGCGACGATGGCGAAAGCATCAGCAAGGGCACGGACAGCGACGAGGATGATGCGGCCGACGTGAAGGCCCAGGCCGTTGTGCAGACGGAAGTACAAACCACAAAAGGCTGAGCCACATCAAGCTTGCCGCCAGCGCCGCTGGTGCTTTTGCCCCACGCTGCTAACGTGACGGCAGGAGGTGCACATGGCGGCCGAGCGGCGCTTTGCGTGGAAGGGCACGGACCGCCATGGCAAGCCGGTCGATGGCGTCTTGCGCGCCGCCGACGCCAGCGCCGCCAAGGCCGCGCTACGACGCGAAGGCATCCTGGCCACACGTGTGCAGGCAGCGCGCAGCGCGCCCGGCAAGGCCATCACGCGCAAGGATATCGCCCTGTTCACGCGCCAGTTGTCGACCATGATGGCGGCCGGGGTGCCGCTGTTGCACGCCTTCGACATCGCCGGCAAGGGCCACGCCAAACCCGCCGTCACCGAGCTGATGCGCGACTTGCGCCACGATATCGAAGCGGGCAGCAGCCTGCAGCAGGCGTTCCGCAAGTTCCCCCTGCTGTTTGACGAACTGTATTGCAATCTGCTGGCGGCAGGCGAACAGGCCGGCATCGTGCAGGACTTGCTGGCGCGCCTGGCCACGCACCAGGAAAAGGCCATCGCCCTGCGACGGAAGGTACGCGGCGCGCTGATGTATCCGCTGGCCATCGTACTCGTCGCCATCGTTGTCACGGCCATCATCATGAGCGTGGTCGTGCCCGCTTTCCGCCAGGTCTTCGACAGCTTTGGCGCACCGTTGCCGCTGCCCACCCTGGTCGTCATGGGCGTGTCCGCCTTTGTTGTCCGCTACTGGTTGGCCTTGCTGGCGGCGCTGCTGCTCGCTTGCCTGCTGCTGCACCTGGCCTGGCGCCGCTATCCCACGTGGCGGCGCAACACGCAACTACGGGCGCTGCGCCTGCCCGTCTTCGGCCCCCTCTTGCGCAAGGCGGCAATCGCCCGCTGGACGCGCACCCTGGCGGCCATGTTCGCCGCCGGCGTGCCACTGCTCGACTCTCTCGGCCTGGTGGGCGCCGCCTCTGGCCACGCGCTGTACCAGGAAGCGACGACACGCATCGAAAGCGAAATCCGCGCCGGCGGCAGTCTGGCCCTGGCCATGGAACACTGCGGCGTGTTTCCCCCGCTGCTGACGCAACTGACCCTGATCGGCGAGGAATCGGGCGCCCTCGACGCCATGCTGTCGCGCGCGGCCGACATCATCGAGGCCGACATCGACGCCACCGTGGCCACCCTTTCCACGCTGCTGGAACCGGCGCTGATGGTGGTGCTGGGCGTGCTCGTCGGTTCCCTCGTGATCGCCCTGTATTTGCCGATTTTCAAGCTGGGGGCGGTGATTTGACAAGTGTATAAAATTTGATACACTAAGAAGAGCCCCATCGAGTGGCGCGGCAGCTCCCTGAACGATCTCAGGAATGACCATATTTTCCCTCTGGATGCGCGCCGGGAGGCTGGTCACCAGCTCAGCCTGATTCAAGCGGGACTGGAACCCGATCATTGGAAGCCATTTGACGAGGTGGGTGCAGGCACCAGGGAAATTATTATCAATCTGAATGACGGCTGGTTCCGGGTGATGTATGTCGCGAAGTTCCCGGAAGCCATCTATGTCTTGCACTGTTTCAAGAAGAAAACCAATACCACGGCAAAACAAGATAAAGATATTGCGATTGCCCGCTACAAAACGGTGCGCAAGGAAAGGAGCAAGAAATGAGTATCGACACCAAATCAGCGCACGTCACCGCTGTCGGCGCGAACGTTTTTAGCGATCTGGGTTTTGAGTCCGGCGAAGCCGCCGAACTTCACGCGCGGTCGAAGCGCATCATTTCGGACAAGGTCGCCATCAAGGAAAAATTGATGGCCGAACTGGCCCTGTGGATCAATACGGAAAACCTGAAGCAGGCCGATGCCGCCCAAATACTCGGGATAACGCGGCCCCGTGTTTCCGATGTCATTAACAAGAAAACGCCCAAGTTCACCATCGATGCCTTGGTCGACATGCTCGCCAGAACGGGAAAACGCGTGGAATTCCTGATCGCATAAAAGCAGGCAAGACCTTTATTGCCCCCATGCGCCAGCAGATGTTTTACACTGCGGCAGTGCCAGGCAATGTTTGCGCGGCAACATCATCACCTCAGACAAATCCACCATGCTGCAAGATACCCTGCTGTTCGCCGCGCCCGGCAATCTGCCCGTCGCCCTCGTCGCCGCCCTGTTCGGCCTGATCGTCGGCAGCTTCCTGAATGTGGTGATCCACCGCGTCCCGAAAATGATGCAGCGCGAATCTGATAATTATGTGGCGGAAGAAAGCGGCTTGCCCTTGCCGCACACGGACCGCTACAACCTGATGCTGCCGCACTCGAATTGCACCGCTTGCGGCCACCGCATCACGGCCATGGAAAATATCCCCGTCCTCAGCTATCTGCTGTTGCGTGGCAAGTGCAGCGCGTGCCAGGCGCCGATCTCCGTGCGCTATCCGCTGGTCGAGCTGCTGACTGGCGCGCTGTCGGCCCTGCTGGTCTGGCACTTCGGCAGCGGCTGGACGGGCCTGGCCACGCTCGTGTTTGCCTGGCTGCTGATCGCCATGACCTTCATCGATGCCGATACGCAAATGCTACCCGACGACCTCACCTTCCCCCTGCTGTGGGCGGGCTTGCTGGTCAATATCAACGGCACTTTCGTGCCCCTGCAGGAAGCCGTCATCGGCGCGGTCGCCGGCTACCTGGCCCTGTGGGCCGTGTACTGGGTCTTCAAACTGGCGACAGGCAAGGAGGGAATGGGCTATGGTGATTTCAAATTGCTGGCGGCGCTCGGTGCGTGGCTGGGCTGGACCATGCTGCCGACGATCATCTTATTATCGTCGCTGGTCGGCGCCGTGGTCGGCATCGGCCTGATCGTGTTTGCCAAGCGGGGGCGCGACAAACCGATTCCGTTCGGCCCCTACCTGGCGGCGGCTGGCCTGATCGCGCTGCTATACGGCACGCCCCTGTCGCGCCTCACACTGGGCCTGACCAGCTGACCAGCTGACCCGCGCAGCAGCGCCCCTATGGATAAACACATGCAACTACACAACGTCCCTTATTTCAGCGTGGGTCTCACCGGCGGCATCGGCTGCGGCAAGAGCACGGTGGCCGACCTGTTCGCCGCGCGCGGCGCCTCCATCGTCGACACCGACCAGATCGCGCACAGCCTGACGGCACCGAATGGCGCGGCCATGCCGGCCCTGGTGGCGGAATTCGGCGCCGACTACGCCGATGCGCGCGGCGCCCTCGACCGCACAAAAATGCGCAACCTCGTGTTTGCCGACGCCGCCGCCAAGGCCAGACTGGAAGCCATCCTGCACCCGCGCATCCGCCAGGCCACCCTGGCGGCGGCCGCCGAGGCAACAGGCAGCTATGTGATCTTTGCCGTTCCCCTGCTCGTCGAGTCCGGTGGATGGGTGGAGCGGGTCAACCGGGTGCTGGTCATCGATTGCCTGGAAAGCCTGCAAGTATCGCGCGTGATGGCGCGCAATGGCTTATCGGAAGAACAAGTCAAAGCCATCATGGCCACACAGGCCACGCGCGCCATGCGCCTGGCGGCGGCGGACGATGTGATCGACAATAATGGCGATTTGGCCGCCCTGGCGCCGCAGATTGCCCAGTTGCACGATTTATATCTGGCATTTTCAAAAAGAATGGCCGGAATCGGGTCGCAACGTTTGTAATTTGTCGACGCTTGGTTCAAAATCACGGGATTGTTTGCAGGTCCTTACTTAAGGGAATTATTTTGATTGTCTACGAATACCCTTTCAACGAACGCATACGTACCTTGTTGCGGCTGGAAGACCTGTACGACAAATTCAAGTTCTTCATCCAGCAAGAGCATGCAATGCAGCACCATGTTGCCTTGGCAACTATTTTCGATATGCTCGAAGTGGCCGGCCGCGCCGACCTGAAGTCCGACCTGCTGCAGGAACTCGAGCGTCAGCGCCAGAGCCTGCTCGGCTACCGCAGCAATCCCAACGTGGAACCGGAAACCCTCGATGCCATCCTCGGCGAACTCGACAGCGTCAGCGGCGCCCTGGTGGCGGCGCAAGGCAAGACGGGACAGAATATCCGCGACAATGAATGGCTGATGAGCATCCGCGGCCGCACCATCATTCCGGGCGGCGCCTGCGAATTCGACTTGCCGTCATACTTTGCCTGGCAAAAACGCAGCTCGGAACAGCGTCTGACCGATATCCACGCCTGGTTCGCCCCGCTGGCACCGCTGTTCGACGCGCTGGCCCTCGTATTGCGCCTGCTGCGCGATTCCGGCGGACCCGTTAAACTGATCGCCAATGGCGGCAGCTACCAGCAAATGCTGCAAGGCAAGGTCTACCAGATGCTGCGCCTGAGCCTGGATGAAAACAGCGGCGCCATCCCGGAAATTTCCGCCAACAAATACATGCTGTGGGTGCGCTTCACCACCCAGGGCGGCGACTTGAAACCCAAGCCGCTGGAAGAAGATGTCCCGTTCGAGCTCACGCTCTGTAATTTTTAATTGTTACTTATTTGCCCCATCATGACCGTCGTTAACTGCCCTACCTGTGCCGCCAAAGTCGAATGGACTGAAGCCAACAAATTCCGCCCCTTCTGCTCGGAGCGCTGCAAGCAGATCGACCTGGGTGCCTGGGCCGAAGAGAAATACACGATCCCCGCGGCCGACCCGTTCGAAGATCCCCTGGCAGACGAAGACAACAAGCCGCAATAAGCCGCAATTAGCTTCAATTAAACGGATTTTCCAGGCGCAGCCCCTGCGCCGCGAAACTGTCAAGCCTGCCACTGACCACCGTCAAGCCATAGGCGATGCCCATCGCCGCGATCTGTCCATCGATGCCATGCGCATGGCCGCGGCCATGCAGGCGGGCGCACACGAGCGCGCAATCGAGGTCGAATTCCAGCAAGCGGGGCGCATACTCTGCCAGCACGGCTTCCAGCCAGCCTTCCAGCGCCAGTGCTTCCAGCGCCGCTTCGCGCCGCCAGCTGCGCTGTATGCCTGCGCGCAATTGCGCGATCACTTGCACCGGCACATAGCGCATCTCTGGCGTCACCCGCTCGAAGAAGGTAGCCACGCCTGCTGGCGCGGCGCCGCCCTTGCGCGCCGCAACGATCACATCCGTGTCGACCAGATAGACGGGCATGACTCAAGGGCGGCGCTCAAAATCCGCATCCAACCCCACGTCGGGCATGCCGCGCAGAATATCGTCGAGCGGGCGCTTCGGCAGCGGCCGCAAGGCGCTGCGCAAGATGTCGCGGTGCTCGTCCTCGATGCTGCGTCCATGCGCGCGGGCACGCTTGTGCAAGGCGGCGATCAGCAATTCATCGGTATCGGTAAAGGTCAGTGTCAGCGGCATGCGAGACTCCCCTGTGCGTGATGAAAGCACTGTAGCGCAAAGCGCCGACTATACAAGGAAAGTCACAGGAAAGCTTGCGCCAGCACGCAGCGTGATGCTGCCCGCTGGCACAAGTAAAGATTATGCAGGCGCCAGGGATTCGCGGCGTACCTCATCTAACCATTCCAGCAGGGGAATGGTGGCCGGCAGCAAGGGTTCCACGCCGACCGTGCCTTGCCAGGCGAACGCCTGCCCTTCCAGGCTTTGCGGCTCGCCCCGCCATTCGCGGCTGATATAGAAATGCAGGCGCACATGAGCGTGCGGATACACATATTCGACGCCGCACCAGGGTTCTGCACTGTCGATATATAGCCCCAGCTCTTCGACAAACTCGCGCTTCAAGGCGTCAAGAATGGCTTCGCCGGCTTCGACTTTACCGCCAGGAAATTCCCAATAGCCGTCATACGGCTTGCCGGCCGGGCGCTGGCCCAGCAGCACGTCGCCGTTCGGCTTCATCAGGATGCCGACGGCGACATCCACCGGTGTAATTTTCACTTCGCTCATTGCGGCAACTTTCCCGCAGGAAGTTTCCCCGCATAGTCGCGCGCGAATTGCCACGCCACCCGGCCCGAACGGGAACCGCGCTGCAAGGCCCAGCGCAGGGCGTCGCCGCGTGCTGCCGCAATCTGTTCCGGCGTGCAGCCAAACGAGGCCAGCCAGTGCGCCGCGATATCGAGATAATCATCCTGCTTGAACGGGTAGAAAGACAACCACAGGCCGAAGCGCTCGGACAGCGAGATTTTCTCTTCCACCGTCTCGCCCGGATGCAGATCGCCATCGTCGTCCGTCTTGTAGCTGGTGTTATCCGACATGCGTTCCGGCATCAGGTGACGGCGGTTCGAGGTGGCGTAGATCAGCACATTGTCCGATTGCGCGGCGATGCTGCCGTCGAGCGCCACTTTCAGCGCCTTGTAGCCGCTCTCGCCCTCTTCGAACGACAGGTCGTCGCAAAAGATGATGAAACGCTCGGGGCGCGCCGCCACCAGGTCGACGATGTCGGGCAAGTCGGCCAGATCGGCCTTGTCGACTTCGATCAGGCGCAAGCCCTGGTCGGCGAACTGGTTCAGGCAAGCCTTGATCAAGGAGGACTTGCCCGTGCCGCGCGCCCCCGTCAGCAGCACATTGTTGGCGGGGCGGCTGGCAACGAACTGGCGCGTGTTCTGCTCGATCTGCGCCTTTTGTGTGCCGATATTGTGCAAGTCATCCAGAGCAATGGACGAGACATGCGCCACGGCCTGCAAATAAGGCAGCGCGCCCTGGCGCCGGCGCCAGCGGAAGGCAAAGCTGTTCCAGTCGGTAGCCGGCAAGGCCGGCGGCAAGATCGACTCGAGCCGCGCCAGCACCCGCTCGGCGCGGATCAGGAATTGATCGAGACTGGTCATGAGCGGTAGTCGGCGTTGATCGACACGTAGTCATGCGACAGGTCGCACGTCCACAAGGTGGCCGTGGCATCGCCGCGCGCCAGCTTGACGCGGATGGTGATTTCGCTTTGCTGCATCACGCGCTGGCCATCCTGTTCCTGGTAGTCCGGGTTGCGGCCGCCATTCTTGGCCACCCACACGTCGTCCAGGTACAGGTTCAATTGGCCCACGTCGAGGTCGTCCACACCGGCGTAGCCGATGGCGGCCAGGATGCGGCCCAGGTTCGGGTCGGAGGCGAAGAAGGCCGTTTTCACCAGCGGCGAATGGGCGATGGAATAGGCGATCTTGCGGCACTCTTCCACGTTGCGGCCGTCTTCCACGGTCACCGTCATGAACTTGGTCGCGCCTTCGCCGTCACGCACGATGGCTTGTGCCAGGAAGGTCGACAGTTCGGTGACGGCGGCCGACAGTTCCGCATAGTGCGGCGAGTCGATGGAATCGATCACCAGGCTGCCGGCGCCTGTTGCCACCAGCATGAACGAGTCATTGGTGGACGTGTCGCCGTCGATGGTGATGCAGTTGAACGATTTGTCGGCTGCCTGCTTCACCAGCTGGTCCAGCACCGGTTGCGCCACGGTGGCGTCAAACGCGAGGAAGCCCAGCATGGTGGCCATGTTCGGCTTGATCATGCCGGCGCCCTTGCTGATGCCTGTCAGGGTGACCGCGTGGCCACCGATGGTGACCGTGCGCGAGCCGGCTTTCGGCTGCGTGTCGGTGGTCATGATGGCTTCGGCGGCCGAGAACCAGTTGTCCGACGTCAGCGCTGCTACCGCTTGCGGCAAGCCGGCGACCAGGCGCTGCACAGGCAGCGGTTCGAGGATCACGCCGGTGGAAAACGGCAGGATTTGCTGCGGCGTGCAGCCCAGCAGCTCGGCCAGCGCGGCGCAGCTGGCCTGCGCGTCGGCCAGGCCCGATTCGCCCGTGCCCGCATTCGCGTTGCCCGTATTGACCAGCAGCGCGCGGATCGGCGCGGCGCCGGCCGTCACGGCCGCCAGGTTGGCTTTCGAAATTTGCACGGGCGCGGCGCAGAAGCGGTTCAAGGTGAACACGCCGGCCACGGTGGCCGTCGGCGCCAGTTTCAATACCAGCAAATCCTTGCGGTTGGGTTTCTTGATGCCTGCTTCGGCAACACCGATTTCAATGCCGGCGACGGCTTTCAAGTCGGCGGCGACGGGCTTGGGAGAATTGACGGCCATGGTGATTTCTTCTGCGAGGGAAAAGGGAAGCGCTATTGTAGCGCCTTCGCGGCGCCGGTGAACATGCGTGCCGGTAGATGCGCGCGCGCAAATTGAAAAGGCATAAAAAAACGGAGACCGCGGTCTCCGTTTTTTGTCAGGCAGTCAAACCGCCTTATGCCAGCTTGCCGTGGCAGGCCTTGTACTTTTTGCCGCTGCCGCAAGGGCATGGGTCGTTACGACCGACCTTGACACCCATGCTCACGCTCATGTCGTCGACGTTGTCCATGTTGCCGCCGGCAGTAGGCGCCAGCAGCTCTTCCGGCGCCGCGTTCGGGTCGAATTCGGCGTGCTGGTAGTGCACGTTTTCCACGTGCGACTGCTGCATCGCCTGTTCGGCCGCATCGACTTCTTCACGCGACTGGATGCGTACCGTCATCACGTGTTTCGTGACGTCGTTCTTGATCATGTCGAGCATCTGGCCAAACAGTTCAAACGCTTCGCGCTTGTATTCCTGTTTCGGGTTCTTCTGCGCATAACCGCGCAGGTGAATACCCTGGCGCAGGTGATCGAGCGCCGCCAGGTGTTCGCGCCAGTGGCTGTCCACGCTTTGCAGCATGACATTGCGTTCGAAGCCGCCAAACGATTCCTTGCCGACGATATCGATCTTCGACTGGTACACGGCATCGGCCGCGACCAGCACTTTTTCCAGGATCTCGTCGTCCGTCAGGGTCGCATCGGCTTCCAGCATTTGCTGCAGCGGCAAGTCGAGCTGCCATTCGCTGGCCAGGGTGTTTTCCAGACCCTTGATATCCCACTGCTCTTCCACCGATTCATGCGGCACATACTCGTGCACCAGGTCGGTGAACACGCCATGGCGCAGCGAGCCGATCATGTCGGAAATATCGGTCGTTTCCAGCAGCTCGTTACGCTGCTGGTAGATGACTTTACGCTGGTCGTTGGCGACGTCATCGTATTCCAGCAATTGCTTGCGGATGTCGAAGTTGCGCGCTTCGACCTTGCGCTGGGCCGATTCGATCGAACGCGAGACGATGCCTGCCTCGATCGGTTCGCCTTCCGGCATTTTCAGGCGGTCCATCACGGCGCGCACGCGGTCGCCGGCGAAGATGCGCAGCAGCGCGTCGTCGAGCGACAAGTAGAAGCGCGACGAACCCGGATCGCCCTGGCGGCCGGCACGGCCACGCAATTGATTATCAACGCGGCGCGATTCATGGCGTTCGGTGCCGATAATGTGCAAACCGCCCGCATTGACCACATGGTCGTGCAAGGATTGCCATTCATCGCGCAAGGTCTGCGACTGGGCTGCCTTGTCGGCGTCGCTCAGTTCAGCATTGGCTTCGATGAACTTGATCTGGTTTTCGACGTTACCGCCCAGCACAATGTCCGTACCGCGGCCAGCCATGTTGGTGGCGATGGTGATGGCTTTCGGACGACCTGCCTGGGCGATGATTTCCGCTTCGCGGGCATGCTGCTTCGCGTTCAGCACGTTGTGCGGCAAATCGGCCTTGGTCAGGATGCCCGACAGCAGTTCCGAGTTCTCGATCGAGGTCGTACCGACCAGCACGGGCTGGCCGCGCTCGTAGCAGTCGCGGATGTCGTTCAACATCGCGTTGTATTTTTCCGCCGACGATTTGTAGACCTGATCCTGGCGATCCTTGCGCTGCAGCGGACGGTTTTGCGGGATCACGACCGTTTCCAGGCCGTAGATTTCCTGGAATTCGTACGCTTCGGTATCGGCCGTACCGGTCATGCCGGCCAGCTTGGCGTACATGCGGAAGTAGTTCTGGAAGGTGATCGAGGCCAGGGTCTGGTTCTCGTTCTGGATCTTGACGCCTTCTTTCGCTTCGACGGCCTGGTGCAAACCATCGGACCAGCGGCGGCCCGTCATCAGACGGCCCGTGAATTCATCGACGATCACCACTTCATTGTTCTGCACCACATAGTGCTGATCCTTGAAGTACAGCGCATGCGCGCGCAGGGCCGCATACAGGTGGTGCACGAGAGTGATGTTGGCCGAATCGTACAGCGATGCGCCTTCCGGCAGCAGGCCCATCTCCATCAGGATGCCTTCTGCCTTTTCGTGGCCGGCTTCCGTCAGCAGCACCTGGTGCGCCTTTTCATCCTTGGTGTAGTCGCCCGGCACGTCAACCTTGCCCTTGCCATCCGGCGTTTCTTCACCGATCTGCAAAGTCAACAACGCAGGCACTTCATTGATCTTGTGATACAGGTCCGTATGGTTCTCGGCCTGGCCCGAAATGATCAACGGCGTACGCGCTTCATCGATCAGAATCGAGTCGACTTCATCGACGATGCCGAAGTTCAGGCTGCGCTGCACGCGCTCGCGCGCTTCGTAGACCATGTTATCGCGCAAGAAATCGAAACCGAATTCATTGTTCGTGCCATACGTGATGTCGGAGTTGTACGCCTGCTGCTTGGCGCTGTGCTCCATCTGCGACATGTTCACGCCCGTCGACAGTCCCAGCCAGGCATACAGGCGGCCCATGGTCTCGGCATCGCGCTGCGCCAGGTAATCATTGACGGTGACGATATGCACGCCCTTGCCCGACAGAGCATTCAGGTAGGCTGGCAAGGTTGCCATCAGGGTCTTGCCCTCGCCCGTGCCCATCTCCGCGATCTTACCGAAATGCAAGACCATGCCGCCGATCATCTGCACATCGAAATGGCGCATGCGCAGGACGCGCTTGCTGGCCTCGCGGCAGACGGCAAAGGCTTCCGGCAACAAGGCATCGAGCGATTCGCCAGCGGCGATGCGTTCCTTGAAGGCAGGCGTCTTCGCTTGCAGCTCGGCATCCGACAGCTTTTCGATGGCCGGCTCGAGCGCATTGATCTCGCGTACCGTTTTTTGGTATTGCTTGAGCAGCCGCTGGTTGCGGCTACCGAAAATCTGGGTCAGTAATGACATGCTTGAATTCTTGAAAAAACGCCGTTAAAAAAAGCTCGGTAGGGAACAACGAGGTAGGTATCGCGTCACCGCACGGAGTTCGACTATGGCAAAAGACGATGATTTTATCATGCGTTCCCGACATGGTTGGGCTAATGCGCCATATAACAATAGCTTAATGACAAACAAATGGCAGAAATTGCGGACATTTTCCATACTGTAAGGCAATACGGCCCGCCCGCCTGCGCCACACCCACCGACGCACTCGTCATGCGCGGGCGAGTGTGCTATGTTTCGGCCATGCGATCTCCCACTTATTCTCCGGCACCGCGCCGCGGCTACGGCTTTGCCCGTTCAGGCCCGGCCGTCACGGGCGCAACCGATTTTCTGCGCGGCAACGCGACGATGGCCTCCCTGATGCCCACCGTCACGCGCTTGGCCGCCCTGCAAAAAGATTGCGCCAAGGCCCTGCCGGCCATGTTCGAGCATTGCGACATCCTGCAATTCGAGGGCGGCCAACTGGTGCTGGCCACGCCGAACGCCGCGCTGGCGGCCAAGCTCAAGCAGCAATTGCCGAAGTTACAAGGGGAACTGGAAAGAAAGGGCTGGCAAATTTCAGGCATCAAGCTGAAAGTGCAAGTCATCAAGAGCATCGCGCCCATCGTGCATACGCGGGCGCTGGTCTTGCCGGAAAAAGCCATGTCGGCCCTGGAAGAGCTGAGTACGGCCCTGCCGGCGTCGAAGCAGAACGAACAATTGATCGCGGCGCTGCGCAACATGGTCCGCCACCACCGCGAACCTGGGAACACCTGAGAAAAAGTCCATGGCGGCGTTGCATTGCCTGGCCGTACTATTCGTACTGCCTGCGGCAATGCGCCTTGCCCTGAACATTTTTCAGGTGCTCCCTAGCCCTAAAATTATTTAAAAACAGCAACGGCCGTCAAGTCAAGGACCACTCGCGCTCCATCTGGCGCAAGTACGATTGCGGCGCCGCCTCGTTCGTGGCGAACGAGACGATTTCATAGGATTCCGGCTGTTCCAGCAGCGCCAGCAGCAGCTGGTTGTTCAGCGCGTGGCCGGACTTGTGCGCCGTGTAATAGGCCAGCAAGGGGTGGCCCACCAGGTACAAGTCGCCGATGGCGTCGAGTATCTTGTGGCGCACGAACTCGTCTTCATAGCGCAAGCCATCGGCGTTGAGGATACGGTATTCGTCCATGACGATGGCGTTTTCCAGCGAACCGCCACGCGCCAGGCCCATGCCGCGCAGGCTTTCCACGTCCTGCATGAAGCCGAAGGTGCGCGCGCGCGCCACATCGTGCACGTACGACACGTCGCCGAAATCGACGGAAGCGCGCTGCATCGTGCCATCGACGGCAGGATGGTTGAACTCGATGAAGAAATCAAGCTTGAAGCCATCGTACGGCGACAAACGCGCCCATTTCTCCGCGTCGCCCTTGCCGTGACGCACCTCCACAGGCTTGATGACCTTGATGAATTTCTTCGCCGCCTGCTGCTCTTCCACGCCAGCCTGCTGCAGCAGGTAGACGAAGGACGAGGCGGAACCATCCATGATGGGAATTTCTTCCGCATTCACGTCGATATACATATTGTCCACGCCGAGGCCAGCCGCGGCCGACATCAGATGTTCCACGGTAGAAACCCTGGCGCCGTCCTTGATCAGCACGGAAGCCATGCGCGTGTCGCCCACGGCCATGGCGCTGGCGGGGAACTCGACGATGGGATCGAGGTCGATGCGGCGAAACACGATGCCCGTGTCGATCGCGGCGGGACGCAGGATCAGCTCGACCTTGGTGCCGGAGTGCAAACCGACACCGATGGTGCGGACCTGTTGTTTGATGGTGCGTTGTTTTAACATCTGTCGATTATATCTATTTGCCGGATTTTCGTTGCGGCGCGGCATGGCTGACGCCAGAAATACCACAACCGCTCATTAAGGATGTTCGCTTTCCGCATGCACGGCTTCACGGCGCACCAGATAAATACCGCTGCCGATGATGATGGCCGCGCCGATCAGCGTGTACTGGTCGGGCAAGGCACGCCACAGCAGCCAGTCCAGGGCCATGCCCCAGGCCAGGGCCGAGTACTCGAACGGTGCCACGCTGGACGCCTTGCCATGGCGAAACGCCTCCGTGATGGCCAACTGGCCCAGGAAGCCACTCAGTGACAAGCCCGCCAGCAGCCACCAGTCTTCGCGGCGGATGCTCACCCACTCGTGCGCCGAGAGGGCCACGCCGCCAAGGGCCATCATCACCATCAGCCAGAAGACCATGCTTTCGCTGGCGTCCGTGCGGCTCAGGATGCGGCCCGTGACGGCGGAAATGGCATAACAGGCGGCCGAACCCAGCACGGCCAGGCCGGCCAGCGAAAAGAATCCCGAACCGTCGGGGCGCAGCGCCACCAGCACGCCCAGCAGGCCCACGGCGATGGCGCACCAGCGCGCCAAGTCGACTCTTTCCTTCAGGATAAAAACCGACAGGACCGTAATCAGCAAGGGCGCGACGAAGAACAGCGAATATGCCTCGGCCAGCGACATGCGCTTCAAGCCATACGCAAACAGGGTAATCATCATCACGCCCAGGGCGCCGCGCAGCACGTGCAGCGGCCAGCGCACCTTCAGCACGTTCTTGAAAGCGCCGCGATACAGCAGGTACAGGCACACGAGCGGCAAGGACGACAAGGCACGCAATGCCGTCACCTGCATGGCGGGGTAGTGGGCGGACAGCAGCTTCATGGCCGTGTCCATCAGGGAAAACATGGCGACGGCGACCAGCATCACATAGATGCTGCGCAGGTTGGGATTGCGGGGTAACAGGACAGACTCCTGGCGAAAGAGCGGGACCGTCATCATGGCGACGGCCGGAGCCAGGACAGCATGGCAAGGCCACACCATCAAGCCGATTATAACAAGCGCAGCCGTTTTACATTTTCAAAGGAGCAACTACACAGGCAACAGCATCACCAGTTTCAAGTCATGCTGGCGCGCCAGGTGCAAGGTCACCTGGTTGAATGCCAGCAAGCCCTGCTGCGCATGCCGGAACTGGCGCAAACCGCCATCGCGGCCCTGCACCTGCTGCGCGCCCCACCATTGGCGAAATTCAAGGCTGGCATCGGCCAGTTCGGCGATCAGGCCGGCCAGCGGCGCGTGGTCCGCCTGCCGGCCGATATCGGCGCGGAACTCCGCCACCAGGCGCCGCGCCCGTTCGGGCCAGCCGATGACCAGGTCACGTGCGCCCGCGTCCAGGAACATGAAGCGCAACTGGTTCGGCGCAGCCGCGTCACTGCACAGCCAGCCGGTAAACAAGGTGGACGCCACCCCGTTCCACGCCACGGCACTCCATTCCCGGTCGAGGATGTACGCAGGCGCGTCGATGGCGGCGACGATGGCGGCCAGCTCGGCGCTAGCAGGCCCGCTACCCTCGCCTGTGCCATGGCTGGGGTCATGCTTGTCGGCCACTTCGAACAGATAGGCACGCTCGGCCGCGCTCAGCTGCAGCACCTGCGCCAGGCGGGCCAGCATCTTGGCCGACGCCGACACGGGCCGCCCCTGCTCCAGCCACGTCAGCCAGGTGGGACTGACGTCGCACAGCTGCGCCAGCTCTTCGCGCCGCAAGCCCGGCGTGCGCCGCCGCCCGCCGCCGGGCAAGCCAGCCATGGCGGGAGTGACGGCTTCGCGCCGGGCGCGGATGAATTCAGCGAGCTTGTTCGACATGAGATGCCTGCATGGTAGTAGATATACCAGTATAAGTTATGGTCTTGTTACAGGATAATTTTATCCCTATTCTGCAGGAACTCACCCATCAACAGGAGAAAACCATGCAGCAGCACGATGTCGTTACCGAACAGTTTGGCAAGACGGCGAATGCCTACCTGAGCAGCGCAGTCCACGCGCAAGGCGCCGACCTGGTGCTGATGCAGGAATGCGCGCGCCGCCATGGCAAGCCGGTGGTACTGGACCTGGGCTGCGGCGCCGGCCACGCCAGCTTCGCCGTCGCCCCCGTGGCAGCATCCGTCGTCGCCTACGACCTGGCGCAACCCATGCTCGACGTCGTCGACCACGCAAAGGTGCAGCGCGGCTTGCACAACATCAGCACGCAACAGGGCGACGTGGCCCGCCTGCCATTTGCCGACGCCAGCTTCGACATGGTTGTCACGCGCTTTTCCGCGCACCACTGGAACGACGTGGCGGGAGCGCTGGCCGAAGCGTGGCGCGTGCTGCGTCCGAACGGCACCTTATTGGTGGTCGACATCGTCGCGCCGAAAACGGCCCTGTACGACAGCACCTTGCAGGCGGTGGAAATGCTGCGCGACGCGTCCCACGTGCGCGACTACCGCACCTGCGAATGGGGCGCCAAATTCAATAATGCGGGATTCACGCACAGCTTGCGCAGCGTGTGGAAACTGACGATGCAGTTCGACGAGTGGGTGGCGCGCATGCGCACGCCGAACGAGCGCGTGGCGGCCATCCGCAACCTGTTCGATGGCGCACCCGAGGAAGCGCGCCAGTATTTTGCGTTGCAGGACGATTATTCGTTCAGCATCGATGCGGCCATGTTCGAGGCGACGAAACCGCAGGTGCAATAAAAAAACGGCGCCGATGGCGCCGTTTTCATGCAAGCAGAAAGCTCTTAAGCCAGCTGGCCCAGCAAGGTTTCCGCATTCGACACTTCAAACTTGCCGCCTTGCTCGATGTTCAATTGCGTCACGACGCCATTGTCGACCAGCAGCGAGTAGCGCTGCGAGCGCGTACCCATGCCGTGCTTGGAAAAATCGGCGTCCAGGCCCAGGGCCTTGCTGTAGGCGGCATTGCCGTCAGCCATCATGCGCACGACGCCGGTGGCTTTCTGATCGCGGCCCCAGGCGCCCATCACGAACGCGTCGTTGACGGAGATGCACCAGATTTCATCGACGCCTTTGGCTTTCAGGTCGGCAGCGTGCTGCACGTAGCCTGGCACATGCTGTGCGGAGCAGGTCGGGGTGTAGGCGCCTGGCAGGCCGAAGATGGCGATCTTCTTGCCCTTGACCAGGTCTTGCACGTTGAACGTGTTCGGGCCCAGTGCGCAACCTTCGGTTTCGCTTTCGATGAATTCTGCCAGGGTGCCTTCTGGCAGGGTGTCGCCGATCTTGATGGTCATGTTGACTCCTTGTGTGCTGTCGGTGGAAAACGCTCGCCGCCCGGCCGGGCGGAAAACGCGTGTATTCTGGTTCGGCTAGCATGATGCTGGCTCAGCGCGATAGTATGCCTGACTTGCCGTATTTGTGCAGAAAATGGCAGGAAAGGCAAAGGCCAAAGTCAAAAACCGGCAAAAAAAACGGCGGCCCTCAGGCCGCCGTCATCCTTACTGACATCGGATCACCTTAGTCGGCTTGCTTGCGCAGGAAGGCTGGAATGTCGTACGTCTCCATGCCATTCTTTTCCATCGCGCGCACTTGCTCGGAAGCCGATTCGCGGCGCCATACTGCCGGCGCCTTCATGCCGTCGAAACCGGCTGCCGGCGTGGCCACGCCAACCGTCGTCGTCGCCGCCTGCGCGCTACCCATGGCAGCCGATGGGGTCAACGGGCTGTTGTGGGTACCGGTGCGCAGCACTTGCTGCGGTACCAGCTGGATGTTTTTCTTCGCACGGCCCAAGCCCGTCGCCACCACGGTCACGCGGATGTCGTCGCCCATGGCGTCGTCGTAGGCGATACCTTGCGCGATCGACGCGTCCGGCGCGGCAAACGCGCGCACGGCAGCCATGACTTCCTTGATCTCCTTGCCTTTCAAGCCACGGCTGGCCGTGACGTTGACCAGCACGCCGCGCGCGCCGGACAGATCGATACCATCGAGCAGCGGCGAAGCGACAGCCTGTTCGGCGGCGATACGCGCGCGGTCGACGCCGGACGCCGTCGCCGTGCCCATCATGGCCTTGCCCTGCTCGCCCATGATGGTTTTCACGTCATTGAAGTCGACGTTGATATGGCCAGGCACGTTGATGATCTCGGCAATGCCGGCCACCGCGTTGTTGAGCACATCATCGGCGTGCTGCATCCATTCCAGCATGCTTTCGTCTTCGTAGATCTCTTCCAGTTTTTCATTGAGGATGATGATCAGCGAATCGACGTGCAGGGACAGCTGCTCCAGGCCTTCATCGGCGATGTCCATGCACTTCTGGCCTTCGTACGAGAACGGTTTCGATACCACGGCCACCGTCAGCGCGCCCAGTTCCTTGGCCACTTCGGCCACGATAGGAGCGGCGCCCGTGCCCGTGCCGCCGCCCATGCCGGCGGCGATGAAGACCATGTGCGCGCCGCGCAGCGAATCGGCGATGCGCGCGCGCGATTCTTCCGCCAGCTGGCGGCCGACGGCAGGCTTCATGCCGGCGCCCAGACCGGTATCGCCGATCTGGATGATGTTGTGGGCCTTCGATGTCGACAGGGCCTGTGCGTCGGTGTTGGCGGCAATGAACTCCACGCCCGACATGCCTTTGTTGATCATGTGTTGGACTGCATTGCCACCCGCACCGCCGACGCCGACGACCTTGATGACGGTACCTAAAGCTGTGTTATCGACCATATCGAACTCCATGATGTGCTCCTATCAGATGCGGTTTCCAAGCGCCAGGCCTCATATTGGTAGGAGAACTGGAGATTGAAAACTGCGGTTAAATATAAAATAAAGTTATGTGTGTGTACCTGCGATGCTGCCAAAAAACCTGTGCTGCCGGGCGTAAATCAAGCCCTTAAAAATTCCCTAAAAACCATTCCTTCATGCGCTGCCAGACTGCCTTCACCGAGCCGTCCTGACGCGTCACGATGTGGCCGCGCAGGTATTGCTTCTTCGCTTCCAGCAGCAGGCCCAATACCGTGGCATAGCGCGGACTGCGCACCACGTCGGCCAGCTGGCCCCGATACTCGGGCGTGCCCAGGCGCGCCGGTTTCAGGAAAATATCTTCCGCCATTTCCACCATGCCGGGCATGATGGAGGTACCGCCCGTGAGCACGATGCCCGACGACAGCACGCCTTCGTAACCGGATTCGCGCACCACCTGGTGCACCATCGCGAACAGCTCCTCGACGCGCGGCTCGATCACGGCCGCCAGCGCCTGGCGCGACAGGTTGCGCGGGCCGCGGTCGCCCAGGCCAGGCACTTCCAGCGATTCGCCGGGATCGGCCAGGACCTGCTTGGCCACGCCATAGCGGATCTTGATTTCTTCCGCTTCCGCGGTCGGGGTGCGCAAGGCCATGGCGATGTCGTTGGTGATCTGGTCGCCGGCGATGGGGATGACTGCCGTATGGCGGATCGCGCCATCGGAGAATACCGCCACATCGGTCGTGCCGCCGCCGATGTCGATCAGCACCACGCCCAGTTCCTTCTCGTCGGGCGTGAGCACCGCATCGGCGGACGCCATCGGCTGCAGGATCAGGTCCGACACTTCCAGGCCGCAGCGGCGCACGCACTTGACGATGTTCTGCACCGCCGACACGGCGCCGGTGACGATATGCACCTTCACCTCCAGACGGATGCCGCTCATGCCGATAGGCTCGCGCACATCTTCCTGGCTGTCGACGATGAACTCTTGCGGCACCGTGTGCAGCAATTGCTGATCGGTCGGAATGTTAACCGCTTTTGCCGTCTCGATGACGCGCGCCACGTCGGTCGCCGTCACTTCCTTGTCCTTGATGGCCACCATGCCGCTGGAATTGAAGCTGCGGATATGGCTGCCCGCAATGCCCGCGTACACATTGCGGATCTTGCAATCAGCCATCAGCTCGGCCTCTTCCAGCGCGCGCTGGATGGACTCCACCGTGGCCTCGATATTGACCACTACGCCTTTTTTCAGGCCCTTCGATTCGTGCTGGCCCAGCCCGATCACTTCGTGGCGCCCGTCGGACATCACTTCGGCTACCACCGCCACCACTTTCGAGGTGCCGATGTCGAGGCCGACGATCAGGTTTTTCGCGTCTTTTGTCATTTCTGTCGCCTAATGTATGGGCTAAATTATTAAGTTAAGTCGGTTTTTTAATCGGACTGCTGTTTTTCTTCTTCATGACTGGCTTTCCATCCTTGCCTTCGGCCGGTATCACCAGGCCGGCGGAACTGAGCGCCAGGCCATTCTGGTAACGCATATCGATCGTGTCGATATTTTCCAGCCGGCTCGCCAGCTGCGGGTAAATGCCCACCAGCCGGTCGACCCGCGCCTTCAGGGTCGTATGATTCTGCTCGCGTCCCAGCGCCACGCTCATGCCGTTATCCAGCTTTACGGTCCACGCATAGCGGCTCGACAGCGACAGGGTTTCCGGCACCATCTTCAGCGGCGCAAACCACTTTGCCAGCTGCACGTAGGTAGCCAGTACTTCCTTTTCGCTGCCATCGGGGCCGGCAAACGCAGGCAATTCATGGTCGTCTTCGGCTTCGGCCACATTCGCCGTAAACACGTCGCCCTTGACCGATAACAGGCGTCCATCCTCGCCCCAGGTGCCCAGCGCCTCGTGCTCTTCCAGCGCCACGATCAGCTGGTTCGGCCACTCGCGCCGCACGCTGGCGCGGCGCACCCACGGCACCGATTCAAACACGCCGCGCACGCTTTCCAGGTTGGTCGTGAAGAAATTGCCCTTGATGCGGCCCAAAGTGCCGCTACGCAGGGTCAGGTAATTCACGTGGCGCAGGCCCTTGTCGTCCGCGCTTTCCACCTTGATCGTGCGCAGGTCGAACATGGGACGCTGCGACACCCACCAGACGCCGGCGGCCACGCACACGACCAGAACCGCGGCCAGCAAGCCGTTGGCAGTCGTATTGAGGCTTTTAGCGTCATGCCACATATCAGCGCTGTCCCTTGTGCATTTTCAGACGCGCGCCAGCGACGATTTCCAGGCACAGGTCTTCATAGCTGATGCCCACCGCGCGCGCCGCCATCGGCACGAGCGAGTGGCCCGTCATGCCGGGCGAGGTATTTACTTCCAGCAGGAACAGCTTGCTGTCGGCCGCGCGCAGCAGCACGTCCACACGTCCCCAGCCTTCGCAGCCGAGGGCGCGGTAGGCTGCCACGGCGATGCGTTCCATCTCGGCGATGATCGCCGGGTCCAGCTGCGGCGGGCAAAAATACTGCGTATCGTCCGTGAAGTACTTGTTCTGGTAATCGTAATTGCCTTGCGGCGCGACGATTTCGATCGGCGGCAATGCGCGCGCCGTGGCGCCCTTGCCCAGGATCGCGACGGTGAATTCGCGGCCTTTGATGAATTCCTCGGCCAGCACCGAATCATCGAGACCGGCGGCGATATCGTAGGCCGCCTGGAAGGCCGATGCCTCGTTGACGGTGGTGATGCCGATGCTCGAGCCTTCATGCGGTGGCTTGACGATCAGCGGCAAGCCCAGTTGCGCGGCGACCTTGGCCAGATCGGAGCTGTCATCGAGCACCGCGTACTGTGGCGTCGGCAGCTGGTGCATCAGCCAGATCATCTTGGTGTAAACCTTGTCCATGCCCACCGCGCACGCCATCACGCCGCTGCCCGTGTAGGGAATGCCCAGCTGCTCCAGCGCACCCTGCAGGCTGCCGTCTTCGCCGAAGCGGCCGTGCAGCGCGATGAAGACGCGGTCGAATTGTTCAGCGGCCAGTTCGGCCAGGCTGCGTTCACCCGTGTCGAACGCGTGCGCGTCCACGCCGCGGCTTGTCAAAGCGGCCAGCACGCCCGTGCCGGACATCAGCGACACTTCGCGCTCGGCCGAACTGCCGCCGAACAGGACGCCGACCTTGCCCAATTGTTTAACGTCGATAGCTGAAGCTTGGTTCACATCAGGCCTTTACAGTGTTGGATTGATACGTAGTCAGTTGTTGCGGGATGCCGCTGATGGAGCCCGCGCCCATGGTCAGCACGACGTCGCCGTCGCGCGCCACGCTCATGATGGTGTCGGCCATGTCCGTCATGGACTCGACGAAAATCGGTTCGATCTTGCCGCGCGCGCGCAGCGCATGCGCCAGAGCGCGGCCGTCGGCGGCGACGATAGGCGCTTCGCCCGCCGCATACACTTCGGACAGCAGCAACACGTCGGGCGCACCGAGCACCTTGACGAAATCTTCGAACAGGTCGCGCGTGCGGCTGTAGCGGTGCGGCTGGAACGCCAGCACCAGGCGGCGACCCGGATAGGCGGCGCGCGCGGCGGCCAGGGTCACTTCCGTTTCCACCGGGTGATGGCCGAAATCGTCGACCAGCGCGAAGCTGCCGCCATTCGGCAGCGCCACGTCGCCATAGCGCGTAAAGCGGCGGCCCACGCCGGAGAACTCGGCCAGGCCCTGCTGCGTAGCGCTGTCGGCGATGCCGATTTCGCGCGCGATGGCGATCGCCGAGCAGGCATTCTGCACATTGTGCATGCCAGGCTGGTTCAGCACCACGTCGAGGTCCGGATAGCCTTCCTGCAGCACGGTGAAATGCATTTCCAGGCCCACGGCGCGCGCATTGACGGCGCGCACTTGCGCGTCTTCCGCGAAACCATAGGTGGTGACCGGTTTGGTCACGGACGGGATGATGGCGCGCACGTGCGGATCGTCGATGCACAGCATGGCGCGGCCATAGAAGGGCAAGCGGTGCGTGAACTGCACGAAGGCCTGCTTGAGCTTTTCGAAATCGTGCTCGTAGGTGTCCATGTGATCGGCGTCGATATTCGTGATCACTTCGATCATCGGCGTCAGGTTCAGGAACGAGGCGTCCGATTCATCGGCTTCGGCCACCAGATAGTCGCCCGAGCCCAGCTTGGCGTTCGCGCCGGCGCTGGTCAAACGGCCGCCGATGACGAAAGTCGGATCGAGACCGCCCTGCGCCAGCACCGATGCCACCAGGCTGGTGGTCGTCGTCTTGCCGTGCGTGCCGGCGATGGCGATGCCGCGCTTCAAACGCATCAACTCGCCCAGCATCACGGCGCGCGGCACCAGCGGGATCTTGCGCGCACGCGCGGCCGCCACTTCCGGATTGTCTTGCGGGACGGCGCCCGACGTCACCACCGCATCGGCGTCGCCGATGTTCTCGGCCGCGTGGCCCAGCATGACGGTCGCGCCCAGGCTCGCCAGGCGCTGCGTCGCCGCATTGCTGCCCAGGTCGGAACCCGACACCTTGTAGCCCAGGTTGACCAGCACTTCGGCGATGCCGCTCATGCCGCTGCCGCCAATGCCGACAAAGTGGATATTGTTTACTTTATGCTTCACAGAGCTAACCTCATGCCAGTTTTTCCAATACGTGTGCGATCGCCTCATTGGCGTCGCGCTTGCCTGCTGCCAGCGCCGCCAGCGCCATCTGCTGGCAAGTGTCGCGGCTCAGCGACGCCAGCAAGGCGCTCAGCGACGCCGCACTCATTTCCGTCTGCGGCAGATGAATCGCCGCGCCTTGTTTTGCCATCCATTGCGCATTGTCGCGCTGGTGGCTGGTGGTCGACGCCACCAGCGGCACGAGCACGCTGGCCACGCCGGCCGCCGTCAGTTCCGACAGGGTGATGGCGCCTGCGCGGCAAATCACCAGGTCCGCTTCCGTGTACGCCCTGGCCATGTCGTCGATAAAGTCGACCACATTGGCTTCCACGCCCGCCTGCGCATACGCGACATGCAGGGCGTCGATATTCTTCTTGCCCGACTGGTGCGTCACCAGCGGGCGCTCGCCCTCCGGCATCAGGGCCAGCGCGGCAGGCAGGCTGTCGTTCAGCGCTTTCGCGCCCAGGCTGCCGCCCACCACCAGAATGCGCAACGGTCCGCTGCGGCCCGCGAAGCGCGCGGCTGGCGGCGCCATCGCGAGGATCTCGGCGCGCACGGGATTGCCCGTGACGACGGCCTTGCCGGCGGCGCTGCCGAAATCGGCGGGAAAGCCGAAGCACACCTGCTGCGCCAGCGGCACCAGGGTCTTGTTCGACAACAGCAGCGCCGCGTCGGCATTGACCAGCACCAGCGGCACGCCCTTCAGGCGCGCCATCAGGCCGCCCGGCACGGTGACGTAGCCGCCCATGCCCATCACCACGTCCGGCTTGCGGCTGGCGATGAAACGGCGGATGGCAAAAAAGCTGGCCAGCATCTTGAAGCCGCCCTTCACCGTGTGCGCCAGGCCTTTGCCGCGCATGCCGGAAAATGCAATGGCATCCATGGGAATGCCGCTTTTCGGCACCAGTTCCTGCTCCATGCCGTGGGTCGTGCCCAGCCAGCTCACTTCCCAGCCGCGCGCGCGCATCGTCTGCGCAATCGCCAGACCCGGGAAAATATGGCCGCCGGTACCTGCCGCCATGATCATCAGTCTTTTTGTCGTTTTCAAGTTCGTCACGTTGTTCATAGCCGCCCCCCGCGCATCAGGATCCGGTTTTCATAATCGATGCGCAGCAAAATCGCCAGGCCGATACAGTTAATCAGTACACCCGTGCCGCCATAACTCATCAAGGGCAAAGTCAGACCCTTGGTCGGCAGCAGGCCCAGGTTCACGCCCATGTTGATGAAGGTCTGCACGCCGATCCAGATGGCGATGCCCTTCGCCGTCAGTCCCGCGAAGGTCTGGTCGATGGCGATCGCCTGGCGGCCGATGTCGAACGCCCGCTTGATAATCCAGTAAAACATGCCGATCACGACCAGCACGCCGACCAGGCCCAGTTCCTCGCCGATCACGGCCAGCAAAAAGTCCGTATGCGCTTCGGGCAGGTAATGCAGCTTTTCCACGCTGCCGCCCAGTCCCACGCCAAACAGCTCGCCACGCCCGAAGGCGATCAAGGAGTGTGTCAGCTGATACGCCTTGTTCAGCGCATTGTCTTCCTGCCACGGATCGAGATACGCAAAAAACCGCTCGCGGCGGAATTTCGACAGGGCGATGATGGTGACGAAAATCGCCGTCAGCATGGCGCCGATGCCGCCGAACCAGATGGCATTGACGCCGCCCAGAAACAGGATGCCCATGGCGATGCAGACGATCACGCCGAAAGCACCGAGATCGGGCTCCATCAGCAGCAGCAGGCCGACGAAGCTGACGGCCAGCGCCATCGGCATGAAGCCCTTGGTCAGCTTGTGCATGTATTCCTGCTTGCGCACCGTGTAATCGGCCGCGTACAGCACCATCACCACTTTCATCAGCTCGGAAGGCTGCGGCCGCAGGCCCGGCAGGTTCAGCCAGCGGCGCCCGCCATTGACCGACACGCCCAGGCCCGGTATCAGCACCATCACCAGCAGCACCAGGGTGCCGATGAACAGCCACGGCGCCATCTTTTGCCAGGTGGCGACGGGGATGCGGAATACCAGCGCGCCGACAATGATCGAAATACCGATGAACAGCGCCTGGCGCACGACAAAATAATTGTTCGTATAGGCGGCGAACTTGCGCGCATCGGACAGCGAAATCGACGCCGAATACACCATCACCATGCCCAGCAACATGAGCAGCAGGACGACCCACACCAGCGGCTTGTCGTAGTCCATCATCTTCGACTGCCGCGCGCGGCTATCCAGCGGCTTGGCAGCCGAGCCGGAACCAAAGCTGAAGGGCAGTTGAAAGGCCATCAGATATCCTGTCCGTTTTCCAGGGCGATGTCGCGCACGGCGTCGACAAATACCTGCGCGCGGTGCGCATAGTTCTTGAACATGTCCAGGCTCGCGCACGCGGGCGACAGGAGCACGGCGTCGCCGGCCAGCGCCAGGCTGCTGGCGCGCTTGACGGCTTCCGGCAAGGTGGCGCAGTCGACGATGTCCACGCCGGATGGTTCAAGCGCCGCGCGCAAGGCTGGCGCATCGCGGCCGATCAGCACCACCGCGCGCACGTAGCGCGACACGGGTTCCGCCAGCGGAGAGAAATCCTGCCCCTTGCCATCGCCGCCGGCGATCAGCACCAGACGCTGTTCCGCGCCGCCAAACGCCTTGCCCAGGCCAAACAGTGCGGCCACTGTCGCGCCCACGTTCGTGCCCTTGCTGTCGTCGTAATACTCGACTTCATTGACGGCCGTGATCAACTCCACACGATGCGGCTCGCCCTGGTATTCGCGCAAGCCGTGCAGCAGCGGCGCGAATGGCAGGCCGATGGCGCGGCACAGGGCCAGCGCCGCCAGCGCATTCGAGGCATTGTGCTGGCCGCGGATTTTCAGCGCGTCGGCCGGCATCAGTTTTTTCGCCATCGTCGGCACCGGTTCGGGCGCCGGATCGTTCTTCCTGCGTTTTTTCTCGATCACTTCTTCGCTGGGCACGGCTTGCGCCAGCCAGAAGATGCCGCGTTCATTCACCAGGCCAAAGCTGTCGACTTCCGCCGGCTCGCCCGTGCCGAAGGTGATCGTCTCGGCCAGCGGATCGGCCATGTGCATCACAAGCGCATCGTCGCGGTTCAATATGCGCACGGTCTGCTCGCCGAAGATGCGCGCCTTGTCGGCAGCGTAGGCAGCCATGTCGCCATGCCAGTCCAGGTGGTCCTGCGACAGATTCAAGACCGTGGCCGCATCGGCCTGCAGGCTGAAGGTCGTGTGCAGCTGGAAGCTCGATAGCTCCAGGATCCACGCCTGCGGCAAGGTGCTGGCCACGGGTTCGGCGACTTCTTCGCCTTCAACCACAGGCTGCGGCGCCGGTTCGGCGTCCAGCACTTCGCGCAGCACGTCCAGCGCGGCCGGGCTGATATTGCCGGCTACGCGCGTGAGCAATCCCGCGCGTTCGCACAGCAAGCCTACCAGGCTGGTGACGGTCGTCTTGCCATTCGTGCCCGTGATGGCGATGACTTTCGGCGCATAGCCGCGTTCCGTTTTCAGCGCGGCCAGCGCCTGCGCGAACAGCTCGATCTCGCCCCAGACGGGGATATTTTTTTCAGCTGCGGCCGGAGCGATGTGCGCCAGTTCGCGGCCAGGTGCCAGGCCAGGGCTGACGGCGACGAAGTCGACGCCATCGAGCAGGTCGGCCGTGAAAGCGCCGGCGATGAACTGCGCCTGCGGCACGGCGGCCTGCAAGGCTGCCAGGCGCTCCGGGGTTTCCCTTGTATCGGCCACGCGCACGCAGGCACCGCTGCGGGCAAGCCACAGGGCCATGGCCAGGCCTGACTCCCCGAGGCCCAGTACCAGTGCGGTTTTAGCGTCGTACATCATCAGCGCAGCTTCAAGGTGGTCAGGCCGAGCAGCACCAGCATCATGGTGATGATCCAGAAACGCACGACAACCTGCGTCTCCTTCCAGCCTTTTTGTTCAAAATGGTGATGCAATGGCGCCATCAGGAAGACGCGGCGGCCAACGCCAAAGCGTTTCTTGGTGTACTTGAACCAGACGACCTGGATGATCACGGACAGCGTTTCGACGACGAAGATGCCGCCCATGATGAACAGGACGATTTCCTGGCGCACGATGACAGCGACGGTACCCAATGCGCCGCCCAGTGCCAGCGCGCCCACGTCGCCCATGAACACTTTAGCGGGGTGCGTGTTATACCAGAGGAAGGCCAGGCCGGAACCGGCCAGCGCGCCGCAGAAGATCACCAGCTCGCCGGCGCCAGGAATGTGCGGGATGAACAGGTAGCGCGCATACGTGGCGTTACCCGTCAGATAGGCGAACAGGCCCAGGGCCGTGCCCACCATCACGGTCGGCATGATGGCCAGGCCATCGAGGCCGTCGGTGAAATTGACGGCGTTGCTGGTGCCGACGATGACGCAATAGGTCAGCGCGATGAAGCCCCATACGCCCAGCGGATAGCTGATGGTCTTGAAGAACGGGACGATCAGGTCGGCCTTCGGCGGCAAGTCCATGGCGAAGCCCGATTGCACCCAGGCGTAGATCAGATTCCACACCTGGCCGGCATTGGGCTCGGAGATGGAGACGGAAAACGCCAGGTAAAACGCGGCGGCAAGGCCGATCAGCGACTGCCAGAAGTATTTCTCGCGCGAGCGCATGCCTTCCGGATCCTGGTGCACCACCTTGCGGTAGTCGTCGGCCCAGCCGATGGCGCCAAAGCCCAGGGTGACGATCAATACGGGCCAGATGAAGCGGTTCGACAGGTCGGCCCACAGCAAGGTCGAAATGCCGATGGCGATGAGGATCAGCACACCGCCCATGGTCGGGGTGCCGTGTTTTTTCAGATGCGTTTGCGGGCCGTCCGTACGCACGGCCTGGCCGACCTTCATGCGCGTGAGCATGCGGATCACGGCGGGACCGGCGCACAGGCCGATCAGGATCGCCGTCAAGGTGGCGAAAACGGCGCGGAACGTGATGAAGTTAAAGACCCGCAGTGGGCCAATGTCGTCCTGGAAATAATGAGCGAGCCAGAGCAGCATGATTAGTGAGCTTCCTTGTTATTGTTGTTTGAACCAATCAAATGCTGCACGGCCCGTTCCATCTTCATGAAACGGGAGCCCTTGATTAATACTGTTGCATCCGAACGGCCGGACAAATGCGCATCGAGCGCCGCCAGCAAACCGTCGAACTGTTCGAAATACTCCACGACCGTGCCTGATTCCTGGCTGGCGGCTTCCTGCGCCGGATTGACCAGATGGCGCGCCAGGCCGCCCGTCGCCAGCACGTGTTCGATGCCTTTGACGGCGGCGTAGGCGCCGATCTCTTCGTGGAACTGCTGCCCCTGCGTGCCGACTTCGCCCATCTCGCCCAACACCAGGATGCGCGGTGCCGCTGCCTGCGCCAGCACATCGATGGCCGCGCGCGCCGAATCAGGATTGGCGTTATACGTGTCATCGATGATGGTGGCGCCATTGGCGGCACGTTTTTTCTGCAGGCGGCCATTCACGGGAGAAAACGCCTCCAGGCCCTGCTTGATCTGTTCTGGCGCGATGCCGGCGCCGATCGCGCATGCCACGGCCGCCAGCGCATTGCGCACATTGTGTTCGCCGGCCGCCTGCAAGCCGACAAAAAACTGGCGCAAGCTGCCGTCCGGTGCGCGCGCGCTGACGAACAGGTCGCTGCCAAAATCCTCGGCCGCGCGGTGCGTGCAACTGACGTCCGCCTCTTTCGACAGGCCGAAGGTGATGACGGCGCGCGCGCCGGCCAGCTCGCGCCACACGGGCGTATATTCATCGCCATGCGGGAAGACGGCCACGCCGTCATGCGCCAGGGCTGCCAGCGCGGCGCCGTTCTCGCGCGCCACGGCTTCCACCGTATGCATGAATTCCTGATGCTCGCGCTGCGCGTTGTTGACCATCGCCAGCGTCGGCGCGGCAATCGCGGCCAGGCGGGCGATCTCGCCCGGATGGTTCATGCCCATCTCGATGACGGCCGCCTTGTGCTGCTCGCTCAGGCGGAACAGGGTCAATGGCACGCCGATTTCATTATTCAGGTTGCCGCGCGTGGCCAGCCGGCCCTCTTCGCCAAAGGCCGCCGCCAGGATGGCCGAAATCATTTCCTTGACGGTGGTCTTGCCATTGCTGCCGGTGACGCCGATGACGGGTAAATTGAAACGGCCGCGCCAGTGGTTGGCGATGCGGCCCAGCGCCACCAGGGTATCGGCCACCACGATGGCCGGCACCTTGCCGCTGTCCCAGCCTTCAGGCAAGCGCTCGACCACCACGGCGGCGACGCCGCGCGCGGCCACTTGGCCCAGGAAATCGTGGGCGTCGAAACTCTCGCCGCGCAGGGCAACGAACAGCGAACCGGCCTGGGCGCTGCGGCTGTCGGTGGAGACGCCATCAAAGGATGCGTCGCCCGTCAGCTGTGCGTCGTCCAGCGACGGCATCAGTTCTGTCAGGGTCGCGCGCATGAAGCTATCCATCAGTTCGTCCTCATCATCGTCAGGCGCGCGGACAGGGCCAGTTGCGCATGGTCGGCATCGGAGAACGGCAGTTTCTTGCCCTTGATTTCCTGGTACGGCTCATGGCCCTTGCCCGCCAACAGGATCACGTCCGGCTTGGCCGCGTGCTTGATGGCCGACAAAATGGCGCCGGCGCGGTCTTCGATGGCTTGCGGCTGCGGACCGTCGGCACGCATGCCGGCGACGATCTGCGCGATGATGGCGTGCGGGTCTTCGCTGCGCGGATTGTCGCTGGTGACCAGCACGTGATCGGCCAGCTGCGCGATGGCGCCCATCTGCGGACGCTTGCCCGGATCGCGGTCGCCGCCGCAGCCGAACACGCACCACAGCTGACCGCCCCGCTCCTGCGCCACCTGGCGCAAGGCGGCCAGGGTTTTTTCCAGCGCGTCCGGCGTATGCGCATAATCGATGACGACCATCGGCGCTTCCTGGCCGCCCACCTGCTGCATGCGACCGGGGGCCGGTTGCAGCGATTCGATGCCGTCGATGGCGGCGCGCAGGCCGGTGCCGTGCGCCAGCAAGGCGCCCAGCACCGCCAGCGCGTTGCTGATATTGAAGTGGCCCACCAGCTGCGTCTTGACCAGCGCCACGCCGAGCGCGCATTCGAGGTGGAAGTCGGTGCCGGCATGGCGGCTGCGGAACTGGCTGGCGCGCAGCATCAGTACGCCCGGCAGGTCGGGCAAGGCGGCCGTATCCTGCAAGGTGTAGCCGATGACGGGATATTCGCCGGCCAGCTTGCCCTCCACGTGGCGCGCCAGGCGCAGGCCCATGGCGTCATCGAGGTTGATGACGGCCGTTTTCAGGCCAGGCCAGTCGAACAGTTTTACCTTGGCCGCCTCGTAGGCCGCCATGTCGCCATGGTAGTCGAGGTGGTCGCGCGTCAAATTGGTAAACATGGCGACATCGAAATGCATGCCCGCCGCGCGGTCCTGGTCCAGGCCGATCGACGACACTTCGATGGCGACGGCCTTGGCGCCGGCGTCTCGCATTGCGGCCAGTTTGCGCGCCAGCAGCACGGCGTCCGGCGTGGTGTAGCCGGTCACGTCGAATTCGATGGCGCCGCGCGGCTTGCACAGGCCCACGCCCAGGGTCCCGATGACGGAAGACGTTTCACCGAGGCGCGCCAGGGCTTGCGCCAGCCACAGTGCGCACGAGGTCTTGCCATTCGTGCCCGTCACGCCGGCGCTGAACATGGCGCTGTCGGGCATGTCGTAAAACGCATGCGCCACGGGGCCGGCCAGGCGTTTCAGGTCGCTGACCAGCAGGTGCGGCACGCCCCATGCGGCGTTCCACTCCACGGCGTCATGCACGATGGCGGCGGCGCCCTGCTCGATGGCGGCGTCGATGAAATGCGTGGCGCCCGCATAGGCGAAAAACACGTCGCCGCGCTGCACGCGGCGCGAATCGGACGTCAGCTGCCCGGACGGGGCGGCCGCTTTGATCCACAAACTGATGTCTTGTATGGTCATGAGTGACTTCACATGGCCTCCGGGCCGGCATTGGCCGGGACCACGATTTCGGTAACGGAGGAATCGGGCGGTACGTTCATCGCGCGCAGCGCGTTGGTCGCAATCGCCGCGAAAGCGGGAGCGGCAACCTGGCCACCATAGTGGGCCGGGCCGGTCGGTTCATCGATCATCACGGCAATGATGAAGCGCGGCGCCGACATCGGCACCATGCCCACGAAAGAGCCGATGTATTTGCGCGGCATCGCATAGCGGCCGTTTTCCACTTTATAGGCGGTGCCCGTCTTGCCGCCCACGCGGTAGCCGGCGACCTGGGCGCGCTTGGCCGAGCCGTGCGCGCCGGAGACCACCAGTTCGAGCATGGCGCGCATTTCGGCGGCCGTCTTCGGCTTGATCACTTGCTGGCCCACGGGCAGTTCATTGACCTTCTGGAACGACAGGGGAATCGTGTCGCCATCGCGCGCGAACATCATGTAAGAGCGTGCCAGCTGGATCAGCGACACGGAAATGCCGTTACCGTAGCTCATGGTCGCCTGCTCCACCGGGCGCCACGATTTATACGGACGCACCCTGCCGGCCACGGCGCCGGGGAAACCCCATTTCGGCTGCTGGCCGAAGCCCACCTTGGTAAACATTTCCCACATTTCCTGCGACGGCATGCCCAGCGCGATTTTCGAGGTGCCGATATTCGACGACATCTCGATGATTTCGGAGACATTGATCACGCCATGCGGCTTGGTATCGGTGATCGTGCGGTCGGCGATGGTATAGCGGCCCGGCCCCGTGTCGATGAGGGTGCCCGGCTTGACCCGGCCCGTGTCGAGCGCCAGGGAGACGGTGATCGGCTTGAGGGTCGAACCAGGCTCGAAGGTATCGGTCATGACGCGGTTGCGCAGCTGCTGGCCCGTCAGCTTGCGGCGGTCGTTCGGGTCGTAGCTGGGGTAGTTGGCCAGGGCCAGCACTTCGCCCGTATGCACGTCGAGCACCACCGCACCACCGGCTTTGGCATTGAATTTCTCCACCGCTTCCTTCAGCTGCGTGAAGGCGATGTACTGGATCTTGCTGTCGACGGACAGGGTCAGGTCCTTGCCGTCATGCGGTTCGTGGATGAAGCCGATGTCTTCGACGATGTGGCCCAGGCGGTCCTTGATCACGCGGCGGCTACCGGTGGTGCCGACGAGGGTTTTCTGCTGCGCCAGTTCCATGCTTTCCTGGCCCACGTCTTCCACGTTGGTAAAGCCCACCACGTGGGTCATCACTTCGCCCTGCGGATAGAAGCGCTTGTATTCCTTGCGCTCGTCGATGCCGTCGATGCCGAGCTTGGATATCTTGTCGGCCACGTCCATCTCGACCTGGCGTTTCAGGTAGACGAAGCTGCGGTCCGAATCTAGCTTCTTGCGCAATTCGTTGACGTTCATTTCCAGCAGGCCGGCCAGCGCATTGATTTTTTCCGGCGACGCCTGCAGCACGTCGTCGGGAATGGCCCAGATGGCTTTTACGGGCACGGACGACGCCAGCACCTGGCCATTGCGGTCGGTGATCTTGCCGCGCGTGGCAGGCAATTCTAGCGTGCGTTCATAGCGCGCCTTGCCCTGCTTTTGCAGGAACTGCGTCGACACGCCCTGCAGCCACAGGGCGCGCGCGCCCAGGCCGGCGAAAGCGAAGAACAGCAGGAACAGCACGACGCGCGAACGCCAGACGGGCAGACGCACCGCCAGTACGGGGTTCTTCGAGAATGGCACGCCTTTCGATGCCGCCACCCGGCCGTTGCTGTTACCGCCCAACTTCATTATTCGCCCTCCGTCAGGTATTGCGTACGCGCCGCCGTCAGCGGCGTCATGCTCAGATCGCGCCGTGCGATCGATTCGATGCGTTCATGCTTGCCCAAAGTGGACTGGTCCAGCTGCAGTTGCGCCCAGTCGATGTCGAGCTGGCGCGACAGCGCTTGCGCGCGTTCCAGGTCGATCAGCAGGTGGCGCGACTGGTACTGCGCATTCACCAGCGACAGGCCGCAGCACACCAGCAGGGCCGACAGCACGACACACAGCTTGCCAGTCATCGGGAGCCGCCACTGGCTGGAATGGGCAAGCGCTGCGCCACGCGCATCACGGCCGAACGCGAACGCGGGTTGCCCTCGATCTCGGCGTCGGACGGCTTCATCTTCGAAATCAGCTTCATTTCCGGCTGCGGCAAGTCGACCGCGCGGATCGGCAGGCGGCGGTCAGGCTGCTCCACGTTCGCCTTCGAGGCGAAGAAGCGCTTGACCATGCGGTCTTCCAGCGAGTGAAAGCTGATCACGGCCATGCGCGCGCCGGGCGCCAGGCAGGCATACGCCTGGCTCAGGCCGATCTCGAGATCCTCGAGCTCTTTGTTAATGAAAATGCGTATGGCCTGAAAGGTGCGGGTAGCGGGGTCCTTACCCTTCTCGCGGGTCTTGACGGCGCCTGCCACGATGCCGGCAAGCTGTCGTGTGCTTGAAATTGGCTGGACTGCCCGGCCAGCAACAATCGCCTTTGCAATCTGAAAAGCAAACCGTTCTTCCCCATAATCGCGTATCACTTTCTCTAAATTCTGCTCGGTTTCCACCGCCAGCCATTCGGCTGCGGAGATGCCGCGCGTGGTATCCATGCGCATGTCCAGCGGTCCGTCGTTGCGGAAGCTGAAACCGCGCGCCGCGTCGTCGACTTGCGGCGACGAGATGCCCAGGTCGAGCAGGATGCCATCGACCTGCTGCACACCGCGTTCGGCCAGGCTGGCCGTCATGGTGGCAAAGCTGTCATGGACGATCTGGAAACGGGGGTCGGCGATCTGTTCGGCCGTGGCGATGGCTTGCAAATCCTTGTCAAAGCCGATCAGGCGCGCGTCGGGCGCCAGGCGCGACAAAATCAATCGGCTATGGCCGCCGCGGCCAAACGTGCCATCGACGTAAACGCCGTGCGCGCGGTCGCCCGACAGGTCGAGCGCATCGACCGCTTCATCGAGCAGCACCGTGCGATGCTGAAATTCCGGCACCGTGAGTTGTGTCATTACGGAGCCTTAGAAAGAAAAATTGGAAAGTACATCGGGGGTGCCGGCATCGATCGCCTGCTGTTCTTTGTCAGCCAACTTGGCGGCATCCCATATTTCAAAGTGGCTGCCCATGCCGATCATCATGACTTCGCGCGCCAGTCCGACGGCGTTGCGCAATTCGGGCGAGATCAGCACGCGGCCGGCCGAGTCAAGCTCGACGTCGACGGCGTTGCCGAGGAAGATGCGCTGCCAGGCGCGCGCCGACATGGGCCAGGCGGCGATTTGCTGGCGGTGGCTTTCCCACACGGGACGGGGGAAAAACAGCAGGCAGCCATCGGGGTGTTTGGTCAGGGTCAAGCGGCCTTCGCATTGAATCGCCAGCGCGTCACGGTGCTTGGCAGGGATAGACATCCTGCCTTTGGCATCGAGATTGATTGCGGACGCGCCTTGAAACACGGAAGACCTTTTTTGAGCTTGGGTTGCGACGCTTGCGCATCACGATACAAAGGGAAAATTTCCCACAAAAACACACTTTTTCACACAGTTGCCCACTTTAGAGGAAGCAAAGATAGTGGTCAAGCGGTTTCCGATTGGCAAAACAGGAATTTTATTAATGAAATTAAGGACTTAGCGCATATCGTTGAAGGAGTCTCAAATAAAAATATATCGATAAATTAGATACTTATGAAAGATAGTGAATGTGCTACCTCATCTGCACACATGTGTTTTCCTACCGTAAACATCGAAAAAAACGAAATCGAAAAATTGAATTTTTTACAGTTAGTTGACACATGACAATACTTTCGTCATCCAGACACAACAGCAATCAGCGGCCGCGAAAGACTTGGTTTAAAGCAAAAAATAATCGTCCAAGGCGCGTATCGCCCCTGTTTTCCGGGGCTGGCCTGACGCAGGAAAACTATTTTTGCAATGCAGCAATTAATTGTAGATAGGAAACTTTAACCATTTGTTCATTTTTAGTTGTATATACAACTTTATCTTAAGTGCTATATTTTTAGAAACAAAAAAAGCCCCTTTACGGGGGCTTTTGAGTGGCGCGCAGCAGGCAAAGGCGCCGCGGCCGGGATGCTCCCTGGCAGACCAGGAAGCAGGAATTCAAGTGAAGCAGGCCGGTAGGCCGGATTTTGTTACGGCGCCTTCCCTTGCAGGTCGGCGCTATGACAGTCATTCCTCTAGGCGCCAGATTACTCGGACGCTCAAGCTTTCTACCCGCACGCTCCGCGAGCAGCATCATCGCGTGCCTATTTGAAATTGCACCAGGTGGAGGTTACCGCGTTTCACCGTAACTTAATACGCTCGTCTCTGTGGCCCTATTCCTCGCCTTATACCATGGGCTAACTGCGCTTGCGGCTTTCAGCGGACGGCCGTTAACCGTCACCCCGCTCTATGGAGTCCGGACCTTCCTCCCGCCAGCGCATTGCTGCGCCGGCCAGCGACTGTCTGGCCTGCTTCACCCGCCATTGTACCGCGCCGCAGCAAGTTTCTGCAAAAACGCGGCGCGCCAGTCGGGAGATTGTGTAATTCGGTGTCGCCATTTCAAAAGCCGGGCCAAATCGGCTCACATAGAATGAGGCAAGCTGCTTGCATGCAGGCGCATGCGCACCGCTGCCCCATTTCTTTGCCACCCACTAGAATATAAAGAGCCGAACATGACGCAACAACCCCGTACCGGCGGCCAGATCCTGGTCGATGCCCTGCAGATCCACGGTGTCGACACCGCCTTTGGCGTGCCTGGCGAAAGCTATCTCGACGTGCTCGACGCCCTGCACGATTCGGGCATCCGCTTCATCATCAACCGCCAGGAAGGCGGCGCCGCCTTCATGGCCGAAGCCTACGGCAAACTGACGGGCAAGCCGGGCATCTGCTTCGTCACGCGCGGACCGGGCGCCACCAACGCCTCGATCGGCGTGCATACGGCCTACCAGGATTCCACGCCGATGATCCTGTTCATCGGCCAGGTGGGCAATGATTTCGTCGACCGCGAAGCCTTCCAGGAAATCGACTACCGCCGCATGTACGGCCAGATGGCCAAGTGGGTGGCGCAGATTGACCGCGCCGAGCGCATTCCCGAATACCTGGCGCGCGCCTTCCAGGTGGCCACCAGCGGGCGTCCCGGCCCCGTCGTGCTGGCCCTGCCGGAAGACATGCTCATTTCCATGGCGACTGTCGCCGACACGCGCGCCTACCAGCCCGTGCAGGCGGCGCCGTCCAGCGCCCAGCTGCAGCAGTTGCGCGGCATGCTGGCGACCGCCAAGCAGCCACTGGTCTTGCTGGGCGGCACCACCTGGACGCCGCAAGCGTGCGCCGACCTGCAGCAGTTTGCGGAAAGCAACCACCTGCCCGTCGCCTGCGCCTTCCGTTTCCAGGACTTGCTCGACAATGCCCACCCGAACTATATCGGCGACGTCGGCATCGGCATCAATCCGAAACTGGCAGCGCGCGTGAAAAATGCCGATCTGGTCATCGCCATCGGCCCGCGCCTGGGCGAAATGACGACGGGTGGCTATACCCTGTTCGATTCGCCCGTGCCGCGCCAGCGCCTGGTGCACATCCACACGGATGCCGAGGAACTGGGCAGCGTCTACCAGGCCGAACTGATGATCAACAGCGGCATGCCGCAAGTGTGCGCCATGCTGGCCGCCATGGCGCCCGTCGATGCGTCCGCCTGGCAGCATACGCCAGCCGAAGCGAAGGCCGAGCTTGCAGCCTACCAGGAGCAGCCGCCCATCTTCCAGGATGGCCAGGCGCCGCTGGACCTGTGGCAAGTGACGCAAGAGATCATGACGCAAGTGCCGGCCGACACGATCCTGACGAACGGCGCCGGTAACTACGCCTCGTGGGCGCACCGTTTTTACCGCTACGGCGGCCTGCGCACGCAGCTGGCGCCGACAAATGGCGCCATGGGCTACGGCGTGCCGTCGGGCGTGGCGGCGAAGATCGTACATCCCGGGCGTACCGTGATCACCTTCGCCGGCGATGGCGAATACATGATGAATGGCCAGGAACTGGCCACCGCCGTGCAATACCAGGCGGGCGTGGTCATCATCGTCTTCAATAATCAGATGTTCGGCACCATCCGCATGCACCAGGAACGCGATTATCCGGGCCGCGTGTCGGGTACGACCCTGCACAACCCGGATTTCGCGGCGCTGGCGCAAGCGTATGGCGCGCATGGCGAAGTGGTGAATACGACAGAAGAGTTCGCCCCTGCCCTGCAACGGGCGCTGGCGCACGCCAAGGCGCACAATCTTCCGGCCCTGATCGAGCTGCGCTACGACGGCAATCTGATCACGCCGAACGCGACGCTTGCCACCATCCGCGCCACGGCGGAAAAGGCGCAGGCGGTCAAATAAGCCCCTTACAACGCTGAAAATGACAAAGGCCCGGTCGATACCGGGCCTTTTTCTTTTTGTCAGCGGCAATCGCTCAGGCGGCGGGCGCTGGCGCGCTTTCTTCGGCAGGCACTGTCTCGGTCGGCGCTTGTGGCATCTGCGGGCATGGCGTGCAGTTTTTCAGGGGACGGCCGAAATCGCGCACGCGGCTCAATTTCATGGGCATGCGCACGTTGCCGCCGCAATAATCGCCTTCCAGGGTCAGGGTCTGCCCATCCTTCGAAAACTTGCCGACGATGGTGCGTTCTTCGCTGTCGGCACCGGCGATGGTGAAGTCGAAGGCGCCCGTGGCCGCGTCCAGATTGACGTCGTTGGCCACGATGGGCCAGCTCAGGGCGCCTGCCGTGAATTCATAGATGACTGAATCGGCCTCGGCAAAGCGGTGCAGGGTGACGCGCTGGCCGCCGATTTCGCCGCTATCCTTTTGCAGGCACAGGTCGGAATAGACGGCCACGCCGTAGCGCTCCAGTCCAGCCGGCTTCTTGCCCTTGACGGCCGCGACAGCGGTGCCCGTGGCGCCAGCAAGCAGCAGCGCGGCCAGCAAAGCGGCCAGGCGTGGCGAGGTGTATGAATACATGGCATTCCTTTACTTGAGTAACGGCGCCATTATAACTGGCGCCGCACATGCAAAAACGCGCCGCCAGGACTAGCCTGGAGACGCGTTTCCTTGCTTATCAGCATCCCCGAAGGGATGCTGGCAGCGGTACTAAGCTTCGCTTGCGCGAATATTAGAACGAGTGACGAACACCAACGTTGAACGCTTGGTCGCCCGAACCAACATTGCTGTTGTTACCAACGGTGTAACCAGCGTTGTTTTTGTTCGAGATCTTGGCGTACGAAGCGTAGGTGCTGGTGCGCTTCGACAGAGCGTACGAGTAGCCCAGTGCGAACTGGTTCGCATCGGCGTTGATGCCCGATTTGTCGTTGACGTGGATAACCGAAGCCATCACGGTGCCAGCTGGACCAACTGGTACGGTTGCGCCGATCAGGGCGGTGGTGCTGTCGTTGGTCAGACCACCGGTCGATGCGGTGTTGAACAAGTTACCAGCGTTGGCGTTGTTACGGATCGAGCTGTTGTCGCCTTTGTTGACGCCGTATGCAGCATACGCTTTCACAACGGTGAAGTCGTAGTTAGCGGCTACCAGCCAGTTGCGTGCGCTGCCAGCATCGCTGATTGCGGTTTCGTTGCTGGTGGTGTTGTAAGCAACACGTGCGTTCAAAGGACCGTTAGCGTAGCCAACCGATGCGCCCATTTGGCGACCGATTTTGCTGGATACCAGGCTCTCTTGGCCGTTGCTGGCGGTGCTGTAAGCAACGTCAGCATCGAAACCGCTGAAGTTAGGCGAGGTGTACAGCACGGTGTTGCTGGTACGGGTGGTGTTCGCTGGGAACAAGTTCTTGGCGGAACCGGAGTAACCAACTGCGAATGGATCAGCAACTTTCGACAGGGTGTTGTACCAAGGGGTGTATTGACGACCCAGGGTTACGGTACCAGCCGTTTTGCTGCTCAGGCCAACGTAGGCTTGACGACCGAACAGGCCTTCGTTTGCATTTTGCGCGCCGGTGTCAACGTTGAAACCCGATTCCAGAACGAACAGTGCCGACAGGCCGCTGCCCAGATCTTCGGTGCCTTTGAAGCCGATACGCGAAGCCGAAGCAACGCCGCTATCGATTTTGTTGACGGTGCCGGCTTTGCCGCCGCGCTCGCTGACGAAACCAGCGTCAACGGTACCGTAGATAACAACGCTCGATTGAGCTTGGGCTACGCCAGTGGCTGCTGCCAGGACTGCCAGGGTGATCAGAGTTTTTTTCATTGCGATTTCCTTTAATTTTGAAGCAAAAAGTAATACAGCCTATGCATCTCGAGCTGCGCTCTAACAGAGCGCTTTTTATGAGTGAGGGCAAGGTCTCCACCTGCCACATTGCTGTTCCGGTCAGGGGAACAATTCATATCGGTATCGGCACGCTATTGCACCGATAAGCTTGAAGGCTGCAGAGCGACCGTATTTTCATGCGCCGGTTCGGTGCTCAAAGGGCACCGGAAGCGGCACTATAACGACCGTTTCACATTCCATCAAGTTCCAACATGTTACTTCCGGTACCAGGCCGAGTGCTTTTTCAGGCATCCCGGTCATCGCCAACCGTACTACGCGATAGAGCCAGTGCCCCTTGCCAACCAATGCATTGGCCTGATTGACCATTCCATCATAGCGCATGCCTTGTCGACACCCGTTGTATTAGTGCAACAGTATCAGGCGCATGATTAAAACATCAACATGCTTTACCCATCATTTGTCCTGCATCATTTACGCGACAAAGCGCACAATTTGTCAGGCGATAATGGATAAACGGGACGAAGCATACACGGCATCGCCAATGTTTGCTGCCGCACGCCCGAAAACGGGAAATATTGCGCCCTGTTTTGGTGCGTTGCCGCATTATTCAGGGGCGTAGACGGGATTTTCGACGTCGGCGCGCGCGCCAGAAAAATAGGCAGAGTAGCAACACAATTACTGACTTTCCGGTAATTTAAATTGCTCACATAGAAATGTTTTTCATGTTTTCCAGCATGCAGGTCGGGTGCCGGCCTGGAACGGATGAGGACGACTCTTGCTTGCAAATTGCGCATCAGTTGAAACAATTTCTTACAATGTTGCCTTCTCAATATTTTGAGATATTTGTGTCTGAAAAACGACACATTGACCGAAATCAAGTTTTTGCCACCTCAATTCCACACAATTTACCTTTTCTTTTTCGCATTTTTTGCTTAAAAGCATCAGAAAACACGCTTAGCGCTGGCTTGCGCGCCGGAGCATGCGCATGAAAGCACCGAGCAGCGGCAGTTTTTCATACAATTCTTCCGCCGCATCCCAATAATCGCGGTGCAATACCACCCGCCCCTGCCCATCGAAACGCACATGTGTTGCTCCGCGGATACATTGTTCGCCAGATACCAGGCGTTTCATGCGAAAGCGAAACTCCCACGTGAGGAAAGCTTGCTGCCCCTGTCCCAGGCTTTCCAGCACGACAAACCGGGGCGCATCGACTTGCACGAACATGTGCTCGAAGATGGCCAGGATGGCGGCATGCCCCTCCACCTCGTTAAACGGGTCCTTGAAATGGGCGTCTGGCGCGTACACGGCGCCCAGCTGGGCCAGGCTCTCGATGCTCAGGTGCTCGTAAAACGCCACCAGGCGCGCCAGCGCACCTTCCATGCTTGCGCTCATAAGCCCGTCACCTTGCGGATCAGCCAAAAATAGGCGCGGTACGGCAACAGCCGCGCCAGGCGCATCGTATTAGTAAAACGCTTGGGAAAGTGGATGTGGAACTGGCCCCGCTCGATACCGTCGAGCATGGCAGCGGCCGCGTCCCGCGCCGTCATCAAGGCCGGCATGGTGAAATCGTTGCCCGCCGTCAAGGGCGTGGCGACAAAACCCGGGTTGATCTGATACACGCCGATGCCGCGCGGATGCAAATCCAGGTACAAGGATTCCGTCAGGTTGATCAGCGCCGCCTTGCTGGCGCCATACGCGAGCGCCTTGGGCAAGCCGCCATAGCCGGCCACCGAGCCGACGATGCCGATGCCGCCGCTGCCCTGGCGCAACAGCCACGGCAAAGCCTGCTCCAGGCAATTGAAGACGCCGCCCACATTCAGGGCCAGCAGACCATGGGCCGCCGCGAGGTCGAAACTATCGGCGCGCATGGCCTGATAGCCGCCGGCGACCACCAATACCAGGTCGATATGCGTCCACTGCTGCTGCAATTGCGTGCAGACGGCCCGCAGCTGCGCATGCTGGGTGATATCGAGCGGCAAGGCCAGCGCCAGCGGCTGCCCCTCGCACAGCTGTTCCAGGCTGGCGCGATGGCGGGCAGACAAGGCCACGCTGGCGCCCTGCTCCAGCAGCAAGGTGGCGCAGGCGGCGCCAATGCCGCTGGACGCGCCGATGATCCACACGCGCTTGCCGGCCCAGCTTGTGATCTTGCGATTCATGGAGCCGCCTGCGGACGCTTGCTGAACGATAAGGTGACGGCGCCCAGGCTGAAGCCGAACTTGCTCATGGCGGCGCGGTTGAGCATGACCTTGTCATCCATCAGGAACATCCAGTCCTCGAAGTCGACGTGGTAGACCGTGCCATCGACGGGCAAGGCCAGCACGTATTGCCAGCGCAGCGCATTGCCGGCCACTTCGCCGATGGCTTCCCCGATCACGTCGGGCGCCGTGCCGATGAAGCGCCCGGGCGCCGTCTTGCGCAAGGTCCACACGCGCCGTTGTTTGCTGCCGTCCGCATACGTGAAATCCTCGTCCAGGGTGCCAATATCGCCGACCCAGCTGGCCCGCATCACCACCACGAAACGCTTGACCACCTTGCCGGAGCGGTCCTGGAAGATGCCGTGGGCATCGAGCGTGCCATTGAAGTACTGTTGCAGATCCAGCACGGGCAATTCCTGCGCGTACGTGGCTGGCGCGGGCGGCGTGGAACAGGCGGCCAGCGCCAACAACAAGGCCGCCAGCGGCAAGCAACGTTGGCAATAGGTTATGAAACGCATGCGCGATTCTCCAGGTGGTCACTATATATATGTTGCAGGGGCGCACGCCACAGCAATAACGCCGCCAGCAGTTTCAAAACACAGGGCAGCAAGGCGTAGGCGGCGGACAGGACCGGCAAGCCGCCGCTGCCGCCCGGCACATAGCCGAGCCAGGCCAGCAGGGGCAAGGCGATGCCGGCCGCCAGCGCCAGGCTCATCTGCACGCCCCAGTTCCACCAGCCGAAATACGCAGCTTCATACCGCCCGGCATGGCCGGCCGCGCCGATCAACCCTGCCAGCAGGGCCGGCGGCAAGGCCAGGTCGGCGCCCAGCGCCAGGCCCGACAGCAGGCAGATGCTGGCAAAACCCCAGGCCGCGCCCGCACCCAGGCCATACGCCCAGACAAACACGGTCGCGGCCAGCAGCATGGCGCCGCCCCAGGCGCGCGCCTCGCCAAAACGGCGCGCCAGGGCCACCCACACGGGCATCGAGGCGGCCGCCGCGCAAAAGTAGACGATCAGGAACGGTCCTGCGTAATGGCCCAGGCGCAAGTAGTCGGCGGCAAAGAACAGGAACAGGGTGGCGGGAATGGCGGCCGCCACGCCATTGACGAGCAGAACGGCGAACAGCCAGCGAAACGCGCGCTGGCGAAACGGCAGGCGCCAGGCGCCGGCGGGCAGCGCCTGCGTGCCATGGCGTAAAACCGGACGCGGCGCGCGCGCCAGCAGCAGAGCGCCCGCCGCCAGCAGGCAGACAGCAAAGGCCAGCGACAGTCCGTCATAGCCGAGCACGGACGTCAGGCCCGCGGCCAGGATCACGCCCAGCAAGCCGCAGCCTTCGCGCACGGCCGCCACGCGCGCCCGCTGCCCGCGCGCCTGGCTCAGGGCCGCGCCCCAGCTCTGGTGCGCGATGCCGGCCAGGCCATAGGCGGCGTAGACGAGCAACAAGGAGGCCAGGAACCAGGCCAGGGTGGCCGCTTGCTGCATGGACGGCGGATGGAACAGGGCGCCAAAGCCCAGCAGCAGCAAGGGCAGCGAGACGGCGACCAGCACGGCATAGCTGCGCCCGTCACGCGCCATCCAGGCGCCGAGGACAGGATCGATGAAGGCGGCGGCGATGCGGGCCGCCAGAAGCACGGCGCCGATCTGCGCCAAATCAAGACTGCTGCGCTGCGCATAAAACGGCGCAACATATATATAGATGGGCAGCGCCAGCATGGCCAGCGGCAAGCCGAACAGGCCATAGCTGAACAAGGCAGGCAAGCTCAACGCGCTGGCCCCGGCGTTCATGGCAGTGGTGCCGCACTTTGCAGCAAGGCTGCGCGCAGCTTCGGCGCCGTGCTCGACGGCGACAGCCAGATGGCAAAGAAGGCGCGCGCGAAGTCGCCATCGTTCACGTCGGCCAGTACCTTGCCATCGAGATAAAAGCGCACGCCGGGCGCGATGCCAGCACGGTAGGCGCCCGCGATGCGCTGGTCTTCCTTGACGTCAGGAAAGATACGCTGCATGGTAGCCAGCCACGCCAGCCGCTGTGCTTCCGTGCCGGCGCCGATTTTCTGCATCTGTTCATAACTGGCTTCGGCGATTTTCCTGCCGTCGAGCGAACGCGCGTAGCGCAGTTCCAGTACAAACGGCGCCGTTGCCGATGCCGCGCCCTGGTAGCCTTGCGGGCCCACCCACAGTTGCGCCCGATAAATACGCATGCCGAACCACGTGTAGTCGCCCTCACCCGCCAGGCGGGCTTCGGGCACGTCGGCAGCGACAAAGGCAGGCGGCGCGGCCGCAGCGCCCAACATGGTCAATGACAGCACAACAGTGGCAAGCAGGCGGCGCATGGTCAGTCCTTGATCAGGGTAAATTGCATCACATCCGTGTTGTGCGCCTGAAAGGCGGCCTCGCAATACGCGAGGTAAAATTCCCAGGTCAGCAGGAAACGGCCATCGAAACCCTGCTTTTCCAGCGCCGTGCGCTGGGCCAGGAAGCTGGCGCGCCACTGGCGCAAGGTTTCCGCGTAATCGAGGCCGAAGCGGAAGGCGTCTTCCACGCGCAAACCCTGCGCTTCGGCGGCGCGGCGAAACTCGACAGGCGAAGGCAGCATGCCACCCGGAAAAATGTACTGTTGAATGAAATCCGTGCTCTTGCTGTAGCGCTCGAACAAGTCATCGGCGATGACGATGGTCTGGATGCAAGCGCGTCCACCCCGCTTCAGGTTGCGCGCCACGCATTCGAAATAGCCGGGCCAGTAACTTTGCCCCACGGCTTCGAACATCTCGATCGAGGCGATGGCGTCGTACTGGCCGGCGCTGTCGCGGTAATCGCACAGCTGCAAGTCAGCCTGCCCCGCCAGTCCCGCGTCGTGCAGGCGCTGGCGCGCATACGCCAGTTGTTCGGTCGACAAGGTCAGGCCCGTCACGTGCGCGCCGTAGCTGCGCGCCGCCGTTTCCGCAAAGCCGCCCCAGCCGCAGCCGATTTCCAGCACGCGCTGGCCCGGCTGCAGCTGCAGCTGATCCGCAATACGGCGGTACTTGGCCACTTGCGCCTGCTCCAGGCTGGCGCCTTCGGTGAACAGCGCGCTCGAATACGTCATCGACGGGTCCAGCCACAGCTGATAAAAGGCGTTGCCGATGTCGTAATGGGCGTGGATATTCTTCTTGCTGCCGGCCCGCGAATTGCGATTGAGCAAATGCCGGACCTTGTAGACCAGGTTGCCCCACCAGTTGCCGTAGATCAGCGATTCGATGTGCGCGCGGTTGCGTATCATCAGCTCGATCAAGCCCGGCAAATTGTCCGTGCGCCAGTCGCCGGCGATAAACGTTTCCGCAAAGCCAATGTCACCCGAGCGCAGCACGGCCGCACACAGGCGCCAGTTATGCAAGTCCAGGGTGACGGGGTGGCTGCCGTCGCCGTACAGCAAGATGCCGCCGTCAGGCGTGCGCAGGCGCAGGGCGCCATATTGCAATTTTTCCAGCAGGCGCACAATCATGCGCCCGGCGGCGGGCATGTCCAGGTGCGCATGCCCATGCAAGGGAGGGGAACTGCTGCGCGCATGCAGGCCGGTCGGCAGGGAATCGGAGCTCATCGGGACACCTTTTCTTGAGGGGGGTGGGGTTTGCTGAAAAACGGCACGCGGCGCAACCACAGGCGCAAGGCTTGCCAGTGAATGCGCGCCATCACGCCGAACGTCATCAGGGGATAGCGCAACAAAGCCCAGGCGATGGCGCCATCGCGCAGCGGCTGGGCCGTGCCGGACAAACTCGTCTGTAGCAGCGGACCGTCGAGGTCGTCGTAATCAACTCTGGCCAGGTGGCGTTCGCCGTCCTGTTCGCTATTGCGCAGGAAACGGAAGCGGTACTGGCCCTCCACCTTGCAAAACGGCGACACGTGGAAAATTTTCTTGGCGACCAGTTCGCTGCCATAGGCGATGGCGCCGCCCTGTTCGAGCAGGTACAGATGGCGTTCGCCAAAGGTATTGCGCACATCGCAGACCACGGCGCGCAGCGCGCCATCCGGGCGGTGGCAAAACCAGAAACTGACGGGATTGAAGACATAGCCGAACATGCGCGGCATGGTTTGCAGCCAGATTTCGCCGCCCGCGTCCGACACGCCATGCTGGCGCAGCAAACCGTCGATCCAGTCCAGCAGCGGCGTCGTGCCATCGCCGTGGTCGCTGTCGCGGAAGGACAGCACATTGGCGCCGTTGCGCGAAATCAACCTGGCAGGAAAATCGTACGCGCCCAGGCTGCGCAAGGGCAGGCGCAGATAAAACATGCCATAACTAAAGGCATGCGCGCGCGGACGCAGCCGCGCATGGCGCACCAGTCCCAGGCACAGCTGGGGTTGCGGCTGCGACGGCTGCGTGGGATCACGCGGCATGGCCGAGCTCCGCCGCCGCCATGCTGTTCAGCGCTTCGGCCACGGCCAGGCCCGACTTCAAGCCGTCTTCATGGAAACCATAACCGGTCCACGCGCCCGCGAACCACGTGTGCTGCGCGCCCTGGAATCCGGCCAGGCGCGCCTGGGCGGCAATGGCCGCGCCATCGAACACGGGGTGGGCATACGAAAATTCGTCGATGATGCTGGACGGAGCGGGCTCGTCGAGCGGATTGAGCGAAACGATGACGGGCGTGCTGAAGGGCAAGGGTTGCAGCTGGTTCAGCAAATAATGCACACACACTTGCGGCGCCTCGCCGTGCGCGGCCGGCCGGCCCTGGTAATTCCAGGCGGACCAGGCACGGCGGCGCTGCGGCAGACAAGACGCATCCGTATGCAGCACAGCGCGATTCGGCTGGTAGCGCACGGCTTCGAGCACGGCGCGCTCGTCGTCGCGGATATCTCCCAGCAGGGCCAGCGACTGGTCGCTGTGACAAGCGAGCACGACGTGATCGACATGCTCGACGCCGGCGGCCGTCTGCAGCTCGACCATGCGCGCGCCGCCGTGGGCCTGGCGGCGCACGGCCAGCACGGGGCACGCCAGGCGCTGCTGCGGGATGCCCGCCAGCAGTTTTTTCACGTACACGCGCGAGCCGCCGCGCACCGTGCGCCATTGCGGCCGGTCGCTCACTTGCAGCAAGCCATGGTTGTGGCAGAAACGGATGAAAGTAGCCAGCGGAAAAGCCAGCATCTGGCGCGCCGGGCATGACCAGATGCAGGCGGCCATCGGCAGCAGATACCAGTGCCGGAATTCGTCGCCATAGCCGTGCAGGTCGAGAAACTCGCCCAGCGACAGGGCCGGCGCCGGCACGCTGGCCGTGGCCAGGGCGCTGGCCTGGCGGTTGAAACGCAGAATATCGCGCAACATGCGCAGGAAGGCCGGGCGCAGCAGATTGCTGCGCTGGGCAAACACGGTATCCAGGTTGGCGCCCGCCCATTCCAGCACGCGGGCATCGGACGCCCTGCCCAAAGGCATCTTCACGGAAAACGACATGTCGCTGTCGGCCGCCTCGACGCCAAGTTCGTCAAACAGTTGCACCAGGTTCGGATACGTGGCGTGATTGAACACGAGAAAACCCGTGTCGACGCCATGCGTGACGCCATCGAGCGTCACATCCACCGTATGGCTGTGGCCGCCAAAGTAGTCGCCCGCCTCGTACAAGGTGACGTCCTGGCCGGCTTGCGCCAGGCGATAGGCACACGACAGACCTGCGATTCCTGCTCCGACGACGGCAATTTTCATGAATGCACCTGTATTTAGTTTGTCCTGGACAAATAGAGCTTCATGGATAATCGATGAAATCTTGATTTGTGTCAATGAGCGCCCTCAGCCGTTCAAAAACTTATACGCCGGCAATTTCTAATCGGATTCAGCTATTTGGTATGGGGCAGCGGAAGGCGTAAAATGCACTCCACGTTCTTTTGGCATGCGAGCAAGCCCCCTGGTATGGATACTGACCTGCAACCTACTTCCGCCTTCAGCATCAGCGATGTCGAACGCGACACCGGGCTGGCCAAGGAAACCTTGCGCGTGTGGGAGCGCCGCTACGACTTTCCCCAGCCACGGCGCGACGCCTTTGGCGAGCGCAGCTACCCGGCCGAGCAGGTACAAAAGTTGCGCATGGTCAAGCGCCTGCTGGATCTCGGATTTCGTCCGGGAAAAATCATGCAGCACAGCACCGCGCAACTGCAGCAGCTGGCCAGCGCCGGCAGCGCGGCGTCGTCCACGCCGCCCCCCCAGCTCGAACACTACCTGGCCCTGTGCCGTAGCCACCAGATGGCGGAACTGGGCGACGCCCTGCGCCAGGCGCTGGCCGTGCTGGGCCTGAAAGCGTTCACCATCGACGTGATCGCTCCCCTCACCGGCATGGTGGGCGAAGCGTGGGCTTGCGGCGAACTGGCCGTGTATGAAGAGCACCTGTATAGCGAAACCTTGCAAACGGTGATGCGCCACGCCATCTTTTCCCTGCCGCAAGCAAGCAGCCCATCCATGCGCTCGCCGCGCATCGTCCTCAGTACCTTGCCGCAGGAACGTCACGGCCTGGGGCTGCTGATGGCCGAGGCCCTGTGTGCGGCGGCCGGCGCCCATTGCATGTCGCTGGGCGTGGAAACACCGCTGACGGACATCGTCGCGGCCGCCCGCGCGCAGCGGGCCGATATCGTCGCGCTATCATTTTCCAGCGCCAGCAAGCAAAGGCAGACGCGCGACAGCCTGCAGCAACTGCATGCAAGCTTGCCTCCAAGCATGGAATTGTGGGCTGGCGGACGCAGTCCCGTGCTGACCAGGCAGCCGCCGCCCTTTTTGCATGTGCTGGACTTGCGGCAAGTCGACGAAAGCATCGCCGACTGGCGTCGCCGCCACCAGGCGCAGGCCCTGCAAACCCATTGATCCGGCTGGAAAGCGCGGCAACTGCGGCGATCTCCGTGGATAGCGACGCAATGTTGCCAATCGAACAGTAAAGCATGAAGGGCCGGGCGCGCTCTGGTAGAATAGCCCGTAACACAGTGTCCGGCGCCGCCGGGCCTTAGGTCAGCACCCGCCACCACACATCCATGTTTAGTTTCTTCAAGAAAAAACCCATCGCTCCCGAGGCTGCACCAGCCGAGCCCCTCGTCCTTCCCGCCGCCACGCCGCCTGCACCGCAGCCTGTCGCTACGCCCCTGAGCGGCGCGCCGGCCGAGCTCGTGCCCGTGATCGTGGCCGCCGAACCCGAGAAAAAATCGTGGATGACGCGCCTGAAGGCGGGCCTGTCGAAAACCTCGAACACCTTGTCCGTGCTGTTCGTCGGCGCGAAGATCGACGACGCCCTGTACGAAGAGCTGGAAGCGGCGCTGCTGATGTCCGACGCGGGCATCGACGCCACGGAATTCCTGCTCACGGAATTGAAGAAAAAGGTCAAGGAAGACAAGCTGCTCGACGCGGCCGCCGTCAAGGCCGCCCTGAAAGTACTGCTGATCGACCTGCTCTCGCCGCTGGAAAAGCGCTTCGAGCTGGGCCGCCACAAGCCGCTGGTGATGATGATTTCCGGCGTGAATGGCGCCGGCAAGACCACCACCATCGGCAAGCTGGCCAAGCACATGCAGTCGAACAACCAGTCCGTGCTGCTGGCTGCGGGCGACACCTTCCGCGCCGCCGCGCGCGAGCAACTGATGGTCTGGGGCGAGCGCAACAACGTCACCGTGATTTCGCAGGAATCGGGCGACCCGGCCGCCGTGGCCTACGACTCCGTGCAATCGGCGAAAGCGCGCGGCATCGACGTGGTGATGGTCGACACGGCGGGCCGCTTGCCGACGCAGTTGCACCTGATGGAAGAATTGAAGAAAATCAAGCGCGTGATCGGCAAGGGCATGGAGGGCGCGCCGCATGAAACCCTGCTCGTCATCGACGGCAACACGGGCCAGAATGCCCTCACGCAAGTGAAAGCGTTTGATGATGCCCTGCAATTGAGCGGCCTGGTGATCACCAAGCTGGACGGTACCGCCAAGGGCGGCGTGCTGGCGGCGATTGCCCGCGTACGCCCTGTGCCCGTGTATTTCATCGGCATCGGTGAGAAAATTGAAGACTTGCAGCCTTTCGTGGCTGCCGAATTTGTCGAAGCGCTGCTCGGATAAGCCTATACATGATTGAATTTCAGCACGTCTCCAAGCAATACTCCCCCGATGCCGTGGCGCTCAGCGACATTTCGCTCAGTATTGCCAAGGGCGAGCTGGTGTTTCTGGCCGGCCCGTCCGGCGCCGGCAAATCCACCTTGCTGAAAATGATCGCCGCCATGGAACGCCCCACGTCGGGCAAGCTGATCGTCAATGGCCAGGACATGGCGAAGATCAAGCCGGCCGGCGTGCCCTTCCTGCGCCGCAACATGGGCCTGATCTTCCAGCAGCAAAAGCTGCTCAACGACCGCTCCATCCTGGCCAACGTCATGCTGCCGCTGCTCGTCGTCGGCGCGCATAAAGTTGCCGCGGAACAGCGCGCGCGCGCCGCGCTCGACAAGGTGGGACTGCTGGACCGCGCCATGGCGCGCCCCCTGTCGCTGTCGGGCGGCGAGCAGCAGCGCGTATCGATCGCGCGCGCCATCGTCAACCGGCCGCAAATCATCCTGGCCGACGAACCGACGGCCAACCTGGACCGCGCCAGCGCCAACAAGGTGCTCGACGCCCTGAAAGCATTCCACTCCGTCGGCGTGACCTGCCTCATTTCCAGCCATGACGAACAGATGCTCGACGCAGCCGCCCGCGTGATCCACCTGAAAAACGGCCAGCTGGTGGCCATCGACAAGGCCACGCAGGCGCCCGTCTTCGCCCCGCCCGATCCCGATTTCGCGCCTGGCCTGGATCACGGCGAAGGAGAACAGGCATGAGAGGCTGGTTCCGTCAACACCGCTTCGCCCTCGGTTCGGCGCTGATTCACTTGCGCAAGTCGCCGGGCGGCTTTCTCTTGAACGTCGTCGTCGTCGCCATCGCCCTGTCGCTGCCATTCGCCGGCTTGACCATGCTCGACAATGTCCGCCCCATGTCGGAACAGATGTCCGTCGACCCGGAAATCAGCGTCTTCCTGAAGATCGACACGCCGCGCGAGCAAGCCGTGGCCCTGGCCGGTGCCATGCGCAAGATCGTCGGCGAGCAAAAGGCGAAGATCGTCTTCATCGCGCGCGAACAGGCGCTCGACACCCTGAAAAATAAAAATGGCCTGGCAGATGTACTGAGCACCCTGGGCGACAATCCCTTGCCCGACAGCTATGTGCTGAAACTTGACGCCTTCAGCAGCGCCAGCGAAGCGCAGGATGTCGATGCCGTGGCGGAACAGTTGCGCCACTTGCCAGGCGTGGAATCGGCGCAAGTCGATTCGGCCTGGGTCAAGCGCCTGGCGGCCCTGCTGGGCGTGCTGCGCCTGGTGCTGCTGTTGCTGGCCATTACCCTGGGCGTGGCCGTGATCGCTGTTGTCTTCAATACCATCCGCCTGCAAGTGATGCAGCAGCGCGATGAAATCAGCATCTCGAAATTGATCGGCGCCACGGACACCTTCATCCACCGCCCCTTCTATTACACGGGCGCCCTGCTGGGCCTGTGCGCTGGCGCGCTGGCCCTGGGCGCCGTGGCGCTGGCCATGCAACCGCTGAATACGGCGATTGCCGAGTTTGCCCGCCTGTACGCATCCGAATTCCAGCTGGTGCCGCTGGCGCCGCTACCGATGGCCGGCTTGCTGGCCGTCAGCGCCGGCCTTGGCCTGATTGGCGCCTTCCTCTGCGTGCAGCGCCACCTGGCGCGCCTGAACTGACCTTCCTTTCCATGGCGGCGCTCCGGCGCCGCCATGCGCCCCCCCGCACTGCTATCATCTTGATATTAAGCAAGTATTCTTAAGGCTCGCTTCAGCCAGAGGCCGTAGACTAGCCCTGTTGTCGTGAAGCGCTATCGCGCGATGTACAGACATAGATATCAAGCATTCATTCGCCATAGTATTTAGGCTATCAGGACGATTAAATGTGCTGATTGGCACTCTCAAGCAGAGAGTGCTAATATAGGCACATACCAACAGCAGAACCGCCAAGGACGCCAGATGAAGATGGTGTCGCGATCTGCAAAGTGCAAGACCGAATACGCAAAACCGAACAGACAAACGGACCACGTCGCGTGACGTGGCCAACTGGAACAAAGCAAGACTACGAGGGAGAAAACATGACTATGATGTCCGCAACGTCCGCATTGGTTCCGACCAAAAGTAATGCGCTGGGCCTCGGGTTCACTGGCAATCTGGGTAATATCGACGCCTATATTTCGGCCGTGAACCGCCTGCCCATGTTGACCCACGACGAAGAAATTTCGCTGGCGACACGCCTGCGCGAAAAAAATGACTTGGCCGCCGCGCAAGAACTGGTGCTGTCGCACCTGCGCCTGGTGGTCTCGATTGCCCGCGGTTACCTGGGCTATGGCTTGCCGCACGCCGACCTGATTCAGGAAGGCAATATCGGCTTGATGAAAGCCGTGAAACGTTTCGATCCGGACCAGGGCGTGCGCCTGGTGTCGTACGCCATGCACTGGGTGAAAGCCGAGATGCATGAGTACATCCTGAAAAACTGGCGCCTGGTCAAGGTCGCGACGACGAAAGCACAGCGCAAGCTGTTCTTCAATCTGCGCAGCCACAAGACGGGCCTCGATGCGATGACGCCAAAGCAGATCGATGCGCTGGCCAAGCTGCTCGACGTGAAACGCGAAGAAGTGATCGAGATGGAAACGCGTTTGAGCGGCCGCGACATTGCGCTCGAATCGCCGACCGACGATGAAGATGACAAGTTTTCGCCGATTGCCTACCTGTCGTCGGAGCAAAGCGAACCGACCAAGGTGCTGGAAGCGGAACAAGTGACGCGTTTGCAATCGGAAGGCCTGGAAACGGCTTTGAGCAAGCTCGACGCCCGTTCGCGCCGCATCATCGAAGCGCGCTGGCTGGCCAACGACGACGGTTCCGGCGCCACCCTGCACGCGCTGGCAGAAGAGTTCGGCGTATCGGCCGAGCGCATCCGCCAGATCGAAGTGGCGGCGCTGAAAAAAATGAAGGGCGCGCTGGCCGCCTGGGTGTAATCGAAAGCAATGCCGCAATGCAAAAGGCGCCGCAAGGCGCCTTTTAGTTTTACCACTGATATTTATCAACAGATAAACATTGTCAGCCCTTACGCTGCAGCCAAGCCCTTGGTGATCAGCTCGGCGACCAATTCATTCAGATCCGCGTCGCGTTCCTTGGCCAGGGTCTGCAATTGCAAGACCAGATCGCTGTTCAATTTGACGGCGAATGGCACCAGGCCCAGGGCCTGATCGCGCTTGCGCTGCTCGCGGCGGTCGACGACCACCGCTTCCTTACCGAATGCACCGGCGCCGGGAACATTCATCTTTCCCATCAGTTTCTTGGCATCGCTTTTCGCCAGGGCAGTTTTTTTCATGGTTGTTTCCTGATTTTCAAAACAGCCATTCTACGCAGTAATCGGCGCGCCGCGTGGCCGGCGCATCAATTCATCGGCAGCACGCCAATAGTGCGCCGGAAAAATATCATTTTGTTACTATCATTTTTATCCTCCGCGTGAACAAGCACGCCGGGGACGCTCCACCTGAAAGGAAAACCATGTCTACTCTGAACCGCTCTTACCGTACCGTGCTGCTGCCCCTGCTCATCGCTTGCCTGGCCATGCTGGCTGGCTGCGGCGCGGCCGGCAGCGCCGGCGACGCGGAAAACACGCCGCGCAGCGTCACCCACGTGCTGTCGCCAGGCGAACAGGTGGCCATCACGGCCACCGACACTCTGAAACTGGAGCGCGTCAACGACAGCCGCTGCCGCAAGGGCGCCGTGTGCGTGTGGAAAGGCTACGTCAGCTACAGTTTCAGTTTGCTCAACAGCGCAGGCACGACCGACATCGTCTTGTCCGATTCCATGCCCGGCGCCGCCAGTTCCGTCACCGTCAACCACCTGACGTTTACTTTGCTCGACGTCGACCCGGCCACGCCGCCGGCCCTGAATGCGGCCGAGCCCACTTACCGGGTCAAAGTGAAAATCACGCAGGGCGCGCTGCCCCGCTAAACGCTGTGGCGCTGGAGGCTGTCGGCCGGCGCCTGTTGCCGGTCCAGCATGCCGTAATCGCGCACGACGGCGGCGATGCGCAGCCGGTAATCGTCAAACACGCCGTGCCGGCCGGCCGACTGCGCCGTGCGGTGCGCTTCCAGTTGCCGCCACTGCGCCAGCGCCGCCTCGTCGCGAAAGAAGGATAGCGACAGCAATTTGCCTGGCTCGCTCAGGCTGCTGAAGCGCTCGATGGAAATGAAACCGTCCACTTCGTCGAGCAAGGGCCGCAGCGCGGCCGCCAGGTCCAGATAGTGCTGGCGCCCTTCGGCGCTGGGCCAGACTTCGAAAATCACGGCAATCATGCGCTGGTCCCTTCCATAAACACGGGGATGCGGGCGTTCAGCGACGGCAGATATTCCCACCTCAGCAGCATGCCTTCCAATGCATCGGTCCACGCCTGCAGGCACGCCGTGGCGATGGTCAGCGCGATGGACTGGCCTGGACAACCGTGGCGGCCATGGCCAAAGCCGAACTGCGCATCGCAAGCGCTGGCCAGCACGACGACGATCATCTGCCCGGCCGGCACGCGCACGCCATCGAACTCCACGTCTTGCGCCGTGTAGCGGCGCGTGTTGTGGATGGCGGGATCGCGCTGGCTGACTTCGCGCAGCATGGCTGGCCATCGCTGGGGTGCGGCGCGCAGTGACGGCAGCAAGTCAGGCTGCGCGCGCAAGGCCGCGATGGCATTGCCCAGCAAGCCGGCCGTGGCGTCGCAGGTCTGCGACAGCAAGCCCACGAGATTGGCCAGCAAGCCGCTCCCCATGGCATCGGCCTCTGTCACGATACTGGCCAGCAGGCTACCGGGCCTCGCGTTGCCCTCGCGCAGCAAAGCGGCAAACCCTTCCAGCAAGGCATCGGCCGCCACTTGCGCGCCAGCCAGTTGGCCAGCATTGCTCAGCGGCGACAAACAGGCGACAAAAGCGCGCGTCCAGGCGGCCAGCGCCGGCCATTGCGCTGGCGCAAAGCCCAGCAAGTCGGCCATGGCGAACAGGGGCAGTTGAAAAATTGCATCGTTCAGCTGGTCGGCGCTGACCGGCACGCGGTCGCCGGCAAGACGTGCGACCTGTTCCTGCAGGCGCCCCAGGTCCACCTGGCCCAGCGCGCGCGCCAGCACTTGCTTCGGCACCGCATGCCGTTCGCCCTCATTCATGCGCACCAGCTCGGCAAAAATCGCGCCGCACGGCGTGCCCGCCAGGTTGTGCGGCACGGCCAGGTCCGGCGGCCGCACGCGGCAGGCGGGATGCGCCAGCACGGCTTGCACGCCGGCCGCGCCCGTCGCCAGCCAGCAGTCGAGCGACGCCTCGAAACGCAGCGGCGGGCCATCCGCCAGGCGGCGATAGTAATCATACGGCGCCGCGTGGGTAACGGCTAAGAAAGGGTCGGCGGGCTCGATAACAAAGTCGGTGGGCGGCATGCGCATTCCATTGCAGTGAGGTAGGGACACGAGTATGCTGGCCCTTCCACCACAACACTTCGCCCACGGACGAATCATGAATGACAGCCCTCAACAACGCACGGCCGACATGGGCCTGGCGCAACTGGCCGGCGCCATCGCAGAACCGGCCCGCGCGCGCATGCTGTGCAGCCTGCTCGATGGCCATGCGCGCACGGCCACGGAATTGGCGACCTTGGCCGAGGTAAGCGCCTCGACGGCCAGCGCCCATCTGGCGCGCTTGCGCGAGGATGGCTTGCTGTCGATGCTGGCGCAAGGCAAGCATCGCTATTACCGCCTGGCCAACGCCGAGGTGGGCCGGGCGCTGGAAGCGCTGCTGGTGGTGGCCGGCGTGGCGGCAACGCCCTTTACCCCCACCACGCCCGACCGCCTGCGCCATGCGCGCACCTGCTACGACCACATGGCCGGCAGTGTTGCCGTCACCCTGCACGACCAGTTGCACGCGCAAGGCTGGCTGCTGGACGATGGCAGCGAAGGTGAGTATTGCCTGTCGGAAGCGGGCACGGCCGGCATGGCGACCCTGGGCATCGACGTGCCGCAATTGCAGCGCCAGCGCCGCCGCTTCGCCTGTGCCTGCCTGGACTGGAGCGAGCGGCGCGCTCACCTGGGCGGTGCGTTGGGGGCCGCCATCCTGCAACTGGCCCTGCGCCAGCGCTGGGCCGAGCGCGAACTCGACAGCCGCGCCCTGCGCCTCACGCCCGCTGGCGAACGGCGCCTGCTGGCCGCCTTTGCTGGCGCCTGAACGGCGCAGGCATTTTGTATCTCGAAAGCAACTACACAGAGAAAAAATGTGCTTTTACCATTCTTTTCCTTCATCATAGGCTGCGCCCTTGAGCGATCATTTTTTGGCCATGGAAAGAGTTCATCTTGAAAACAGTGTCATCCAGCACGAGTCCCGTCAGTACCTGCCATAACTGCGATACCGATGCGCCAGGCAACTTCTGCAGCGCCTGCGGCCAGACAACGACCCTGCACATGCCCAGCGCGCGTGAATTCCTGCATGAATTTGTCGCCCATTATGTGGCGCTCGAAGGCAAGCTCTGGCGTACCCTGGCCCTGCTGCTGTTCCGTCCTGGCGCGCTGAGCAATGAATACATCGCGGGACGCCGCGTGCGTTACGTGGAGCCGCTGCGCGTCTACCTGACCTTCAGCATCCTGTTCTTTGCCATCCTCAAATTCAGCAGCCCCGACATGTTCCTCACCGTCCACGATCAGCCAGCCCAGGTGAGCGCCCACGGCCCCCGTCACATTCCGGAAAATACGACCTCGCCCATGCAGCTCAGCATTCTGGGCCAGACACCCACCCTGCCGCAGCAATGGCAAGACTTTGAGCAACTGCCCACGGCCGAGAAACAAAAACTCGTGGTGGACAGCTTTTACCATTACGCGCCGTACGCCATGTTTTGCCTGATGCCGCTGTTCGCCCTGTTCCTGAAAATTCTCTACCTGGGCAGCGGACGGCGCTATGGCGAACATTTCCTGCTCGCCCTGCATACGAATGCCTTCGCCTTCATCACGATGGCGCTGATGACCTTGATCCCCGTCAACATTGTCCGCCTCGCGCTCGGCGCCTGGCTGCTCGCCTATCTGCCCTGGGCCATGTGGCGCGTGTATCGAAGCGGCAAACTCGCCACCGTCTGCCGCTGGCTGTTATTGATGGCAGCCTACGGCATCGCCATGAGCCTGGCGATCCTGGCCTGCATCGCGATCGGCGTGATGTTGCGACATTAAGTTAAGCCACTAAGTTACGCCACCAAGTAGCGCTCTGGCGGCGCTATATCGGGCTATCATCCTGCACGCTATCTTTTTGGGATGCACGATGATTGCCTTCGAAGGTTTGTCCAAACAGTACGGCACGTTCGAGGCCGTCAAGCCGCTGACCTTGCAAGTGGGCAAAGGTGAAGTCTTCGGCTTCCTGGGCCCGAACGGGGCCGGCAAGACCACCACCATCCGCATGCTGATGGGCATCCTCGTGCCCAGCGCCGGCCGCGTGCTGGTCGATGGCCTCGATTGCCACCGCGACGGCGCCGCCGTCAAGCGCAAGGTGGGCTACCTGCCCGACACCCCCATCTTTTACGACTATTTGCGGGGTCGTGAAATCCTGCAATTCGTGGCCGAAATGCATGGTTTTTCGCGCGCGGAAGCGGCCGCCCGCGCCGCGCGTCTGCTGACGGAATTCGGCCTGGACGAGGCGAGCGAGGATTTCGCCGTCAATTACTCGCTGGGCATGAAGAAGAAACTGGGACTGGCGTGCGCACTGATCCACGATCCGGCCGTGCTGATCCTCGATGAACCGATCAACGGCCTCGACCCGCGAGCTTCGCGCGACGTGCAGGAACGCCTGCTGCGCCGCGCCGCCGCCGGCACCACGATCTTTGTGTCCACGCATTTGCTCGACATGGCGCAAAAGCTGTGCAGCCGGGTCGCCATCATCCACCGTGGCGCCCTGGTGGCCACAGGCAGCCTGGACGATATCCGCCAGCAACTGTCCAGCGATGGCAGCCTGGAAGAGCTCTTCTTGCAACTCACCGATGAAACCACATGACAGCGGTGCCGCCCACTGCCTGGCGCGCCGTCTGGCTGCTGACCCGCTTGCGCCTGCAGCGCCTGCTCAACGTCAGTGGCCGGGGCTTTTCCTTCAAGAAAAACAGTAAAAGCCGCCCCGCCACGCCTGGCAAGCGCGGCGGACGCTGGCTGCTGGGCGCGCTGCTCTTGCTGCCCATGCTGTTGTCCTTCGGCAGCATCGCCCGCCACAGCGTACTGAACATGCACTGTTTGCTGGACCAGGTCGCCGCCTGCCAGGCGCGCGGCAGCCTGCACACGGGCAGCGGCCTGCTCGACCCCGTCATCGCCCAATGGATGGCGGAGCCCTTCAGCGCGGTGCTGATCGGCGGCCTGACCCTGCAGCTGGCGCTGTTGTGGCTGGTCAGCGTCCTGCTGCCGCTGGGCATGGGAGAATTGTCGAAACCGGACTGGGACCTGGAATGGCTGGTCACCCTGCCCGCCGAGAAAAGCACCTTGCTGTGGGCGCGCGTGCTCGAACGCACGCTCGTCAATCCGGCCGGTTTGCTGGCCCTGTGGCCCAGCACGACCGTGATCGCCTGGTACTCGGGCCAGGCCTGGCTTGCACCACTGTCCGGCCTGCTCGCCAGCCTCGTCCTGCTGGCCCTGGCCGCCATGCTGCGCACCCTCGTCGACACGGGCTTGCGCCTGTCGCTCACGCCATCCCGGCTGGGCAACCTGCAGGCGGTGATTTCGCTGGCGGGCCTGTTTCCCATGTATCTGGGTATGTCCTTCGGCATGGGCATGGGAGGCTTCGCGTATGACTGGGCGGCCGCCATGCCCGCCTGGAGCCACTGGACGCCGCCGGGCCTGCTGGTGCGCGTGCTCAATGCCGATGGCGTGGCCGCCTTGCTGCCCGCTATCCTGCTGCTGGCACAAACGCTGTTGTTGATGCTGCTGGGCATGGCCGTGCTGCGCCGCCAGTTGCGCCACGGCGTCGTGGGCGCGGGCCAACGCGAAGCGGCGCGCAAGCCGGCAGCGGCGCCATCGCCCACGCAGCGGTGGCGCCCGCGCCTCGGCACGGCGATCCAGCGGCGCGAGCTGACGTTACTCTTGCGCGACCGCAATTTTCTCGTGCAAACCCTGCTGATGCCACTGCTGATCCTCGGCGGCCAGGCCGTGGTGACGGGCCAGGCGCGCGACCTGCACGCGCTGCTGGATCATCCCGTCCTACTGGCCTCCACCGGCTTTTTCCTCGGCACCTATGTGCTCATGATGTCGGCTTTCCAGACCCTCAACAAGGAAGGCGGCGCGCTGTGGCTGCTGTACACGTTCCCCGTCTCCATCGAACAGGCGCTGCGGCAAAAGGCGCAGCTGTGGGCCGTGCTGGCCCTGCTGTATCCATTGATCCTGTTCGGCGTGGCGCTGGCCTGGCTGCCCGCCTGGTCGTGGCAGACGGCGGGCCTGATGCTGCTGGCCCTGGCCGGCATCCCCTTGTATGCGCTGATCGCCGTGGCGCTGGGCGTGTTTGCCAGCGATCCGCTGGCCACGGAAACCACGGCAAAGCTGCGCCCCACGTATACGTACCTGTATTTGCTGCTCACCGGCCTGTACATTGCCGCCCTGGCCGCCGGCAGCCTGGTGCAGCAACTGGTGTTTGTCGTGCTCACGGGCGCGCTGGCCGTGGCCCTGTGGCAAAAGGCGCGCGATGCGCTACCCTACCTGCTCGACCCCGCCGCTTCGCCGCCAGCGAGAGTAACGGCGGCGGACGGCCTGATCGCCGCCATGCTGTTTTTCATCTTGCAGACACTGGCCTTGATCCTGCTCAAAGGTAGCAATGCGACGCCGCTGGCGCAGCTGGCCATCGCCTTTGGCGCGGCCGGCGCGCTCACGTATGCGCCGCTGCGCCTCGTCTACTGGCGCGCCGGGACGGCCGGCGTACCGCGTATCGGACAGGGCCGCCAGCCGTGGCGCCGGGGAATCGCGGGCGCCTGTGCCGCGGCGCTGTTCGGCATCGGTTACGCGGCCCTGTTGCAGCCAAGCGCTTCAACATTGATGCAGATCAATAGCGACGGACTGTGGCTGCTGGCCTTGGGCATGCTGGCCGCGCCCCTGTGCGAGGAATTCCTCTTCCGCGGCTTGCTGCAGGGCGGTTTGCGCCGTTCTCTGCCGGCCTGGCAGGCGATCGGCATCGCTGCCGCGCTGTTTGCCCTCGTGCATCCACCGGCCGCCATGCTGCCCGTCTTCGTGCTGGGCCTGTGCACGGGCCATGCCTACGAGCGCAGCGGCGCGCTGCTGGCCCCCATGCTCGCGCACGTGCTCTACAACGCTGCCATGCTCGGCTACCAGCTGAATAGGTGATTGTTGCCGGGTTTGCTAGAATCGCACACGTTTCCGTCCGTATCCCAACCCCTGACTACGCACAGATCACGCATGAATCCACGCTTGTTTGTCCCATGTATCCTCGTTGCGCTGCTGAGCGGCTGCACGGTACTCGCCCTGCGCCCCAATAGCGGCGTCGAAAACCGCACATTTACCGTGCAGGAAACCCCGCGCCTGCGCATCGACGCGCCCAAGGCGCGCATCCAGAACCCCATGCCCAACGACCATTTCATCGGCATCGCCCTGTCCGGCGGGGGCAGCCGCGCCGCGAATTTCTCGGCCGCTTCGCTGGAACAGCTGGAGCAGTTCGGCCTCGTCAGCGGCGCCTCGGCCATTTCCGGCGTGTCTGGCGGCGCCATCGCGGGCGGCTACTATGCGCTGCATGGCAAACAGACAGACTGGCCCTTGCTGCGCAGCAAGCTGAAAACGGATTTCTTTGGCCAGACCATCTTGAAACCGGCCAACCTGACGACGATGTTGTTGACGAACAAGACACGCACCTCGTTCCTGTCTGACGTGCTGGACGATGTGCTGTACGACAAGAAAACCTACCAGGACTTGCCGCACGACGGCCCCATCTTCCTGGCCAACGCGACGGACGCCACCGATGGCGGCAAGCGCGTGGTGTTTTCCTATGAGTATTTCTACAGCACCCTGCATTCACCGATCCAGGATATCCGCCTGGCGACGGCCGTAGCCACCTCGGCCGCCTTTCCCGGCGTGTTCGATTCCGTCACCTTCGAGCGTTTCCGTCCGAAAAACAGTTTCGTGCCGGAACTCGGTTCCGAGTCGCGCGAATCGCCGTCGTATGTCCACCTGTTCGACGGCGGCGCGGCCGACAACCTGGGCGTGGAAACCCTGTGGGACGTGGCCCTGACGCAGCTGTACGGCAACGACATGGCCGTCGTGCCACCGCGCCTGAACAGCAAGCCCTTCATCCTCCTTTCCATCGATGCCAACGCGCCCAATTCCAGCGCCGTGTTCGAAAAGATGTCGGACGAGCGCCAGCCGCTGGACCGCATCTTCAACAAGAATATCTACGACGCCGTCGACGCCCTGTTTTCGCGCCAGCGCAAGGAAAACCTCGTCAAGATGGGCTTTGGGCAAGCCCGCTTCGATACCATCACGCATGAAAGCTTTGGCGACCTGAGCCAGAAATTCGTCAAGGGCAAGCGCACCTCGGCCTTTGCCATCCCCGTGCTGTGCCGCCCCCACCTGGGCCTGTACCGCTGCGAAGTCGATGCGGCCGATCCCTTGCCGGGCCAGATCCGCACGCGGCTGGAAGGCTTTGCCTGGCATATCTCCATCGACCAGATCGCCTCGCTGGCGCTGCGCCTGGCCAGCGAAGACGTGCACGTCGACAGTGCCCGCAAGGAAGAGCGCGCCGCCCTCGTCAAGCTGCAACGCCTGGCCACGCAAACGAAAACCCATCTGAAGCTGACGGGCCCGGAAAATTGCAGCCCGGAAGTCTTGCAATCGGCCCTGTACAGCGCCGCGCGCGTGCTGATCCTCGACGACGAGGAGTCGCGCTTCGCCCTGTGCGACTACATGCTGGCGGGCCAGCTGATCAATGACGACACCGTCTGCAAGCAGCGCTATGTCCACGCCGTGCCCCGCTTTGCCATCGAAAGCGAAGATTTGCAGTACCGTAACCTGAGTTCGGACGGCAATTCCGTGAACGTGCCGATACGCTGCAAGAAGTGAGCGCCCACAAAAAAGCCCGCACGATCGCTCGTGCAGGCTTTAGCGCAAGGATTCCAAGCGCCCGGTTGATCTAGATCAACCGACTACGCCTGCGCATGTAGCTGCGGCTTAACGCCCCTTCCAGTTCCTGCTCCGTTTTATGCTGGTTTACCGTGTACAGGGCCCACAGGGCCGCCGGCGCCCAGCCGATCACAGTGCACTGCAAGATCAAGGCGGCGGCACCGGCCAGCGGGCGCCCCAGCATGAAAAACGTGAGACACGGAAGTAGCAAGGCTATCAGCAATCGCATCACGACATACTCTCCTTCAATATAGAGCAGCGGACAAGGGCCGGTATCCGGTCCGTCCCCCGCCCGCTGCGTACTGCTCCTTATAGATGCACGGAGATTTGCGGCATCAAGTCGTCAAACGTGCGACCGTTGCCGTTTTCTCCGATGGCGTGCATCTTCCATTCGCCGTTATGGCGGTACAGCTTGGCCATGATCTGTGCCGTGTGGGAACCTTGCACAGACAGGTTGAAACGCGCGACTTCCTGGTTATTGCTGGCATTCAAGATGCGGCAATAGGCGTTTTCCACCTGCGAGAAGTTCTGGCCAGTAAAGCTGTTGACGGTGAAGACGAGGCTTTTCACGTTCGCCGGCACTTTCGACAGATCGACATTGATCTGTTCGTCGTCGCCATCGCCCGCGCCCGTGCGGTTGTCGCCCGTGTGATTGACGCTGCCGTCCTTGCTTTTCAGCTGGCGGAACCAGACGATATCGGACGTGCTCTTGTTTTCATCGAACATGACGCACGACGCATCCAGGTCGACGGCTTCCGTCTTCGAACCGAAACCGAGGAAACCCTTGGTCTTGGCCGCATCCCAGCCCAGGCCCATGGTGATACGGGTCAGGGTGGTACCAGCTTCTTTGTCCAGAGAAATCTTCTGGCCTTTGCTCAAATTGACAGACATACGCATAGCTCCTGTTAGGTTGTTTACTGCTTGATTACGCCGGCTTGCTTTGGGTCCAGGCGAGGAAGGCCGCGCGGTTGCGCGAGCACACGAGGATTTTTCCCGTGCCTGAAAACTTCAGTACCATGCCCTCGCCGCTGGTCTGGCTATTGATCAAATTGCCCAGAAAGCCGCCGCTGCTGCCGGTCGTTATGGAAATTTCGTATTGCAGGCGGTTGTCCCAGCACACGACGTGCGAGTTATCGATCACCACGTCCTTGCCAGGTGTCACTTCCAGTATCGACATCGCGCCAAAACCGGACACCGCCAATTGGCCGCTGCCTGCCGTCTCGGTGATGAAAAAACCACCGCTCTGGGCAAACAGCGCATTGCCAAGGCTTTGCGTGCGCACCTTCAATTCCACGCCGGCACTGGCTGCCACGAAGGCGCCGTCGCTGATCATGTATTGTTGGGCACCAACCTCGAGCACCCGCATCGCGCCGGGCAAGGTGGGCGACAGCAGACAATCGCCGTCGCCCCGCATGGCCTCGATATGCTGCTGAAAGAACGATTCTCCGTTGGCAAAGGTGCGCATCAGCGCGGCGCCTATGCCGCCCGTCATCTTGCCTTTCAGCTCAAGATTGGTTTCCATCATCACCATCGCATTGGATTCGCAATAAATCTTCTCGCCCTTGGCAAGCGACACATGCAGGAACGGGTCGACGTCCCCGGTAATAGTAAACACTGGCATCTGACTGTTCCTTCCTCAACTCGGTAATGATGGGGGCGGCCCGCACCGCGAACCGCCTTGACTGTTTACAACTTATACGCCGACGCCGAAAGACGCGGCGAGTGGGCCCAGGCCGCCCTTGTAGCCCTGGCCGATGGCCTTGAATTTCCAATCGGCGCCATTGCGGTAGATTTCACCGAAGACCATGGCCGTTTCCGCCGAACCGTCTTCCGACAGGTCGAAGCGGGCGATTTCCGTGTTGCCGTTGGCATTCACGCAGCGTACGTACGCCTTCGATACCATACCAAAGTTTTGCTTGCGCGCTTCGGCATCGTGTATCGTCACGCAGACGGCGATCTTGTCGATCTCGGCCGGCACCGTGGCCAGGTCGACGATGACGGTTTCATCATCGCCATCGCCGGCGCCGGTGGTGTTGTCGCCCGAGTGGGTGACGGAGCCGTCGCTCGACTTCAGGTTGTTATAGAAAATCATGTCGACGTCGGCGCGAACCTTGCCGTCGGCCTTCAACAGGAAGACGGAACCGTCGATATCGAACGCGGCGCCATCGGTGGCGCGGGCATCCCAGCCCAGGCCGATGATCATCTTCGAAATGCCAGGGGCTTCCTTGCTCAGATTGACGTTGCCGCCTTTTTGCAGACTGATTGCCATGATGTATTTCTCCTATGTGGGTTGTGTATGACCAAACACCTGGCGCCCTCCACCGGCCTGACTCCCCAGGCCGGCGGCGACGCTTGCTACAACTTGCCGACAAACGGGTGTAGCGTTTGTCGCGCATTCTTTACACTGCTGTTGCCTTGACCGCTTCCAGCGTTTCCGTCTGGCCTTCTTCGAGGGCCATCCTGCGCTTGTAGCGGATCGACGACCACAGCGAGGCGAGAATGAAGGCCACCCCAATCAGACCCGTGAAGATCTCGGGAATGTGGAACTTCATGCTGACCAACATGATCACAGCCAGGATACCGATCGCATAGTGCGCGCCGTGCTCCAGATAAACGAACTCGTCGAGCGTACCCTTGCGCACCAGGAACACCGTCATCGAACGCACAAACATCGCGCCGATCGCCAGGCCCAGCATGATGATCACGACATCCTTGGTGATGGCAAACGCGCCGATCACGCCGTCAAAGCTGAACGAGGCATCGAGCACTTCCAGGTACAGGAAGCCGCCAATACCGCCGCGCTTGACGATGTCGCCCACGTTGCCGTCGCCGTTATCGCCTTCCAGCAAGCCACTGACCACATCGACGCCCACGTAGGTCAAGATACCCCACAGGCCGGCCGTCAGCACCACCAGTTTCTGGCCTTCTTCGATCATCGACAGACTGGCCATCAGCGTACCCAGCGCAATCATCACGGAAATCGACGAGATTTTGCCCAGTGCGCCCAGTTTTTCTTCAATACGGCCCAGCCAGTGCGTTTCTTTTTCCGAGTCCAGCAGGAAGTTCAGGAACACCAGCAGCAGGAAGATGCCGCCGAAGGCCGCCACTTCCGCATGGTGATTCGTCAGGTGCATCGAGTACTGCTCCGGATTGCTCAGTGCCAGATTCCACACTTCCATCAGTCCCAGGTCAGCCGCTTGCGCCACGATAACCAGCGGGAACACCAGACGCATGCCGAAGACGGCGATGATGATGCCGACGCCCAGGAACAGGCCCTGCCAGAACTTGTCCCAGTTCTTCAGCACCGAGGCGTTGACCACCGCGTTGTCAAACGACAGCGAGACTTCCATCACGCCCAGGATCACCGCGATACCAAGCGCTGCCAGCATCGTCTGCACGCCACCGTGCGTGTAACCCCACCAGGCGGAAATGCCCAGGCAGATAAATGTCACTAGAAATGACACTCTGAAATGTTTCATCGATAGTTCCCCTTTATCCAAATTCAATGGAACGTAGTATAGGGACGTGTGACACATTTAAAAATAGAAGATAATGGAAGTATTACTTCGCAAAAACAGAAGATAGAGGATGCAGCGATGAAAACCACGGGTTTCAACTACCGCCATTTGTACTTCTTTTGGGTGGTCGCCAAGGAAGGCGGCGTGACGCGCGCGGCCGAACGGCTGGGACTGGCCGTGCAAACCATCAGCACCCAACTGGCCCTGCTGGAAAAGGAACTGGGCAAGTCCCTGCTGCAGCCACAGGGACGGCGTCTGGTGCCGACGGAAGCGGGCCGGCTGGCGCTCGGCTACGCGGACCAGATTTTCTTGCTGGGCGAACAAATGCAGGAAGCGCTGGCCGACACGGACGCGGAAAAGATGCGCCTGACGGTGGGCATTTCCGATTCCTTGCCGAAACTGATGGCCTACCGCATGCTCGACGCCACGCGCAGCCTGGACAAGCCCGTCAAGCTCGTCTGCCTGGAAGATGAATTCGAATCCTTGCTGGCCGACCTGGCCCTGCACAAGCTGGACCTGGTGTTGACAGACCGGGCCGTGCCAGCCGGCGCCAGCCTGCGCGTCTCCAGCCACCTGTGGGGCGAGAGCGCCATGAAGCTGTTCGGCATTCCCGCGCTGGCGAAACAATACCGCGAGAATTTCCCGCACAGCCTGCACGGCGCGCCGTTTCTGCTCCCCGCGCGCAACAATGCCTTGCGCGGACGCATCGACGAATGGATGGTGCAGCAAGGCGTGCGGCCCGACGTGGTCGGTGAATTCGAGGACAACGCCATGCTCAACGCCTTCGGCCGCAAGGGCCTGGGCCTGTTCTTCGCCTCGGCCAGCCTGGCGGCCGACATCGAGGAACAATTCGGCGCCGTGCTGGTCGGTGACGCCTCTTCCCTGCGCGAGCAGTTTTACGTCATTTCCAACGAGCGCAAGATCATGCACCCGGCGCTCGACGTGATCCTGGCGGCCATCCAGGCTTCCCCGAAGATTCACAAGGAAACCTGATAAATCCATTCGAAAATAACGTTTGAATAATCAATCAAAAGCGATTGTAATGAAGCCTGAGACAAACACGCGCCTGTCCCTCGCCGGCAGGGCGCGATCACCATAAAAAACAGGAGCGGCACCATGTCCACGGCAGGCAAGACGATCGATATTCCCGATCTCATCAATAACAACAAGATCGGCTCCTTCCAGATCGGCATGCTGATCCTGTGCGGGCTGTGCGTCATCATGGATGGCTTCGACGTGCAGGCCATGGGTTATGTGGCACCGGCCATCATCGCCGACTGGCATGTCAGCAAGGCCAACCTGGGCCCCGTGTTTGGCGCGGGCCTGCTGGGCATGCTGGTCGGCTCGCTCGTCTTCAGCATCACGGCCGACAAGTTCGGCCGCCGTCCCGTGCTGATCGGCTCGACCATCTTCTTTTCGCTGTGCATGCTGGTCACGCCGCTGGCAACGAATATCGAACAATTGCAGCTGATCCGTTTCATCACGGGTCTGGGCCTCGGTGCCGTGATGCCGAACGCCATGGCGCTGGCCGGCGAATACAGCCCCCTGCGCAAGAAAGTCACCCTGATGATGCTGGTCTCGTGCGGCTTTACCCTGGGCGCCGTGCTGGGCGGATTATTATCGGCCGCGCTGATTCCCGCCTTCGGCTGGCAATCCGTGTTTTACGTGGGCGGCGTGGTGCCGCTGGTGATCGGCGTGCTGATGTTCTTCCTGCTGCCGGAATCGATGCAATTCCTGGTGCTCAAGAAACGCAAGCTGGACAAGGTCGCGCAGTGGCTGAAACGCATCGACCCGACGGTCAGCATCACGGCCGACACGCAATACGTCGTGCATGAGAAGGAACACAAGGGCGCGCCCGTGCTGCAATTGTTTACGGGCGGCCGCGCCAAGATGACGATTTTGTTGTGGGTCATCAATTTCATGAACTTGCTGAACTTGTATTTCCTGTCGAACTGGTTGCCGACGATCGCCAGGGAAGCGGGCTTGTCGACGTCCAACGCCGTGCTGGCCGGCACGGCCCTGCAAGTGGGCGGCACCATCGGCACCCTCGTCATGGGCCAGCTGATCGACCGCTCGAGCTTCCGCCGCATCCTGCTGCCGTGCTTCCTCGTTGCCGCAGTCGCCATTGCCCTGATCGGCCGTCCGGACGTGTCGCTGGCCTTCCTGTTCATCACGATCTTCATCGCCGGTTTTTGCGTGGTGGGCGGCCAGCCTGCCGTCAACGCCCTGGCGGCCAGCTACTATCCAACCACCCTGCGCTCGACGGGCATCGGCTGGAGCCTGGGCATCGGGCGCATCGGCTCCATCATCGGCCCCGTGCTCGGTGGCGAGCTGATCCGCCTGAACTGGCCCAACAGCACGATTTTCCTCGTCGTCGCCATCCCCGCCATCGTCTCGGCCGTCATGGTCTTTGCCATGCGCGGCGGGCCACAAACGGCGGCCAAGGGCTGAAAATAGCTGAAAAAACGTGAAAAACCTGCCGCGCCCGCCCGCCTGCACGGGCGGCGGGCGCGGCTAAATTAGGCTATGGCGCCCTTCGTCGTTTAAGATGACGTTTTTACAGCCCATCTTTTTGCGCCCCCATGCACAATGTCTTGCTAGTCCTGCTCGCCCTCTTCCTGGTCGCGCTGAACGGTTTTTTTGTTGCCGCCGAATTTGGCATCGTCACCTTGCGGCGCACACGCATCCGCGCCATCGCCAAGACACAGGGACTACGGGGCCGCATCCTGGCCAAGGTGCATGGCCAGCTGGACGCCTACCTGTCCGCCTGCCAGCTGGGCATCACCCTCGCATCGCTGGGCCTGGGCTGGGTCGGCGAGCCGGCGTTTGCCGGCTTGCTGGAGCCGCTGTTCGGCGCCATCGGCGTCACGTCGCAAGAGCTGATCCACGGCGTCTCGTTCGTCGTCGCCTTCAGCGTGATTTCCTTCCTGCATATCGTCGTGGGCGAACTGGCGCCCAAATCGATGGCCATCCGCAACCCGGAAGCCGTCGGCCTGTGGAGCGCGATTCCCCTGTACGGCTTTTACTGGGCCATGTACCCGGCCATCTACCTGCTCAACGCCAGCGCCAACTGGGTGCTGCGCATGGCGGGCCTGTCCGGCAAGGGCGGCCACGATGCCCATTATTCATCCGAGGAACTGAAACTGATCCTGCGCACCAGCCAGCCGGGCGAAAAGTTTACACGCGACGAGCGCAACATCCTGGCGCAGTCGCTTGATTTCGAGCAGATGACGGTATCGGATCTGATGCGCCCGATCAATGAAGTGATCGCCCTGCACGCCTCGAACACCCTGGAAGAAAATCTAGACACGGTGCTGCGCAACCGCTTCAGCCGCTATCCGTATTTCGACATGAATGAAGACGACGTGCTCGGTGTCGTGCACTTGAAAGACCTGTTCTTTGCCCAGCAGGCGGGCAAGCCGATCACCTCGCTCACGCCGTTTTTGCGTCCCGTGGACATCATTTCCGCGCGCACGCCGGCGCTGGAACTGTTCCGCCGCTTCCGCGACGGCGCGCCCCACTTCGCCCTGATCGGCGAGAAGGGCAAGCGCCCGCTGGGGTTCATTACGCTGGATAACTTGCTTGGCGCCATGGTCGGCGAAATCCGCGACGAATTCCGCCGCAATGAAAACGACTGGCTCAAGCAAAGCGACGGCACCCTGATCGGCAAGGCCAGCCTGCCCATCTTCTCGCTCGAACGCATCCTCGGCATCGATATCGAAAACGAGGAACTGGGCCTGGATGACGTGGAATCGGTGGGCGGCTTGATCATGGTCAAGCTGGGTGACATTCCGAAGCAGGGCCAGCGCATCACCTTCGTCGACTTCGACATCGTCGTCAAGAAGATGAACGGACCCCGCATCGTGCTGATCAAGGTGATCCCGAAGCAGGAACGGGACCTGGATGCGGACTTGCGCGATTAATCTTTTTTCAAGGTCAGCGTATCTTTGCCCTGTGGCACGGTGGTTTCGCCCACCGTCCACGTTTGCAGCAAGCTGTACAGTACCGCCAGCAGGGTCGGCCCGATAAAGATGCCGACAAAGCCGAAGGCCAGTACGCCGCCCAGCACGCCCAGCAGCACCAGCAAAAACGGCAAGCTGCTGCCGCGGCTGATCAGCATGGGTTTGACGACGTTATCCACGCCGCTGATCAGCAGCGCGCCCCACACCAGCATGAAGATGCCCCAGCCCGTCTGCCCGTCGGTAAACAGCCAGATGGAGGCGCCGCCCCAGATCAGGGGCGGGCCCACGGGGATCAGCGAAAAGATGAAGGTGGCCACGCCCAGCAGCGCCACGGCCGGCACGCCGGCGATCAGAAAGCCCATCACGGCCACCAGCGCCTGCGCCAGCGCCGTGCCCAGCAAGCCGTACATGACGCCGCGCACGGTGCGGCTGATGGTCAGGCCCACGCCAGGCGCGCTGTCGCCGATGATGCGGCCGGCGCCCGTCATCAAGGCGCGGCTCAGCTGCTGGCCGTCGCGGTAGAGGAAGAAGCTGACGAACACGGCCAGGCTGGTCTGCGCCAGGCCCGTGCCCAGCAGGATGCCGCCGGAAGCGAGGAAGTGGCGCGCCGGTTCCAGCATGGTTTTACCCAAATTCAATAATTCCTCGCGGTCGGCGAGCAGGCGTTCCACATAGCCAGCGATGGTTTCGCCCACCACGGGAATGCTGGCCAGCCAGGCCGGCGGATGCAGGCCGCCCGATTCCAGCGCCGCGCGCAGCTGTTCATAGATGCGCGACACATTGTCGGCCAGGTTGTAGGTGACGAGAGCCAGCGGCAGCACGATGACCAGGATCAAGGACACGGTCATGATGGCGGCCGCCCAGTTGCGCCGGCCTTTCAGGCGCTCGAGCAGCAGCAGGTACAGGGGCCAGCTGGAAATGCCCACGCAGGCGGCAAACAGCATGGCCGCGAGGAAGGGCCGCAAGACGAAAAAGCAGCCGATCAACAGGAAGATGATGGCTGCCAGGCGGGCGTGCGGCTCGAAACGTTTATCCATGTACTGCGTATCCTGAAGATGGCGCCTTGAAGGCGCGACCGGGTCAGGATAGCAGAAGTTTAAGATCGTGCGCGATGGCGGCAGGCTTTTCGCCATGGCGCACGAACAGGCGGATCTTGCCTTCGCGGTCGAAGACATAGGTGCCGGCCGTGTGGTCGACCGTGTAGCTTGCATCCGTCTCGCCCTCGACCTTGGCGTAATACACCTTGAATTCCTTGGCCACCTTGGCTGTCGCGGCCGCGTCGCCATACAGGCCCACGAAACGCTTGTCGAAGGCGGGCACGTACTGCGCCAGCAAGGCTTGCGTGTCGCGCTCGGGGTCGACGGTGACAAACAGCACTTGCACCTGCTCCGCCTGCGGACCCATCTCCTGCATCACCTGGGCCATGTCGGCCATGGTGGTGGGACACACGTCCGGGCATTGCGTGTAGCCGAAGAACATCAGCACCAGCTTGCCCTTGTAGTCGGCCAGGGTGCGCGGGTGGCCCGTGTGGTCCGTCAGCGCGAACTCGCGCGCGTAGCCGAGGCCCGTCACGTCCGTATTCTTGAAGGCCAGCTTGGTCGCGGCAGGCTTGCCGCAGCCGGCCATGACGGCGACCAGCGCGGCCGCCAACAACAGAGTCAGGTATTTTTTCATGTGCCGAGGGGAATGTAGTGGTCGACCAGCAATGCCGCGAACAGCAAGGCCAGGTAGATGATGGAAAACGTAAAGGCTTTGCGCGCGATCAAGTCCGTGTAGTGGCGGTACATCTTCCACGCGTAATACAGGAAGCCCGCGTTGAGCACCACGGCCGAAGCCAGGTAGATCAGGCCGCTCATGCGCACGGCGTACGGCAGCAAGGTGGTGGCGGCCAGCGCGATCGAGTACAGCCAGACGTGAAATTGCGTGAATTTCAAGCCGTGCGTGACGGGCAGCATGGGCAAGCCCGAGCGCGCGTAATCATCGCGGCGGTACATGGCCAGGGCCCAGAAATGCGGCGGCGTCCACACAAAGATGATCAGGACCAGCAGCCACGCCTGCATCGGCACGTCGTTGGCGACGGCGGCCCAGCCCAGCGCGGGCGGCATGGCGCCGGACAGGCCGCCGATGACGATGTTTTGCGGCGTGGCGGGTTTGAGCACCATGGTGTAGATCAGGGCGTAGCCGACAAAGGTGACAAAGGTCAGCCACATGGTCAGCGGATTGACGAGGTGGTACAGAATCGCCATGCCCAGGCCGCCGATCACCAGCGCGAACACCACCGTCTGCTTGACGGTGATGTCGCCCATGGCCATCGGGCGGCGCGCCGTGCGGGCCATACGCGCATCGATTTCGCGCTCGGCCAGGCAATTGACGGCAAACGCGGCGCCGGCCAGCAGCCAGATGCCGATGGTGCCGAACACCACCGCATGCCAGTCCGGCAACTCCTCGCTGGCCAGGAACATGCCGATGACGGCGCAAAACACGGCCAGTTGCGTCACGCGGGGCTTGGTCAGCGCCCAATACTGGGCGATGCGGGGGGATGGTTTACGGCTGATGGTCTGAGTAGTCATTTATGCGATACGGGAAGGACTGGCTGGTGCCGAGGGCACTGGCGCGGAGGCGCAAGCGCGCTTAACATTGCGCGCAACATCGAGTTGGAATTTAGCCTTGTAGTTTAACATGGTCAGCAATAACACGAGCAGCGCCGCCCCGCCGTTATGCATGACGGCAATCGACAAGGGCCAGCTCAGGTAGATGGTCGCCAGGCCCGTGGCCACCTGCAAGGTCAGCACCAGCGCCACCCAGCGTGCCGTACCGCGCAAGGACGGCAGCTTCCACGCGCGAAACACGGTATAGCCAATGCCGGCTGCCACGATGAAGGCGAAATTGCGGTGCACCCAGTGGATGGCCGTCAGCGCGGAAAACGGCAAATAGTGGCCGGCGGCCGTCTTGCCCAGCTCGCGCCACAGATGGAAACCATGCTCGAAATCCATCTCCGGAATCACCTTGCCGCCGCACAGGGGGAAATCCGTGCACGCCAGGGTGGCGTAGTTGGTGCTCACCCAGCCGCCCAGCGCGATCTGCATGGTCAACAGCACCAGCGAAAAAATGGCCAGCGCGCGCACGGGGCGCAGCACGGACTCTTCCGCATCGGCGCGCAGCAAGGGTTGGACGGCATGGTCCTGGCGCCCGCCCAGCCACGTCAGCATGGCCAGCAAGCCCATACCCAGCAACAAATGGATGGTGACGATCACCGGTTGCAACTTCAAGGTAACGGTCCAGGCGCCGAACGCGCCCTGCAGGCAGACGAACAGGAACAGCGCCGTCGGCAGCGCGGGCGCGAATTCCGCGCGTTTGCTTTTACGCCACTGGCGCCACGCCTGCACCATCATCGCCACGATCAGCACGCCAATGGCCATGGCCAGGTAGCGGTGCGTCATTTCGATCCACGCTTTCACCACCGTCACGGGGCCCGTCGGCATCAGGGTTTCCGCCGCCACGATGTGTTCGTGCGCGAGGAAGGGATTGGCAGAACCATAACAGCCTGGCCAGTCAGGACAGCCGAGGCCGGAATCGGACAGGCGCGTAAAGCCGCCAAACATGATCAGGTCGACCGTCAAAAAGACGGCAATCCACACGAGCTTGCGGTATTTATTGGCGTCCGCGGACACCCAGACCATGGTCAGCGGCAGCAGCGCCACCAGCAAACCAGTCAGACCCAGCTGGGCCAGCGCGGAGAGATGCATCGTCGGCATGCAGACTCCTCAACCGATCGCCGAAGCTTTGAGCAGCTTGGCGATGTCTTTCTTGATCTTGTTCGGGTCCGCATCCTTCGGGAAGCGCATCATCAGATTGCCCAGCGGATCGATCAGGTAGAAATGGTCGCTGGTCTTGCCGCCCGGCTCCACGGGCAGCCAGGCTTTCAAGGCATCGTTATTCACGCGCAGCATGCTGGTGCCATCGAATTCGCGCATCACCAGGGTGTCAAGCGGCTGGGCGTCCGTCACCAGCCAGACCCGTTCCAGGCGTTCGCGCTCCTTGCCCTGCATGAGGCGCAGTTGTTGCATGTCAAACAATTGCTTCTTGCATGCTTCCTGGCAATCGGATGGCCCCGTTTGCAGCAGCACCCACTTGCCCTTGAACTGGGCCAGCGGTGACGCCTTGCCATCGAGTTCCGTCACCTGCAGCTGGGCTTCCGGTATCGGATGCAAACGGGGATCGATCAGGGCGCCGTAATTGTTGCGGCCCGTGGGCTTGATGATGTAATACGTGAAATACGAAGCGATGATGGGAAAGGCGCACACGGCCACGACGGCCAGCAATTTCCACCGTCCTTGTGCCTGTTTATTGCTGCTGTCTTGCGTTGCGTCAGGGTTGTTTGTTTGCACGTCGAAATCCTGTAAAGACAAAAAATAAAAAAGCCATCAGTGCCAGTGCGTACCACTGGAAGGCATAGCCGCGGTGCTTGTCGGCGCCCAGGTCGGGCGCCGGCCAGTCGCGCACGGGAAGCTGGCTGGACGCTGGCACCGCTGCTGAATCGACTGGATTGACTGTTTGTTCGAGGATGAAAGGTTGCAAGGCCAGGCCGCTGGCCTGGGCCAGCTGGCCGATATCGGCATTCTGCACGATGGCGTGCGGTGCCAGGGGCGGCGCCGTGCCCAGCTCCATCACATGGCCCGCGTTCAGGCGCGCGATGCCGGAAATCGTCACTGTGCCAGCCGGTGTAACGTAGTCGGGAATGCGCGTGCGCTCAGCATTGTTGCGCGGCAGCCAGCCCTGCGCCACCAGCACGTGCATGGGGGAGCCATCGATCTGAAATGGCGTGAGCACGTGGAAACCTGCCTGGCCCTTGTAAGGACGGTTATCCAGGTACACCGTCCAGGCGGGCACAAAGCGGCCCGTCACGGTGACGCGGCGATACTCGATCGCCTGCGCGTCGGCCGGCAGCATGGGGGCGGCGCTCAATGCCAGCGGCGCGGCCTGGTTGCCAGCTTCCAGCCGGGCGGCACGGGCGACTTTCTCGTCGCCACGGCGCTGCTGCCATTGCGCCAGCGACACGCCCAGGGCCACCAGTAGCAGCATTACAACAAATGGAATCCATCTAAAATGGAAGCGGATACGCATTACAATGAAACCTCCTCAAGCCTGGCGCTACCATCCATGAAAATCCTCGTTGCCATTGCCTTCATCCTGATCCTGGGCAGCCTGGGCTCGGCCCTGTTCTTCCTCATGCGCGACAAGGGCAAGAGCAACCGCACCGTGCAGGCGCTGGCCCTGCGCGTGGGCTTGTCGATCACCCTGTTTTTACTGATCCTGCTGGCGCACAAGCTCGGCTATATCCAGCCGACGGGAATTCATTAAGGCTCGACATTGCCTGATTGGCAAATTCTTCACACTAAGAAAAAAGCCGTACCCAGGATCTCCCGGTACGGCTTTTTTTATGGTGCCGGCGCGCCCTTCAACCACGCGCGCCCTGCCCCGCCATTATAACCAATACACGACCACGTACAGGCCCAGCCAGACGACGTCGACAAAGTGCCAGTACCAGGCGGCGCCTTCAAAGCCGAAGTGGTGATCGGGCGTGAAGTGGCCTTTCAGCACGCGGTACAGGATGACGGACAGCATGATGGCGCCCAGGGTCACGTGGAAGCCGTGGAAGCCCGTCAGCATGAAGAAGGTGGCGCCGTAGATGCCGGACGTCAATTTCAAGTTCAGTTCGCTGTAGGCGTGCACGTATTCATACACCTGGAAGCCCATGAAGATGGCGCCCAGCAAAATCGTGGCGAACAGGAACAGGGCAGTCATGCCGCGGTGACCGGCGCGCAGCGCGTGGTGCGAGATGGTCAAGGTGACGCCCGACAGCAGCAGCAAGGCCGTATTGATGGTCGGAATCCAGAACGGCGTCATGGTGGTAAATTCCTGCACCGTGCCGGCCGGGCCCGTATTGCCCCAGTGGGCGGCGAAGTCGGGCCAGATCACCTTGTGGTCCAGGTCGGCCAGCCACGGCATCGAGATGCTGCGCGCATAGAACAGGGCGCCGAAGAAAGCGGCGAAGAACATGACTTCCGAAAAGATAAACCAGCTCATGCTCCAGCGGAAGGAGTGGTCGATGCGCTCGCTGTACAGGCCCTGCTCCGATTCGCTGATGGCGTCGCCGAACCAGAAATACAGCACCAGCAGGATGCCGGCGATGCCCAGGTAATTCACGTACGGGCCCCAGGAGACGTCGTTGACCCAGGCCGAGGCGCCGATCATGGTCAGCAGCAGGCTGGCGCCGCCCAGCATGGGCCAGCGCGACGGGCCGGGCACGAAATAATAAGGTACGGCGGCGTGGTTGGAACTCATCATCATCTCCTCAAAAACTTATAGGGTGGTTTTTTATAATTTATAAAACGACGAATTTAACAATTGAAATCAGGATGCCGATCAGGCAAGCCACCACCAGGAAGCCGGCGATGACGATGTGCACGGGATTGAGCTTGGCCGAATCCGTGTCGAAATCGCTCTTGCGGCGCAGACCCGTGAATGACCACACGACGGCGCGCAGCGAATACAGGAACGACGCTTTTTCAGGCTGCTTGGATTCGCCCATGGCACTCTCCTATTGGACGGCCGGCGTCTGAGCCTGGCTCAGACCGGCAATCTCGAAAAACGTGTACGACAGGGTGATGGTTTTCACCTCTTTCGGCAGGGCCGGATCGAGGAAGAACACCACCGGCATCTGCCGCGCCTCGTGGGGTTTCAAGGTCTGCTGCTTGAAGCAGAAGCACTCGACCTTCTTGAAATGCGGCGTGGCGCTCTGCGGCGCGTAGCTGGGAATAGCTTGCGCATTGACGACGCGGTTTTGCGTGTTGACCACTTCATACATGACGGTTACCAGTTCGCCCGGATGCACCTGCATGCTCGACACGGTCGGACGGAAGCGCCATGGCCCCTGCGCATTGCCGTCGAACTCGACGGTGATGCTGCGCGTCGTGTCGACCTGCGTATTGTTGTCGTAAGCTACCGTGCCATCTTTTTGCGTCAGCACATTAATGCCCATCACTTCGCAAATCTGCTTGTAGACGGGAATCAGGGCATAGCCAAAGCCAAACATCAGGACGGCAATGACGATCAGCTTGCCCAGCATCTTGCGGTTCAGGCCGCGTGTTTCCTGTTGGTGGGGCGTCGTCACGTCAGAGCCACATGCGCTTGACGAACACGGACAGGAAGAAGAAGGCCGCCAGGGCCCCCAGTATCAGCCCGGTACGCAGGTTGTTCGGTTTTTTACGCTCAGTTTTCACTTCGGTCATGACAGGCACTTTATTCAAGACGGGCCGCGCAACACGCCGGCCCGGGATACCCATTATTTCACTGTCGGCGGCGTTTCAAACGTGTGGAAAGGCGCCGGGCTCGGCACGGTCCATTCCAGGCCTTCCGCACCTTCCCATGGTTTCGCTGGCGCAGCCTTGCCGCCGCGGATGGTCGGCAAGACCACGAAGAACAGGAAGTACACCTGCATCAGGCCAAAACCGAAGCCGCCGATCGAGGCGATCATGTTGAAGTCGGTGAACTGCGCCGGATAGTCGGCGTAGCGGCGCGGCATGCCGGCCAGGCCCAGGAAGTGCATCGGAAAGAAGGTCACGTTGAACGTGATCAGCGACAGCCAGAAGTGGATCTTGCCGCGCGTCTCGTTGTACATGTGGCCCGTCCATTTCGGCGACCAGTAGTAGAAGCCGGCGAACAGGGCAAACAGCGAACCGGCCACCAGCACGTAGTGGAAATGCGCCACCACATAATAGGTATCCTGCAACTGGATGTCGATCGGCGTGACGGCCAGGATCAGGCCCGTGAAGCCGCCCATGGTAAACACGAAGATGAAGCCCACCGAGAACAGCATCGGCGTCTCGAACGTCATGGAACCCTTCCACATCGTGGCGATCCAGTTGAACACTTTCACGCCCGTCGGCACGGCGATCAGCATGGTCGCGTACATGAAGAACAGCTGGCTGGTCACCGGCATGCCGGTGGTAAACATGTGGTGCGCCCAGACGATGAAGGACAGGATCGCGATCGACGCCGTGGCGTACACCATCGAGGCGTAGCCGAACAAGGGTTTACGGGCAAACGCAGGCAGAATCTGCGAGACAATGCCGAAGGCTGGCAAGATCATGATGTAGACCTCGGGATGGCCGAAGAACCAGAAGATGTGCTGGTACATGACGGGGTCGCCGCCGCCTGCCGCGTTAAAGAAGGACGTGCCGAAATGGCGGTCCGTCAGGGTCATGGTAATGGCGCCGGCCAGCACGGGCATGACGGCGATCAACAGATACGCGGTAATCAGCCAGGTCCAGCAGAACATCGGCATTTTCATCAGGGTCATGCCAGGGGCGCGCATGTTCAGGATGGTAACGATGATATTGATCGAACCCATGATGGACGAGGCGCCCATCAGATGCATGGCAAAAATGGCCATGTCCATGCCAGGGCCCATCTGCGTCGACAGCGGCGCATACAGGGTCCAGCCGGCAGCCGTGGCGCCGCCCGGCACGAGAAAGGACGTGGCCAGCAGCAGCGCGGCCGGCGGCAGCAGCCAGAACGAGAAGTTGTTCATGCGGGCAAAGGCCATGTCGGAGGCGCCCACTTGCAGCGGGATCATCCAGTTGGCGTAGCCGACGAAGGCCGGCATGATGGCGCCAAACACCATCACCAGGCCGTGCATGGTGGTCAGTTGATTGAAAAATTCGGGGTGAAAAAATTGCAAGCCTGGGTGAAACAGTTCCGTACGGATCATCAGGGCCAGTACGCCGCCCGACAGCAACATGATGAACGAGAACCACAGGTACAAGGTACCGATATCTTTATGATTGGTGGCAAACAGCCAGCGGCGGTAGCCAGTCGGGTGGTCGTGGGCATGGTCGTGATCGTGACCGGCGTGGTCCAAGGTGCTCGTGCTAGTACTCATATGCGGCTCCTAATTACTTGCGTGCAGCCACGACTTCGGCTGGTTGAACGATGTTCTCTGCGGCCTTGTTCGACCAGGTATTGCGCGTGTAAGTGATCACTGCGGCAATTTCCGTGTCGGACAGCTGTTTCCAGGCTGGCATTTCAGCGGGATACTTGCCGCTCTTTTGCCCGTTCAGCAAGACGTGGATCTGATCCGCTTTCGGACCGTTCACCACGGCCGAGCCGTCCAGCGGCGCGAACGCACCGGGCACGCCCTTGCCGGTCGCCTGGTGGCAAACCACGCAGTTGGCCGCATACACTTTCTCGCCCTTGACCTTCAATTCGTCGATGGTCCACACCTTGCTTGGATCATCGGCCAATGCCGCCATTTCCTTTTGTTTTACATCAACCCAGGCCTTGTAGTCATCGGCCGAGACAACCTTGACGACGATGGGCATGAACGCGTGCTCCTTGCCGCACAGCTCGGCGCAATTGCCGCGGAAGGTGCCAATATGGTCAGCCTTGAACCACGTGTCGCGCACGAAACCGGGAATTGCATCCTGCTTGACGCCAAAGGCGGGCACGGACCAGGCGTGGATGACGTCGTTGGCCGTCAGCACCACGCGGATCTTCTTGTTGACCGGCACGACGACTTCATTGTCGACTTCAATCAGGTAGTTTTCGCCCCGTTTTTCCGTCGGCGGCACGCCAGGCGCACCCACTTGCGAGCGCGGCGTGGCCAGGTTGGAAAGGAAGGAAATGCCTTCGCCCTCGCCTTTCAGGTAGTCATAGCCCCATTTCCACTGCATGCCGGTGGCCTTGATGGTGATGTCGGCGTTCGAGGTATCCTTCATGCCGACCACGGTGCGCGTGGCAGGCAGGGCCATGCCGATGACAATCAGGAAAGGCACGACGGTCCAGGCGATCTCGACGGTGGTGCTTTCGTGGAAAGTGGCCGGTTTGTGGCCCAGGGACTTGCGGTGCTTGAAGATGGAATAGAACATGACGCCGAACACGGCTACGAAGATCACCAGGCAGATGATCATCATCAGGGTGTGCAAATCGTAGATTTCATGGGCGATCTGTGTCGCCGGCGGTTGCAGATTCATTTCGAACGGCACGGGACCGCCGGTGCCGGGATAGGTGCCGGCAGCCGGTGCCGCCGTGGCCCATCGCCCGATGCCAAACGCTGTCAAAGACAGCCCGAGCAGCAACGATTGAAGTCGCTTTGCATGTGTCATGTTTTCCCCAACCACCCAAAAATAATGATATTTTAAACGGCTGCGGACTTCTCCGTACTGGACCGCTGCCGCTCCTCCATGAAAGCAACACGGCCAGAATGCGGCCATGTGCGTCAAGCACCAGCGAATTCCATGCTGGCTGCCGACGCCAAAACGCTGACGGACAACCATGCTGGAACCCTGTTTTTCTTCCCCACACTGAAATGGCCTTGTGTGGAAGATGGTTACTATACTAATGCAGTAACTTCGAATTAGTCTTGCTTTGTTTTTTTTATTTTGTATGCAGCCCTTGTTTTTTCTACTTAACAAGCTGACAAACAATCAACGATTATAATCAAGTAAACTTGAATCCATCAAGCAATAATCGGCTTTGTGCGCGCCCTTCTCCCGGCCGCCGCGCGCTTTGCAACGGTTGCTGCAACATCCATGCGCGGATGGCGACCAAGTGTCGGTTTCTTTACGCTTTTATTTGGGTTTTCGCGGCAGGTCGAAGCGGATGATCGCCTCGCCATTGCGCGTCACGCGCGGCGCGGGACGGAAGGCGTGGCCATAGATCACCTCGAAACTCAGACCCAGCTTGCCATCGGGACGGCGCATCTTTTCCAGCGCGGCCAGCATGCGCTGCCAGGCCGCCTTGCCCATCAGACCGCGCCGCCGCGTGGTCAGCGGATTGCCGCCAAAGGCGCGCACGTCCGCCAGCAATTTTTCCGCCGTGTCGTAGGTGACAGTGATGATTTCCATGTCCAGCACGGGCGTGGAAAAACCCGTCTCGACCAGCATGTCGCCAAAGTCGTGCATGTCGACAAAGGGCAAGGCATGCGGATATAAATCGGCCTCGGCAAAGGCGTCGCGCACTTCGCGGAAGGTGTCGGGACCGAAACAGGAAAACATCAGCAAGCCATCGAGACGCAGCGCGCGCCGCCATTCGGCAAACACACGGTCGGGCTGGGCATGCCAATGCAGCGCCAGGTTCGACCACACGAGGTCGATGCTGCCCTGCGCCAGCGGCAAATCGCCGAGGTCGCCGCACAATAAATCCACGCCCGCCTTAGCCGGCAGCAGTTTGCTGAGGAACTGGTTCAGGCTCGCCAGTTTCGACGCGGGCGCGCGCGCCGCCTGCATCATCGCTTGCGCTGCATCGAGACCGATAATCTGCGCAGCGGGATAATCCTTTTGCAACTGCGCCAGATCCGCGCCAGGCCCGCAGCCGGCGTCGAGCACGCGGTGCGGCGTGATTTTCACCAGCTCCAGGCGCTCGTGCATGCGTGCCGACACTTCGCGGCGCAGGAAGTCCGATGGCGCGACGCGCACCGGACGGGAAAAGAAATCGCGTACTTGCACCGCATCGATGGGCGCACTCATTTTGGGCGGACTGGTGGGAACTGGCATGTTGAAACCGGTGAGGTGAGATAATGTCGGCAGTGTACATGGAACGACGCCATCGCGATGCGGACGGCCACCCAACTCCGCCTTGAGGCCGCCTGGCAGGCGCTGCGCCAGTGGCTGGGCGCCACGGTGCTGCCGGCCCAGTGCGCGCTGTGCGGCATCGGCTGCCCGCAAGTGCTGTGCCCGCCCTGCCGCGCGCAGTATCTGGGTCTGCTGCGCCCCCGCTGCCGCCAGTGCGCCAATCCGCTCGACGATGTGGCAACACTGTGCGGACGCTGTTTACGCCACAGGCCCGCGTATGACGCCACCGTCACGGCGTTTGACTATGCGGCGCCCATCGACCAGCTACTGCTGCAACTGAAATTCGGCGCGCGCCTGGCGCTGGCGCCCCTGTTGGCAAAGCTGCTGTATGTTGCCATTCAGCAACAACCGGCTTGGGAGGCGCCGCAACTGCTATGTCCCGTGCCGCTGGGCCCGACCCGGCTGGCCGAACGGGGGTTTAATCAGGCGCTGGAAATTGCCCGCCCGCTGGCGCGCCTGATGGACGTGCCTTTACAGCCCCGCCTGGCGCAGCGGGTGCGCGAAACCCGGGCGCAAAGCGGCGTGGCGCCGCAGGAACGGCAAGCCAACCTGGCGCACGCGTTCGCCATCGCGCCGGAACACGCGCCGTCATTGCAAGGGTGCCATGTCGGCATCGTCGACGACGTGATGAGCAGCGGCCATACCGTCAACGCGCTGGCGGCCGCCTGCAAGAGCGCAGGCGCGGCCAGGGTCAGCATATTGGTGGTGGCGCGCACGCCGCCGCATTGAATTAGTTATATATGAGGAGAGCATTTTGTTTCACGTTGTTTTGGTAGAACCTGAAATCCCGCCCAATACGGGCAACGTCATCCGCCTGTGCGCGAACACGGGCGCGCAGCTGCACCTGATCGAACCGCTGGGCTTTCCACTCGACGATGCCAAGATGAAGCGCGCCGGCCTCGATTACCACGATTACGCCAAGATGAAGGTGCACAAGAACTGGGACGCGTTCCTGGCCGATACCCAGCCCGACCCGGCCCGCATGTTCGCCATGACGACGCGCGGCTCGCGCCCGTTCGGCGACGTGGCCTTCCTCCCGGGCGACGTGTTCGTGTTCGGCTCGGAAACAAAAGGCCTCGATCCGGCCCTGCGCGACGGTTTTCCTGCCGAGCAACGCATCCGCCTGCCGATGCGCCCCGATAACCGCAGTTTGAATCTGTCGAATACGGTGGCCGTGGTCGTCTACGAGGCTTGGCGCCAGCACGGCTACTCTGGGGGAGCTTAACGCTGCGCCAACTGCGGCGCGGCACCGTCCGCATCCAGCATCACCAGTTGCGTGCGCAGGTCGCGCGTGGCGGCCAGCTTGCCGTTCACGTACAAATTCGTCTTGACGCCATACACGCCCTGCGACACGCCGGCCGGCAAGGTCAGCTCGAACGAGTTTTCAAAGCGCCCGCCCGACTTGTTGTTGCTGGCCAGGGATTTCGAACCGGACTTGAATGGCTGGCCTTGCGGGTCGAGCACCACCAGCTCTTCACGCACGTCGTTGACGCTTTGCGCGCTGCCGTTGACCAGCTCCACCACCGAATTCACCTTGAACGGCTGGCCGCGCTTGACGGTCGACGCGCTCAGCTGCGGCGTGTACGACACCACTTGCGGTTCGCGCGGCAACGCACCGCGTGTGCGGATGTAGTCGCGGTCCGCCTGCGCCGCCGTCTTGGTCTGGCGCGAATTGACATTGATGGCCAGGCAACCGGCCGCCGCCAGGCCGCCGCCGATGGCCGCGCCCTTCAGCGCGCCATTCTTGCCGCCTGCCAGCGCACCCAGCAGCGCCCCCACGGCCGCGCCGGCCGCGGCCGTCGTGCCTACGCTGCACGGGTCCTCATCCGTGGCCGCCTGGCTTCCACCTTGCGGATAGGAAGCGTCCTGGCGCACGCCGTTCGGGCTCATCGGCGCCGTGGCGCAGCCGGCCAGCATGGCCGCGATGGTCAGCGCAGCGGCCGTCCGCAAGGTGGTGTGATTCAGCATGATGATTTCCCAGATTTCTAATTGATCGTTGTTTCCGTCTGCAGCACTTGCCGTTCGCGCTCGCGGATGCGGCGCGACAGATTGTCGATGCGCGCATTGCCCGGATCGACGCGACGCGCGCTTTCCAGATACGTCTTCGCCGCATCGAACTTACCTTCCAGCAAAGAACGCTCGGCATCGCGCAAGAACGATTGCGCCATTTCGTTGCGCATGGCCGCGCCGCTATCGACGGACGGCGTTTCCGGCGGACGGCGTTCGGCCACCGCTGGACGTTCGACCGCGCGCGCGGGCGCAGGTTCCGTTGGCACGACGCGGGCCGGTGCCGTTTCCACGGGTGTCGGGGCAGGCTCCGCTGCCGCAGACAGTGCCTGCACATCGGCCTTCAACTGCGGCAATTCCACCGCTTCGCGGTCGATGGCTTCCAGCCGGGCGATGCCATTTCTTGCCGCCGTCGCATCCTTGCCATCGAGCGCCTGGCGCACGCCCACCAGCACGGACGCGGCTGCCGCCTGCTGGCGCGCCAGCTGCTTGCGCAAGGAATCCACGCTCGATGCGCCCGCGCAATCAACGTCAAGCCCGGCAATGCCCCTGACCGCGCTTTGCAATTGATGCCCATCAATATTGCGCTCGATGGCGCGCACGCCGCGCTGGCAACTACCCGATGCGGCGCCGGCCTTGCCGATCGCCGCCTGCAAATCGTCCGCCTTGGCGCTGGACTTGCCCGTACACACATTCTTTGCCGTCGCCAGCTTCTGGCGGGCGCCGTCCAGGCTGCCATTTGCCACCAATTTCAGGCCGCTGTCGATGGCGTCATTGCAGACCGATTCATTCTTGCCACCCGGCTTGCCATTCATGTAGACGATGACGACTGCCAGCACGGCAAGGCCGCCCAGCCAGCGCAGCCACTTGCGCGGCGGCGATGACCGTTCGGTTGATGCCGGTGGCGCTGCCGGCACGGGCTTCGGCACGGCTTTCGGCTGGGCCGGCTTAGGCGGCGCTGGCGGCGGTACGGCCGCCGGCGCGGACACCGGCACCGGCGGTGGTTTCGGCTTCGGCGCGGGCGCCACCGGCACGGGCGGCGGCTTGGACGCTACTGGCGGCGGCACGGGCAGCGGAGGTGGCACGGCCACAGCTGGCCTGGCCGCGCCAGCCACCGCGTGGCCACAGTACGGGCAATGGCTGACAACGGTCCACAGGCCCGTCTTGCATTTGTTGCAGATATCCAAAACTAATCCTTCATTCCAACGTCATTCCAGCGTTCACAGAGGCGGCGGCATCAACGGTGGCGGCGCGCTGAGGAACAAGGGCGCCAGTTCGGGGAACTGGGCCAGGTCGGCCCAGGCCGGCAAGCCGGCGCGCCACACCTTGGTGGTGGCTGGCACGACCTGTCCCGCCTGCACGTATTGCACGATCTGCTGGGCCGTGAACGGTCCCTGCTGCTGGCCGTTTATGCCCAGAAAATACTGGTATTCCACCAGCGGCGGCGGCATGCCGCCCAGCGGTGGCGGCGCCATGCCGAACGCGGTTGCCGCCGGGGCAGCGGCGGCGCCGGCCGGGCGCAGCAATTGCTCGAGGCGCCCCGCTTCCAGCATTTCCCCCTTGATCGCATATTTCAAACGGGGCTGGCCGTCCGCTTCCGGCTCGCGCACTTCCCAGTCGTAGGCATCGCTGTCGGAGTCGCCGATGACGTTCGCCCACTCCTTCAGGCGGCCCAGCAAGGCTTGCACCGTGCGGTCGAGCTCATCGCTGGCCATGCCCTTGCGGCGCGCCGACTCGCGCAGACGCGCGCCCACTTCGGCGGAAATGGCGCTGCCAAAGCCGATGTAGGGCAGCTGCGAGCCGTCGGCCTGCGCCACCAGCTTGGGCGCATACACGCCCCGCTCATAGTATTTTGCCAGCGCCGCCATGGCGGCCGTCTGCACGGCGTCAAGCGCCGTCAATTTTTCCTCGATGCGCAGCGCGATATTTTTCTCGTACGAGGCGGGCATGCCGTTCTGGCGGACGGCCCGTTCATTGCCGATACGGCGCAAGTCGCCCGGCTCGACGGCAAACTGGTACTGGCCCGGCGGCACGACGCGTCCCGTGTGGCGCGTCAGCACGCCCAGCATGATCGCTTGCAGGAACTCGCCGAAGTCTTCCGCCAGGCGCTTCATCTCGTCCGTGTTCGGCGCGATCGGGTGCGTGAATTGCGTTGGATCGATGTGCGTGTGGGTCGGCGCCTTGTCGTTATCGCCTTCCTTGCGGTAACTGGTGCGCCAGCCTTCCAGGCCGCGCAGCACCGTCATCGGCACGCCGGCCAGCTCGCAATAGCAGACGGCGCGCCCGCGGATGCCCGTCTCGACGATTTCCAGCTGGCTCACCGTGATGCCCACCTGGGTCGGCACGCACGATTCGAGCTCGGCGCCGAATTTCGCCTTGAAGGCGGCTGCATTGGCCACACCGATCACGCACTTGAACTGGTCCGACACGACCGTGAAATCGCCCGCCATGTTGGCGTCGATCCATGGCATGGAGCAGGCCAGCAACTTGCGGAAGCGGTCCAGGCGTTCGGATACATCCATCTGTTCCAGCGCCTCGAACAGCGGGTCGGGCATGCTCGTCGCGCCTTCCGCCAAGCCCGCCGTAGCGATCATGTTCTCCGCCATGCGCGTGACCTTGGCCAGGATCAAGCCCCGCTGCGCCGGTTCGGCCAACATGGGGAACAGGGCTTTCGAGCCGCCCATGTCCTTGAACGCTTCATCGGCCCACTGGCGCAAGGTGGCCGCCGACGGCAGCGCAATGTCTTTTTCCGTGACGGGAATGACGATCAGGGTCGCGTGTTCCTTGTCCAGGTCCTTTTGCAGGATGGTATTGGCCGTTTTGAGTTCCGCCAGCATGGCCAGCACGCCTTCGCGGCCCGTTTGCAGCTCGCCCACCAGGCCATTCCACTGGGCGCGGCCTTGCGCGTCGACGCCGATACGGTTGCCCAGCCAGCGCGACAGTTCGCCCAGCAGGATGACGGACTCGTCCGCCGCCTTGGCGCGCAAATGGAATTTCAGGGCATTCGCCATTTCCGTGCGCAAATGATCCATCACCACGCCGGCCTGCTTTTCGCCATTGCTGAGGAAACCGAAGGTGCTGCGCGTCTGCTCCAGGTTGTTCAACAGGCGCTCGTACTCGCGCGAGCGCACGGCTTCCTTGATTTCGCGATAGCGCTCGGCATTGTTGCCGATCTGCGCCGTCAAGCCGCTGCCCGGCGCCTCGATGCGGTCCTTGATCTGTTCCACCAGCGATAACACGTATTCCAGGCCGCCAAATTCCTTATTATCAAGATAGCCATACAGCTGGTCGCGCACGACTTTCTTGACGTCTTCCAGCACTTCGCGGCGGCGCTTGCTGATGCGGTCTTCCGTCGTGTCGGCCGTGGAATCCTGGTCGCGCACGGCGTCGCGTTCCAGGTGTTTCATGGCGTCGCGCACCTGCGCCGGCCATTCGCTGCGGTCGAAGCCCGTGCGGATATCGTTGATGCGCGTATTGACCCGGTTTTCCACGCCGGCCAGCAAGTGGCCGTGGCGGTCTTCCAGCAATTCGTCGACGACGCGGAAATCGATGAAGTCGCCGCTGGAACGCTTCAGTTCGATGCTCTTGTCGGAAAACTCGGGGAAATCGCTGAACGGCGTGCCCTTCAGGAACATATTGGCAGCGAGGAAATTATCGCGCTGCGTATCCGTGGCCCGGTTGGCGCCCGCATCCGTACCACCCACGCCAAAGAACGCTTGCAGCATGGCGCCGGCCCAGCGGTGGGCCCGCTCGTCGCGCGCCGCTTCCTGGCGCGTATCGAGCACGGCCATGCCGAACGAGGAAAAGCGCTTCGAGAAATACAGGCGCATGTCGCCGAAGCGGTCTTGCGGCACGGGCGCGTTGTACAGAGAATTCTTGTGCTGCGCCTGGTTGACGGCGATCGAACGCTTGGCGCGCGCGAAGTCGGCCGAGGCGAAATCCTCGAACAGCGAGTCTGCCACCATGTGGTAGACGTCGCTGACATCCTTGGTATGCTGCTGGGCAAGGTTGCCCGAATCGATCAGGTAAACCTCGCTGTACGGCTCGCGCGTCAGTTCCGGGCGGTCATACGCATCCCAGCGTCCCACATAGCCCTTGTTGCCCATCATCGCCGATTCCAGCTCCATCAGCGCCGCGTAGCCATTGGCCTCGACCCGGTCCTTGTTGGCCTTGGTGTAGCCGGTCGGCAAGAACAGCATCAGCTCGACGTCGGCCGCGCCCACTTCGCTGCGCGCCAGCCAGCGCGCCAGCAAGCCCATGTCGAGGAAGGAACCGGAACCCGTGCCGCCCGCGACGGAACCGACGATGACGATGCGGAAACGGTTCGTTTCCATGCGTAAACCCAGCTCGGCCAGCTGGCGCTCGTGCGACAGGCCCGCCTTCAACGCTTTCAGCTTCAAGCGGATCTTGTCGCGGATTTTTGCATATTTATCGAAGAAATACAGGCGCGACACGGCGCGGATCTGGCCGGCGCCGCTGCTCATGTCGAAACGTAATTCGCGGATGCGCTGCGGCGTCAGCGGCAGCCATTCCTTGATGTGCGGATACTTCTCCAGGGAATCTTCATCGCGGCTGTACTTGTCCATGTCGAACGATTCGACCACCTTGTCGTCGTCCGTGAACTTCACCTGGTCGAACTGCAAGTCCTTCGCCTGCGACTCGCCGCTTTCGATCACGGCGCCATTGTCGAGGTCGAAATGGATGAACTGCGCGATGGGAAAATCGGCCAAGCCCTCGATGCGCGTGCGGTTGCCCGCGCCGCCCCACAGGGTGTTGAGGATGCGCCGGCGCACGCGCATCAGCACCTGCATGCCCGTGCCGCCGATGCCGATGAACAGGGTCGGGCGCAGTTCGATGATCTTGTCCTGCTTGCGCTCGCTGGCGCCGCCGGTGATGGTTTGGTTCAGGTTCTCTGCCATGGTGGTTCCTTCGATGATGCGTGTTACGGCGTGCTCTTAGCGGCGGCTCGAGGTGAATGTCAGCAACAGGGCGACCAGACCCACCAGCACCAGCGGTCCCATGAACAGTGGCGCGAGGAATTTATGCGCGTTCACGGCGGCCAGCACGACACCGGTCGCCAGGCTGGCCAGGAAGATGAACAGCCACCAGCCTGAGGCATTGGCCTTGTTCGGCGGCACGCGCTTGGCCACCAGGCCATTCGCGTAGGCATTCTTGGCAAAGAAAAAAGCGATGAACAGCAGCAACAGCACGACGCCGCCGACCAGGGTGTCGCGCGACGAGGTATCGGTCGTGCTGACAGGATCGAGCGCGGGCGCAGGTTCGGTCGTGGCCGTGGTGGCGGCACCTGCAGCCGGTGCGTCCGCCGCGGGCGGCGCGGACGCCGGGGCCGGCAGGGTAAAACCAGTGTTGTCTTTAGGAGTCTCTTGCGCCATGGTATGCCTCTGTTGAATGGAAGGAATTTTTAGGGAGTGATTGTTCAGGCCAGGCTCAGGGTATGGCCTTCGGCCACGCGCACGACGGTCGGCTTGCCCATACCCCGCTTGAGTTCGCCGATCTCGCGGCCGTCATCATCGCGGATCTGCACGCTCTTGAATGGTTTCAACAGCACTTGCCGCTGCACGCCGTCGGCCAGCACCTTGTAGCGCGTGGCGCGCGTGCTGACCAGCCCCAGCGCCAGCAAACCCAGCACGAGCGCGAGCACGCCGCCCAGTATCACCAGCACGGGCAGCAGCGGATACTGGATGCGCACCAGCAGCGGTATCGTCGCCTGCGACGCGCGCACGCTGTCGGGCGGCGTGAACATGCTGGATATCGGGTCGCCCGGGAACAGTTCCTGCAAATCCTTGCCAAAACTGGACGCCAGCGCCAGCCGCTGTTCCGACAGGCCCACCTGCGCCTGCATCGGCAGCATCACTTGCTTGCCCATGGCGGCGATCGCCTGCGCCGACCACGGCGACGGAATCTGCGCCATCGGCAGCGCAAACTGTACCTGCACGGACTGGCTGGCGCCCGGCTGCAGCTGGCGGATTTGATCTGGCGCAACGTGCAGGGGCGCGTTCTGGCCCGCCAGGCTGGCGTGCACCCTGGCGCTGTCGATCACGTACGGGAAAAACATGTTTTGCAGGGACGCCTGCAGCACCACTTGCGGCACCAGGTTGGCCGCATCGACGTCGAGGACGATGGTGCGCCCATCGCGGCCCAGGCTGGCGTGCACATTGGCGCTGTTCTTGACGGACTGGGGCACGATGCGCACGGCATCCTGGTCCACCGGTTTCAGGCGGGCGGGCGGGCGCGTCAGCACTTGCGACAAGCGCCCTTCTGCCAGGATGCGGGTCAAAGCCTCGGACGCCGGCTGGCCATACGCGAGCGCATACACCATCAAGCCCTTGGCGCTGTACAGCTTGCCCTGCACGGGCATGCGTAACGGAAACACCACCGTCTTGGTGATCGACGGTTCCAGGTGCAGCAGGCGGTAAAAGTCGCGGTTGCGCTCGGCCGTCTGGCTGTCGTTGTTGGGGCTGTTCTTGTTATTCGTAAATATCCACACGATGCCGGAGGCGGACTGGAACGGGCCCGTGATGGTCTTCGTGACGGCTTCCTGGAAATCCGTGTCGGCCAGCGCGCCGCCGGCGCTCTTGCGCGCCAGGCCGAGATTGGCCAGCTGGCCCGCCACGCCGGCGCCACCCTGCCCTTGCCCCAGCAGCGACGGCGACACGTGCGCGCCGCTGCTCTGGCTGAAGGCCAGCGTGTAGACCTTGTCGGACGGGCTCGTGGCGGCCTGCGCCACGGCGCCCACCAGGGCTTTCAGCTGCGAATGCTCATCCGTATAGAACGGTTCCATCCAGCCCGAGTTTTGCACGAGGAACGCTTGCTGGATGCCGGCCGCCTGCACGCTGGCGGTGGCGAAGGCGAGCAAGGCGGCGCCGGCCGCGATCAGGGCGCGCGTTTTCATGCCTGCAAGGCCCAGCCATCGATGCGCGACAACAAGGGGTGATACGCCCACAAAGTGCCTTCATGCACAAACAGGCGCACCCGCCACGGCTCGCTGACGGCAAAGGTATGAAACACGGTTTCGCGCAACTCATCGTCCTGCACCAGCTGGGCCGCCAAGCGCTCGTTCGAGCGCAGCACGCTCGACAGGCCGGCGCTGGTAGCGAACTTCACGCCAAAGACGCTGTTGCCACCGCTTGACTCCAGCAGCGGCATGACGGCCTGGTTCTTGCCGCCATCGTCGCCGTGTTCCGGCTCTTCCCACGGCGCCGTTTTCAGCTTGGTGGCGAAGCGGTAATTGAAGCTGCCCGAACACAGGCGCGGCGCCAGCGCGTCGGCCCGCTCGGACTGCGCGCCCAGTTTCACGTAGACATAGGTGCCGCGGCTGCGCTCGAAGCACAACTGCCACAGGCCGCCATCGCGCGACACGTACGGGCTGCCGAATTCGAAATGCGGCACCAGCCCTTCGGGCCACGGTGTGAACGAGGCGGCCACGTTGCCATCCGGCTGCAATTGCAGGCGCAGCTGGCCGTTGGCGCAAGGCCACACGGCCATGCGGTTGTAGGCGACGGGGGCGCTGACGGTGCCCAGGTCGAGCACGCCGTCGAGCAGCACGTCACTGCCCGGCTTTTGTTGCGCATCAAGGTTGACGAAGCGGATGCGGCCATCGTCGTCGCGCAGGGGCGCCCACAGGCGGTTCTGGAACCAGACGGGCGCGGCCACGCATGGCGCGCCGCCCACATGCTCGACCACGTAGGTCAGCGATGGCACGTCGGGACGGATGCAGGCCAGACCATGACTGGTCGGCAAGACCAGCACGCTATTGAACTCCGGCACCAGCTCGGCGCGCCAGGCGCCGTGGGCCAGGTCCGATTCGGCCAGCAGGCTGCCATAGTCGGGATCCAGCGCCAGCCAGCGTTTCGAGGCGGGCAGCCAGGCGTGCAAGACGGCCTTGCGCGGTTCGAGCGCCAGCAGCGCGGCAGCGCTGGTGCCGAACTGGGCGGAAAAGAATTCGTATTCGCCGGGCGGCGGCATGGGCAGCGAGGCATCGGCCTGCGCATGCTCTTCACGCGCGCGCTGGTCGGCCAGTTTCAGGGGTACGCTGGCCTGGCGCAAGCCGGCCGGGCCGGCTGGCGGCACGTCGCTGACGGGATAGGCGCCGTAGGGCGGCACCCAGGGCAGCGTGGCGGCCGCGTCGGGCGGCACTTGCAAGGCCGCGCCCGAGGCGGGGTCGAACGCAAATTCGGGCGGAAACTGCCGCACGGACGCGCCGGCCGCTGCGGGCAAGCGCCGCGCATGCATCAGCTTGCCGATATCGGCATGGCTCACCAAGGGCGAGACGTTCTGGCCGTCCGCGCTGCGCTGCATGCTCCACGCGCCCTCGTCATCCACGTGCCAGGCGCCGGAGGGCAGTGGCCAATCCCCAGAAGTTTTATGATCCATTTATTTTCTATGACTAGCAATGCATTCAGACGGTGTAACGTGCTGGGGCTGTCGAAACGAAGTCGCAGCCCTGGCAGTTCTCATAGTAACGTCTTTTTATCTGTATGGAAACATTGACGAGCTTCCTCAGCCTTGCTGCGTCCGCACTTTCGTCAACAGCTTGGTGGTCGAGCGGTCGTGCTCGAAATCGATGGCCACGGCCTGGCCGCCATATGCGAGCACGGCCTTGCCTTCGGGAATGGCCGCCATGTCGTAGTCGCCGCCCTTGGCATAGATTTCCGGCTCGACATCCTGCACCACTTCCAGGGCACTGTCTTCCGAGAACGGCACCACCAGGCTCACCGCTTCCAATGCGGCCAGCACGGCCATGCGGTCTTCGCAGTTGTTCAGCGGACGGTCATCGCCCTTCCCTAGGCGTTTCACTGAAGCATCGGTATTCACGGCAACGATCAGCGAGGCGCCCAGCGCGCGCGCCTGCGCCAGATACGTCACGTGGCCACGGTGCAAAATGTCGAACACGCCGTTCGTCACCACCACCGGTTTCGGCAGGGCCGCGGCGCGGGCGCGCAATTCGTCACGGCCGCACAGTTTGTTTTCAAAATCAGGCATGGATATCTCTTGTTGGGTTAATTATGGTCACGCCACGGTCACGCTCAGGCGTGGCTATCGCCTTGGATGCCGCCGCCATCCCGGCGCCAGGCGTCGATCAAGGCCAGGACGGCCGGTTCCAGGCCCTCTTCGGCGATGCAATCTTGCCGGTAGTAAATCATCAGCGCATACACGCCGGCCAGGCGGCTGACGGGCGGCGACAGCGCATATTCATTGCCGCGCGCCGGTTGCCTGGCACGCCAATAATTGATTGCCGCTTCCAGCGCCTGCATCTGCAATTCCATCGCCGTCTCCCTTCGCTGCCCGGTCCCGCATTATAGGGGGCGATCCGCTACAATACGCCATCGGCGCCACAGTTTCACGTTTGCGCCACCTTTCATTCATTGCAAGTAAGCACTTCCTGTGTTTCAATCAACCTATGACACTGACTGAACTGAAATATATCGTTGCAGTCGCGCGAGCGAAGCACTTCGGCCATGCCGCCGAAGCCTGCTTCGTTGCCCAGCCCACCCTGTCAGTGGCCATCAAGAAACTCGAAGACGAATTGGGCGTGGTTCTGTTCGAACGGGGCGGCGCGGAAATCTCCGTCACGCCCCTGGGCGCGCAGATCATTGCGCAAGCCGAGCGCGTGCTGGAACAGACGGCCGCCATCAAGGAACTCGCCAAGCAGAACAAGGACCCGCTGGCCGGCCCCCTGCGCCTGGGCGTGATCTACACGATCGGCCCCTACCTGCTGCCGCCCCTGGTCAAGGCCATGATAGACCAGGTACCGCAGATGCCCTTGATCTTGCAGGAAAACTTCACGGTTCGCCTGCTCGAATTGCTGCGCCAGGGCGAGCTGGACGTGGCCATCATGGCCCTGCCCCTGCCCGACCATGGCATGGCCATGCAGGAACTGTATGACGAGCCGTTCGTCGTCGCCATGCCGCGCCAGCATCCGTGGACGGCGCGCGAGAAAATCGCCGCGCAAGACTTGAAATCGGAAACCATGCTGCTGCTGGGCAATGGTCACTGTTTCCGCGACCAGGTGCTGGAAGTGTGCCCTGAAATGGCGCGTTTTTCCTCGCCCGGCAACGGCATGCAGCGCACCTTCGAAGGTTCCTCGCTGGAAACTATCCGCCACATGGTGGCCAGCGGCATCGGCCTGACGGTCTTGCCGCGCGCCTCCGTCGCCAATATGCACGCCACCGACGGCATGCTCGAATACCGGCCCTTCGCCGCCCCCGTGCCATCGCGCCGGGTGGTCATGCTGTGGCGCAAGAGTTTTACGCGCAAGGCCGCCATCGACGCCCTGTGCGCGGCCATCGCCAGCTGCAACTTGCCTGGAATAACGCCGCTCTGCGAAGACGACGACTAGCGCCCCAGGCGCAAAATAGTACATTTACATACTATTTGCGATAATCGACCTTTCTCTTCAACAAGATCGAGTCTTCCATGAACAAGCTGGCGCTGTATTTCCGCCTGATACGGCTGGACAAGCCTATCGGTACCGTATTGCTGCTGTGGCCGACCCTGTGCGCGCTGTGGCTGGCGCAGCAGGGCGTGCCGGACTGGCGGCTGCTACTCATCTTCACTCTTGGCACTTTGCTGATGCGCTCGGCTGGCTGCGCCATCAACGACTACGCGGACCAGGATATCGACAAATTCGTCAAGCGCACGGCCGAGCGCCCCATCACCAGCGGACGCATCAGCGGCAAGGAAGCGCTGGCCGTGGCCGGCGTGCTGACCGTGCTGGCCTTTTGCCTGATCCTGCCCTTGAATGCGCTGACCAAGCAGCTATCCGTGGCCGCCGTCATCATCGCCGGCACCTATCCCTACTTCAAGCGCTTCTTTGCCATCCCGCAAGCGTATCTGGGTATCGCCTTCGGTTTCGGCATCCCCATGGGCTTTGCCGCCATCACGGATGCCGTGCCCGTCGTCGCCTGGCTGCTGCTGCTGGGCAATGTCTTCTGGGCCGTGGCCTACGATACGGAATACGCGATGGTCGACCGCGATGACGACTTAAAAATCGGCATCAAGACGTCAGCCATCACCTTTGGCCGCTACGACGTGGCCATCGTCATGTTCTGCTATGCCGTTTTCCTGCTGCTGTGGCTGGCCTGCGGCTGGTATCTGGGCTTGCGTTACTGGTTCGTCGCGGGCCTGATAGTTGCGGCCGGTTGCGCCGTTTACCACTACACCCTGATCCGCGCACGCGAGCGTATGCCGTGTTTTGCGGCATTCCGGCATAATAACTGGCTAGGAGCGGCGGTGTTTGCGGGCGTGGCACTGGACTTTGCTTTCCGTTAAGCAATGACCCTTGCGCCGCAGTAGCCCTTGAGGCGGCGCAAGACTAGCCTGGCCGCAGTTGCCTACACTGGTATTTCACTGTGCAGTTTCACTTCCATGAGGTAATACATGAGCTCGATACATACCGGAAAATCCAGCAGCGACAGCATCCTCGCCGACGCCGACAAGGCCCGCGACAAACTGGTCGGCGACTTGAAAACCGTCATCAATGAAGCGGAAGGCTGGCTCGATGGCGCCAAGGATCAGACGGGCGAGAATGTCAAAGCCGTCAAGGACAAGTTCATCGCCACGCTGGAAACGGCCAAGAAAGACTTGATCAAGCTGGAAGAAGACTTGCTCGAACGTACCAAGAAGGCGGCCAAGGCCACCGACGAATACGTGCAGGACAATCCCTGGAAAGCCGTGGGCGCGGGCGCCGTCGTCGGCGTGCTGTTCGGCCTGCTGCTTTCCTCGTCACGCCGCTAGACAGTACCGACGGCCTTGGCCGTCTCCTGACGCGAAAGGCAGCATATGGCTATCGTGCACCATGTCGCCCAAGTCGCAGCGACCCTCGCCGCCATCGTCCAGACCCGTCTGGCCCTGGCGGCCGTGGAAATGGAAGAAGAGTCGCTGCGCTTCCTGTCCTATCTGGCGCTGGCCATGCTGGCACTGTTGTGCCTGTTTGTCGGCCTCGTATTGATCGTGTTCCTCGTCATCGTGCTGTTCTGGGATACGCACCGCATCGCCGCCATCGCCATCACGGCCGCCGTCTTCATCGTCGCCGCCATCGCCACCCTGCTGGGCGTGCGCGCCAGTTTCCGCAGCAAGCCGAAACTGCTGTCCTTCACACTTTCCGAACTGAACAAAGACCTGGACGAGCTGCAATTGCTGGCGCGCCGGGGATCGGAGCGGCCATGACCACGCATCCCACCAAGTTGTCGCATGTGCACACGGCCGCCAGCCTGGCGCAGCGGCGCGACGCCCTGCTGGCCGAATGCGCGCTGCAGCGGCTGGCCCTGGGCGTGCAGACGCGCCAGTTGCTGGAACCGCTCACGGGCGGCAATCTGCGCCACACCCTAGCCACGCGCTTCAAAATTCCCCTGATGATAGGGGGCGCCGTGCTGGGCTTGCTGCTCGTGCGCCCGCGCCGTTTCCTGCCGCTGCTGCAGGCCAGCGGCGCGCTGCTCAAGCATGCCACCACCGCCCTGCCCGTCGTGATGGCGCTGATGCAGCGTTTCCGCAAGAAAGAAACGCCGGACTAAAATATTTTCAGCTGGCTGCATCCAAATGGCAGACCCATGTGTAGTAATGGTATCAACCAGCCGGTTGAGCCAACTACCAGGAGTTCGCCATGCTTGACTTCACCGCCCCACGCCACGCCATTCCCGCCCTCACTGTGCTGGGCGCCGCCCTGCTGCTGAGCGCCTGCGCCCCCATGAGCGCACGCTATTCGCAGGAACAATTGCCGAACGCCGTCAAGGTGCCCGATGGCCACCAGGTTGCCATGCAAACGGTGGGCGTGGGCAAGATTGCCTACGAATGCAAGACCAAGAAAGACATGACGGGCCATGAATGGGTCTTCGTGGGACCGGACGCGGCCTTGAACGACCGCAACGGCATGCAAGTCGGCACCTATGTCGGCCCACCGGCCACCTGGGCCAACCTGGACGGCTCGAAAGTGACGGCGACACAAGTGGCCGTGGCGCCGGCCGGCGCGGGCAATATTCCGTATCAGCTGGTGAAAGCCAATCCTGCCACGGGCAGCGGCGCCATGCAGGGTGTCAGCTACATCCAGCGCGTAGCCACCAGCGGCGGCGTGGCGCCAAGCAGCCCCTGCGGCATGGAGTCCATCGGCGCCAGGCAATGGGTACCCTACCAGGCTGACTATATCTTTTGGAAAGCCGCATAAGTCAGTGAAAACGACGGTTGGCAAGCTGGTTTCTGGCCTATACTCGGTCTTGAAAACTTGCTAACCGTTAACTCCAACGATTGCGCCGACCTTGCCAACCCTAGCCACTCCGTTCGATTACGATGCCGCCCTGCGCGCCTGCGCCAGGGGCGAGCAGCAGGCATTGCATGGCCTGTACCAGCAGGAAAGCCGCTACCTGCTGGGCGTGGCCCTGCGCATCGTGCGCCAGCGGGCTCTGGCCGAAGACGTGCTGCACGACGCCTTCCTGAATATATGGCGCCGCGCCAGCAGTTTCGACGCCACGCGCGGCAGCGGCAAGGGCTGGATCTATGTGGTGGTGCGGCACCAGGCGCTGAACGTGGCGCGCGCCCGCGCCCATGAAGTATCGGCCGACGAGGATACCGTGGAAACCCTGCTGCACCAACGCCACGGCGACGACGCCGGCGACGCCTACGCCCTTCAGGAAAACATGGGCAAGCTGCACGATTGCCTGGGCCACCTGGACGAATCCAAGCGCAACAGCATCCTGTATGCCTACGTCGATGGCTGTTCCCACAGTGAAATCGCGCAGCGCCTGCAAGCGCCGCTGGGAACCGTCAAGGCCTGGGTCAAGCGGGGCCTGACCGCCTTGCGGGAGTGCATGGGATGATCAACAGCGACGAGGAATTGCACAGGCTGGCCAGCGAGTACGTGCTGGGCACATTGGAACTGGCCGAGCGCGCGGAAGTGGAACAGCGCCTGCCGCGCGACGCTGCCTTGCGCGATGCCATCGATGCCTGGGAACAGCGTTTGCTGCCCTTGACGACCCTGGCGCCGCCCGAAACACCCTCCGCCCAGCTATGGCCGCGCATCAGCGCCAGCCTGTTCACGCCGAAAGCCGTGCGGCAAGCGGGCGGCTGGCAAGCGTGGTGGAACAGCCTGGCCTTCTGGCGAGTATTGGCCGGTGGCGGCCTCGCAGCCACGGCTGTGCTGGCCGTGCTGGTCAGCGTGCAACTGCAAGCGCCAGGCGGCCCCGGCTATCTGGTGGTGCTGGTGGCGCCGCAGGACAAATCGCCGGGCTGGATCGTGCAGGCGGGCGGACGCGGTGGCAAGAACCGCGACCTGAGCCTGATCCCGCTGGGGCCGACCACCGTGCCGCAGCAAAAAGCCCTGCAATTCTGGACCAAGGGCAAGGACTGGGGTGCGCCTGTCTCGCTGGGCCTGGTCAAGCCGGGACAAAGCCTCAAATTGACCCTGGACAAACTGCCACCGCTGCAGCCCGATCAACTGTTTGAAATCACGCTGGAGCCGGCAACCGGTTCGCCGACGGGCCGGCCGACGGGGCCGATCCTGTATATCGGCCGCGCCGTCAAGGTGATGTAGCGTTTATTTGCCCAGCTCGTCCCCCATCTCGCGCCCGCGCTGCGCGGCCGCCTTGATGCCCTTGACGATGGCCGCCTTCACGCCGCTCTCTTCCATGCTGGTCAGGGCCGCGTACGTCGTGCCGCCTTTCGACGTGACCCTCTCGCGCAGCAAGGACACGGGTTCGCTGGAGTTCGCCGCCAGCTGCGCCGCACCCGTAAACGTGGCAATCGCCAGTTGCGTGCCTTGCTCGGGCGTCAAGCCCAGCTCGGCGGCCGCCTGCTGCATCGCTTCGATAAAGTAAAACACATAGGCGGGACCGCTGCCGGACACAGCCGTCACTGGGTCGATCTTGGCTTCGTCATCGAGCCAGACGGTCTGGCCGACGGCGCGCAGGATGGCGTCCGCCGTCTTTTTCTGTTCTTCGCTGACGCCATTGCTGGCCACCATGCCCGTGATGCCCATGCCGATCAGGGCCGGCGTGTTCGGCATGCAGCGCACGATGGCGGGATAATCGCCGAGCCAGCGCGACAGGTCTTGCGCGCGAATGCCGGCAGCGATCGACAGGATCAATGGCGCCCGTTCCCCGTCGAGGAAAGGCAGCAACTGCGCCGCCACCTCGCGCATGCTTTGCGGCTTCACGGCCAGCACGATCACGTCCACGCCGCGCAGCGCGTCGCTGGCGGAGGTCGCCGTCGTCACGCCGAATTGCGCCTGCAGTTTTTTCAGCGCGGGCGCATGCGGGTCGATCACGTGGATGTTGCCGCCCAGGGTCAGCTTGCCCGCCAGGCCGGCGATCAGGGCTGCCGCCATGTTGCCGCCGCCCACAAAGGCGATATTCAATTCTGTCGTCATGCTTGTTCTCTCTTCATCAGGAATAGTTGCGGGAACCGAAAATGGCGCTGCCCACGCGCACGATGGTGGCGCCTTCCAGCACGGCGGCGCGCAAGTCGGCCGACATGCCCATCGACAGGGTGTCGAGCGCCAGCCCTTCGGCCTTCAATTGTTCGTACAACACGCGCAATTGCGCAAAAGCAGCGCGCTGCAGCGTGATATCCGTTTCCGGTTCGGGAATCGCCATCAGGCCGCGCAAGCGCAAACGCGGCAGCTGCGCCACGGCATGCGCCAGCGCCGGCAAGTCAAATGGCGTCACGCCGCTCTTGCTCGCTTCGCCGCTGATATTGACTTGCAGGCAGATATTCAAGTCCGGCAAGCCGGCCGGGCGCTGCTCGGACAGGCGCACGGCGATCTTTTCCCGCTCCACCGTATGCACCCAGTCAAAATGTTCGGCGATGGGACGCGTCTTGTTGCTCTGGATGGGGCCGATGAAATGCCAGACGGGTGCGCCTTGCGGCAGCGCAAGCTTGACGGCGCTAATCTTGTCGAGCGCTTCCTGCAGATAGTTTTCGCCAAACGCCGTCTGTCCCGCGTGCATGGCTGCCAGCACGGCGTCCGCGCCGAAGGTTTTCGACACGGCCAGCAGGGTCACGTCGGTCGGGGCGCGCTGCGCGTCAGCGGCGGCCTGCGCAATACTGTCTCGCACGGCTTGCAAGTTCTGTTCGATTGTGGACATAATCATTTTCTAGTGTATAGGGGCGGCGGCACAGTGCGCCAACCCATCAATGCAGGCACAGGGATTATAAATGGACATTTCCGAACTACTCGCTTTCTCCGTCAGCAACAAGGCTTCCGACCTGCACCTGTCCTCCGGCCTGCCGCCGATGATACGGGTCAACGGCGACGTGCGCCGCCTGAACGTGGCGCCGCTCGAGCACAAGGAAGTGCACGGCATGATCTACGACATCATGAACGACAGCCAGCGCAAGGCGTATGAAGAAGCGCTGGAATGCGATTTCTCGTTCGAGATTCCCGGCCTGGCCCGCTTCCGCGTCAACGCCTACAACCAGGAACGGGGCGCCTCGGCCGTGCTGCGCACGATTCCGTCGAAAGTGCTGACCCTGGAAGAGCTGAACGCCCCGCGCATCTTCGGCGAGCTGGCCATGCGTCCGCGCGGCCTCGTGCTGGTGACGGGGCCGACGGGTTCCGGCAAGTCGACCACCCTGGCGGCGATGGTGAACCACGTCAACGAGCGCCTGCACCACCATATTCTGACCATCGAAGACCCCATCGAATTCGTGCATGAACCAAAGAAATGCCTGATCAACCAGCGCGAAGTCGGTTCGCACACGCATTCTTTCAGCAATGCGCTGCGCTCGGCCTTGCGCGAAGACCCGGACGTGATTTTAGTGGGCGAATTGCGCGACCTGGAAACCATCCGCCTGGCGCTGACGGCCGCCGAGACGGGCCACCTCGTGTTCGGCACCCTGCACACCTCGTCGGCGGCGAAATCGATCGACCGCATCATCGACGTCTTCCCCGCCGAGGAAAAGGAAATGGTGCGCGCCATGCTGTCCGAATCCTTGCAAGCCGTCATTTCGCAAAATTTGCTCAAAACCAAGGATGGCGCGGGCCGCGTGGCCGCGCATGAAATCATGCTGGCCACGCCGGCCGTGCGCAACCTGATCCGCGAAGCGAAAGTGGCGCAAATGTATTCGGCCATCCAGACGGGCAGCAATGTGGGCATGCAGACGCTGGACCAGTGCCTTTCCGACCTGGTGCGGCGCGGCACGATCTCGGCGGAAACGGCCCGCTCGGCCGCCAAGTCGCCTGAAAACTTCCCCGGATAAGCCATGCAGACGACGCACGAACACTATGGCGCCATGCACGCGCTGCTGGCGCAGATGCGCGCACGGGGCGGCTCCGACCTGTTCATCACGGCCGGCTTTCCTGCCGCCATCAAGCTCGACGGCAAGCTGACGCCGCTGGCCGGCGGCGCGTTAACCGCGCAGCAGGCGACCGGCTATGTGCACGCCGTCATGAACGAACGCCAGGCGGCCGAGTTTGAATCCAGCCGCGAAGCCAATTTCGCCATCAGCCCGGAGGGACTCGGGCGTTTCCGCGTGTCCGCCTTCGTGCAGATGGGCCAGGCAGGCATGGTCTTGCGATTGATCAATACCGCCATCCCCACCCTTGATGGGCTCGGTTTGCCCGCCATCCTGCAAGACATCGTGATGAGCAAGCGCGGACTCGTCATCATGGTGGGCGCCACGGGCTGCGGCAAGTCGACCACCCTGGCGGCCATGGTGGGCCACCGCAACGCGCACAGCCACGGTCACATCATCACCATCGAAGACCCCGTGGAATTCATCCATCCGCACGGCAACTGCATCGTCACCCAGCGCGAAGTGGGCGTCGATACGGACGACTGGGCCACGGCCCTGAAAAACACCTTGCGCCAGGCGCCCGACGTGATCCAGATCGGAGAAATCCGCGACCGCGACACCATGGACCACGCCATCGCGTTCGCCGAGACGGGCCATCTGTGCCTGGCAACCTTGCACGCCAACAACGCCAACCAGGCGCTGGACCGCATCATCAATTTCTTCCCCGAAGAGCGGCGCCAGCAGTTGCTGATGGACCTGTCGCTGAATTTGAAAGGCATGATTTCGCAGCGGCTGATCCCGAACAAGGACGGCGGCGGGCGCAAGGCGGCGCTGGAAATCCTGCTCAACTCGCCGCTGATGAGCGACCTGATCTTCAAGGGCCAGGTACACGAAATCAAGGAATTGATGAAAAAATCGCGCGAGCACGGCATGCAGACGTTCGACCAAGCCCTGTTCGACCTGCACGAAGCGGGCGCCATCAGCTATGAAGACGCGCTGCGCAATGCGGACTCCGTCAACGACCTGCGCCTGACGATCAAGCTCAAGGGCGCCACGGTGCCGGAACCAGCCCCGCAAGCGGGCGCCACCAAACTGGGACTCCTCTGACATGACCAGCATCCACGATTTCCAGGCCGAGGCATTGGACGGCACGCCGGTCGACCTGGCGCGCTACAAGGGCAAGGTGCTGCTGATCGTCAATACGGCCAGCGCCTGCGGTTTCACGCCGCAATACCAGGGGCTCGAAACGCTGTACCGCGAATTCCACGAGCAGGGCCTGGTCGTGCTGGGTTTTCCCTGCAATCAATTCCGCCAGCAGGAACCGGGGTCGAATGAGGAAATCAAAGCCTTTTGCGAAAAAAACTTCGGCGTCACCTTTCCCCTGTTTGCCAAGGTCGACGTGAATGGCCCGCATGCCCATCCCGTATTTGCGCAATTAAAACAGGCGGCGCCCGGCATATTGGGCACGCAATCGATCAAATGGAATTTCACCAAGTTTTTAGTGCGCAAGGATGGCAGCGTATTTCGCCGCTACGCGACGGCCAGCAAACCGGCCAGCCTGGCGGCCGACATACGGCAGTTGCTACAAGACTAGAAACGAAATACTTTGATTTAAGACAACAATCATGCGAAATCCATAAAACCGTATTTATTTCATGCTTGATATCAATATTGTGTTTCAAATAGCAAATATCGGTGATAATGTTTACATAATTATTCGCAGATATCGATCAAAAAAACGATGCCAGTCTTTGGGAAAATATTATCTTCATGGATGCGGATGGGCAGCTATTCCCGCCTCTTCATCCCTATTACCTTCCTGATACTCGCCGTTTCCGCCGTTCGCTATCACGCCCTGCTCGGTACGGAAACGGCGCTGGCCAATGCGCGCTACCAGAGCGACGCGCGGCAACTCGACCTGTTCCTCGCCAATAGCGTGCTGCCGCTGGCCGTGCATACGGACAGTGATGCGATGCACGACAGCGTGCGGCAAGTACTGCGCAGCGCCCTGCCGCTGAACCGCAGCCTCGTTTCCGTGCGCTGGGATACGGCTGGCGCGCATGTCGAAGTGCTGGCCGACAACAAACCGGCCGGCACACTGGCCGATGGCGTGCCGGCCTGGTTTGCGCGCCTGGCGGGCATGGCGGCCATCCGCAGCCGCCTGACGGTGGCGCTGCCGGATGGCGGCGACGGCATCCTCGACGTGCATTACGCGCCCGGCCTGCCCCTGACGCAGGTGTGGCAAAGAGTGCGCGGGCAAGCCGTCCTCAGCACCATCAATATCGTCCTCGTCTTTCTCCTGCTGGGCTTGATCCTGGCGTCGCACCGCAAGCTGCTGGCGCGACTCGTGCAAGCGACGGACCGCTTCCGCGATGGCAACTTCGCCGTGCGCCTGGCGGCCGGCGCCACGCCCGAGGCGCAAGCCGTGTCGCAATCGTTCAACGGCATGGCCGGCGATATCGAAGAACTGCTGACCTCGCTAAAGACCAGCCAGCGCCAGCTGGGCGAGCAACTGAACGAAACCGTGCACATGCAGCAAGCGCTGCAAAAACTGTCCTGGCAAAACTACAATGATGTGCTGACGGGCCTGCCCAATCGGGCCGCGCTGGCCGCCCGTTTCGAGCAGGAACTGTTCCTGGCGCGCGAACGCCAGCGCCTGCTGGCCGTCTGCCTGTTCGACCTCGACCACTTCCAGTCCATCAACGACCGCTATGGCGCCGAGGCCGGCGATGAAATCCTCAAGCAGGTGGCCGGCCGCCTGCACGGCTTTACGGGCCAGATCCATTACGCGGCGCGCCTGGGCGGCGATGAATTCGTCCTGCTGCTGTGCGGCCAGGCCAGCATCGCCAGCATCGAACAGAACATCACGCAATTGATGCAGGAACTGAGCCGCCCCTACCAGTGCGACCAGCAGGCGCTGCACGTGACGGCCAGCGCCGGCATCGCCGTCTACGCGGGCAAGGACTTGAATACGGAAAGCCTGCTGCGCCACGCCGACCACGCCGTCTACCAGGCGAAATTGACGGGGCGCAACCAGTACCACTTCTTCGACACCAACCTCGATGAGGAGGTGCGCACGCACCACAACCAGCGCACGGAAGTGCGCCAGGCCCTGATCAATGGCGAACTGCGGCTGTACTACCAGCCCAAGGTGAACATGCGCGCCGGCACGGTGGTGGGCATGGAAGCGCTGCTGCGCTGGCAGCATCCGCGCCGCGGCGTGCTGGCGCCCGCGCAATTCCTGCCGCTGGTGGAGCAAACGGATTTGATCATCGACATCGGCGAATGGGTGCTGCGCCAGGCCCTGTGGCAGATGCAGCGCTGGGTGGCTTGCGGCAAGCACTGGGTGGTCAGCGTGAATATCGCGGCGCGCCACTTCCAGCAACCGGACTTCGTCTCGCGCCTGGAAACCATCCTCGGCGAATTTCCCGGCGTGCGCGCCAGCATGCTGGAACTGGAAATCCTCGAATCGTCGGCGCTGCACGACATCGAAGACGTGCGCCGCATCATCCGCGCCTGCCAGGCGCTGGGCATCACGTTTGCGCTCGACGATTTCGGCACCGGCTACTCGTCGATGTCATATTTAAAACGCCTGCCGGCGAATATCGTCAAGATCGACCAGAGCTTCGTGCGCAACATGCTCAACGACCGCGACGACCTGCACCTGGTGCGCGCCGTCATCGGCCTGGCCCGTTCCTTCAGCTTGACGGTGATCGCCGAAGGCGTGGAAAGCGTCGAGCATGGCGCGCGCCTGATCCAGCTGGGCTGCGACCTGGCGCAAGGCTACGGCATCGCCCGCCCCATGCCGGCAGACGCCGTGCTGGAATGGGCCGCCAACTTCGTGCCGGCCCCCCAATGGCGCATTGCGCAGTACAGCGAAGTACCTATTTGATCGGAGACAAAGCTGAATCAATCAGCTCGATCCAGTGCCGCACGGGCGTCTCCGTGCCCGACTGCAAATGGCTCAGGCAGCCGATATTCGCCGACACGATCATCTCCGGCTCGCACGCTTCCAGGTTCGCCACCTTGTTGTCGCGCAGCTGCTGCGACAGTGCCGGCTGCAGGATCGAATACGTGCCGGCCGACCCGCAGCACAGATGGCTATCGGCGCACAGGCGCACGTCGACGCCGACGGCGCGCAGCACCTGCTCCACCTTGCCACGGATTTGCTGGCCGTGCTGCAGGGTGCAGGGCGGGTGATACGCCACTTTTTTGCCGATGCGCCCTTTCAGCAACGCCACCAGCTCGTTTTCAAACGCCGGCATGATCTCGGACAAATCGCGCGTCAGCGCCGCGATGCGCCGCGCCTTGTCCGCATACTGTGCATCGTGCGCCAGCAGATGGCCATATTCCTTCACCGTGGCACCGCAGCCGGACGCCGTCATGACGATGGCTTCGGCACTTTCCACGTATGGCCACCAGGCGTCGATATTGCGGCGCATGTCGTCCAGCGCCGCGTCCTGGTCGTTCAGGTGATGGCGCAGCGCGCCGCAGCAACCGGCCTTGGGCGCGACGATCAATTGCACGCCGAGCGCATCGAGCACGCGCGCCGTGGCCGCGTTGATGTTCGGCGACATGGCCGGCTGCACGCAGCCGTCGAGCAGCAGCATGCTGCGCGCATGCTGGCGCACGGGCCATGTACCGGCGGCGGCGCCCGGACGCAATTTATCCTGCAAGCTTTTCGAGAGGAGCGGGCGCAGCGCCTGCCCCGCCTTGTACACGGGCGTAAACAGCCAGCGGCGCGGCAAGGCTTCCTTCAGGGCGAAGCGCAGCGCGCGTTCGCGCAAGGGGCGCTGCACGCGCTGCTCGACGACGTTGCGGCCGATGTCGACCAAACGCCCGTACTGCACCCCCGAGGGACAGGTCGATTCGCAGTTGCGGCAGGTCAGACAGCGGTCCAGGTGGGTCTGCGTCTTGGCCGTGACGGGCGCGCCCTCCAATACCTGCTTGATCAGGTAGATACGTCCGCGCGGGCCATCGAGTTCGTCGCCCAGCAGCTGGTAGGTGGGACAGGTGGCTGTGCAAAAGCCGCAATGCACGCAGGCGCGCAAAATGGCTTCGGCTTCGTCGCCTGCCGGCGTATTCTTGATGAAATCGGCGAGATTGGTTTGCATGCGCGCTCAATACATTCTGTGCGGGTTGAAGATGCCGGCAGGGTCGAACGCCTGCCGCAGGCGCTGGTGGATGGTGGCAATGGCCGGCGCCAGCGGGTGGAACACGCCCACGGCCTTGTCGTCGCCGCGAAACAGCGTGGCGTGGCCGCCGGCGGCCGCCACGACCTGGCGGATGTGCCGCGCGCAGTCGGCATCGGCGTCGCCATCGAGCTTGAGCCAGCGCTGCGCCCCGCCCCACTCGATCAACTGGCGCCCCTTTAAAATCATGGCGCTGGCGTGCGGCGGCAGAGATAAGCGCCACAGACTGCCCGCGCCCGCGAAGAATGTGTGCGTCTGCTCGCGCACGGCCAGCCAGAAGGCGGCCGCGTCATCGGCTGCCAGCAGCTCGCCCCCCAGCGATTGCAGGGCCGCCGACACGGCCGCCTCGGCGCCGGACAGGCGCACCGTCAACACGCCATCGTGCCAGCAGCTGGCCGATATCGGCAGCGGCTTGCCCGCCCATTCATTGAGCATGCGCAAGGCGGCGATTTCCGCGCACGGCAAGCGGAACGTCGCTTCGCGCAGCGGCAAGGGCAGCACCTTCAGCGACACTTCCAGGATCAGGCCCAGTGTCCCCAGGGACCCCGCCAGCAGGCGCGAGACATCGTAGCCGGCCACGTTCTTCATCACTTGCCCGCCAAACGCCAGGCGTTCGCCATGGCCATCCATCAGCACGGCGCCCAGCACAAAATCCCGTAACGCGCCCGCGCTGGCCCGGCGCGGGCCGGACAAGGCGCTGGCGACGACGCCGCCCACCGTGGCGCCGGGGCCGAAGTGCGGCGGCTCGAAGGCCAGCATCTGGTTGCGGGCGGCCAGCGCCGCCTCGATCTGCGCCAGCGGCGTGCCGCAGCGGGCCGTGATCACCAGCTCCGTCGGTTCATAGTCGATGATGCCCGCATACGCGCGCGTATCGAGCACCTCGCCGTCGAACCGCTGGCCATACCAGTCTTTCGTGCCCCCGCCGCGCAGGCGCAAGGGGCTGCCCGCCGCGCTGGCCACCAGGATCTGCTGCCTGAATTGTTCCACGATTGCTTGCAAAGGAGTCTCCGGCAGATTAAAAACGGGGCAGGTTGGCGAACGGCAGCCGCCCCGCCGTCACATGCATCTTGCCGAATTCGGCGCAGCGGTTCAAGGTGGGGATCGCCTTGTCCGGGTTCAGCAAGGTATGCGGATCGAAGGCGCGCTTGACGGCAAAGAAGGCATCGAGTTCGGCGCGTGTAAATTGCACGCACATGGAATTGATCTTTTCCATGCCCACGCCATGTTCGCCCGTGATGGTGCCGCCCACGGCCACGCACAGGGCCAGGATGTCGGCGCCAAACGCTTCGGCGCGCTCGAATTCGCCGGGCATATTGGCGTCAAACAGGATCAAGGGGTGCAGATTGCCGTCGCCCGCGTGGAATACGTTGGCGCAGCGCAAGCCATGCGTCGTTTCCATGGCGGCGATGCCCGTCAGCACTTCCGCCAGTTTTTTTCGCGGGATGGTGCCATCCATGCAGTAGTAGTCGGGCGAGATGCGCCCGGCGGCGGGAAAGGCGTTCTTGCGGCCGGACCAGAATTTCATGCGTTCCGCTTCCGACTGCGAGACGGCAATCGCGCTGGCGCCCGCCCCTTCCAGCACGGCCGTCATGCGGGCGATTTCCTCTTCCACTTCCTCGTGCGTGCCATCCGCTTCGCACAGCAAAATGGCGGCCGCGTCGATGTCGTAGCCGGCCTTGACGAACGGTTCGACCATGCGCGACGACGTCTGGTCCATCATTTCCAGCCCGGCCGGGATGATGCCGGCGGCGATCACGTTGGCCACGGCGTTGCCGCCCGTGACGACGTCGTCGAACGAGGCCATGATGACTCTGGCTGTGGCCGGCTTCGGTATCAGTTTCACCGTCACTTCCGTGACAATGCCCAGCATGCCTTCGGAGCCGATGAAGACGGCCAGCAGGTCGAGACCGGGCGAGTCCAGACATTCGCCGCCCAGTTCCAGCACGTCGCCATCAATAGTAACAACGCGCACGCGCAGCACATTGTGCACGGTCAAGCCGTATTTCAGGCAATGCACGCCGCCCGAGTTTTCCGCCACGTTGCCGCCGATGCTGCAGGCGATCTGCGAGGATGGGTCGGGCGCGTAATACAAGGCATATTGCGCCGCCGCCTCGGAAATGGCCAGGTTGCGCACGCCCGGCTGCACCACGGCGATGCGCGCATACGCGTCGACGCGCACGATGCGGTTCAAACGCGCCGTCGACAGCACCACGCCATCGGCGATCGGCAAGGCGCCGCCCGACAGGCCCGTGCCGGCGCCGCGCGGCACGATCGGCACCTTCAACTCGCGGCAGACGCCGAGGATGGCGATGACCTGCTCTTCCGTGTCCGGCAAGGTGACCACCATCGGCAACTGGCGGTAGGCGGCCAGGCCATCGCATTCATACGGGCGCGTATCTTCGGCGTCGGACAGCACGCAGCGTGCCGGCAGCACGGCCAGCAGGGCCGCGACGACGGCTTGCTGGCGCGCGGCGGTCAATCCGGATTCAGGGGCAGCATTGAGCATAAGATGGGAGGCAAATGGGCATAGGCGTGCAACGATTGTAAGCACAAAAGTGGCGCGCAGCGCATTTTTTGTCACAATGGCGGGCAAATGCGGGGCCAGGCGGCGCGCGGTGTCGTATGCTGCCCCCATTCTTCTTTACAGGATCGACATCATGGGCAACCGACTTTCGAAAATCGCCACGCGCACGGGCGACAATGGCAGCACCGGCCTGGGCGACGGCAGCCGCACCAGCAAGGACAGCGCCCGCATCCACGCCATGGGCGACGTGGACGAACTCAATTCGAATCTGGGACTGCTGCTGTGCGAAGCCATGCCCGACGCCTTGCGCGAGGAGCTGGTGGCCATCCAGCACGACCTGTTCGACCTGGGCGGAGAAATCTGCATCCCCGGCTACCAGCTGATCAAGGAAGAACACGTGCTGCGCCTCGACGACCTGCTGGCGAAATACAATGCGGACTTGCCGGCGCTCTCCGAATTCATCCTGCCGGCCGGCTCGCGCGCCGCCTCGCTGGCGCATGTATGCCGCACCGTGTGCCGCCGCGCCGAGCGCAGCATCGTCGCGCTGGCCAATGCGGAAGCCCTCCACGAGCATCCGCGCCAGTACGTGAACCGCCTGTCCGACCTGCTGTTCGTGCTGTCGCGCGTGCTGAACCGCTTTGCCGGCGGCGACGACGTGTTGTGGCGGCATGACCGCACGCGGGGTTAAAGCCGCCTATGCCGGTCTGGCCAGCGTAATGGCCAGCCGGCAATCATCATTTACGGCAAGATCGGATCGCAGCTTTTAGTGCACATCCGGTGAATCTTGGTGCACGCGCCTGGCGCCGTCGGATGATCCGTCATGCACTGCACCAGATCGTCGTCACACTGCGCATAGCATTCCGGCTCGCCGCCGCCGGCGATCGCATACGAGGCGCTGACGCCCATGGCAAACAAAAAGAAACCCAGCTTTTTGAACATAAGTACTCCTTTGTGGAAACGAGGGACTGCGGATGGATGATTTGAATCAGCCAGCATGGCCAGCGTACTGGCAAACCGGCAATCTTTATTTCATGCTAATTTTGAGCGCAGCGGTTATAGCACAGCTGATGAATCCTGACGCAGCCGGCCGGCGAGTTCGGATGGTCAATCATGCACTGATCCAGCTTGTCGTCACACTGCGCATAGCATTCCGGCTCGCCGCCGCCAGCGATCGCATACGAGGCGCTGACGCCCATGGCAAACAAAAAGAAACCCAGTTTTTTGAACATAAGCACTCCTGTTGAATTGACAGACGATGAACAACAGCCATGGCGCGCCGTCTCTTACGCGCCATCCATAAGCGGATACTGCCGCCGCGCGTCAATTACGCGGTGGGCGCAGGCATTCCTTCTGGCAAGCCTGGTAATTTTCCATACAGGCCGGCTGGCCGAATTCCACGCAATCGAGCAGGTTGCGTTCGCAGACAAAGGTGCAGTCAGGGCCAAATGCCTGGGCACTGAAGGACAGGGCGGCACCGGCGGCAAACAGGAACGCGGCAATTTTTTTGAACATGGTCAGCCTTTCAAGTTGACAAGTTGAAACGTCAGATTTTCTTCAGCGCCGCTTCCAGCGCGCCCGTATTGAAACCCTGGATCTTGCGGTTGCCGATCAACACCACGGGCACGCCGCCTCCGCCCAGTTCTTCATGGGCTTTTCTTGCTTCCGGGGATTTTTCGATATCGAGATCGACGAAATCGATCTTGTTCTCCTTGAAGTACGCGCGCGTCTTGGCGCAATAGCCGCACCAGTCCGTGCCGTACAACACCACCTTTGCCTGGGCATTCGGGAAATACGCGGCGTAATTGCCCTCGGTGTAATTCGACTTGAGCAAGCCGGGCAACAAGGACAGGCCATAACCGCTGCCCAGGCCGGCGGCCAGGATCAAGCCATACATGGCGATGGTTTTAATTTTTTTCTGCATCATAAGTATTGTCAGAGGCTTCAATGATCGAAGGCGGCGGATGCAGCATGCGCTGGGCGGCCGCCTGGCAATGCAAAACGGCTATCAGGCGCCGGCTTGGCAGCCTCTCAGGCAGCCTTTATAACTGCTGCTGCAGAATGGGGATCTGTCGCCATACATCATCTGGCATTCCCGCAATTCCTCCTCGCAGCTGTAACAGCTGTTATCCGAAGCGATGGCATAGGAAGCGCTCAAACCCAGGGTAAAAATAAACGCGGCAATCTTTTTCATTTACTACTCTCCATGTTAGCGATTGCACCAGGCAAACCAGGCAATCGCATCAGACCAGTCGTAAAAATCCATACAGATTTCGTCTTTGCTTGCTACGAAAACGACTATAGACCGCACTTATTTTAGAGTCAACGTTTCCTTCCGATAAATTTTCAGTTTGGAAAATATATCGGGAAAGCCCATGAAATGTGGAATTTGGAGAGATTGGGAGACGCCAAACGTCTATACAATATCGGCGCCGCAAGCAAGTAAAGGCCGGTTGCGGGCGCAGCCGGCCGAGCGGCTACAGCACTTCAAGAAAACTCTTCAGCGCGATGATTTCATCGGACGTCAGCTGCAAGCGCTGCAGCAGCGGCGAGGTGACGGGAAACTTCGGATCGGCCGCCTGCTGTGCGTTGTGCGGCTCGGGGCGCGACATGCCCGCGTTGTACATGTTCAGCATGCCCACCATCTGCCCGAACGCGCCATTGTGCATCCACGGCCCCGATTGCGCCACGCCGCGCAAGCCCGGCGTGCGGAACTTGCCCACATCCTCATTCTTGCCCGTCACCAGGTAGCGCCCCAGGTCTTCATACTTGCGGCTGCCGTAATTGCTCAGCCCGAGATTGTGGAATTGCTGGTCCGTCAGCAAGGCGCCGCTGTGGCACGTCATGCAGCGCGCCTTGGTGCGGAACAGGTGCAGGCCCAGCAGCTCGCGGTCGTTCAGGGCCGTGCGTTCGCCTTCCAGGAAGGTATCGAAGCGCGTGACGGGCGGCAGCAGGGTACGCTGGTAATCGGCCAGCGCCGTCAAAATGCGCGGCAAGGTCACGCCATCTTCCTTGCCGAAAGCCGCATCGAACTGTGCCGGGTAGTCATCGAGCGCGGCCAGCTTGGCGGGCAATTGCGCAGCCACGGCCGCCATTTCATCCGGATGCTGCAAGGGTCCCAGCGCCTGCTCTTCCAGGGTGCTGGCGCGGCCATCCCAGAACAGCGGCGTGAGCTGTCCCACGCCCAGCAAGCCCGGCACATTGCGCTGACCCAGCCGCCCTTCGTGTCCCACGGAAACACGCTTGCTGTCGGCGAAGCTGTGCGCCGGACTGTGGCAACTGAGGCAAGCCACCGCGTTCGAGCGCGACAAACGGGGATCGTTGAACAGGCGCTGCCCAAGCGCCACGATGGCCGGCGCCACGGCCGGTACGGGCATGGCCGAGACGGGCGCCATTTCCGCTGCGGTCACGCCATCGGGCAGTTGCGGACGGGGCCAGCTGCTGACCGGTTGCGCGTAGGTCTGGCGCAGGCAGGCGAAATTCCAGCCATCCGGCGTGGCGCAAGCGACGGCATCGGCTTCGCGCGCCGCCGCATCCCCTCCTGCCGGCCATCCCACGGCCATGGCCAGCACGGCAGCGGCCACCCATCCATTCTTGCTTACTGTAAATCTATACACGTCGCTCATTCCTGTTTTGCACGCTGACATCGACAAATGATAACCATCAACATGGCAGCGGCACAGCGAAACCGGGCAAACGTTATCTATTCGGCGACCTGCGTCAATTTTTCCGCCGTCCCCTGCGCTTGCACATGCTCGCGCAGCAAGCCGCGCAGCAACTGCACCTGGGCCACGGCGTCGGCTTGCAGGGCTGTCAAGCCATCGCTGGCACAGGAGCCAGGCGTCGGGGCGCCGGACTCGCCGCGCAGCAAGGCATCGATTTCCCCGCTGACCTCGGCAATCCACCGTTGCAATGCGGGCGGCGCCGGCTCTGCCTCGGGGCTCAGGCTGATGCGCGCCGTGCTGCCCGCCACGCGACGCAGCAGCGGCAAGGTGCGCAGCGCCGCCAGGCCCACGCCGCTGCTGCGGTCCAGCCGGCGCTCGATGCGCAAGCGCTGCAAGACCTGTTCCGCATTATTGCTGGCCAGTCCCGCCTCGCGGCGCAGGCGCGCAATGGCACTGTCCCATTTACCGCCGGCCGCCAGCACGGCCAGCAGGTATTTCAGGTTGGCCGACACGGCTTTCGCCAGGCGCTGGTCCAGGTCGTCCGCCTCGCGGTCGGGCCACAGGAAAAACGTGGCCAGCAAGGCCAGCACGCAGCCCAGCACATTGTTGCCGAGGCGACTCATCGCATACACCATCTCGCTGGCGGGCGCCGCATAGTCGGCCACCAGCACGAAGGCGGGCGTCATGAACAGCACATGCAGGCTGTAGCTGACGCGGCGCAAGGCCATGGTGGCGACGATCAGGGGAAACACCACCAGCGAGATGCCCAGCGGCGTGTAAATGACCAGGCCGATCAGCACGGCCAGCACGGCGCCCAGCACGCTGCCCGCGACCCGTTCGATGCCGCGCGGCCAGGTGGTCGAGACGGACGGCTGCAGTATCAGCAAGGTCGCCATGGTGGCCCAGTAGCCGAACGGAATATGCAGCGCCTCGACCAGCAGGAAGCCGGCCGTCGTCGCCAGCGATACGCGCGCCGCATGGCGCCAGCTCAGCGACTGCGGCGTGGCGTTGACTTTCGCCGTTTGCCACGCCTGCCCCAGCGCCAGGAAAGCCGCTTCGCGCCACGGCAGCTGCGCCGCGCGCGGCAAACCCAGTTCCATGAAGTCCACATTCAGGCGCAGCGGCAGCAAGGCGCCCAGCGCCCCTTCCAGGCGCCGTCCACAGCCAGCCAGGCGGCGCTGCAAGGCCAAAGGCGGCGTTTCCGGCTGGCGCTGCAGGGCTTGCCCCAGGCGACGCAGCAGCACGGCCATCACTTCCAGGCTGCGCCGCGCGCGCGGGTCCTGGCGCAGGCGCTGCTGCTCGCGCTCGCACGTATGCGTGACAGCGATCAGATAAGCGAAGATGCGCTCGGCGTCGCTGAGCGCCAGCAGCAGGTTGTCGTACAGGGCGCTGCGTCCCGCGCGCGCGGGCGGCACGGCGGCCAGCGCCACCCGCGCCGCTTCCAGCGCGGCGCGCGCCTGCGAACGGTAGCTGGCGCCATGCGCGGCAACACCCGCTTTCGCGGCGTCATGTTCGAGGAAGCGCGCATTGTCGCGCGCGATGCCGGCCAGGCGCGAATATGCGGCGCGGATGGCGCGTCTGGCGGGGCTGAACGGGTGGATGCGCCAGACGGTAAAACTGAGCACGGTGGCGAACAGGCAACCGAACATGTACAGGCCCAGGAAAGGCGCCGTCTGCGTCATCGATTCCAATGGGTGCGTGACCATCACCACGCAGGCCGTGGCGGCCAGGATGGCCACCTGCGCCGTGGCCGCGCCCCAGATGCGCGCCAGCGCGCCGGCCCAGGAAAACAGCAACACGGCGATGGCCGCCGCCGCCACGCCATGCCCGGCCGCCAGCGCCGTCAGGCCGCCGGCGACCGTCGACAGCAAGCCGAAGCCCAGCATCGAGACAAAGCGCATGCGCCGCGTGCCCGCCGCGTCAGCCAGGCAGGTCCAGAAAGCGCCGATGGCGGCCCAGGAAAAATCGGGATGGTCGAACAGCAGGCCCAGCAGCAGCATGGCGCTGGAAGCGCAGGCGGCCCGCAAGCCCTCGGACAGATTCGTTTCGTCGATAGCCAGGCTGACCATCCACAGGGGACGGCGCTGTGCCAGGGTATCGGTATAGGCGTGCATGCCCGTCAGCCAGCGGCCGGCCAGTGCGCGTGTACGGCGGTGAAGTTTCCTGAAATGCAAGTTGGACTTTGAGAAGGTATCAAAGCGTCATCGTAGCATTCCCCGGCAGAAAATGTTGCAGTGCAACGTAAAATCCCGACAGGCGAAAAAAGAGCGGCACCGCAGTGCCGCTTTCCTGTCGACAGGCAAACTTAGCTGACGACGGCCAGGCGCGGCTGCGTGCCGCCAAAGCGCTGCTCGATCGACGCGGCGATGCCGGTGGCGTCCAGGCCCACGCTTTTCAGCAGTTGCACGGGATCGCCATGGTCGATAAAGGTGTCGGGCAAGCCCAGCATCAGGATCGGCTTGACGATGCCTTCCGCCGCCAGGGCTTCGGCCACGGCCGAGCCGGCGCCGCCCATGATGCAGCCCTCTTCCACCGTCACCAGGTAATCGTGCTCGGCGGCAAGCTGCTTCACCAGCGCCACGTCGAGCGGCTTGACGAAGCGCATGTTGGCCACCGTCGCGTCGAGCTTCTCGGCCGCCGCCACGCTCGGCGCCACCATCGAGCCGAAGGCCAGGATGGCAATGCGTTTGCCCTGGCGCTTGATCTCGCCCTTGCCGATCTCGATGCTGGTCAGTTCCGGCACGATCGCCGCGCCGGCACCGGCGCCGCGCGGATAGCGGATGGCGGCCGGACCCGGATAGTGGTAACCCGTGGTCAGCATTTGGCGGCACTCGTTTTCGTCCGACGCGGCCATGACGACCATGTTCGGGATGCAGCGCAGGAACGCCATGTCGTAGTTGCCCGCGTGCGTGGCGCCGTCGGCGCCCACCAGGCCGGCACGGTCCAGGGCGAACGTCACGTCCAGGTTCTGCAGGGCCACGTCGTGGATCAGCTGGTCGTAGGCGCGCTGCAGGAACGTGGAATAGATGGCCACGACGGGTTTGAGGCCTTCGCAGGCCAGGCCGGCGCCAAACGTCACGGAATGCTGCTCGGCGATGCCGACATCGAAATAACGGTTCGGGAATTGCTGTTCGAACTTGACCATGCCAGAGCCTTCGCGCATGGCTGGCGTGATGCCCACCAGGCGCTTGTCGTGAGCGGCCATGTCGCACAGCCAGTTGCCGAACACTTCCGTGTACGTCATCTTGCCAGGCGCCGTGGCCGGCTTGATGCCCTCGGCCGGATTGAATTTCGGCGTGCCGTGGTAGAGGATCGGTTCCGCTTCGGCCAGCTTGTAACCTTGCCCCTTCTTGGTCACCACGTGCAGGAATTGCGGGCCCTTCAGTTGCTTGATATTTTGCAAGGTCGGGATCAGCGAATCGAGGTCGTGGCCATCGATGGGGCCGATATAGTTAAAACCGAATTCCTCGAACATGGTGGCGGGCACGACCATGCCTTTGGCGTGCTCTTCAAAGCGCTTCGCCAGTTCCAGCACGGGGCCGGGCAGGACGGACTTGCCGACATTTTTGGCGGCCGCATAGAACTGGCCCGACATCAAGCGCGCCAGGTGGCGGTTCAGCGCGCCGACGGGTGGCGAGATCGACATGTCGTTGTCGTTCAGGATCACCAGCAGGTTGACGTCTTCTTGCACGCCAGCATTGTTCATCGCCTCGAAGGCCATGCCGGCCGTCATCGAACCGTCGCCGATCACGGCGATCGCGTGCAGCGGGTCACCCTTGATTTTGGCGGCCTGCGCCATGCCCAGCGCGGCCGAGATCGACGTCGACGAGTGCGCCGTGCCGAAGGTGTCGTACTCGCTCTCGTCGCGCTTCGGGAAGCCGGAAATGCCGTCTTTCTGGCGCAAGGTGTGCATGCGCTCGCGGCGACCGGTCAGTATCTTGTGCGAATAGGTCTGGTGGCCCACGTCCCACACGATGCGGTCGTGCGGCGTGTTGAACACGTAATGCAGCGCGACGGTCAGCTCGACGGTGCCCAGGTTGGACGACAAGTGGCCGCCCGTCTTGGAAACGGAATCGAGCAGGAAGCTGCGCAATTCCTGCGCCAGCGGCACCAGTTGCGAGCGGGCCAGCTTGCGCACTTGCGCTGGTTCATTGATGGTTTCTAACAGTTTCATTTATGCCTTCCGCTGCACGACCAGGTCCGCCAGCTCGCGCAAACGGCGTGCCTTGTCCCCGAATGGCGCCAGCGCCGCATGGGCGTCGCACCGCAATTGTTCTGCCAGGGCTCTCGATGGCTCCAGCCCCAGTATCGATACGTAAGTAGGCTTGTTGGCGGCCGCATCCTTGCCTGCCGTCTTGCCCAGGGTGGCCGAATCGGCCGTGGCGTCGAGCACATCGTCGACCACCTGGAAGGCCAGTCCGACGGCGCGCGCATACGCGTTCAGCGCCGTCATATCGTCCGCCGTCAAGTCCTTGCCGGCCAGCGCGCCGAGAATCACGGCCGCGCGCAGCAAGGCGCCCGTTTTCAGTTGATGCATCTGTTCCAGCTGCGGCAAGGTCAAGGCCAGGCCGACGCTGTCGAGGTCGATCGCCTGGCCGCCGCACATGCCGGCCGAACCGGATGCGTGCGCCAGCAGCTTGAGCATCGCCATTTGCCGCGCAGGTGGAATGGCCGCGCCGTCGGCCAGCAGCATGAAGGCCTGCGATTGCAGCGCGTCGCCGACCAGCAGGGCCGTCGCTTCATCGTAGGCGATGTGCACGGTGGGCTTGCCACGGCGCAAGGCATCGTCATCCATGCATGGCATGTCGTCATGCACGAGCGAATACACGTGAATCATTTCCAGCGCACAAGCAGCGCGCGCGAGGGTGTCTTGATCCGCATCAAACAATTCGCCAGCCGCCATCACCAGCAGCGGACGCACGCGCTTGCCGCCGCCCAGCAGCGCATAACGCATGGCGGCATGCAGCTTGTGCGGCACCGCATCCGCCGAAGGCAGGAACTGGTCGAGCCGGCCTTCCACGACCGACTGGGTGCTTTGCATCCAGTCGCCGAAGGTCACGCTGTCTTGTTGCATGTTCGCCATCATTGGGCGGCCTCGCCGGCATCCACGAACGGTTTCAACATGTCGCCTTCCAATACTTTCACCTGCGCTTCGACACTGTCGAGCTGGGTCGCGCAATACTTGACCAGTTCCGAGCCGCGCTGATACGCCGCGACCGATGCTTCCAGCGGCAGCTGGCCCGCTTCCATTTGCGTTACCAGCTGCGCCAGTTCCGCCATTGCCTCTTCAAACGAGGCCGGCGCTGCGGCAGCGGCAGTTAATTTCTTCGACATAGACTCAGATCTCTTCGTGGCACGAGGGGCTTGTAGGGAGACGCCGGGGATTCCCGGCCAGCATAGAAGCGTTATTTTAGAACAAACCACACTATTAAGTGAAAACTTAAGCGCAATCGACGCGCTCAAAGTCAATAGCGTTGCCAGCTTGTCAGTGGATTTTAGCCGAATCGCCCCTCTCCGCCGGAAATTGCGCGCCAAATGACAATGTTTCTCATTAATAGCCTATTTGCCGGGGGGGTTTTGATAATGCCGAGGCCGATCCGCGCTATAATCGCCGGTTCTGTCCGAAATACCGTTTCAACAAATTTGAATTCAGGTCTTTGCGGATTCTTTCTCTCTGTAGCGGTTGCCCAGGGAATGGCCTGGGGCACTGCTGACCGTTGTACATTTATGGGGGGTTGGGATGTCCGATCTGGCTACTCACGCCAAGCTGGCGCGTTCAAACGCGCAACTTCCGGTCCACGTCTATTTTGACGAAACGCTGTTGCAGCGTGAAATGCAGCAATTGTTCCAAGCCGGCCCGCGCTATGTCGGGCATGCGCTGATGGTGCCGGAAACCGGCGATTTTGCGACCCTGGCGTCTGAGAACGAAGGGCGCATGCTCGTGCGCAACGCCAATGGCATCGAAGTACTGTCCAACGTGTGCCGCCACCGGCAGGCGCTGATGTTCAATGGCCGCGGCAATGCGAACCATATCGTCTGCCCGCTGCACCGCTGGACCTACGACCTCAAGGGTGAATTGATCGGCGCGCCGCATTTCCCCGAGACGCCGTGCCTGAACCTGTCGAAAACGCCGCTGCAAAGCTGGAATGGCTTGCTGTTCGAGCAAAATGGCTACAACGTGATGGAAAAATTGAAAGATTTGTCCGTCTCGAAAGACCTCGATTTTTCCGGCTATATGTTCGACCACGTGGAAATCCACGAGTGCGACTACAACTGGAAGACCTTCATCGAAGTCTATCTGGAAGACTATCACGTGGAACCGTTCCACCCGGGCCTGGGCAGCTTCGTCAGCTGCGACGACCTGCGCTGGGAATTCGGCAAGGATTACAGCGTGCAAACGGTGGGCGTGCACCGCGGCTTGCAGCAGGCCGGTTCGCCTGCCTACAAGAAATGGCAGGAGCAGGTGCTGCAATTCCGTGGCGGCGAAGCGCCGCCGTATGGCGCCATCTGGCTGACCCTGTATCCGAACATCATGGTCGAATGGTATCCGCACGTGCTGGTCGTCTCGACCCTGTGGCCCGATGGCCCGCAAAAGACGCGCAACGTGGTGGAGTTTTATTACCCAGAAGAAATTGTGTTGTTCGAGCGCGACTTCGTCGAAGCGGAACGGGCTGCCTACATGGAAACCTGCGTCGAGGACGATGAAATCGCCCAGCGCATGGATGCCGGCCGCAAGGCCCTGATGGCGCGCGGCGTGAGCGAAGTGGGTCCTTACCAGTCGCCGATGGAAGATGGCATGCAGCATTTCCACGAGTGGTACCGCAACAATATCGAACTGTAACTCCCTCAAGGGCCGCCTCGTGCGGCCTTTTTCATTTTCATCACCAGGATTTACTCATGCAATCGCTTTGGATGTTATTCGCCAGTTTCATGTTCGCCATCATGGGCGTGTGCGTCAAATTGGCGTCGGATATGTATTCGACCTCCGAAATCGTCATGTACCGCGGCATCATCGGCATGACCGTCATGAGCTGCACGATTTTGTACCAGGGCGGCAGCTTTAAAACCACGATGCCGGGCCAGCATCTGTGGCGCGGCGTGGTGGGCGTGATCGCCCTGTGGCTGTGGTTTTATGCCATCGCCATCCTGCCGCTGGCCACGGCCATGACGCTCAATTACATGGCGCCCATCTGGATCGCCGTGATCCTGCTGGCCGGCGGCTGGTGGAAAGCGACGAAGCAAGTCGAGTGGCCGCTGGTGGCGGCCATTGCCATGAGCTTTGTCGGCGTGACCCTGCTGCTGCAACCCGTATTCGAGACGGACCAGGCGGCCGGCGCCATCACGGCCTTGATTTCCGGCATGCTGTCGGCCCTCGCCTATTTGCAGGTGCGCAAGCTGGGCTTGCTGGGCGAACCCGAATACCGCGTCGTGTTTTATTTCTCCGTCGTCAATTTCCTCGCTGGCGTGATCGGGCACGTGGCCAGCGCCGGCGGCGGCCACGTCGTCTGGCACGCGCACACGAGCGGCTACGGCATCGGCTTGCTGGCCGCCATCGGCCTGTGCGCCACCATGGCGCAAATGGCCATGACGCGCGCCTATCGCCTGGGCAAGACCCTCGTGGTGGCGAACTTGCAATACACGGGCATCGTCTTTTCCAGCTTCTGGGGCGTGGTGATCTTTGGCGACCTGTTCGACTGGCATGGCTGGGCCGGCATCGGCATCATTCTCGCTTCCGGCATCGCGGCAACCTATTACAATACCCGCAACACGGCCCGAGGCGCGGCGATAGCGCGCACGGATCCGATTGCCAGCGAAGTGTAAAGGAGCGTTCCTGATGTACACCACCTTGTTACAGGCCAGCGAACTGGCCAGCCACCTGAATGACAGCAACTGGGTCATCCTCGATTGCCGCCACGACTTGCTCAACCCGACGGCCGGCAGCGACGCGTTTGCCGCCGGCCATATCCAGAACGCGCAGTTCGCCGATATCGACACGGCCCTGTCCAGCCCCAAGACGGCGCGCGGCCCGGCCTTTACGGGACGGCATCCCTTGCCCGAGCGCAACGCCCTGCTAGCCACCCTGCGCGGCTGGGGCATCAATGACGACACGCAAGTGGTCGCCTATGACGGCCAGGGCGGCATGTTCGCCGCCCGTGTGTGGTGGCTGCTGCGCTGGCTCGGCCATCCGAATGTGGCCGTGCTCGACGGCGGGCTGGCCGCCTGGCAGGCGCAAGGCTTGCCGCTGGTCACGCCCGTGGCGCCCCGCCCTGTCGGCACCCTGACGGAAAAAGCCAGCCTGACACGCACGGTCAGCGTGCAGGACGTCATCGCCAACCTGGAAACCCAGGCGCTGACGGTGATCGACGCGCGCGCGCCCGACCGTTATCGGGGCGAGAACGAAACCATCGACCCCGTCGGTGGCCACATCCCCGGCGCGAAAAACCGTTTTTTCAAAGATAACTTGCAGGCGGATGGCCGCTTCAAGAGCGCGGACGAACTACAGCGCGATTTCAGCGCATTGTTTGACGCACCGCAAGCGGCCATCCTGCAGTGCGGCTCCGGCGTGACGGCTTGCCACAACCTGCTGGCCCTGGAAGTGGCCGGCTTGCCTGGCGCGGCCCTGTATCCGGGCTCGTGGAGCGAATGGTGCGCCGATCCGGCGCGGCCCGTGGCGACAGGAAATTAAAAAATGGCGGGCCAGATGGTCCGCCATTTTTTACCAGTGGATAACTACGACGTTATCCCCAGCGATTGATTCAAGCGCTCCAGCTCCGCCTGCCATGCCAGCTGGCTGGCCGGCTTCTGGTGGCGCGGCTTGCGGGCCAGATCCTCGGCCAGCAATTGCTCCAGTTCGCACAAGCGTTCCAGCTGCACGTCGATGTCCGTCAGGACCGCAGACGCATGTTCCACGCGCGGCGCGGGCGTCAACGCTTGCCCATCTTCCGCGCTCAGCCGTGCATACGCGCTGGCCGCGTCAGGCCACTCTTCCAGTCCGCCATCGGCCACCACCCAAAACCGGTTGCACGCCGTCTCGATCAGGTCACGGTCGTGCGACACCAATAAACAGCCGCCGGCAAAGCCGCGCAAGGCTAGTCCCAGTTCCACCTTGCCCTGCATGTCCAGATGGTTGCTGGGCTCGTCCAGCAGCAGCAAGTGGTAACTGGCCATGGACAGCCCCAGAAACAGCAGCCGCGCCCGCTCGCCGCCACTCAGGGTAGCGACTGTCTGGCCATGGCGCGCATACGAGAAACCGGCCGCAATCAACGCCTGCTTGCGCGCCACCTGGCTGCGCGCAGCTTCGTTTTGCACGGCAAACGGGTAGAGGGCGTCGGACAGGTCAGCTGTATCGGCCAGTTGCTTGAGCGACTGGTCGTAATAGCCGATGTTTGCCGCCTTGTGGTAGCGCAAGTCGCCCCGTTCCTCCTGTGCCTGGATCGCTTGCCAGCATAGGCGCAGCAAGGACGACTTGCCGCTGCCGTTGGCGCCCAGCAAGGCGATGCGATCGCCCGGTTTCAGCCACAGCTGGCCCACGTGGAACAGCAGCGGCGAGGCAGGCACGGCGCGCACGTCCAGGGCATCCAGCGCCAGCAGCTGGTCGGCCGCCAGCGCCTTGCCGCGCAGGCTCAAGCGCCACGGCGCGCCGTCGCTGACGAAGGACTGTTCATCCTGCAGCTTGTCGATGCGCCGCTGCATGCTCTTCGCCTTGCGCGCCATGCCGACGTTATCGTAGATCTTGCCCCACAGGGCCAGGCGGGTGCTGCTCACGGCCAGGCGGTCGATTTCCTTCTGTTCGGCCGCATGGCGGGCGGCCGCGGCAAGATCGGCTTCGGCCAGCGCCGCCAGCGCGGGGCCGCACGGCAAGTCGAAGTCGTACAGGCGGCTATCGCGCAAGATCCAGCTGCGCGTGGCCACATTGTCGAGCAAGCGCTGGTCGTGCGAGACGAGGATGAAGGCGCCGCGCCAGGCCAGCAGGAATTGCTCCAGCCACAGCAGCGACGGCAAGTCCAGGTGATTGCTCGGCTCATCGAGCAACAGCACGTTCGGCTCCTGCAGCAGGGCGCGCCCCAGCAGCAGCCGCGTGTGCTGGCCGCCGGATAAGGAATGCACGGGTACTTGCGCCGTCTCGTGCTCGAAGCCTAACTCGGCCAGCAGGCTGTCGACGCGCCAATGCAGCTCAGGCTGGTCCAGCACGGGCGCCAGCAAGGCGTCATACAGGCTCAGGCTGCCAAGTTCCGCCGGCAAATGCTGTTCCACATGCTGCAAGCGGCAGGCACGGGCGTAGTGGATGGTGCCGGCAGTGGCTTCCCGCGTGCCGCTGAGCAATCCCAGCAAGGTGGATTTGCCGCAGCCATTGTGGCCGATCAGGCCGATGCGGTCGCCCTGGCGCAAGGTAAAGGCGAGTTCATTGAAGAGGAAACCGTCGTGGGTATCCAGTTGTAAAGCTTGTGTCGAGATAAGGGTAGTCATGGCTCTTGTCTTTATTCAGGATGCAAGCATCCGCGTTAACAGGAGCGCTAACGACAACGGAGTACCAGGAAAGGACTCGTGTAGGAGGGTAACTTTGCTCTGGCCAGGTTATCGCAGCGCGATAGAACGTGGGCAAGAGCTGGCAAATGCGCTTAAAGAGCGTGCGCGCCACAAGGCGAGCAACAAATTTTCTTCCATGATATTTTCCTCCTTTCTGTGCAAGTTAGTCAGAAAGGCAATATAGCATAGGTGGCACTGCGCCGACAGAACGGCGTATCAACCGCCGTGGCGCTTGTGCGTCAAAAACAGCACGATGCACACACCCAGCGCGATCAACAGCACTTGCGGGATGGTTTCGCGCAAGGTGGCGCGGCGCTGCATCTGCGGCATCAGGTCGGACAGGGCTATATAAATGAAGCCGGACGAGGCGAACACGAGCACGTACGGGATCAAATTGCTGGCGCGGTCCAGGGTGAAATAGCCGAGCAAGCCGCCCGCCACCGCCATCAGGCTGCACAGCAGATTGAAGATGTAGGCGCGCAAGCGCGAGAAGCCGGCATTGAGCAGTACGATGAAGTCGCCGATTTCCTGCGGGATTTCATGCGCGATGATGGCCAGGCCCGTCACCAGGCCCAGCTTCGGATCGGCCAGGAAGGCGGCGGCGATCAGGATGCCATCCGTAAAGTTGTGCATGCCGTCGCCGACGAGAATCATCCAGCCGGCCTTGCCCGCTTCGTGCTTGTCGTGGCCGTGCGCGTGGTGGTGGCCATCGCCTTCGTGGTGGTGCGAATGGCGCAGGATGGCGAATTTTTCCAGCATGAAAAAGGCCAGCAAGCCCGCCAGCAAGGTGGCGAACAGGCTGCGCGGATCCGCCTGCGATTCAAACGCTTCGGGCAAGGCGTGCAGCAAGGACGTCGACAGCATGATGCCAACGGACAAGCTGACCATGCGCTCAACCACTTTGGAGAGGAATGCAAACGAAAAGATCGCCGCCGCGGTAATGCTGAACACGCCCGCGATCGTGGTCGCGAGCAAAATGGATATAAGGACGGGATCGATGATTTTCTTACCTCAAAATGGCGCCGGGTCACTGGCGCCCGCGATGCTGGCGTCTGGCCTGATGAATGCGTTGTTATCTATTGTTTAATTTTTTGCGCGTCTGGCGGCAGCGTAGCGCGATGAAGATGCAATTGTACTGCATTGGCGCGCACCGGGCATTTTACAGCCCGGTGCGCCTTTCGCGCCAACTTCTGGAAGATGGGGTATTTTTCTGTTGCGGATCACGCCACGCCGTGGCGCTTGAACCAGGCTAAACAACGCGCATAGCCGTCCTTCGCATCGGCCGCCACATAGCTGGAGCGATAATCGGCATTGAAGGCATGGCCCGCATCGGGATACACGACAAATTCCGACTTGTTGCCGCCCTTGGCCAGCGCATCCTTCATCTTGCCGATCGATTCCTGGCTGATGCCCGTATCCTTGCCGCCATACAAGCCCAGCACGGGGACCTTCAAGGTAACAGCAATATCGATGGGATTGCTCGGCTGCAAGGGAGTCGGCTCGCCCACCAGGCGGCCATACCAGGCCACGCCCGCCTTGACGGCCGGATTGTGCGCCGCGTACAACCACGTGATGCGCCCGCCCCAGCAAAAGCCCGTGATGCCCAGGCGGCTCGTGTCGCCGCCATTCTGTTTCGCCCACGCAACAACAGCATCGAGGTCCGCCATCACTTGCGCATCCGGCGTCTTGGCGATGATGCCTTTCATCAACTCAGGGATGCTGGCCACCTTGGTGGGATCGCCCTGGCGCACGAACAAATCGGGCGCCAGCGCCAGATAGCCCTGCTTGGCGAAGCGGCGCGCCATGTCAGCGATATGTTCATGCACGCCAAAGATTTCCGAAATGACCAGTACCACGGGCAATCCCGTCTTGCCTTCCGGCTGGGCCGCATACACGGGCACGGCCTGGCCATCGACCATCACCGACATGCTGCCCGTGACGAGACCGGCGGAATCCGTCTTGATGACGTTTTGCGCCGCCACGGGCAGCACGGCCACGGCAAAACCCGCGCCCAGCGCCACCTTCAGGAAACCACGCCGGCCATCCGGCCCGGACACACTGCTCTGGCCCAGCAAACTTTCACAATCGGTGATCATGTCGCTCATGCGTTTCTCCTGAAAATGTTGCATTAAGTGAAGTCAAATCTCTGGACCCAGACAAAATCGTAGCGAGCGGCCCCGAGTTCTGGCCGAGAAGCGCAACTGTGCCAGGGCACAGTGAGCATCGCAGGCCGGAAATCGCGCCGCGCAGTAGATTTGGTCTGGCGTCCTAGTGCGCTTCGTCCCAATTTTTACCAATACCGACTTCAGCCGTCAGCGGCACCTTCAGCGCGGCCACGCCGGCCATCAGTTCCGGCAGCTTGCGCTTGACCAGTTCCAGTTCCGCGTCCGGCACTTCCAGCACCAGTTCATCGTGCACCTGCATGATCATCTTCGTCTGCAAGCCATCCGTTTCCAGCCAGCCTTGCACGGCGATCATGGCCAGCTTGATCAGGTCGGCCGCCGTGCCCTGCATCGGCGCGTTGATCGCCGCCCGTTCCGCGCCCTGGCGGCGCGGGCCGTTCGGCGAATTGATTTCCGGCAGCCACAAACGGCGGCCGAACACGGTTTCCACGTAGCCGCGCGCCTTCGCTTGCTGGCGCGTGTCTTCCATATACTGTTTCACGCCGGAAAAACGGGCGAAATATCGGTCGATATAGCTTTGCGCGGCCGTGCGGTCCACGCCCAGGTTACCGGCCAGGCCGAATGCGCTCATGCCGTAGATCAAGCCGAAGTTGATGACCTTGGCGTAGCGGCGCTGCTCGCTCTGCACCTCCGCGGCCGGCACGCCAAATATCTCGGCGGCCGTGGCGCGGTGAATGTCGATGCCGTCGGCAAACGCGCGCAGCATGGCTTCATCGCCCGAGATGTGCGCCATGATGCGCAATTCGATCTGCGAATAGTCGGCCGAAACGATGTGGCTGCCCGGCGGGGCAATAAACGCTTCGCGGATGCGGCGCCCTTCCGCGCTGCGGATGGGAATATTCTGCAAGTTCGGGTCATTCGACGCCAAACGCCCCGTCACGGCCACGGCTTGCGCATAATTCGTGTGCACGCGTCCCGTCGTGACGTTGATCATCTTCGGCAATTTATCCGTGTAGGTCGATTTCAGCTTGGCCATGCCCCGGTATTCGAGCAGGACTTTCGGCAGCGGATAATCCTCGGCCAGCTTTTGCAGCACTTCCTCGTCCGTCGAAGGCGCGCCCGTCGGGGTTTTCTTAATTACCGGCAGTTTCAATTTCTCAAAGAAAATTTCACCGATCTGCTTGGGCGAACCCAGGTTGAACGGCTGCTCGGCCAGCTCATACGCCTTCTTTTCCAGCTCGAGAATTTTCACGGCCAGCTCGGCGGACTGGATGTTAAGCAACTCGTCATCGATCAGCACGCCGTTGCGCTCGATCTTTTGCAAGACCACAGCCGTCGGCATTTCAATCTTTTCATAGATGAAGGTGAGTTTTTCATCATTTGCCACATTGCCCCATATGGCATTGTGCAGACGCAAGGTGACGTCAGCATCCTCGGCAGCGTATTTCGCCGCCTGCTCCACTTCCACCTGATTGAACGTGATCTGCTTGGCGCCCTTGCCGCACACATCCTCGAATGGAATCGTCGTGTAGTTCAGGTGGCGCAGGGCCAGGCTGTCCATGTCGTGCTTCTTGTGCGACTCGAACACATACGATTCAAGCAGGGTATCGTGGGCGATGCCGCGCAACGTCACGCCGTGGTTGGCGAAGATGTGGCTGTCATATTTCAGGTTCTGGCCCAGCTTGGGCTTGTTGGCATCTTCCAGCCACGGGCGCAGTTTCGCCAGCACGTGTTCGCGCGTCAACTGTTCCGGCGCGCCCGCGTAATCGTGGGCCAGCGGGATGTAGCAGGCGGCGTGCTCTGCAACGGAGAGGGAAATGCCGACCATTTGCGCAGTCATCGGTTCCAGCGACGTGGTTTCCGTGTCGACAGCCGTCAGGGCAGCCGCATCGATCAGCGCGATCCATTTGTCCAGCTGCTCATCGGTCAGCACGGTTTCATACACGGCCTCGACTGCTGGCACGGCATCGGCGAACATGTCGCCCGTGGTGTTCGCAGTCGATGCGCCAGCCGTTACCGGTGCGCCAACAGGCGACATCGGCGGCGGCGTGGCGCCCAGTTCGCGCAGCAGGGCCTTGAAGCCGTAGCGGTTGAAGAAGGCCAGCAGCGCTTCCTTGTCTTCGTGTTTTGCCACCAGCGAATCGGCGATCGTCGTCATGTGTTGCGACAAATCGCAATCGGTCTTGACGGTGATCAAGGCGCGCGCCTGCGGCAGCCATGGCAGGGCCGTGCGCAGGTTTTCACCGACGGCGCCGCCCACCTTGGCCGCGTTTTCCATCACGCCTTCCAGGCTGTCGTACAAGGTCAGCCATTTGACGGCCGTCTTCGGGCCGCATTTCGACACGCCCGGCACGTTGTCGACCGTATCGCCGATCAGCGACAGATAATCGATGATGCGGTTCGGCGGCACGCCGAATTTGACCAGCACGGCCGCTTCGTCGAGCTTTTCATTGCTCATGGTATTGATCAGCATCACCTGGCTGTTGACCAGCTGCGCCAGATCCTTGTCCCCCGTGGACACCACCACGTTCATGCCGGCACTGGCGGCCTGCACGGCCAAAGTACCAATCACGTCGTCCGCTTCCACGCCGTCGACCATCAGGATCGGCCAGCCCATGGCGCGCACGGCTTCGTGGATCGGCTCGATCTGCAGGCGCAAGTCGTCCGGCATCGAGGCGCGCGTGGCCTTGTATTCGGGATACATGTCGTCGCGGAAAGTTTTACCTTTGGCATCGAACACGCAGGCGATGTAAGCGGCCGGGAAATCGGCGCGCAAACGGCGCAGCATGTTGACCATGCCGTGCATGGCGCCCGTGGGATAGCCGTCCGGGCTGCGCAGATCGGGCAGCGCATGGAAGGCACGATAAAGATAACTGGAACCGTCGACTAACAGCAGGGTGTTTTGCATAATGCCAATAAAATAAGGTGAGCCGCGCCAGCCGGGAAGACACAGCGGCGAACGGGCGGAATATCGCACAATTATCGCAGAGTTTAGGGCCGCGCCACCGGCCGCCACGCGTGCCGTTCCTGGTGTTTTTGCCACCCTGGCGGCCCCGTGCGGGCGCGCAGGCAGCCACTGCGGGCCATTTCGCCTCATTTAAACAGCATTGCCTACCAGTTTGTTACAATGCCTTATAGATAAATTGACGGCATTACACCACTGCACGCGCTGCAGTCCCACACATGGAAGCGAACCCATCATGATGCGTACATCGACACTCTGGACATTCCTCGCCCTGCCCCTGCTGGCATGTTCGGCCCTTGCCAGCGCCCAGACACCGGCCAAACCGAGCGACGCGCCGCCACAGCTCGAACGTATCGAGGAAATGGGCGAAGCGCCCATCACCGTGGCGCCAGCCGCGGCCAAGCAGCAGATTACCGAAAAACGCGAAGCGGGCGTGACGTCCGAAGTGAAAGTCACGAGCGGCGGCAGCACGTATTACATGAAGCCGGCCGCTGGCGCCGACCAGGCCCACGGCGGCGCCCTGCGCGGCCCGCAATGGAAAGTGCTGGAATTTGACCTGGGCAAGAAGAAACAGAAACAACGCGATGAAGAGGCAGCGGACGCACCAGCGCCGCCCGCACCAGCGAAGTAAGCAGCCACTCTCTTCTGCCCTGCCCCGGCCACCTGCGGGGCAGCCGGCTTTTTTTGACCTTTTAGACCATTCCCCTCTTTCCCATGGCAGTTTTTACCGCGCTACACCTGGACGATATCGGCCAGTGGATCACGCAATTTCCACTCGGCAAACCTCTGGCGCTCAAGGGCATCGCGTCCGGCATCGAAAACAGCAATTTCTTCCTGAGCACGGAGCGCGGCGAGTATGTGCTGACGATCTTTGAAAACCTCAGCTTCGAGCAATTGCCGTTTTATCTGCAACTGATGCGCCATTTGGCGGACCGGGGCGTGCTGGTGCCGGCGCCGATCGCCAATGCGGACGGCGAACTGGTGACGGCCCTGCAAGGCAAGCCTGCCGCCATCGTCAGCAAACTCGACGGCAGCTCGCAGATGGCGCCGCAAGCCGTGCATTGCGCGGCTGTCGGCGCCATGCTGGCAAAAATGCACCTGGCGGCGCAGGACTTCCCCCTGCAGCAGCCGAATCTGCGCGGTCTGGACTGGTGGAACACCACCACGCCGCTGGTCTTGCCGCACCTCGACGATGCCAAGGCGCATCTGCTGCGCGCGGAAATCCATTTCCAGGACGCCTTTGCTGCCTGCGATACCTATAAAGCCATCCCGCGCGGTCCCGTGCATGCCGACTTGTTCCGCAACAACGTCATGTTTGACGGCGAACAACTGACGGGTTTTTTCGACTTTTACTTTGCCGGCTGCGACACCTGGCTGTTCGACGTGGCCGTCACCATCAACGACTGGTGCGTGGACCTGGCCACGGGTGTGCTCGACACGGCAAGAGTGCGCGCCCTGCTCGACGCCTACCAGGCCGTGCGCCCGTTTACGCATGAAGAACAGACGGCATGGCAACCGATGCTGCGCGCCGCCGCGCTGCGCTTCTGGCTGTCGCGCCTGTACGATTATTACCAGCCGCGCGAAGCGGAAATGCTGACCCCGCACGACCCCACGCATTTCGAACGCATTCTGCGCGAACGTATCGCCACACCTGCCCCGGAACTGTTTTAAACATGGAAAAATTACCTGCAAGTACAGGTTGGCAATGGGTGAAACAAGGCTTCGCCCTGTTTCGCAAGCAACCTGGCGGCATGTCGATGCTGTTTCTCGGCTATATGTTCTGCATGCTGGCCGTCAGCATCGTGCCCGTGCTCGGCCAATTGCTGCCCGTCATCCTGGTGCCCGTGTTTTCCGTCGCCTTCGTGCAAGGCTGCCTGAATATCGACCAGGGCAAGCGCGTCCTGCCCAGCCTGCTGATCTCGGGCTTCCGCAAGCCGGCCTTTCCTTCCCTGTTCGGCCTGGGCGTGCTGTACATCCTGATGGCCATCGTCGCCATTGGCGCCTCGACCCTGGTCGATGATGGCTTGCTGTGGCAACTGGTCACCGGGCAATTGACGGAGGAGGCGGCGCGCACCGCCATCCCCGAATCGCGCCTGGGCCTGGGCATCCTGCTGGCCATCGTGCTGTACGTGCCGGCCGCCATGGCCTTCTGCTTTGCCGCACCGCTGATCTACTGGAAACAAGTCAGCCTGGGCAAGGCCCTGTTCTTCAGCTTTTTCGCCGTCTGGCGCTCGCTGTCGGCCTTCATCGTCTTCGCCGCCACCTGGTTTGCCATCAGCATCGTCACCAGCCAGTTGCTGGCCATCATCTTTGGCCGCACGCAGCTGATGATGCAACTGATGATGCCGCTGTCGATGATCTTGACCATCATCATGCATTGCTCGTTCTACGCCGCCTACCGCCAGATCTTCGGCCTCCCCGTCGATGAGAGCAAGACGGTGTCGCTGGACAAGAGCGGCGAGTGATCGCGGGCCAGATGTAAAAAGGGGCAGCCTGCGCAGGCTGCCCCTTTTTTTGTCGAATGCCATGCAATGTCACAGCGTAGGTCGGATTAGCGGCGGCACGCCGCGTAATCCGACAACATTGTTAGCGCCCGCAGTGGTATCGGGTTACCTTCACAGCCGTTCCAGCTTCGCAATCCCCAGATCCAACACCTTCATGCCGTGCTGTCCGAAATTGATCTGCGCGCGCGCATTGCCGCCGCCGCCTTCGATATTGACGATCACGCCTTCGCCGAACTTGGCGTGCGCCACGGACTCACCGATGCGCCAGCCGCCGCCCGTGGCTTTTTGCGCGATCTTTTGTGCAATCGCATTATCCGAACCCAGGCTGGCCACACGCGGCGCCTCGTCCCAGGCCGACTTACGGTTGCCGAACCAGTTCGCCTGCACCTTCGGCGATAGCCATTTCAGCGATTCTTCCGGCAATTCGTCAAAGAAACGCGACTTCATGTTGTAGCGCGTCTGGCCGTGCAGCATGCGCGTCTGCGAAAAACTCATGTACAGCCGCTTGCGCGCGCGCGTGATGGCCACGTACATCAGCCGGCGTTCTTCTTCCACGCCATTGTCTTCCTTCGAGCTGCTTTCGTGCGGGAACAGGCCTTCTTCCAGGCCCGTGATGAACACGTTGTCGAATTCCAGGCCCTTGGCCGAGTGCACCGTCATCATCTGCAGCGCATCCTGGCCCGCCTGCGCCTGGTTGTCGCCCGCTTCCAGCGACGCGTGCGACAGGAAGGCGGACAGCGGCGACATCACGGCCGGCAGCGGCGCGTCCGCATCGAGGATTTCGATGCCATCCTGGTTCACGACGGGCGCGCCCGACTGCGCCTGGGCGGCTGGCCCAAGATGGGCCGGTGCCCCCTGGCCAAAACCTTCTTCGGAAATGAACTGGCTGGCCGCGCTGACCATCTGCTCCAAGTTCTCGATGCGGTCGGCGCCTTCCTTTTCATTCTGGTAGTGCTGCAGCAAGGTACTCGCTTCCAGCACCACTCTGACCATTTCCGGCAAGGACAATTGCTGCGTTTCGAAACGCACGCCTTCGATCAATTTCACGAAACCGGCCAGCACGCTGCCCGCCTTGCCCGCCACGTAAGGCACGGAGGCGTACAGGGAAATGCCGTACTGTTCCGAGGCGGCCTGCAATTGCTCGATCGAGCGCATGCCGATGCCGCGCGTGGGGAAGTTGACCACGCGCAAGAAGGCCGAATCGTTGTGCGGATTGTCCATCAATTGCAAGTAAGCAATCGCGTGCTTGACTTCGGCGCGCTGGAAGTAGCGCTGGCCGCCATACACGTGATACGGAATGCTGGCTGAAAACAACGCGTGCTCGATCACGCGCGACTGCGCGTTCGAACGGTACAGAATCGCAATTTCACTGCGCGAAGCGCCATCGGCGATCAGGCTTTTCGCCTCTTCGATGATCCACTGCGCTTCCTGCAGGTCGGAACTGGCTTCATACACGCGCACCTGCTCGCCATGGCCCGCATCCGTGCGCAGATTCTTGCCCAGGCGCTTGCTATTGTTCGCGATCAACACGTTGGCACTGTCGAGGATGTGGCCATGTGAGCGGTAGTTCTGCTCCAGCTTGATCAAGTTCTTCACCTGGAACTCGTGCTCGAAGGCGCTCATATTGCCCACGTTGGCGCCGCGGAAGGCGTAGATACTCTGGTCATCGTCGCCGACGGCAAACAGAGCGCCGCCATCGCGGCTGCCGTGGCCAGCCAGCAATTTCAACCAGTTGTATTGCAAATTATTCGTATCCTGGAACTCGTCCACCAGAATGTGGCGGAAGCGCGCCTGGTAGTGTTCGCGCAGGGGCTGGTTGCGGCTCAGTAATTCATACGTGCGCAGCAGCAATTCGGCAAAATCGACGACGCCTTCGCGCTGACACTGGTCGTCGTACAGCTGGTACAGCTCGACCATCTTGCGCTCGTGCGCGTCGTACGCTTCCACGTCCGTGGCGCGCAAGCCCTGGTCCTTGGCATTGTTGATGAAATACATCACCGTCTTCGGCGGGAATTTTTCATCATCGATGTTGTTTGCCTTCAACAAGCGCTTAATCACGGACAATTGATCCTGGGAATCGAGAATCTGGAACGTTTGCGGCAAGGCCGCGTCGCGGTAGTGCGTGCGCAGCAAGCGGTTGCACAGGCCGTGGAAGGTACCGATCCACATGCCGCGCGTGTTGATCGGCAGCATGGCCGACAAGCGCGTGAGCATTTCCTTGGCGGCTTTATTCGTAAACGTCACGGCCAGGATGCCGGGCGGCGATACCTGCTGGGTCTGGATCAGCCACGCGATGCGGGTGGTCAGCACGCGGGTCTTGCCAGAACCGGCGCCAGCCAGGATCAGCGCATGTTGTGCCGGCAAGGTGACGGCAGCCAATTGTTCGGGATTGAGGTTGTGAAGAAGATTTTGCATCCCGTGATTATACCGGCATGGCTAAAAATACTGTGCATTTGTCCAGCGGTCGCGCCAGTTTTTCATGTGCGCGCTACAATCGGCGTCCCGACACAGCGGCCTGTATCCCATGACACCACCCACTCACCTCGACGGCGCCCGCGTACTGGCCTGGGCCTGGTCCGACCTGCCCTTCGGCCATGTCGCCGATGCGCACGGCACCGCCCCCATCGCCATCTACGGCCTGGCCGTGTGCCGCTACGGGGACGAAGCGCAAGTCTACCGTTTCAGCTGCGATGCGCGCTGGGAGACCGTACAGGATGACGTGTATGCCAGCGAGAATGAGGCCAGGGAGCAGTTGCCGGCACAATACCGCGCCGTGGCCGCCGCGTGGAACACGCCATGAGCAACACCATCCGCGCGGCCACTCGCGCCGACCTGCCGTTGCTGGCCCAGGTCGAGCGCAGCGCCGCAACCCTGTTTGCCCAGGCCGGCCCCGACCTGGCCTGGCTGGCGCATGGCGAACCCTTGCCACTGGACACCTTGCAGGCGCTGCAGCAGGATGGCGGCGTGTGGGTGGCCTCCGATGGACAGGACGCGCCAGCGGGTTTCCTGGCCGCCCAGCCGCTCGACGGCCAGTTGTTCATCGTGGAATTGTCCGTTGCACTGCCGCAGCAACGGCAGGGACTGGGCGCGCGCCTGCTCGACGCGGCGGCGGTCCATGCCCGGGCGCTGGGCTGCGCCTGGCTGACACTGAGCACGTATCGCCACCTGCCGTGGAACACGCCCTACTATGCGCGCCATGGCTTCAGCGAAATCGAGGCCGTGGCGCTGGGCGCTGGGCATGCGCTCAAGCTGGCGCGCGAAGTGCAGGACGGGCACGATCCGGCGCTGCGCTGCCTGATGCGCAAGCCGCTGGCCCGCTGATTCGGCACGGCACTCAGCGCACCAGTTTTGCCTTGCCTTCGCTGAGCGCCTGGGCGATCACCTGGCGCGTGGTCTTGTCGGCGATCTTGACGACTTTTTCCTGCTGGCGGCCCAGGTCGCCCATTTGCTTGCCCAGCGCTTCCATCGGCTTGCTGCGCTGCTCCATCTGGCGCGACATCTGCTCCGCTTTCTCGGCCTCGCGCTCGTGCACGTCGGCAATGCGGTCGTTGATCTCTTCCATCTCTTCCTGTGCATCTTCCATCTGCTGCTGCAGGCGCTCCACGTCGCGCTCGGCCGCGCGGCGCGCCGTGTCGCTCGTTGCAAGCGCCTGGCGGCGCGAGGCGTCGCCAAGCTTGCGGCCCAGTTCCTGCTGCTGGCGGCCCAGCGCGCGCAGCTGCTCCGACTCGCGCGCGCTGCCTTTTTCCAGGCTGCGGGCACCCATCTTGCGGCCCATTTCGCCCATGGCCTTGCCATGCGCGCCCATTTGATCGCCGAGCGCGCTCATCTCCTTGCTGAGCTGTCTCGAGGGCTGCCATGCCGTGCGCACCTTGCCCAGCAAGGCCGCATCCTGCAGCACATAGGCCTGGCCCTGGTCGCGGAACCACAGGAACGGGCCCTTGATCGAGCGCTTGAGCTTTTCCACCTGCTGCGAGTGGATATCGCTGTCGACGACGATGACGCCCTCGCTATCCGTGGCGCCATCGACGAGCGCATAGCTTTCGCCCTTGTCGAGCGAACGGCTGACCTGCACGCTGGGTGCGGCTGGCGGGGCCGGTGGCGCGGGCGGCTGCGGCGGCTGCACGGCCAGCGCGCTGCCGCCAAGCAGGATACCGGCCAGGCTGAGGATCAAACGGTGGGAAGTGGACATGGCTGCCTCGTCGCAAAAGTAGTGGAGCATTGACTGTAGCGGCAACGGGACCTGGCCTCCAGCGCGCTGCGACAGGCTGCAAAAAGACCTGCCTGGATGGCAAACATGGACGATGGATGGCAAGCGGGCAAAAAAAATGGCTATGTCACCATCAAATGTGGGAATGCTCCCAGCGTTGCTTTCAATAACGTTTCTGGTGAACGGATGCGCCCGGCGTCGAGTATCCAGCGCCAGCCCAGGTAATTTGGCAGGTAGCGCGTCGCCACGCCATGAAACGGACGCAGCCATTGCCGCAAGCGGCTGTGATACGCATTGACGTTCTGCACATGCGCGGCGCCCTGCACACGGATGCCGGCGCGCAAGTTGACGGCCTCGTGGCTGATACCCGCTTCCCTCGCAAACGCCCGGTAGGCCGCATGGCCATCCGTTACCAGCAGAACATCCTTGTCGATAACGGGCAACAAACATCGGTGCAGCTGCGCCTTCGTCAACGTGCCTTTGCCCGTGACGAAATCGAGAGTCTGGCCCGTGCGGTCGCGCGCCACCAGGATGCAGACTTGCTCATTCGAGATACCGCGTTTAAAGGCATGGCCGCCCCGGCGGCGGGCCGGACGCGTCATCTGCCTCGATCCCTTTTCCGATTCCAGCACGTAGAGTTCATCGGCCTCGGCGATGCCATGCAGGCCATGCGGCCGGTCCGTCTTCGCCACGCTGAGAAAGCGGTGGCGCCAGCGAAACGTGGTGTTGCGGTGTAATCCCAGCTGCTGAGCGGCCTGGCGCACCGAGGCGGAGTCGAGCAGGCAATCGGCATACGCGATCCATAGCGCCTTGTGACGCAAGCGGGCCAGCGGCGTGCCCGTCAAGGCATTGAAAGTGCGCCCGCAAGGCACGCAGCGGTAGCGCTGCAAGCCGTGCGCATGGCCATGCCGGTGCAGGTGAGGCGAGCGGCAGGCGGGACAGGCCAAGCGCGGCTGCGCCACGCTTTCCAGCAACGCGAAGGTCGCGTCTTGCGGTGCGTTGCCACGCAGCAGGGCGATGCCTGTCTGCCGCTGGCGTCGGTTCAGGTGAGCAAACTGGGCGATAAAACGCATCCATTCGGCTGGCTGCATGATCTGCTCCCTGTGTGGTAAGTATGCAGAGTCAGACAGCAATGCCAAGGGAAGATTCCGGCAGTTCCCCTATTTACCGATGACAGAGCCTTTTTTTATGCACGCTGGATAAAAAATCAGCCGGCCAGGCGCTGGCACAATTGCTGGATCACCGTCAACGCATACGGCGAGGCGACGGTTTGCACAAAACGCATGAAGTCGACTGCCGCCTCTTCGTTGGCGTTGTCGGAAATGGTGCGCATGACGGTAAACGGCACGCCCAGTTCAAAACACACTTGCGCCACGGCGGCGCCTTCCATTTCGACGGCCAGCAGGTCGGGGATATCAGCTTTGAGCTGGTTCACATGCGCGGCGCTGCTGATGAACTGGTCGCCGCTGGCGATCAGGCCGCGGTGCACTTGCGCATGTTGCAGACCGAATTGCGCAATATCGGCCGCCTTGAGCACGCTGGACACATCGTCACGCAGGAAATCTTCCGCGGCGCCAGCCAGTTGCGTGCTCAGTTCCAGGTCCGTGGCAAAGCGCTGCAAGCCCGTCAGCGGCACTTCAAAGCGGGGAAACAAAGGGCGAGCGTCCATATCGTGCTGCAGCAGCGCTTCGGCCACCACGATATCGCCCACTTTCACGCGTTTATCCCCACTGCCGGCCACGCCGGTGAAGACGATGTGGGTAACTCCGTACTTTTCCACAAGGATAGAAGCTGTCATGGCAGCGGCAACCTTGCCCAGACGCGACAGGACGCACACAGCGTCGATATTCCACAGGGTTCCCAGGGTGTAGTCGCGCATGCCGTGCGAACGCCTCTGGGGGCCTTGCATGGCTTCTACCAGCCCCTGCTGTTCTTCGTGCAAGGCACTGATGATGCCTAAACGCATATTTTTGTGTGAATTCATGCTGTTTTTACAGGTTTTGGGGATTGCAAAACGGTTTACATGGTGAAAACAGCCGTTTCGGCGACTTTTCCACCGTTCGTGTTTGTCTCTGTGTTTTAAATAAAGATGTATACATAAAAATAGTAGTGATAGTAAACGGCCATTTTTTTGTGGATAAGTCGGTATACCATCGAAAAATCATCAACTTAGCGCACAAAAAAGTAGGCGCACAAGCATTGTATCTACGGAGGACTTATTTGGGATAAAAATCGGGCTGTGGACAAAGATCGACTTTTCCCACATCTCATCCTGTGGATATGCAGGCACTTATCCACACCAGCAAGCAAAAATCACGGGTTTTCTTGCTGTAGTGGCATGTTTGACGTGCTTCGTCTGCATTGATTGTGTTCTGGTAATCCAGCTTGAATGACCACGAGCGCTGTTCTTTCATACACCTTGGCATCCAGGTGATTTCTGAAGACGGTTTGGCAGTGGGTCGTACTGTCCGTCGTTGACTTCTTTTTTTGATGTTTTGGCATACTTTTGGGAAATATCCCCGGACTTCCGCTTTTTTTGTCGGTTTACAATAGATCTATATATAAAAATAGTAGTAATAGTAAACGCGTTTTTTTCTGTGGATAAGTCGTTTTTTTTCAACAGGATCAACCGTTTACGCGAAAAATAAAACGTGCATAATCGCTGTATCACGCGAGGAGCAAAATTGTATAAAATGCGGGTCTGCGCATAACTTCGTGTTTACTCACAAGTCATCCTGTGGATATCAAGTGACTTATCCACAATCGTTGTAAATTTCCCCTCTTTTCAACATCGAACCGCTTGCTGGCACTGTGCCCGCTCAGGTCTGTTGACGTTTCCATTTTGCAAAACGGTTTGGCAGTGTAGTGCGTGTGATGCTGGCCGCGCCGGTTTTCGTTGCTCAGTTGTTGGCTCGTTTTTTTTTAAGAACAAAAGGCGCTTGCAGTTTTTTTTGAAGAGACGTTTGCACACCTTCTTCAAGGGAAGGGCAGGCAAAGCGAGCTTGTCGGGTTTACCTTAACAAGTTCGTATACAAGAATAGTAATAGTAGTTAACGGGCGCATCTTCTGTGGATAAGTGCTGATTTATCCTTGTAAACAATCGCTTGGCGTACGGATAAGCGCTGAGTAAGCGTTGTATCTGCCTGGGACGGTTTCTGGACAAAAAATGTTGCTGAAAAAATTTTTCGTTTACGCACATATCGTCCCTGTGGATATCCATACGGTTATCCACAGCTTGCAGCCCTTGTTTTGATGTTCTTTTTGACCTTTTCCCATATCGTCGGCCACGATTAATGTCGCCCTGGCCCGGTACTGGTGGTAATCTCAAGGCGGCTCAGCAGCCATGCATGCAGGAAGAAAGACAGACTCTGGTAATGGGACGCGGCGGGGAGACACGCTGCGCGACAGCTTGATGGCATACCGAAAGGAGCTTCATTGGAATCGGCAGGCGAATACGACTACATCATCGTGGGCGGCGGCACGGCAGGTTGCGTGCTGGCCAACCGGCTCACGCGCGACAAGGACGCCAGCGTTTTACTTGTGGAAGCGGGCGGCAAGGACGATTACGTGTGGATCCACATCCCCGTCGGCTATCTGCATTGTATCGGCAATCCCCGCACGGACTGGCTGTATTCCACGCAGGCGGACGCGGGCCTGGGCGGGCGCAGCCTGATGTATCCGCGCGGAAAAGTCCTGGGCGGCAGTTCATCCATCAACGGCATGATCTACATGCGCGGCCAGGCCGGCGATTACGACCACTGGGCCGACTTGACGGACGACGCTTCCTGGCGCTGGGACAAGGTCTTGCCGCTCTTTAAACAAAGCGAGGATTATTACGGTGGCGCGTCGGAAAACCATGGCGTTGGTGGCGAGTGGCGCGTGGAAAAACAGCGGCTGTCGTGGGATATTTTGAACGCGTTCCGCGACGCGGCGCAGCAGGTCGGCATCCCGAAAACCAGCGATTTCAATGGCGGTGACAACAGCGGCAGCGCATATTTTGACGTCAACCAGCGCCGCGGCATTCGCTGGAATACCTCAAAAGCATTCCTGAAACCGGCATCGCGCCGCCCGAACCTGACCATCATGACGGGCTGCCACGTGGAACGTTTGTTGATTGAAATTGCGGAATCGGGCCCCCGTTGCACAGGCATCGTGTTTACGGGGGGCGGCACGCAGTGGCAGGCGACGGCCCGGCGGGAAACCTTGCTGACGGCGGGCGCCATCGGTTCGCCGCAATTGCTGCAACTGTCCGGTATCGGCCCGGCCGCCTTGCTGCAGCAGCATGGGATTGTTCCCGTGGTGGATGCCGCCGGCGTGGGCGGCAATTTGCAGGACCATCTGCAGCTACGCATGGTTTACAAGGTGCAGGGCGTGAAAACGCTGAACATCATGGCGGGCAATATGCTGGGCAAGATGCAGATCGGTTTGCAATATGCGCTGTTCCAGAGCGGGCCCATGTCGATGGCGCCGTCGCAGCTGGGGGCGTTCGCCAAGTCCGATCCGCTGCAAGCCACGCCGAACCTGCAATACCACGTGCAACCGCTCTCCTTGGACAAATTCGGCGAGCCCTTGCATGCGTTTCCCGCGTTTACGGCCAGCGTCTGCAATCTGCGTCCTACCTCGCGCGGCCACGTGCACATCGCGTCGGCCGATAGTTATGCGGCGCCGAAGATCGTGCCCAATTACCTGAGTACCGAGCAGGACCGCAAAGTCGCGGCCGATGCCTTGCGCCTGACGCGGGCCATCGCCGCCGCACCGGCCCTGAAACAATTCTCTCCGGAAGAATACAAGCCCGGCGTGCAATTCCAGAGCCAGGAAGAACTGGCGCAGGCGGCCAGCCAGATCGGTACCACGATCTTTCACCCGGTGGGTACTTGCCGCATGGGCCAGGCCAGCGATGCCTTGAGCGTGGTCGACAGTCAGTTGCGCGTGATTGGCGTGGCTGGATTGCGCGTCGTCGACGCGTCGATCATGCCGTACATTACTTCTGGTAATACGAACTCGCCCACGGTGATGATCGCGGAAAAAGCGGCGCAAATGATACACGCGGCCTGGAAATAGCTGAGTAAAGGTGCGCGTTTGCGCCATTCGGGCTGGCGAAAAATCCCCGTAGTTATACTGTATTGTGCGTTAAATTTAAGTTGTGTATTATAAAAATGACTAAGTAGTACAAAAAGTACAACTAGGAGACACGATGTCAAACGTAATCTTGGAAACAAGAAATTTGACCAAGGAATTCAAGGGTTTCACCGCTGTGAGCGAGGTGAACCTGAAGGTAGAGCGCGGCCATATCCACGCCTTGATCGGTCCGAACGGCGCCGGCAAGACCACGTGTTTTAACTTGCTCACCAAATTCCTGGTCCCCACTTCCGGACAGATCCTGTTCAATGGGAAAGATATCACGGCGGCCAAACCGGCCCAGATCGCGCGCATGGGCGTGATCCGTTCCTTCCAGATTTCCGCCGTCTTCCCGCATTTGTCCGTGCTGCAGAATGTGCGCATCGGCTTGCAGCGCCAGCTCGGTACCTCGTTCCACTTTTGGCAAAGCGAACGGGCATTGAACCAGCTCAACGACCGCGCCATGGCCTTGCTGGCCGAAGTCGACCTGACGGAGTTTGCCGACACCATCACGGTCGACATGCCCTACGGGCGCAAGCGGGCGCTGGAAATTGCCACCACCCTGGCGATGGAACCGGAAATGATGCTGCTCGACGAACCGACGCAAGGCATGGGCCACGAAGACGTGCACCGCGTGACGGAACTGATCAAAAAGGTGTCGGCTGGCCGCACGATTTTGATGGTCGAACACAATATGAGCGTGGTTTCCGGCATCTGCGACAAGATTTCTGTCCTGCAGCGCGGCGCCATGCTGGCCGAAGGCAGTTACGCGGAAGTGTCGCGCAATCCGCAAGTGATGGAAGCGTACATGGGCACCACCCACGCGGAACTGGAAGGGGCACATTGATGACCGCTAGCAACAAGGCCCCCGCACTGGAAATTGCACAGCTGCACACCTGGTATGGCGAATCGCACATCCTGCACGACGTCAACCTGAAAGTGGAGCAGGGCGAAGTGGTGACTTTGCTGGGCCGTAACGGCGCCGGCCGCACCACCACCTTGCGCGCCATCATGGGCTTGACGGGCGCGCGCACGGGCTCGATCAAAGTCAATGGCGTCGAAGCGATAGGTTTGGCCACGCACAAAATCGCCCACCTGGGCATCGGGTATTGTCCCGAAGAGCGCGGCATTTTTTCCTCGCTGTCGACCGAGGAAAACCTGCTGCTGCCGCCGACCCTGGCCAGCGGCGAGAAGGGCATGTCGGTGGAGGAAATCTACGCCATGTTCCCGAACTTGCAGGAACGCCGCCACAGCCAGGGCACGCGCCTGTCGGGCGGGGAACAGCAGATGCTGGCCGTGGCGCGCATCCTGCGCACGGGCGCGCGTTTGCTGCTGCTCGATGAAATTTCCGAAGGCCTGGCGCCCGTCATCGTGCAAGGGCTGGCGCGCATGATCACCACCCTGAAAGCGAAGGGTTACACCATCGTCATGGTGGAACAGAATTTCCGGTTTGCCGCGCCGCTGGCGGACCGGTTTTATGTGATGGAGCACGGTCAGATCGTCGAGACTTTTGCTGCATCCGAACTGGAGGCCAAGATGCCGGTATTGACCGAGCTGCTTGGCGTGTAGTCCCCATGTAGTCTGTTGTACTCGTCATCGTCCAGCAATCGACTGAATAGCAAACAATAATCCCAACGGAGACACTATGAAACGTAACGCTATCGCCATTGCCACCGCCACCCTGTGCGCACTGGGCTTGTCCGCCGCCGCGCATGCCCAGGTATCGGGCGACACCATCAAGATCGGCTTTATTTCCGACATGTCGGGCGTGTATTCCGACGTCGACGGCTTAGGGGGCGCGGAAGCCATCAAGATGGCGATCGCCGATGCCGGCGTCGTACTGGCCGGCAAGAAGGTGGAATTCATTTCCGCCGACCATCAAAACAAGGCTGACATCGCCGCCTCGAAAGCGCGCGAATGGTTCGACCAGCAGGGCGTCGACATGCTGATCGGCGGCACCAATTCCGGCGCCAGCCTGGCCATGGCCAAGGTCGCGGCGGAAAAGAAAAAAATCTTCATTGCCATCGGTGCCGGTTCCTCGCGCCTGACGAATGAAGAGTGCACGCCTTACACCGTGCATTACGCCTACGACACGGTGGCGCTGGCGCGCGGCACGGGCGGCACCATCGTCAAGCAGGGCGGCAAGAGCTGGTACTTCATGACGGCCGATTATGCGTTTGGCCACTCGCTGGAAAAAGACACGGCCGAAGTCGTCAAGGCGGCCGGCGGCAAGGTGTTGGGCAGCGTCAAGCATCCGCTGGGCGCCTCCGATTTCTCGTCCTTTCTGCTGCAGGCGCAGGCAGCCAAGCCGCAAATCCTGGGCCTGGCCAATGCGGGCGGCGACGCCATCAATAGCATCAAGGCGGCCAACGAGTTCGGCCTGACGAAATCGATGAAACTGGCTGGTCTGCTGATCTTCATCAATGACATCCATTCGTTGGGCTTGAACCTGACGCAGGGCATGTACCTGACGGATGGCTGGTACTGGGACTTGAATGCGGAAACGCGCGCCTGGTCGAAACGCTATTTCGCCAAGATGAAGAAAGAGCCGTCGATGCTGCAGGCGGCCGACTATTCGGCCGCGGCCAACTACCTGAAAGCCGTCAAGGCGATCGGCACGGATGATACCGAGAAGGTCATGGCGTATCTGAAAAAGACCAAGATCAACGACATGTTCACCCAGAATGGCGAAGTGCGTCCCGATGGCCGCATGGTGCACGATATGTATTTGATGGAAGTCAAGAAACCGTCCGAGTCGAAATATCCATGGGATTACTACAAGGTGGTCGCCACCGTGCCCGGCGCACAGGCGTATGTGACCAAGGCCGAGTCTAAGTGTTCGTTGTGGAAGTAACGCTGTAGCCATACCTCCAGCGGATCGCCCGCCTGTGCGCGGGTGGTCCGTCCTGCATGCGCTTCGCTCGCAGGGTTCGCCTTGCGCTGCCGCACCCGTTTGCGGTGGCGCGTTTCCCTTGATACCACACCGCTACCCGGCGGTGCTTTTTATACTGTGATGCCATGGAAATTTTCGGCGTTCCAATACAAGCGATGATGAGCCAGCTGCTGCTGGGTCTCGTCAACGGCTCGTTCTATGCCATGTTGTCCCTCGGTCTGGCCGTCATCTTCGGCTTGCTTAACGTTATTAATTTCTCGCACGGCGCCATGTACATGATGGGCGCCTTCCTGGCCTGGATGGGCCTCAGTTATTTCGACATCAATTACTGGGCCATGCTGGTCATCGCCCCGATCCTCGTCGGCCTGGTCGGCATCCTGATCGAAAAGACCATGCTGCGCTGGTTGTATAAACTCGACCACCTGTATGGCTTGCTGCTGACCTTTGGCATCACCCTGATCATGGAAGGCGTGTTCCGCTCCTTCTATGGCGTCTCGGGCCAGCCGTATGCCGTGCCCGAAGCACTGGCCGGCGCCACGGACCTCGGTTTCATGATCCTGCCGAACTACCGCGCCTGGGTGGTGATCGCCTCGCTCTCCGTCTGCCTGGCGACCTGGTTCGTCATCGAAAAAACCAAGCTCGGTGCCTACCTGCGGGCCGGCACGGAAAACCCGAAACTGGTGGAAGCGTTCGGCATCAACGTGCCGCTGATGGTGACGTTGACGTTCGGCTTCGGCGTGGCACTGGCCGGTTTCGCCGGCGTGCTGGCGGCGCCGATCATCCAGGTCTCACCGCTGATGGGTTCGAACCTGATCATTGTCGTGTTTGCCGTGGTGGTGATCGGCGGCATGGGTTCCATCATGGGCTCCATCCTGACGGGTCTGGGCCTGGGCGTGATCGAGGGCCTGACCCGCGTGTTCTACCCGGAAGGCTCGGCCACCGTGGTGTTCGTGGTGATGGTCATCGTGCTGCTGCTGCGTCCCGCCGGCCTGTTCGGCAAAGAAAAGTAATCCTCATCAGTCATGTATTGGAGCTACCACGATGAATAAAAATGTAGGCTACGCCATTGCCTTGCTGCTGGCGTTGGCGGCCCCGTTTTACGGCTATCCCGTCTTCCTGATGAAGTTGCTGTGCTTTGCCCTGTTTGCCTGCGCCTTCAACTTGCTGATCGGCTACACGGGTTTGCTCTCGTTCGGCCATGCGGCCTTCTTTGGCGGCGCCGGCTATGTCACCGGCTACGCGCTGCGCACCTGGGGCTGGCCGACGGAACTGGGCTTGCTGGCCGGCGTCGCCACGGGCGCCTTGCTGGGTCTGGTGATCGGCGGCCTGGCGATCCGCCGCCAGGGCATCTACTTTACGATGATCACCCTGGCGCTGGCACAGATGGTGTACTTCCTGGCCTTGCGCCTGCCGTTCACGGGCGGCGAGGATGGCTTGCAGGGTGTTCCACGTGGAACCTTGCTGGGCACGATAGACCTGGGCAATGACACCGTCTTGTACTACGTCGTGCTGGCCATCTTCGTGGCCGGCTTCGCCCTGATCGTGCGCACCATCCACTCGCCGTTCGGCCAGGTGCTCAAGGCGATCAAGGAAAACGAACCGCGCGCCATCTCGCTCGGCTACGACGTCAACAAGTACAAGCTGATGGCCATCGTCCTGTCGGCCTCCTTGGCCGCGCTGGCCGGCGCCACCAAGACGTTGGTGCTGGGCTTTGAGACGTTGACCGACGTGTATTGGGGCATGTCGGGCCTGGTCGTGCTGATGACACTGGTGGGTGGCATGGGCACCTTGTCCGGTCCCATCCTCGGCGCCGTCTTGATCATCGCGCTGGAAAACAAGCTGGGCGATGTCGGTACCTATCTGGCGACGCATACTGGCATCGAGTGGTTCGGCACCCTGGGCGAATCGGTGGGCATGGTGACCGGCGTGATCTTCGTCATCTGCGTGCTGATGTTCCGGCGCGGCATTGTCGGCGAAGCCCTCGCGCGCTTTGGCGGCAGGCCAGCCAAAGCCGCTGTCTGATTTTCAAGCAACGCCGGACGGATCGTCCGGCGTTTTTCATTGTGCGTCCACTGTTACCTTAACGGAGAGTACCACCATGCAAACGACGATCACGCGCGCGGGCACTGGCGCAAGCCTGTGCACCTTGCTGGCATTGGCAGCCTGCGGCAGCAACCATGCGCCGGAAGAACTGAACCAGATGCCCGGCTACCTGGGCACCATCACGCGGGCCGACTATGACGGCAAGACGAACGATCTGCTGACGGCCGGCCTCGGCAAGACGGGGCTGGCGGGAGCAACTCCCGCGTATGCGAACGTGGAACAGCCGACACCGCTCGAACTGCGCCGCAATGCGATTTACGCCAATTACCGAGCGGTGCTCGACATTGCTGCCAACAGCGGCTACGGCACCTTGTACGGACCAAATGTCGATGCCAACGGTAGCATCGGTACGGGCGAGGGCCTCGTTGCCGGCAGTGAATACATCGCCTATGCCGACGATGGCACGGGCAAGAAGAATGTCACCTTGATGGTACAGGTGCCGGCCAGCTTCGATCCGGACCACCCCTGCATCGTCACGGGCACGTCGAGCGGCTCGCGCGGCATTTACGGCGCCATCGGCAGTTCGGGCGAATGGGGCTTGAAAAAAGGCTGCGCCGTGGCGTATGCCGACAAGGGTTCCGGCACGGGCCTGTACGTGTTCGAGGACGACAGCGTCAACCTGCAAAATGGCGTGCGCGCGGGCAGGGTGGCCGCCGGAAAGAATGCGCTCTTCGCGCCGGACTTGAGCGATGCCGACCGCCTGGCCTGGGCGGGCAGCAATCCGCACCGCATCGCCTTCAAGCATGCGCACTCGCAGCAGAATCCCGAGAAGGACTGGGGCAAGGTCACCTTGCAGGCGGTCGAGATGGCATATTATGTGTTGAACGAGCGCTATGGCGTGCTGGCCCGCGACGGCAGTTCTCACCTGGTGCGCCTGACACCGAAGAACACCATCACGATCGCCTCGAGCATTTCCAACGGCGCCGGCTCGGCCTTGCTGGCGGCGGAACAGGATACGCAAGGCTTGATCGGCGGCGTGGCGGCCAGCGAGCCGCAGATCCAGCCGACGGCATCGACTGCCTACAGCGTGCGCCAGGGCGGGGCGGTGGTCGCCAATCCCGGCCGCGCGCTGTTCGACTACGCCACCTATGCGGCCCTGTATCAACCGTGCATCGCCTCGGTGGCCGGCAATGCGGGACGCTGCACGGCGCTCGTCAGCAAGGGGCTATTGAACGGCGCCGACCTGGCCGCACAGCAGGCGGATGCGAAGCAGCGCTTGCGCGCATATGGCTGGCTGCTTGATGCCGATCCGCTGCAGGCAGCGCACGCGGGCACGAATATCCTGGTGGCCGTCACGTATGCGTATGCCTACGGGAAATTCCCCGTGACCGATAAAGTGTGCGGTTTCACGTTTGCGCAGACGGACGGCGGCGGCAATCCGATCGCGTTTACTTCGGCACAGAAGGCGGCCAGCTTTGCCGCGCAAAACGGCATCCTCGGTAGTGTCGTGTACGAGAACAGTGTGGGTGGCGCCAGGGTCTACACGGCCGGCGTATCGCCGTCAAACAGCCTGGCGGACCAGTCGCTCGATGGCTTCCTGTGCCTGCGCAGCCTGGCGACGGGACGCGATACCGTCAGCGGCGCCAACTTGCAAGGCACCTTGGCCGGGCAAAGCGTGCGCGTGCGGGCAGGCATGGCCGAAGTGGCTGCCAGTGGCAAATTGAATGGCAAGCCGGCCATCATCGTGCACGGCCGCAGCGATACCCTGATTCCCGTGAATCACGCTTCGCGCGCCTATCTGGGCTTGAACGCTGCCGTGGAGGGGAGCAATAGCAAGCTGCGCTATATCGAGGTAACGAACGCCAACCACTTTGATTCCTTCAGCAGCGCCTTGCCGACCCTGATCGTGCCGCTACACGTCTACCTGAATCGGGCGCTCGACGCCATGTATGCGCATTTGTCCGCCAAGCAAACCTTGCCGCCATCGCAGGTGGTGCGGACGGTGACGCGCGCCGATGCGTCGACCCTGATCACGAATGTCAACGTGCCGGCGATTGCGGCGACGCCGGCACCTGGCAATGCCATCAGCGTGACGGGGACTGTCGTCGATATTCCCAACTAGGCTGTCTCGCCTGTGGACGCTGCGGCCACGTTTCACGTGGCCGTTTTTATTCCCAGGCCGTATCGTCGATGTGCCCCAGTCCCTGGAAGACAGGCTTGGAAAACCAGTAACCCTGCATCAGCGAAATGCCGCAGCTGGCCAGAAAGTCGCGCTCGGCGCGTGTCTCGATGCCTTCGGCCAGCACGCGGATACCGAGCTCACGGCACAGACTGGCGATGGCCCGCACGATCGCCTGGCGTGGCGTGTGTGTATCGATTCCGCGCACCAGGTCCATGTCGATCTTGATGATGTCAGGCTGGTATTCGGCCAGCAAGTTCAAGCCCGCATAGCCAGCGCCGAAATCATCGATGGCTGTCTGGAAGCCGAAGCGCCGGTAGGCGCGGAATATTTCGACGAGGTGGGGACGGTCTTGCACCCGTTCGCCTTCCGTCACTTCAAAGATGATTTTGTCGGTAGGAAAGTGATGCAGCTTGGCCGCTTCCAGGGTACTGCGTATACAGACTTCGGGACGGTAGACGGCGTTGGGCAGGAAGTTAATTGACAGAAATCCCTGCATGCCCAGGCTGGCTGCGCCGGCCACTGCCTTGACGCGGCAAGCCTGGTCGAAGCGGTAGCGGTTGGCATCGTTGACTTGCGCCAGCACGCTGGCCGCACTTTCGCCGTTGGGCCCGCGCACCAGCGCCTCGTGCGCATAAATGCTGCGCGTAGCCAGGTCGACGATGGGCTGATAGGCATACTCGAAGGCAAACGGCAGCGGCGTGCCGTCATGGCAGCCGGCACAGGCACCGTGCGGAAAGCTGGTGCTGTCAGGATGAATGGGGATGTCGGGAGGCGTCATGGCGGCAGTGTAGCAGGGTGGGGGAACTGGCTCCGTTTGCTGGCTCACAGTGCGGCAGCATAGATGGCGCGCGCATCGCTGTGCGTGACGGGCCGGGGATTATTGCCCAGCAAGCGCGTCTGCAGCATGGCTTCATCGGCCAGCCGGTCCAGGTCGCTTGCCGCGATGCCCACCTCGCGCAGCGTGCGCGCAATGCCGGTGGCGCGCGCAAGTTTCTGCATGGCATCGATCAGGGCCACGGCCCGCGCTTCCTCGCTGCCCGTGATGCCGGGCTGCAGGATGGCCGCCAGTTGCGCATACAGGGGCGCCGCATGGGACAAATTGAAGCGCAGCACGTGCGGCAACACCAGCGCATTCGACAGGCCATGTGGCACGTGGAATAGTCCCCCGATGGGATAGGCAAGCGCATGCACGGCGGCCACGGGCGCATTGGCAAACGCCTGGCCGGCCAGCATGGCACCGAGCAGCATGGCTTGGCGCGCCGGCAGGTTGCTGCCATCGCGGCAGGCGGTGACCAGGTTGCTCGACAGCAGTGACAGCGCCTGGGTGGCCAGCATGTCGGACAAGGGATTTTTCAGCAGGCGGCTGGTGTACGCTTCGATCGCGTGCACCATGGCATCGATGCCGGTGGCGGCTGTCACGGCCGACGGCAAGCCCAGGGTCAGGCTGGCGTCGAGGATGGCCAGGTCCGCATACAGTTGCGGCGCGACTACGCCCATTTTGCTGGTGGCGCCCGTGGTGACGATGGCGATGTGCGTCACTTCCGAACCCGTGCCGGCCGTGGTGGGCAATTGCACCAGGGGCAGGCGCTGGCCGTGGACATTGCCGATGCCATACAGTTCGGCCAGTTCCTGGCGGCCCGGCGCCAGCACGGCGATCAGTTTGGCCACGTCCAAGGAGCTGCCGCCACCGAGGCCGATAATCAGTTCCACGTGAAACATCTGCGCCTGCGCTACGCCGGCCAGCACGATGGCTTCGGGCGGATCGGCTTGCACCTCGGAAAAGACGTGGACCTCGATGCCGGCCACCTGCAAGCTGCGCAGGGGAGCATCGGCCAGCCCCGTGCGCAAAAAGCCTGCATCGGTGACGAGCAGGGCGCAGCGCACGCTGGGGAAGTGGTGGGCGATGTGGGGGCCCAGCTGGGCAGCGGCGCCCGCTTCAACGATCAGATGCGGCACGGTGCGGAACTGGAAGGCGGACATGCATTCTCCTGACGGTAAGGACAGAAGTCCAGCTTACTCCGCTTTCCATCCCCGCGCCTGTTTCACGTGGAACAGGATGCGCGGGTCACTCCCACTCCAGCGCGCCGCGTTTCCATTCATAGGCCAGGCCGATGGCCAGCACGCTCAGGAAACCCATGACGGCCCAGAAGCCCGGCAGGCCCAGTTCGTTCACGTTGGCCGCCCAGGGCATCAGGAAGATCACCTCGATATCGAACAGGATGAAGAGAATGGCGACCAGGTAGAAGCGGATGTCGAACTTCATGCGCGCGTCGCCGAACGCTTCGAAGCCGCATTCATACGGTGACAGCTTTTGCGCATCGGGCTTGTGTGGACCGAGTACGCGTCCCAGCAGCATGGGCACGATGCCGACCAGGATGCCGATCAGAATGAACAGGAGGACGGGAAAATAGTTTTCGAGGAGCATGGGAATTCCTCTCAGTGACTGGACGACAGTTTCATCAGCACGATGCCGCACACGATGAGGACGGCGGCGCACACGCGCATGGTATTGACTTCCTCGCCCAGAAAGACGATGCCGACGATGAAGGCGCCGACGGCGCCGATGCCGGTCCAGATCGTATAGGCCGTGCCCAGGGGCAGGGTGCGCATGGCAAGCGACAGCAAGCCGAAGCTGGCGATCATCATGACGATGGTAATGACGGAGGGAGTGAGTCTGGTGAAACCCTCGGAGAGTTTCATCGAGTATGCCCACACGACTTCAAACATGCCGGCAATCAGTAATAGTATCCAGGCCATGGCGGCTCCTTATACAGAGCGGGCCGTCCCGGTGTGTTCCCATGATGGGGGAGGCCGTCCTCCTGGATGATCGTCCCGTTGGCCAATGGCGTGACCACGAATGCAGACGATGCAGCAATTGTAGCAAACATTGTCCAGTGCCGCACCTCCATCCTGGATGCGATTCGTGTTCCACGTGAAACAGAAAACACCGTTGACTTGCCACTGCTGAGTAAAAATTAAGCAAAAATTGGCCGTTGCAAGGTTGCGCTTGCAAAAAGACTCTATAATCGGAGCTCTCTTCCCGCATTTTTACTTGCACTGTTACCTATTTATCATGTTATTTCCTACAGAATTCGACGTCATCGTTGTCGGTGGTGGTCACGCCGGTACCGAGGCGGCCCTCGCTTCCGCCCGCATGGGGCAGAAGACGCTATTGCTCACGCATAATATTGAGACACTGGGCCAGATGTCGTGCAACCCCTCCATCGGCGGCATCGGCAAGGGCCACCTGGTCAAGGAGGTCGATGCCATGGGCGGCGCGATGGCGATTGCCACTGACGAGTCCGGCATCCAGTTCCGCATCTTGAATTCCTCGAAAGGCCCGGCAGTCCGCGCCACGCGCGCCCAGGCCGACCGTATTTTGTACAAGGCCGCCATCCGCACGCGCCTGGAAAACCAGCCGAACTTATGGCTGTTCCAGCAAGCCGTTGATGATTTGATCGTCGAAGGCGACCGCGTCGTTGGCGCCGTGACGCAGATTGGCCTGAAGTTTCTCGCGCGCGCCGTCGTGCTGACGGCTGGCACTTTCCTCGATGGCAAGATCCACGTGGGCTTGAATAACTACTCGGCTGGCCGCGCCGGCGACCCGCCTGCCATTTCGCTGTCCGCCCGTTTGAAAGAACTGAAACTGCCGCAAGGGCGACTGAAAACAGGCACGCCACCGCGCATCGATGGCCGCACGATCGACTTTTCCGTGATGCAAGAGCAGCCGGGCGACCTCGATCCCGTGCCAGTCTTCTCGGTCATGGGCAACACGTCCATGCACCCGCGCCAGGTGCCGTGCTGGGTCACGCACACGAATAGCCAGACGCACGATATCATCCGCGCCGGCCTGGACCGCAGCCCCATGTACACGGGCGTGATCGAGGGCGTCGGCCCTCGCTATTGCCCGTCGATCGAAGACAAGATCCACCGTTTCTCGGGCAAGGAATCGCACCAGATATTCCTCGAGCCGGAAGGCTTGACGACGCATGAGTTCTATCCGAACGGCATCTCGACGAGCTTGCCATTCGACGTGCAGATCGCCCTGGTGCAATCGATGAAGGGCATGGAAAACGCCCACATCCTGCGCCCCGGCTACGCCATCGAATACGATTATTTCGACCCGCGCGGCTTGAAGGCATCGCTGGAAACGAAGGCCGTCGCTGGCCTGTTTTTCGCCGGTCAGATCAATGGCACTACCGGTTACGAAGAAGCGGCCGCGCAAGGCATGCTGGCGGGCCTGAATGCGGCCTTGCTGACGCAGGACAAGGAAGCCTGGGTACCGGGCCGCTCCGAGGCCTATCTGGGCGTGCTGGTCGACGATTTGATCACCCAGGGCGTGCAGGAACCGTACCGCATGTTCACCAGCCGCGCCGAGTACCGCCTGAGCTTGCGCGAAGACAATGCCGACATGCGTCTGACGGAAATCGGCCGCACCCTGGGTTGCGTGGGCGACGCCCAATGGCAAGCCTTCGAGACCAAGCGCGAAGCGGTGGCGCGCGAACTCGAGCGCCTGCGTTCCACGTGGGTCAACCCGCGCATCCTGGCGGCCGCCGAATCGGAACGCATCGTTGGCCAGGCTATCGAGCGCGAGTATTCCCTGGCGGACTTGCTGCGCCGCCCGAACGTCGCCTACGACACCTTGATGAGCATGACGGGCATGGAAGGCCAGGCCCTGGCCGGCCCCGGCGTGATTGACCCGGCCGTGCGCGAGCAGGTGGAAATCCAGCTCAAATACGCGGGTTACATTGAGCGCCAGAGCAAGGAAATCGAGCGCCACGAACACTATGAAAACCTGGCTTTGCCGGAAGGTTTCAATTACCTGGATATCGGCGCGCTGTCCGTCGAAGTGCGGCAAAAACTCGACAAGCAGCGCCCGGAAACCCTGGGCCAGGCCTCGCGCATTTCCGGCGTGACGCCGGCGGCGATTTCGCTGCTGCTGGTACACCTGAAAAAGCGCGGTTTTGGTGCAGGTCAGGCCGAAATACAGACCACCACTTTAAAGGACGAGGTTGTTGAATGAAGCAGTTTGACCGGGCCGCATTGGCCCAGATTTTGAATGAAGGCATCGCCGCGCTGGGGCTCGACCTGAGCGCGGATCAGACGGAAAAACTGCTCGATTACCTGGCCTTGCTGGCCAAATGGAACAGCGTGTACAACCTGACGTCGGTGCGCGATCCACTGCAGATGCTGACCCTGCACGTGCTCGATTCGCTGGCCGCCGTGCCGGCGTTCGCGGATGCAAAGAATGTGCTCGACGTGGGCGCCGGCGGCGGCTTGCCGGGCATGGTCCTGGCCATCGCGCGGCCGGATGTGAAGGTGTCGATGATCGATACCGTGCACAAGAAGACGGCATTTTTGACGCAAGTGAAGGCGGAACTTGGTTTGAGCAACGTCACCGTGTACACGAAACGGGTGGAACAGCTGGAAGTGCAGCAGAAATTCGATGTGATCACTTCGCGCGCCTTTGCCGACCTGTCTGACTTCGTCAACTGGTCGAACCACGTGCTGGCCGAGGGCGGGCAATTCATCGCCTTGAAAGGGGTGGCACCGCCAGACGAGCGCGAGCGACTGCCGGCAGACTGGAAAGTGACGGAATTACGCGCAATTCAGGTGCCAGGGCTAAATGCAGAGCGGCATCTGGTCTTTATAGCAAGAATTTAAAAGCCGGAAAATTAAACGGTATAAATGAAATAAACAGTTTATACGGTATAAACGATATAAATGATTTATATCGTATAAATGAAATAAACAATATAAATCGTTTCGGCCAGATGCCGGGGCGCACGATGAAGTTTGCATCTCTTTACAACTAGAAGATACATGGCCAAAATTTTTTGTGTAGCAAATCAAAAGGGTGGTGTTGGTAAAACCACAACAAGCGTCAACCTCTCCGCCGGTCTGGCCAAGTTGAACCAGCGCGTGCTGCTGGTCGACCTCGACCCGCAGGGCAATGCGACCATGGGCGCCGGCATCAACAAGGCCGGTCTGAAGGCGTCGACCTATGAAGTGATGCTGGGCGAGTCCGATGTCAAAACGGCACGCCAGCGTTCGGAAGCGGGACGCTTCGATGTCTTGCCGTCGAACCGCGAACTGGCCGGCGCCGAAGTGGAGATGGTCGAACTCGACAACCGCGAACGCCGCCTGAAGGATGCACTGGCCGAAGTGGACAGCGAATACGATTTCATCCTGGTAGATTGCCCACCGGCATTATCGATGCTGACCCTGAACGGCCTGTGCGCCGCGCATGGCGTGATCATCCCGATGCAGTGCGAGTACTACGCATTGGAAGGTTTGTCCGATCTGGTCAACACCATCAAGAAGGTGCATGCCAACCTGAACCCTGATCTGAAGATCATCGGTCTGCTGCGCGTGATGTTCGATCCACGCATGACATTATCGCAACAAGTGTCGGCGCAACTGGAGCAGCACTTCGGCGACAAGGTTTTCAATACCATCATCCCGCGCAATGTACGCCTGGCCGAAGCGCCGTCGTACGGCCTGCCCGGCGTGACCTTCGACCCCAGCTCGAAAGGCGCCCAGGCATATATCGCCTTCGGCGCCGAGATGGTCGAACGCATCAAACATATGTAAACAAGGAGCGAGCGTCTGCACATGATGATGTGAGCGCTTACTCTGAAAACACGATTAGGACAGCATGGCTACGAAAAAATTAAAAGGACTGGGTCGCGGACTCGACGCCCTGTTGGGCGGCGGCGGCGACTTCGCCAGTCCGGACACGCATCAACCGTCGAACTTGCCCGTGTCACAAATGCAAGCCGGCAAATATCAGCCGCGCACGCGCATGGACGAGGGAGCGCTGAATGAACTGGCCGCCTCGATCAAGGCGCAAGGGCTGATGCAGCCGATCCTGGTGCGCCCGATCGGGCAAGATACCTTGAGCGGACTTGTTAAATATGAAATCATCGCCGGCGAACGCCGTTTCCGCGCTTCGCAACTGGCCGGCCTGACGGAAGTGCCAGTGCTGGTGCGCGATGTGGACGACCTGGCCGCCGCCGCCATGGCGCTGATCGAGAATATCCAGCGCGAAGACCTCAATCCGCTGGAAGAAGCGCAGGGCATCCACCGCCTGATCGCCGACTTCAGTTTTACGCATGAGCAAGCGGCCACTGCGCTGGGACGCTCGCGCAGCGCCGTGTCGAACCTGTTGCGCTTGATGAACCTGGCCCATCCCGTGCAGACCATGCTGATGGCCGGCGATATCGACATGGGCCATGCGCGCGCGCTGCTGGCCGTCGATGCGGCCAGCCAGATCACGCTGGCGAATCAGGTCGTGGCCAAGCGCCTGTCGGTGCGCGAAACGGAAAAGCTCGTGACGCGCACGGTCGAGGAAGCGGCCAACCCGGTCGAGCCGCGTCAGAAGGAAAAATCGGGCGACATCGCGCGCCTGGAAGAAGAGCTGTCCGATGCGCTGGCCACCCCCGTGGTGTTCAAGATGGGCAACAAGGGCCGTGGCCAATTGGTGATTGATTTTGCCGATCTTGACGTGCTCGATGGTTTGTTGACCCGCTTGCGTGGTTAAATAGCAAGCTGCAAAGGCAGGGGCCATGCGGGCGTGGACAATCTGGCCATGCTTTCCAGATGCACCACGTGATTCCTTGATAACACGGCTGGAAGCGGCCAGACAAGCGACTTTGCCATATAGTGGTGCAAATGGCGGCGAATAGTCGGTAAAGCGTCAGTTTCACGCAGCAATTGCCCTGCTGCGGTGCAGCAACGTTTGACTCTATAGATCAAAGCCAACTATAATCCCGTGTCTTTGCGTGTGTAGATTTTTCTGGGAACTTGGCAATTGAGTGATTCACAACAAAGTATTGCCAAGCCAGTCTACAAAGTAGTTGCATTGCAGCTAGCAATCGCTATCAGCTTTGCCACGGTCACCCTGTTTTTCGGTGGTCATGTCAGAGGCTGGTCCGCCGCATACGGCGGCGCTATCGCAGTCATCGGTAGCCTGGTATATGCCCTGTTGGTCGTTCGCGGTTCTAGCGACGCCAACAAGGCATTCCGGGCGCATTTGCGCGCAGAAGTGGTGAAAATATTTATCACAGCGGTGCTGTTTATATTGGCACTGGTGTTGTTTCAGTCGGCCGCCTGGTTATGGCTGATCTTGGGTTTCGCGGTGGCAACCTTAGCATACTGGTTTTCATTGCTCGCTGTTTAATCATTGGTTTTGGGGCCTGTTGAGCTCTGAAACGACAAATCTAAATTCATTATGACCACAGAACACGCTATTGAAGCGGGCCATGCTGCCCCGGCCAACGCCACAGAATACATCAGTCACCATCTGGCCCACCTGAGAAGTGCCGACGGCATGATCAATCTGGATACGTTCTGGATTTCGGCCATTCTGGGCTTTGTTTTCCTGGCTGTTTTCTATATGGCGTCGCGCCGCGCGACGGCTGGTGTCCCTGGCAAGTTGCAAAACTTCGTCGAAATGGTCATGGAAATCGTCAATGACACTATTAATGGGGCCTTCCACGCGAAAAGCAAGGTCATCGCGCCGCTGGCCATCACTATTTTTGTGTGGGTCTGGTTGCTCAACGCGATGGACTTCCTGCCGGTTGACCTGTTGCCGAAGATCCTGAGCTGGTTTGGCGTGCATAAACTGCGCGCCGTGCCGACCGCCGACGTCAACCACACCTTCGCCATGTCGCTGTCGGTCGTGCTGTGCGTGATCGCCTTCTCGATCAAGGCCAAGGGCCTGGGCGGCTGGATCAAGGAACTGTTCACGGCACCGTTCCATGCGAATGGCCTGATCGCCACGATCGCCCTGGCACCTGTCAATTTCTTGCTGCAAATGGTTGAGCTGGTTGCAAAACTGATCTCCCTGTCGCTGCGACTGTTCGGCAATATGTATGCCGGCGAACTGATTTTCATCTTGATCGCGTTGTTGCCTTGGTGGGCACAGTGGGCGTTGGGTGGTCCATGGGCAATTTTCCATATCTTGATTGTAACTTTGCAAGCTTTTGTGTTTATGGCGTTGACGGTTGTGTATCTGAGCCTCGCGGTTGAGAAACATTAATCATTAACTTTATATTTTGTTTTTTTAGTATCTTTCGTTTTTAAATTTAGGAGAATTTTATGCAAGCTCTGATCGCACAAGTACAAAGCATGACCGTTCTGGCAGCAGCAATCATCATCGGCCTGGCCGCAATCGGCACCGCTCTGGGCTTCGCTATCTTGGGTGGCAAATTCCTGGAAGCTTCGGCACGTCAACCAGAACTGATGCCACAACTGCAAACCAAACTGTTCGTTATCGCTGGTCTGCTGGATGCTATCTCGATGATCGGCGTTGGTGTTGCTCTGCTGTACACGTTCGCTAACCCGTTCCTGTCCGCTCTGACGGCTGTTGCTCAGTAATTCGCTCCAACCCTAGGAGAAACTTTTAGTTAGGAGCAAAGGTATGGACATCAATATGTCGCTCATCGGCCAGATGATCACCTTCGCGGTGTTGGTCTGGTTCTCGATGAAGTTCGTATTTCCAGCGCTGAACAATGCGCTGGATGAGCGTGCCAAACGAATCGCGGATGGATTGGCTGCGGCCGATCAAGGTCAGGCTTCGATGGCAGTCGCTGAAAAGCGTGCGCAAGAGGCATTGAACAGTGCACGTGAAGAAGCGTCGCAACGCGTTGCGGACGCTGAAAAGCGCGCGCAGCTGGTTGCTGAAGAGATCAAGCAAAATGCACAAGCTGAAGCTGCGCGTATCATTGCGCAAGCCCAGTCGGACGCCGAACAGCAACTGTCGAAAGCACGCGAACAATTGCGCGCTCAGGTGGCTGACCTGGCTGTCAAGGGTGCCGAGCAGATCTTGAAGCGTGAAGTAAACGCTACGGCTCACGCCGAAATGTTGCAGCGTCTTGCTGTCGAGCTGTAATCATGGCAGAACTCGCAACCGTCGCCCGTCCCTACGCGGAAGCTTTGTTCCGCGTAGCCCAAGCTGGTAAGGAGTCAAGCAACCTCGCGGCGTGGTCCGAACTGGTGTCCGAACTGGCACAGATCGGTAGCCACCCCGAGGTACAGGCGTACGCGCGCAATCCGAAAGTTTCGGAAAGCGACGTCGCCGCCACCATCCTGTCGTTGTTGAAATCGCCGCTCAATGAGGAAGTGAAAAACTTCGTCACGATGTTGATCGAAAATGGCCGCATCAGCCTGCTGCCGGAAATCGGCGCGCAATTCCATACGTTGAAAAACGGTCTGGAAGGTGCGGCTGACGCCGAGATCACGAGCGCTTTCGATCTGAGCGAAGGCCAAACGGCCGAGCTGGTCGCAACGCTGGAAAAGAAATTCAGTCGTAAGCTCAACCCTGCCGTCACAGTGGATCCATCGCTGCTCGGCGGCGTGCGCGTGGTCGTTGGCGACCAAGTGCTCGATACCTCGGTGCGCGCCAAGTTGCAGCAACTGCATGCTGCACTGGTGTCGTAAGACACGCGCTTCGGCAGGCCAGCTTAGACAGACCCTTACCCCTCGCGCAAGCTGAGAGAAACACTTTTAGGAGTTAGTATGCAACTCAACCCATCTGAAATCAGCGAGTTGATCAAGAGCCGGATCCAAGGTCTTGACGGCGGCGCTGAAGTGCGTAATCAAGGCACGGTTATTTCCGTCGCCGACGGTATCTGCCGCATCCACGGTTTGTCGGACGTGATGCAAGGCGAGATGCTGGAATTCCCAGGCAACACGTTTGGCCTGGCAATGAATCTGGAACGCGACTCCGTCGGTTCCGTGATTCTGGGTGCCTACGAGCACATCTCCGAAGGCGATACGGTGAAATGCACCGGCCGCATTCTGGAAGTGCCAGTCGGTCCTGAGCTGCTCGGCCGCGTTGTCAACGCGCTGGGTCAGCCAATCGACGGCAAAGGCGCCATCGACACGAAACTGACGGCCGCGATTGAAAAAATCGCGCCGGGCGTGATCGCCCGTGAGTCCGTTTCGCAACCAATGCAAACCGGCCTGAAGTCGATCGATGCGATGGTTCCAGTTGGCCGCGGCCAGCGCGAACTGATCATCGGCGACCGTCAAACCGGTAAGTCGGCTGTGGCGATTGATGCGATCATCAATCAAAAAGGCCAGGGCATGAAGTGTATCTACGTCGCGATTGGCCAAAAAGCCTCGTCGATCAAGAACATCGTGCGCTCGCTGGAACAGCACGGCGCGATGGAATACACCATCGTTGTCGCCGCTTCCGCTTCGGAATCGGCCGCCATGCAATACATCTCGCCGTACTCCGGTTGCGCCATGGGCGAATACTTCCGTGACCGCGGTGAAGATGCACTGATCGTCTACGATGATCTGTCCAAACAAGCTGTTGCATACCGTCAAATCTCGCTGCTGCTGCGCCGTCCACCAGGTCGCGAAGCGTACCCAGGCGACGTGTTCTACCTGCACAGCCGCCTGCTGGAACGCGCAGCACGCGTGAACGCCGACTACGTCGAGAAGTTCACCGATGGCGCCGTCAAAGGCAAGACCGGTTCCCTGACGGCGCTGCCGATCATTGAAACGCAAGCTGGCGACGTGTCCGCATTCGTTCCAACCAACGTGATTTCGATTACCGACGGTCAGATCTTCCTGGAAACCTCGCTGTTCAACGCCGGTATCCGTCCTGCGATTAACGCCGGTATTTCCGTATCGCGCGTCGGTGGCGCCGCCCAGACCAAGGTTATCAAAAACCTGTCCGGCGGTATCCGTACCGACTTGGCGCAGTACCGTGAACTGGCCGCGTTTGCGCAGTTCGCTTCGGACCTGGATGAGTCGACCCGCAAGCAGCTGGACCGTGGTGCCCGCGTAACGGAATTGCTCAAGCAAGCCCAGTACTCGCCACTGTCGATCTCGCTGATGGCCGTATCGTTGTTCTCGGTGAACAAAGGCTTCATGGACGACGTGCCAGTCAAGCAAGTGCTGTCGTTCGAAGCTGGTGTCCACGCTTACATGAAGACCAAGCAAGCTGCTCTGCTGGCCAAGATCGAAGAAACCAAGCAACTCGACAAAGACAGCGAAGCAACTCTGTCGGCGGCCATTGCTGATTTCAAGAAATCCGGCGCATATTAAGCGGCCAGGCGGCGCCCACCTCGAGTGAGGCGCCGCCCTACGCGCAGAAGGAGTAAGGACTCATGGCATCAAGCAAAGAGATACGAGGCAAGATCAAGAGCGTAGAGAATACGAAGAAGATCACCAAGGCGATGGAAATGGTCGCCGCGTCCAAAATGCGCAAGGCGCAAGACCGGATGCGGGCCGCTCGTCCCTACAGTGACAAGATTCGGAATATCGCCGCCAATCTGGCGACCGCCAATCCGGAATACACGCACCCGTTCCTGGCAGCTGCCCAGGGTACGCAAGCGAAGGCAGTGGGTTTCATCGTTGTCACGACCGACAAAGGTCTGTGCGGCGGCATGAACACCAACATCCTGCGCCAGGTGACGTCGAAGTCGCGCGAGCTGGAAGCAGCTGGCAACCGGGTTGAAGCAGTTGCCATCGGTAACAAGGGTTTGGGTTTTTTGAATCGCATCGGCGTCAAGATCGTCGCCTCTGCCATTCAGACCGGTGATACGCCCCACCTGGACAAACTGATCGGACCCGTCAAGGTCATGCTCGAAGAGTTCCAGGCAGGCAAGATCGATGCAGTGTACCTGTGCTACACCAAATTCATCAACACGATGAAACAGGAACCAGTCGTGGAGCAATTGCTGCCCCTGACGGCCGACAAGATGGTCGCCGACAAGGGTGCCCACTCGTGGGATTATATCTACGAGCCGGACGCGCAAAGCGTGATCGACGAATTGCTGGAGCGCTATGTAGAAGCGCTGGTGTACCAGGCAGTCGCGGAGAATCTGGCGTCCGAGCAATCGGCACGGATGGTCGCGATGAAAGCTGCAAGCGACAACGCGGGTAGTGTGATCGGCGAATTGAAGCTGATCTACAACAAGACCCGCCAAGCTGCGATTACCAAAGAACTCTCCGAAATCGTCGCCGGTGCGGCTGCGGTTTAAACGAATTTAACTATATTGAAGGAACGAACATGGCTGATGGCAAAATCGTTCAGTGTATCGGCGCTGTGGTGGACGTTGAGTTTCCCCGCAACGCGATGCCTAAGGTATTTGATGCCTTGAAGATGGCAGGCTCGGAACTGACCCTGGAAGTACAACAGCAGTTGGGCGACGGCATTGTCCGTACCATTGCACTCGGCTCGTCCGATGGCCTGCGTCGCGGCATGATGATCCAGAACACCGGCAAACCTATCATGGTGCCAGTCGGTAAAGCAACTCTGGGTCGCATCATGGACGTGCTGGGCAACCCGATCGACGAATGCGGCCCAGTGTCGCACGAGCAAGTCGCATCGATCCACCGCACCGCTCCTGCATACGACGAACTGTCGCCATCGCAAGAACTGCTGGAAACCGGCATCAAGGTGATCGACCTGGTTTGCCCGTTTGCAAAAGGCGGTAAAGTTGGTCTGTTCGGCGGCGCTGGCGTAGGCAAGACCGTCAACATGATGGAACTGATTAACAACATCGCTAAAGCGCACAGCGGCGTGTCCGTGTTCGCCGGTGTTGGTGAGCGTACTCGTGAAGGTAACGACTTCTACCACGAGATGGCTGACGCGAAAGTGGTCGATCTGGAAAACCCGGAGAACTCCAAAGTGGCGATGGTCTACGGTCAGATGAATGAACCGCCAGGTAACCGTCTGCGCGTTGCGCTGACCGGCCTGACGATCGCTGAATCGTTCCGTGATGAAGGCAAGGACGTTCTGTTCTTCGTCGACAACATCTACCGCTTCACGCTGGCAGGTACCGAAGTATCGGCACTGCTGGGCCGTATGCCGTCGGCTGTGGGTTACCAACCGACCCTGGCTGAAGAAATGGGCCGTCTGCAAGAGCGTATCACGTCGACCAAGACCGGTTCGATCACCTCGATCCAGGCCGTCTACGTTCCAGCCGATGATTACACCGATCCGTCGCCTGCTACCACGTTTGCTCACTTGGATTCGACCGTTGCGCTGTCGCGTGACATCGCTTCCCTGGGTATCTACCCAGCCGTGGACCCACTGGATTCGACCTCGCGTCAGCTCGATCCGTTGATCGTTGGTCAAGAGCACTATGACACCGCGCGTGCCGTGCAAACGACCCTGCAACGCTACAAGGAATTGCGCGACATTATCGCGATTCTGGGTATGGACGAGCTGGCACCGGAAGACAAACTGCTGGTTGCCCGCGCACGTAAGATGCAGCGTTTCCTGTCGCAGCCTTTCCACGTCGCTGAAGTCTTTACCGGCGCGCCTGGTAAATACGTTTCGCTCAAAGACACGATCAAGGGCTTCAAAATGATCGCTTCGGGCGAACTCGATCACCTGCCGGAACAAGCGTTCTACATGGTCGGCACGATCGAAGAAGCAATCGAAAAAGCCAAGAAACTTAACTAAGTTAAGTCTGGGCCTAACCCTGCCCCTTACAAGGCGGGGTTCTTCAACCCGATAGGACACACATGGCACACACAATTCACGTTGACGTGGTTTCCGCTGAAGAACTGATTTTTTCAGGCGAAGCAGAATTCGTCGCGTTGCCGGGTGAACAGGGCGAGCTGGGTATCTACCCACGCCACACGCCTTTGATTACCCGCATCCGTCCGGGCGCGGTCCGCATCAAGGTAGTCGGCCAGGCTGAAGAAGAGTTCGTCTTCGTTGCCGGCGGCCTGCTGGAAGTGCAACCGGATACCGTGACCGTCCTGGCCGATACCGCGATCCGCGGTCACGACCTGGACGAAGCGAAAGCGCTGGAAGCGAAGAAGTTGGCGGAAGAAAATATCCACAACAAGGATTCGGGCATCGACTACGCGCAAGCGCAAGCCGAGCTGGCCAGCGCTATTGCGCAGCTGGCAGCGATCCAGAAGCTGCGCAAGATTTAATTTCAATCTGCGCCGCACAAGAAAGGCAGCCTTCGGGCTGCCTTTTTTTTCAGCAAACGAATTTCAGTAAAAATCAGCGGCGCTTGTCCTTTCCCCTTTCCATTCCTGCCTTTAATACCGTCTTCCACTTGGCGCGCGCGGCAATGCGCTCGAGCGGCGTTTCCTCGCTGCGGTGCGCATCGCGCAGCAGCTTGTGATAATTGCGCAAGCGGTCCGCATCGACGGCGCCGCGCACGGCGCAACCAGGCTCGCTGGCATGCCGGCAATCGCGGAACTGGCATGTCGCCGCCAGCGCCGCGATGTCGTCGAAGGTGGCCGCCAGGGTCTGCGCGTCGGCGTCCGCGCGCCAGCTGCGCAGCCCCGGCGTATCGATGATGCAGGCGCCGCTGGCGCACAGGTGCAGCGAGCGCGCCGTCGTCGTGTGCCGGCCACGGCCGTCGCCATGGCGCACGCCATTGGTCGTTTGCTGCGCCGCTGACAAGGTGTTGGTCAGGCTGGACTTGCCGGCGCCCGATGAGCCGAGCAGCACCAGGGTCTGGCCAGCATCCAGCCAGGGTTCCAGGATGGCCACGTCATACGCATGGCGCGTATCGATGGCAAACAGGGGCACGTGAGGCGGCAGGCGCTGTTTGAGCTGCGCCAGCTTGCCAGCCACGTCCTCGGCCACGTCGGCCTTGCTCAGCACCACCACGGGGCTGACCTGGGCCGCCAGCACGATGGCCAGGTAGCGTTCCAGGCGGCGCGGGTTGAAATCCCCATCGAGTCCCATCACCAGCAGGGCCGTATCGACATTGCTGGCGAGCACTTGCCGCCGGCCGTCATTGCCGCGCCGGGCGATTTGCGTGACCGGGGATAAGTGCGCCGTTATCCACAGCGTGCCGTGCGCATCGGGTTCGGCGGCGATCCAGTCACCCACCGTGAGGACGGTGTCCTGGGCCAACAGCTCGTGCAGCAGGCGCGGCACGATGTGCGCCGGGTGTTCCCGGATGCCGTCGTGCACGCCGATGCTGTCGCGGTGTACGGCGCTCACGCGCAGCAGTTGTGCGGCAGGGCAAGAGAGGTCGAGTTGGGTGGCTGCGCTGGCGATGGCCTGCTGCAGCCCGATAAGGCGTAGTTGCGCGAAATCGAATGCGATCATGGTAGCGTGATTCCAGATTCTGTCGTCCGCGTGCGGACGTGTAGCCTGCGCGAGCAGGCACCGCCAGTCGCTATGACTGGCACGAAAGAAAGGGAAGTCGGCTACGCGATCACGCGTATGGGAAGTGCGAGCTAAAAAGGCTTAGCAGTGGAAAACAGTGATCAGGCAGCCGACAGCACGGCAGTATCCGAATGGCGCATGTTGTTGACTCCTGTTGTATGGTGAAAAACGCCAGTGTGCCAGCGGCGCGCGCCGCCGTCAATGGAGCGTGTGGCTCAGCTGCACATGCCGTAAGCCTGGCGCTCGGGGAAGTAGCGGTAGGTAAACGTGCGCACCGGGTAGCGCTTGCCGGCGACGAGCATGTCGGGCATCGACAGGTCAAAGCGCTGCGGCAGCTGGCGCGGCAGTTGCAGGCGCAAGCGCCACTGGGTTTCGGCGCTCGAACCGACGGCGGAAAACATGATGGGCAGCTGCTCGATGACGTCGACGATTTCCGCCTTGCGGTTCATGCCGCGCTGGTAGATGGTCAGCACCTTGGCTTCGGCAAATGGCTGTTTGTGTGGTTCTTCCAGCAGGAAGGACAGGCGCGTAAAACTGGCTTGCGTGCCGATGGGAAGCGTAAAAATCAGCGCCAGCTCCGTGCCGCCTTCCTTCAAGGTGACGGGTGGCGTGGCATACACGCTGATACCGCGCGGCAGTTCGAAGCGCGAACCCTCCGTCCACATCTTGCACTCGGGCGTGGTGGCCTGGTACAGGCTGGGCGCCGTGTAGTCGTTGCAGGCGGAGACCAGCAGCAGCAGGGGCAGGGCGAGGAGGGCGGAACGGTGCATGGGAGTCACGGTTGGGATATGAGCCGACAGTGTAAGCGATCCCTCCGCGATCCACCAGCGACGCTAGGAATGCCCGGGTGGCGCGCGCCGCACCGATTGCAGCTGGCAGTGCGCCGCCTGCAGCGCGTCCTTGATGGCGTCCAGCGCCAGCTGCGGCTGCGCCGCGCCGCACATGAAGATATCGACGGCGGCAAAGCCGCATTCCGGCCAGGTGTGGATGGAGATGTGCGATTCGGCCAGCAGCACCACGCCGGTGACGCCCTGGCCGGCGCCAAAGCTGTGGAAATGGCTGTGCAGTACTTGCGCGCCGGCTGCGACGGCCGCCTCGCGCAGCAGACGCTCGAGCGCCGCGCTCTCGCGCAGGCGTTCCGGCGCGATGCCAGACAAATCGGCCAGTAAATGGGTGCCCAGGGGCAGATGCGGTGTGGCTGCCATGCTTACTTGTGGCTGCCGCCGCTGGAGCCGCCACCATAGCTGCCGCCGCCGCTGCCCGTGCGCGAACTCCAGCTGCTGCCGCTGCTGCTGCCGGCTACCTTGAACATGCGCACCCAGTTGGCGGCCGTGACACTGAAGGTCACCATCAGGGCATAGATCACGTATTTACTCATGGGGGATTCTTTGCATTCTTGTCGAGAAAAGCGGCGGGCAGGAACAGCGCCAGGCAGCCAAGCAAACTCCACATCAAGGTGCTGGAGAACGAGACAAACATGGGGATCGCATTCAGGACCAGCACGATGACGATGAAGACCTTGGCGATGCCGCGATGGCTCAGCTGGATATTCTGCGCTTTGGTACCACCATGGAAGGCGGCGCCGAACCAGGCGGCCATCTGGTCATAGGCGACGGGCACGGAGCGCGACCACGTCATTTCCTCGCCGGTGAGCTCCGCCGCCAGTTTGGTCTGTCCCTGCTCGAATTCATGGACATGCGTGCTGTCGCCGACGGCCACTTTCCAGTTGAAGGCACCGGCCGCGTACACGACCTGCGAGCCGTAGTCATACAGTTTGCGGTAGGTGGCGCCATCGAGCGTGCAGGTATCGGCGTCCAGCGACGCCCAGTTGGGCCAGTTCGGCAGCACGTTCGAGCGCGACCAGCCATCGTCCGTCTCCACCAGCCAGAAGAAGCCGGCGCGCGCGTTGTACAGCAGGTATTCGTTCCACTCGCTGCCCTCGTCGTCGGCGCGGCGCATCATGCCGATCACCGTGAAATCGACATTGCTGACCTTCGCGCTGGCGCCCAGTTCCAGCGTGATGTCGGCGTTGTCGTGCACCTGCTTGCCGATGGCCAGCACCTGCGCTTCCGGGCCGCTGGCGTCGAGCTGCGCGTGGCAGGCGGGGCACACGAGTTGCGCCGCCGCGCCAGGTACGTACTTGATGCCGCTGCCGCAGGACGGGCAGTCGAGCGCGTCGAGCTTGCCGCGGTATTTGCCGGCGCTCTTGGCGATGGCGTCGTCGTCGCGCAGCAGCTGGCACTGCAAACCATCCAGGGTGACGGCGACGCCCTGGTAGACGACGGGATGCGGGCCATCCGTGTAGTCGAGCGTGACAAAGCTGGCGTAGTTGCGGAAGTCCGCCACCTGGATGCGCCAGCCGGCGCCCACCTTGAACGGCAATTCGCCCTGGCCGGCGATGCATTCGGCGCTGCGGATCTCGGCCGCCGTGTACGGCTCGCCGCAGATCGTATAGCGCTTGCCCGGCGCCAGCTCGCCAAAGACGGGCAGGGCGTCTTGCGTGCTGCGCTCGCGCGTCAGCGTGTACAGGCCGGACGAGTCGCCCAGCCACGCCGTGCTGGCGTCGTCGAACAGCAGATACCACTCGTTCCACGTGCCGGCGCTGTAGCGCTGCTGGATGCGGCCGACGACCGTGAAGTGCACGCCATCGTGCACGCCGGCCGTGCCGATCTGGATCGGCGAATAATCTTCCAGGACGGCCGACATCTTGCCCACGTCCCTGACGGAATCGGCGTCCTTGAGGATGGTGCTGTGGCAGTACTCGCACACGGCGAGCACGGAAGCATGCGAGCGGAAGTGGACTTCCGCACCGCAGCTGGGACAGGAAACAGTTTGCATGCAGTCGCGCTTAGCCGATCAGTTTTTTCAGCAGTTCAGCCTTGGCGCCGTCGTAGTCGGCCGGCGAAATGAGGCCCTTGTCGAGCAAGCCCTTGAGTTTTTCCAGACGCGTCTCGATCGCTTCTTCCGCGGGGGCCGGTGGTGCAGCCGGAGCTGGCGCCGGGGCGGGCTGCTGCAGCGCACCGCCCATGCTTTGCGCCATCACCTGGCCAATCGACAGCCCGGCGCCCAGGCCCGCGCCGATGCCGGCCATGCCGCCCTCGTTTTGCGCCGCCAGCGGAATCGCGTTGGCCACCTGGAATTTGGTAAAGCCGCTCATCTTGTCGGCGCCCAGCCCGCCCTTCATGCCGGCCGAGATGCGCTCGTCGAGCGCCGCCTGCAATTCTTCGGGCAGGCTGATGCTGGCCACGTTGAATTCATCGAGGCCCACGCCATAGCGGGCAAACGCCTGCGCCAGGCCATCCTTGACTTCCTGCGCCATCAGCGCCTGGTTGGCCGCCATGTCGAGGAAGGGGACATTTGCCCCGCCCAGCGAGCTGGCCATGCTCGACATCAAAATGCCGCGCAATTGATCTTCCACCTCGTCACGCGTATAGACATCGCGCGTGCCGCTGATCTCGGTGAAGAAGGTGCGGGCGTCGGCGATGCGGTACGAGTACATGCCGAAGGCGCGCACGCGGATCATGTCGAAATCCTTGTCGCGGATGGTGATCGGCTGCGGCGTACCCCACTTGCGGCCAGTCTGCACGCGGGTGCTGAAGTAATACACGTCCGACTTGAACGGCGAATCGAACAGCTTGTCCCAGTTTTTCAGGTTGGTCAGCAGCGGCAAAGTCTGCGTCGTCAGCTTGTGCGTGCCGGGACCGAAGACGTCGGCGATCTTGCCTTCATTGACGAAGACGGCCACTTGCGATTCGCGCACATTCAGGATGGCGCCGTTCTGTATCTCGAAATCCTGCATGGGGAAGCGCCAGGCCAGTACGCCTTCCGTCTCTTCGTTCCATTGCAGTACATCGATAAACTGCTTCTTGATAAAGCTGCCGAGGCTCATGATGGTGTCCTTGAATGAGGTAAAACGTCAGGAAATGCAGGCGGCGTTGATGGCGCCGATCGACAGGGAAATGGCGGCCAGCAGGCCGCCGAAAGCGCTGTTGTTCGATTCAATCTGGTCTTTCGACATGCGCAGCAGGCGGGTGGTGACCACATAGGCGAGCAATTGCACCACCATGGCGCCGAAAGCCCAGGCGAAAAACTGCTGGTAGTCGGCCGTGTGCATCAAGGACGAGGCGATAGTGGCGGAAAAACCCAGCATGGCGCCGCCTAGCGACAGGGCCGCCGCCTGGTTGCCCTGGCGGATCAGCAGCACTTCGTTATACGGCGTGACGCGCGTGTAGATGATAAAAAATACAATCAGCAGCGCGGCGGCCAGTAAAAGGTGGATCAGATAGTTTAGGATGTCGGGCACGGCATTCCTCGCAATGAGCATTTGATAACGTCAACGCATATTAGAACAAAAAAAGTCCAATGAACAAAAAGATTCTGATTTTGTCCGTCTTCGTGGTCGCTTCCTGCGGCCTCGCCTATGAGCTGATCGCCGGCGCCATGTCCAGCTACCTGCTTGGCGACTCCATCCTGCAGTTTTCCACCATCATTGGCTGCTACCTGTTCGCGATGGGTGTGGGCGCTCACTTTTCCAAGTATGTCAAGGATGACGACGTGCTTTCGCGCTTCGTCGACATCGAATTGGCCGTGGGCCTGATCGGCGGCCTGTCGGCCGCCATCCTGTTCATGACCTTTTCGTGGATGGCCGCGCCATTTCGCACCTTATTGTATGTGATGGTGTTCCTGATCGGCGCACTGGTCGGCATGGAAGTGCCGCTGGTGATGCGGGCCCTGAACACGCGCCAGACGGAATTTTCCGAGCTGGTCAGCCGCGTGCTGACCTTCGATTACCTGGGCGCGCTGGCCGTTTCCCTGCTGTTCCCGCTGGTGCTGTCGCCGTACCTGGGTCTGGTGCGCACGGGCTTCCTGTTCGGCATGCTCAACGTGGGCGTGGGCCTGTGGAGCATTTATGTGTTCCGCGCCGAGCTGAAAAATCTCACCGGGCGTTTGCTGCGCGCCTGCGCCGTGATGCTGCTGCTGATCGCCGGCTTTGCCATGTCGGACCGCATGGTGGCCTGGGGCGAACATGGCCTGTTCGGTGACCAGATCGTGTATTCCACCACCACGCCCTACCAGCGCCTGGTGATCACGCGCTGGAAGGACGATACGCGCCTGTACATCAACGGCAATTTGCAGTTTTCCTCGCGCGACGAATACCGCTACCACGAGGCGCTGGTGCACCCCGTGCTGGAAGCCTTGCCGTGGGCGCGCCGCGTGCTGGTGCTGGGTGGCGGCGATGGCCTGGCGCTGCGCGAAATCCTCCGTTATCCCCACATTGAACACGTCACCGTAGTCGACCTCGACCCCGCCATGACGGCCGCGTTTACCACGCGCCCGGAACTGGCAAAGTTAAATAATAATTCGTTCTCCGACAAGCGCGTCACCGTCGTCAATGCCGATGCCGCCGTCTGGCTGCGCAACAACGGCGACATGTTCGACGCGGCCATCGTCGATTTCCCCGACCCGTCCAGCTTTGCGCTCGGCAAGCTGTATTCGGTGCCGTTCTACGACCTGGTGAAAAAGCACCTGGCGGCCAAGGGCCTGATGGTGGTGCAATCGACGTCGCCGTTCTTTGCCCCGCACGCCTACTGGACCATCAATTCGACCCTGCGTGAAGTGGGCATGCGCACCTGGCCCTATCACGCCTACGTGCCCTCGTTCGGCGAATGGGGTTTTATCCTCGCTTCGCCCCAGCTCGACTACACACCGCCGACGAAATACCGCCTGCCCATGCGCTACCTGAACGCGGACACCACACGCGAAATGTTCATCTTCCCGCCCGACATGCAGCCGCTGCCGATGGCGCCGAATCGCCTGAATACCCAGTCGCTCGTGCATGAATTCGAGCAGGACTGGAACCGGGTGATCCGCTGATGCAGCGCCGTTCCTTCATGCTGTGGGCCGCCGGCGGCACGGCGGCCGCCGCCGCTGGCATCGGCAGCATCGCCGCCTACCTGCGCTGGCAGGAAATCACGCCGAAGGTGCTGTATCCGGGCCGCAGCGAGGGACATTACTTGCGCAAGCTGCTGCGCGAGCGCACGGCGCTGCCGGCGCCCTCGGCCACCATCACCACAGACGTGGCCATCCTCGGCTCCGGCATCGCCGGCCTGACGGCGGCCTGGCGCTTGAACAAGCTGGGGCACAAGGATTTCCTCATGATCGATGGGCCGCAGCCATATGGCAACGCGGCGGGCGGCCACTTCGGCGACCTGGCCTATCCTACGGGCGGCCATTATTTGCCGCTGCCTTCGCCCGAATCGACCCATGTGCGCGAAATCCTGTTCGACCTGGGGATTATCCAGCGCGATCCACAGGCGGAAAAGCCGTACTACGACGAGCGCTACATCCTGCACGCGCCCGAGGAACGCCTGCTGTTCAACGGCCACTGGCAGGAGGGCTTCATTCCCACCGAAGGTATCTCCGCCGAAGAACTGGCGCAGCACGAGCGCTTCTTTGCCGAGGTGCGGCGCCTGCGCCAGGCGCATGGCAACGACGGCAAGCGCGTCTTCGTTTTTCCTACCGTGGAATCGTCGCAAGACCCGGCCTGGCAGGCGCTCGACACCATCACGTTAAAGCAGTGGATGGAGCGCGAAGGCTATACCTCGCCCACCCTGCACTGGTATCTGAACTACTGCTGCCGCGACGACTACGGCACGCGCTACGACCAGGTGTCGGCCTGGGCCGGCTTGCACTACTATTGCAGCCGCTGGGGCCAGGCGGCGAATGCGGGCAATGGCGCCTGGCTGACCTGGCCGGGCGGCATGCAGCCGGTGGCCACGGCCATGGAGCAGGCGTCGGGCGTCAAACGTCATGCGGGCACGGTGGTTTCCGTGCAGACGACGGACCAGGGCGTCGAAGCGCTGTGCCTGGAACTGGTCGACGGCCAGCCGCGCACCTACCTGGTCAAGGCGCGCAAGGCCATCTGCGCCATGCCGTTGTATGTAGCGGCGCGCGTAGTGAAGAATATCGCCGGCTATGGCTTCGACGCGAAGCGCGATACGCCCGCGTATGCGCCGTGGATGGTGGCGAATTTTTTACTGAAACGCTTTCCCGACGAACTGCCGCATGCGCCGCTATGCTGGGACAACGTCGTGTACCAGGAACCGGGCCTCGGCTATGTCGTCTCCACGCACCAGGACATCCGCGTGCGTCCGCCCGAAAAAACCGTCTTCAGCGCCTACGTGGCCCTGTCCGACCGCACGCCGCAGGAAGCGCGCAAATGGTTAGACGTGGCCACGCCCGAAGAATTGCTGGCGCTGGCCAGCGTCGATTTGAAGACGGCGTATGGACGCGATTTTGCCAGCTGCGTCGAGCGCGTCGATATCACCGTGCGCGGCCACGCCATGGCAGCGCCGTTGCCGGGATTTCGCAGCAATGCGGGCTTGAAGGCGCTGCGCGAGCACGATGGCGCGATTCTGTTTGCGCATGCCGATCTGTCGGGCTTTTCCGTATTTGAAGAGGCGGCGTGGTGGGGGGATCGCGCTGCGCGGCTGGCGATCACATAAATGAAAAAGGCCGGCGCAAGCGCCGGCCTGAGCCCCCTAAGGCTCGAACCTGTGCTTCCTTGTTCTTCTCATTTATTTTTATTAATGACGTCGATGAACACGGCTGCCAGCAGCACCAGGCCCTTGATCACCTGCTGGTAATCGATGCCGATGCCCATGATGGACATGCCGTTGTTCATCACGCCCATGATGAAGGCGCCGATGACGGCTCCCATCACCTTGCCCACGCCGCCCGAGGCCGAGGCGCCGCCGATGAAGCAGGCGGCGATCACGTCCAGCTCGAAACCCGTACCCGCCTTCGGCGTGGCCGTGTTCAGGCGCGCCGCGAAGATCAGGCCGGCCAGCGCGGCCAGCATGCCCATGTTGACGAAGGTGTAGAAGCTGACCCGTTCCGTCTTGATGCCGGACAGGCGCGCCGCCTTCTCGTTGCCGCCCACGGCATACACGCGGCGGCCCAGCACGGTGCGGTTGGTAATGAAGGTGTAGGCGACGATGAGCAGCGACATCACGGCCAGCACGTTGGGAAAACCGCGGTACGACGCCAGCAGGTAGCTGAAATACACCATTACGGCGGCGAAGATCGCGTTTTTCAGCAGGAAGAAGGCGCGCGGCTCGTTTTCCATACCGTGTTTCAGTTGCTTGGCGCGGCTGCGCAGCGAGGTGATGATCAGCGCCGCGGCGGCGATCACGCCCAGCAGCAGCGACAGCCCGCGCAGGTTTTCGCCGCCGAACGGATCGGGCAAAAAGCCCGAGCTGAGCATCTGAAAGCCTTCCGGGAAGGGGCCGACCGACTGGCCAGCCAGCAGCGCCAGGGTCAGGCCCTTGAATACCAGCATGCCGGCCAGGGTGACGATGAAGGACGGGATTTTAAAGAAGGCGACAAAATAGCCTTGCGCGCCGCCGATGACGGCGCCGGCCAGCAGGCAGATGATGCTGGCGGCGACAAAATTCATGTTGTAGTTGACGATCAGGACGGCCGCCAATGCGCCGACGAAGCCGACCACCGAGCCGACGGACAAATCGATATGGCCGGCCACGATGACCATCAGCATGCCCAGCGCCATGATGACGATGTAGCTGTTTTGCAGCACCAGGTTGGTCAGATTCAGCGGCTGCATCAGGGTGCCGTCGGTCATGTACTGGAAAAAGCCCATGATGACGATCAGCGAGAGCAGCATGCCGTAGTCGCGCATATTGTTCTTCAAAAAGCCGGCATAGCTTTTCGCTTGCGGTGCGGCCGCTGGCGCTGCTGCTGCCGGCGCGCCCGCTGTCAATTTATTGTCCATTGTTTTCTCCGTGTGTAACGATCGCGCGCATGATCCGCTCCTGCGACGCTTCTGCTGCGCTTAATTCGGCCGCGAAGCGGCCTTCGTTCATGACATAGATCCGGTCGCACATGCCCAGCAATTCCGGCATTTCCGAGGAAATCATGATGATGCATTTGCCTTCGGCGGCCAGCTCGCTGATGATGCTGTAGATCTCGTACTTGGCGCCCACGTCGATGCCGCGGCTCGGTTCATCGAGGATCAGGATGTCGGGGCGCGAAAACAGCCACTTCGCCAGCACCACTTTCTGCTGGTTGCCGCCGGACAGATTGACCACCTTCTGCACCACGCTCGAGCAACGGGTCTTGAGCTTGCGGCGGAACTCCTCGGCCACGCCGAATTCACGCTGCTCGTCGATCACCATACGCTTGGAAATCGCGTCCAGGTTGGCCAGGCTGGTGTTCTTCTGGATGTCTTCCTCGAGGATCAGGCCCAGGCCCTTGCGGTCTTCCGTGACATACGCGAGGCCATGGGCGATCGCCTTGCCGATGGTGCTGACGTCGATCTCCTGGCCATTCTTGAGCACCGTGCCGCTGATGCGCTGGCCGTAGGCGCGTCCGAAAATGCTCATCGCCAGTTCCGTGCGCCCCGAGCCCATCAAGCCGGCGATGCCGATGATCTCGCCCTTTTTGGCATGCATGTTGATGCCCTTGATGACGGGGCGGTCGGCATGCTCGGGATGGAACACGCGCCAGTCGCGCACTTCGAAAATGGTCTCGCCGATGGTGGGCGTGCGCGGCGGATAGCGGTCGGCCATTTCGCGCCCGACCATTTTTTCAATGATGCGGTCTTCGCTGACGGGCTCCGCGCGGCAGTCGAAACTGTCGACCGTGTTCCCGTCGCGCAGCACCGTGATGGCATCGGCGACCCGTGAAATTTCATTGAGCTTGTGCGAAATCAGGATCGAGGCGATGCCCTGGGCTTTCAGGCCCAGCAGCAGGTCGAGCAGGGCCGCGCTGTCGCTTTCGTTCAGGCTGGCCGTCGGCTCGTCGAGGATCAAGAGCTTGACGTCCTTGCACAGCGCCTTGGCGATCTCGATCAGCTGCTGCTTGCCTACGCCCAGGTTGGTGATCAGGGTGTCCGGGGACTCTTTCAGGCCGACTTTCTGCAGCAGTTCGCGTGTTTTCGCTTGCGCGTATTCCCAGTCGATGACGCCCCTGCGGGACGGTTCGTTGCCGAGGAAGATATTCTCGGCGATCGACAGCTGGGGTACGAGCGCCAGTTCCTGGTGGATGATGATGATGCCGATTTCTTCGCTGTCCTTGATGCCGCGGAAGTGCCGCGTCTGGCCCAGGTAATCGATGTCGCCCGTATAGCTGCCATGGCCGTAGACGCCGCTTAGCACTTTCATCAGGGTCGATTTGCCGGCGCCGTTTTCGCCGACGATGGCGTGGATCTCGCCGCTGCGTACCTGCAGGTTGACATTGTCGAGCGCAACGACGCCCGGGAATGTTTTGCGTATCCCGCGCATTTCCAGGATAGTGTTCGTCATATAACCTCTCTGGCACGGCCGCGCTGGTCGGCGCCGGTCGTGCGGCAGTTTGTTCTTGATCGTGCATGAAGCGAAAGGCCCGGCAGCGCCGGGCCTTCAGTACCTTGATTGCTTATTTCACTTGCGCTTCCGTGTAGTAGCCGCTGCCGGTGACGAGCACCTGCTTCCAGTTCGCCTTGTCGACGGTGACGGGTTTGAGCAGGTACGATGGCACCACCTTGACGCCGTTGTTATAGGTCTTGGTGTCGTTGACGGTTGGCGTCTTGCCGCTCATCATCGCGTCGACCATGTTTGCCGTGACCTTAGCCAGTTCGCGCGTGTCCTTGAACACGGTCGATGCCTGTTCGCCGCGGATGATCGATTTCACCGACGGGATTTCCGCATCCTGGCCCGTCACGACGGGGAACGGCTGTTTCGGCGTGCCGTAGCCGACGCCCTTGAGCGAGGACAGGATGCCGATGCTCAAGCCGTCATATGGCGACAGTACGGCATCGACGCGCGCATTGCCGTAGTAGGCGCTGAGCAGGTTGTCCATGCGGGCTTGCGCCACGGCGCCATCCCAGCGCAGGGTGGCGACCTTTTCCATGCCCATCTGCTTCGAGCGCACCACCAGCTTGCCGCTGTCGATGTACGGTTTGAGCACCGACAGGGCGCCGTTGTAGAAGAAGTGCGCATTGTTGTCGTCGGCCGAGCCGCCGAACAGTTCGATGTTGAACGGGCCTTTGCCTTCCTTGAGTTTCAGCGCCGATTCGATATAGCCCGCTTGCAGCACGCCGACCTGGAAGTTGTCGAAGGTGGCGTAGTAATCGATGTTTTTCGTGCCGCGGATCAAACGGTCATACGAGATGACCTTGATGCCCTTGTCGGCCGCCTTTTGCAGCACGTTCGACAAGGTGGTGCCGTCGATGGCGGCGATCACCAGCACCTTGGCGCCCTTGGTGATCATGTTTTCCACCTGCGCCAGCTGGTTCGGGATATCGTCGTCGGCAAACTGCAAGTCCGTCTTGTAGCCGCGCTCCTTGAATACCTTGACCATGTTGTCGCCATCGGCGATCCAGCGCATGGACGACTTGGTCGGCATCGAGATGCCGATCGCGCCCTTGTCTGCGGCGCTTGCTACGGGCATTACCGCCATGCCGGAGATGGCCAGCGCCAGGCTCGCGGTCAGCATTTTCATTGTTGTTTTCATTTCAGGTCTCCACCGTCTTCGATAGTTGAATGTGCCAGGGCCGTCGTCCCAGTGGGCGGGCTCCGTGCGGATGGCCGATTGCAGGCCACGGCTGATACTAGTTTGTCCATCCATCCCTCACCAATCACTTTTTTTGCATAGCCGATATCCAAAACGATATCGATGACTCAATTGATGCAATGCGCCATGACACCGCTTTCCACCTGCTGGCAGGGCCGGAACGGGGGCCGGGCGGCGGCTTTTTTTGGTGCACTGCAATACCAATAATCATCATTCAATTTGGTGATTTTCGTAATTGCGGCGACACAGGGCGGCGCGCAGAATCGCTCCGAACTTGACCAATTGCCTTCCCATCACGCTCCTTTGAAAGCTTGCCATGCAGCCGATTTCACCCGCCTCCCTGTTGCCCGCCGACCTGGCGCAGGCCCTCCTCATCGGCCGCATCTGGCGTGACGGCCCCTGCGTCGTCGCCGTGCGCGGCGGCGAGGTGGTCGACATCACGCAGACGGTAGCGACGGTGGCCGAGCTGTTCGAGCGCAGCGATGCGCTCGATATCGCCCGCCATCCACCCGGCATCGCGCTTGGCTCCGTGCAGGCCCTGCTGGAGCAGGCGCTGGCCGCACCGGCCGGCGAGCCGCTGCTGCTGGCGCCGTGCGATCTGCAGGCCGTCAAGGCATGCGGCGTGACTTTCGCCGTCAGCCTGCTCGAACGCGTGATCGAAGAACAGGCCGGTGGCGACGCGGCACGTGCGGCGAGCCTGCGCGCCGCCCTGCAAACGACCCTGGGCGGCGACTTGTCCGCCCTGAAACCGGGTTCGGACGCGGCGCAGCGCCTGAAACAGCAGCTGCAGCAGCGCGGCGCCTGGTCGCAATACATGGAAGTGGGTATCGGTCCCGATGCGGAAGTGTTTACCAAGGCGCAGCCGATGTCGTCGGTGGGCTGCGGCGCGCAGGTGGGCTTGCTGCCTTCGTCCGCCTGGAACAACCCGGAGCCGGAGATCGTCCTGGCCGTCAACAGCCGCGGCGAGGTGCTGGGGGCGACCTTGGGCAACGACGTCAACCTGCGCGATATCGAAGGGCGCAGCGCCCTCTTGCTGGGCAAGGCCAAGGACAACAACGGCTCCTGCGCCATCGGCCCCTTCATCCGCCTGTTTGACGAACACTTCACGCTCGACACCGTGCGCCAGGCGGAAGTGTCGCTGCTGATCGAAGGCGCGGACGACGGCTTTGTGCTTGAAGGCGCCAGCTTCATGCGCGAGATCAGCCGCGACCCGCTCGACCTGGTGCGCCAGACGGCAGGCCAGTACCACCAGTATCCGGACGGCTTCATGCTGTTCCTGGGGACCATGTTCTCGCCCGTGAAGGACCGCGGCGCGCAGGGCGGCGGCTTTACGCACCACCTGGGCGACCGGGTCACCATTGCCAGCGCTTCGCTGGGCGCGCTGGTCAACGAAGTGCAGCGCTGCGATGCGATTACTCCCTGGACGTTCGGCGTGCGCGCGCTGTACCAGAACCTGGCCAAACGCGGTTTGCTTTGATCCGATTATTTTAAAAAGAGAGACACCATGCAGCATGCAACTTACCCAAGCCTGTCTGGCAAGCGCGTCGTCATCACGGGCGGCGGCACCGGCATCGGCGTGGCCATCGTCGAGGCGTTCGCGCGCCAGGGCGCCCACGTCACTTTTCTCGACATCGCCCGCGAGGCGTCGCTGGTGCTGCAGGAAAAGCTGGCCGACCTGCCGCAGCCGCCCGTTTTCCGCTATTGCGACCTGACGGATCTGGCCGCCCTGGCCGCCACCTTCGCCGAGATCGAGCATAGCGCGGGCACCACGGATATCCTCATCAACAACGCGGCCAATGACGACCGCCACGAACTGCAGGACGTCACGCCCGCCTACTGGGACGAGCGCATGGCCGTCAACCTGCGCCACCAGTATTTCTGCGCTCAGGCAGTGGCGCCCGCCATGCGCGCCAAGGGCGGCGGCGTGATTCTCAACCTGGGATCGATTTCCTGGCACCTGGCGCAAGCGCGCCTGTCGATCTACATGACGGCCAAAGCCGGCATCGAGGGCCTGACGCGCGGCCTGGCGCGCGACCTCGGTGTCGACGGCATCCGCGTCAACTGCATCATTCCCGGCGCCGTGCGCACGCCGCGCCAGGAAAAGCTGTGGCATACGCCGGAAGCGGAAGCCGTGATCCTTCAGGGACAATGCCTGCAGCTGCGCGTGGAGCCGGAAGACGTGGCGGCGCTGGCGCTGTTCCTCGCGTCGGACAATGCGGCCAAGTGCGCCGGACGCGAGTACTACGTCGACGCAGGCTGGTACGGCGCATGAGCATTCCCGCCCAACCCAAGGCGCGGCGCTTCCGCTCGCAGGACTGGTTCGACAATCCCGACCATATCGACATGACGGCGCTGTACCTGGAGCGCTTCATGAACTACGGTATCACGGCCGAGGAGCTGCGCTCGGGCCGGCCCATCATCGGTATCGCGCAAAGCGGCAGCGATATCAGCCCCTGCAACCGTATCCACCTGGAATTGGTCCAGCGCGTGCGCGACGGCATCCGCGATGCGGGCGGTATCCCGATGGAATTCCCGCTGCACCCGATTTTTGAAAACTGCCGTCGTCCCACGGCCGCGCTGGACCGTAACCTCGCGTATCTGGGCCTGGTGGAGATTTTGCACGGCTATCCGATCGACGCCGTGGTGCTGACGACGGGCTGCGACAAAACCACGCCGGCGCAATTGATGGCCGCCGCTACGGTGGACATTCCCGCCATCGTGCTGTCGGGTGGCCCCATGCTCGACGGCTGGATGGACGGCGAACTGGTCGGTTCCGGCGCCGCCATCTGGAAAGGCCGCCGCCAGCTATCCGCCGGCTTGATCGACAACGACAAATTCCTGCAGATCGCGGCCGCCTCGGCGCCGTCGGCCGGCCACTGCAACACCATGGGCACGGCATCGACCATGAATGCGCTGGCCGAAGCGCTGGGCATGTCGCTGACGGGCTGCTCGGCCATCCCCGCGCCGTATCGCGAACGGGGCCAGATCGCCTATGCAACGGGGCGCCGCATCGTCGGCATGGCGCATGACGATGTGCGCCCGTCGAGCATTCTCACGCGCGCAGCGTTTTTGGACGCCATCATCGTCAACGCGGCCATCGGCGGTTCCACCAACGCCCAGCCGCACCTGATGGCCATGGCGCGCCATGCGGGCGTGGAACTGCACTCGAGCGACTGGATGGCGCACGGCTATGACGTGCCGCTGCTGTTGAACATGCAGCCGGCCGGGAAGTATCTGGGCGAGCGCTTCCACCGGGCCGGCGGCGTGCCGGCCGTGATGTGGGAGCTGCAGCAGGCGGGCTTGCTGCACGCGGACCGGTTGACGGTGACGGGCCAGACGATGGCGGCGAACCTGGCGGGGCGCGAGAGCGCGGACCGCGAGATGATCCGCCCGTTTGCCGCGCCGCTGAAGGAAAAGGCCGGTTTCATGGCCTTGCAGGGCAACCTGTTCGACTTCGCCATCATGAAGACCAGCGTGATCTCGCCCGCTTTCCGCGAGCGCTACCTGTCGCGTCCCGGCAGCGAAGGCGTGTTCGAGGCGCGCGCCATCGTCTTTGACGGTTCAAGCGACTACCACGCGCGCATCAACGACCCGGCGCTCAATATCGACGACAGCTGCATGCTGGTCATGCGCGGCGCCGGCCCTGTCGGCTGGCCCGGTTCGGCCGAAGTGGTCAACATGCAGCCGCCCGATGCCTTGCTCAAGGCGGGAATTCTGAACCTGCCGACCCTGGGTGACGGGCGCCAGTCGGGTACCTCGGACAGTCCCTCGATCCTGAACGCCTCGCCCGAGAGCGCCGTGGGCGGCGGCCTGGCGCTGCTGCGCACGGGCGACATCATCCGGGTGGACTTGAACGGGGGCAGCTGCGACATGCTGGTCGATGCAGACGAACTGGCACGCCGCGCCCAGGAACTGCCGCCGCCTGTCAACGACAGCGCCACGCCGTGGCAGGAAATCTACCGCGCCAGCGTGGGCCAGCTGGAAACGGGCGCCTGCATGGAGCTGGCGCTGAAATACCGCGCCGTGGGACAGACCCTGCCACGCCACAATCATTGATTTTTGAAGCAGCAACACCCGTAGTGAAAAAACGTAGTTAATAAAATCCACAAGGAGACACACAATGAACAAGATCATCAGTGCAGCCATCATGACCGCCATGCTGGCATTGAGCAGCAGCGCCGCCCTGGCCGATGCGAAAAACCCGAAAATCGGCTTCTCTATCGACGACCTGCGCGTAGAGCGCTGGACGCGCGACCGCGATTTCTTCATCGCCGCCGCCGAGAAGCAGGGCGCCAAGGTTTTCGTGCAATCGGCCGACGCCAGCGAGCAGCGCCAGATTTCGCAAATCGAAAACCTGATCTCGCGCGGCGTTGACGTGCTGGTGATCGTGCCGTTCAACGCCACTGTCCTCAACAACACCGTCAAGGAAGCGAAAAAGGCCGGTATCAAGGTGCTGTCGTATGACCGCCTGATTCTGAACGCCGATATCGACGCGTACATCTCGTTCGACAACGAGAAAGTGGGCGAGATGCAGGCCGAAGGCGTGACCAAGCTGCAGCCGAAGGGTAATTACTATTTGCTGGGCGGCTCGCCGACCGACAACAACGCCAAGATGCTGCGCGAAGGCCAGATGAAGGTACTCAAACCGTTCATCGACAAGGGCGATATCAAGATCGTCGGCCAGCAGTGGGTGAAGGACTGGAGCGCCACCGAAGCGTTGTCCATCGTGGAAAACGCGCTGACGGCCAACGGCAACAAGATCGACGCCATCGTCGCCTCCAATGACGGCACGGCCGGTGGCGCCATCCAGGCCCTGGCTGCGCAAAAGCTGGCCGGCAAGGTGCCGGTCTCGGGCCAGGATGCCGATCTGGCGGCGGTGAAGCGCGTGATCGCCGGCACGCAGTCGATGACGGTCTACAAACCGTTGAAAACCATCGCTGCCGAAGCGGCCAAGCTGGCCGTGCAACTGGCGCGCAATGAAAAGCCGGCCTACAACTCCAGCTATGACAACGGCCTGAAAAAGGTCAGCACGGTACTGCTGAAGCCTACGCCGCTGACCAAGGCGAATGTGAACATTCTCGTCGATGACGGCTTCTATACCAAGGCGCAGCTGGGTAATTGATCACCCGCTTGATGTCGGGTTACGCGCTGCGCGCTAACCCGACCTACTCCTTCCTGGTGACTGAATGTGAGCTCAGATGTCTGAATATCTGCTTGAAATGAAAGGCATCGTCAAACAGTTTGGCGGTGTCCGCGCGCTTGACGGCATCGACCTGCAGGTGCGGGCCGGCGAGTGCATCGGCCTGTGCGGCGAGAATGGCGCCGGCAAGTCGACCCTGATGAAGGTGCTGTCCGGCGTGTACCCGCACGGCACTTGGGAGGGCGAGATCCTGTGGGAGGGCCAGCCCTTGCGCGCGCAATCGATTCGCGACACGGAAGACGCGGGCATCATCATCATCCATCAGGAACTGATGCTGGTGCCGCAGCTGTCCGTGGCCGAGAATATCTTCATGGGCCGCGAGCTGACCCTGCCCGGCGGGCGCATGCATTACGCGGCCATGTACAAGCGCGCCGACGAGCTGCTGCGCGAACTGAAAATTCCCGAACTGAACGTGGCGCAGCCCGTGATGAATTACGGCGGCGGCCACCAGCAACTGGTGGAAATTGCCAAGGCGCTCAACAAGAATGCGCGCTTGCTGATCCTCGACGAGCCGTCGTCGTCGCTGACGGCGTCGGAAATCGCCGTGCTGCTCGATATCCTGCGCGCGTTGAAGGCCAAGGGCGTCACCTGCATCTACATTTCGCACAAGCTCGATGAAGTCGCGGCCATCTGCGACACCATCGTCGTCATCCGCGACGGCAAGCATATCGCCACCACGCCGATGGCGCAGATGAACGTCGAGCGCATCATCGCGCAGATGGTGGGCCGCGAAATGAGCCAGCTGTACCCGCAGCGCGTGCAGCCGGCACCTATCGGCGAAGTGCTGTTCGAGGCGCGCCACGTGACGTGCATCGATGCCGACAACCCGCAGCGCAAGCGGGTCGACGATGTGTCGTTCACCCTGCGCAAGGGCGAGATCCTCGGCATCGCCGGTCTGGTGGGGGCGGGGCGCACGGAGCTCGTGTCGGCCCTGTTCGGCGCCTACCAGGGGCCATGCCAGGCCGAGGTGTGGCTCGATGGCCGCAAGATCGATACCCGCTCGCCGCAAAAAGCCATTGCCATGGGCCTGGCCATGGTGCCGGAAGACCGCAAGCACCACGGCATCGTGCCCGACCTCGACGTCGGGCAGAACATCACCCTGGCCGTGCTGGAGGAATTCGCGCGCGCCACGCGCATCGATGGCGAGGCGGAATTGACGGCCGTGCGTGGCGAGATCGCGCAGCTGGAACTGAAGGCGGCCAGCCCGTCGCTGCCCATTACGAGCCTGTCGGGCGGCAACCAGCAAAAGGCCGTGCTGGCCAAGATGCTGCTGACGCGCCCGCGCGTGCTGATTCTCGACGAACCCACGCGCGGCGTGGACGTGGGCGCCAAATATGAAATCTACAAATTGATGCTGGCCCTGGCCGACCGGGGCGTGGCCATCATCATGGTCTCGTCGGAACTGGCCGAAGTGCTGGGCGTGTCCGACCGCGTGCTGGTGATGGGCGAAGGCCGCCTGCGCGGCGACTTTATCAACGATGGCCTGAGCCAGGAAACCGTGCTGGCGGCGGCGCTGGACCAGCGCCCGGCACCCGCCGCCAACACCGCAAACAAGGAAACCGCAGCATGAAACCGCACAGTATCAAACAGCTGTTCACCCAATACAAGATGCTGGCCCTGCTGATCGCGGTCGCCTTGATCTGGGCCTTCTTTTCGTGGAAGACGGAGGGCAGTTTCCTCACGCCGCGCAATCTGTCGAACCTGCTGCGCCAGATGTCCGTCACCGGCATCCTCGCCTGCGGCATGGTGCTGGTGATTATCGCCGGCGAGATCGACCTGTCGATCGGTTCCCTGCTGGGGCTACTCGGCGGCATCGCCGCCGTGCTGGACGTCACGCAGCACTGGCCGCTGGCCTTGAATCTGGCGGCCGTGCTGGGCTGCGGCCTGGTGATCGGCCTCCTGAATGGCTACCTGACGGCGTACCGCGGCATCCCGTCCTTCATCGTGGGCCTGGGCGGCATGCTGGCGTACCGCGGCATCCTGCTGGGCATCACGGGCGGCATCACGATCGCGCCCGTTTCCGAGCCGATGGTCTACCTGGGGCAGGGCTATCTGCCCGCGGTGCCCGGTATCGTGCTGGGCATCGGCCTGTTCCTGCTGGCCGCCTTTTTGACCTGGCGCGCGCGCGCCAGCCGTGCGCAGCATGGCTTGCCGCAGACGGCGGCCTGGGCCGACGGCTTGCGCCTGGCCGTCATCGGCGCCGTGCTGTATGCCTTTGTGCAAACCCTGAACGGCTATGAAGGCATCCCGCTGCCCGTGCTGTTGCTGCTGGCCTTGCTGGGACTGTTCAGCTATATCACCAGCCAGACCGTGTTCGGCCGCCGCATCTACGCCGTCGGCAGCAATATGGAAGCGACGCGCCTGTCCGGCATCAACGTCAAAGCCGTCAAGCTGTGGATCTTCGGCATCATGGGCCTGATGTGCGCACTGGCTGGCCTGATCAACACGGGCCGCCTGGCGGCCGGTTCACCCTCGGCCGGCACCTTCAGCGAACTCGATGCCATCGCCGCCTGCTTCATCGGCGGCACCTCGATGCGCGGCGGCTCGGGCACCGTGTACGGCGCCCTGATTGGCGCGCTGGTCATGGCCAGCCTCGATAACGGCATGTCCATGCTGGACGTGGACACCTACTGGCAGATGATCGTGAAAGGCAGTATCCTCACCCTCGCCGTGTGGGTCGATGTCAGCACGCGAGCGGGGCGTAGATAGCCGTGAAACGATCTGGCACGGGAGGAGACACCATGAAGATGCCGACCGCGCACCGGATCGCGCTGCTGTTTAACGGGAATAAGATCTATGACCGCGACATCATCGCGGGCATCGCCGCCTACCTGAACACCACGCGCGTGTCGTGGGACCTGTTCCTGGAAGAGGATTTTCGCTGCCGCCTGCCAGGCATCGAGCGCTGGCAGGGCGACGGCATCATCGCCGATTTTGACGATCCCGCCGTCTGCGAAGCGCTGGCGCACAGCCGCCTGCCCGTGGTGGCCGTGGGCGGCTCGTATGCGCGCGCCGAGGATTACCCGGCCGGCATCCCGTACGTGGCGACCGACAATTTCAAGATCGTCAAGCTGGCCTATGAACACCTGGTGGAAGCGGGCCTGACGCGTTTCGCCTGTTTCAGCCTGCCCGAGGCCGACGTCAACCGCTGGGCGCAGGAGCGCGAGACGGCGTTTTGCACCTTGATGGAGCGCGACCACATGCGCGCCGACGTGTACCGTGGCGTCGCCACCAGCGCGCCCTCGTGGGACGAAGCGGTGGAGCAGCAGATTGCTTGGCTCAACAGCCTGGAAAAACCCGTCGGCATCATCGCCGTCAGCGACGCGCGTGCGCGCCAGCTGCTGCAAGCGTGCATGCACGCGGGGATCGCCGTGCCGGAGCAGGTCGCCCTGATCGGTATCGACAACGACCCGCTGGCGCGCATGCTCACGCGCATTCCATTGAGTTCCGTGATCCAGGGCACCGAGGAAATGGGCCGCACGGCCGCGCATCTGCTGCACCAGATGTTGAATGGCGCGCGCCTGTCCGGCACGCGCATCCTCGTGCCGCCGGCCGGCCTGAACGTGCTCGCCTCCACGCGCCACCAGCCTTTCCAGCATCCGCAGGTAATGCAGGCGCGCCACTTCATCCGCCAGTACGCCTGCCAGGGGATCAAGACGGAGCAGGTGGCCGATTACGTGGGCGTGTCGCGCTCGTCCCTTGAAGCGCATTTCCGCCACGAGCTGGGACGCAGCGTGCACGACGAAATCCTGCATTTCAAGCTCGATGCGGCCAAGACCTTGCTGGCGCGCGGGCCGGGACAGGTGGCCGAGGTGGCCGTGCGTTGCGGCTTTACCACGGCGCAGTACATGCATGCCGTCTTCAAGCGCGAACTCGGTTGCACGCCGCGCGAATTCCAGCAGCGCAGCCGGCCGCCGCCAGCGCCCGGGCAGGCGCCATGATGCATCTGCTGCGCAATGCGCGCGGCATGCGCGTGGCCATCGACGCGCACGATGCCAGCGTGCGGGCCTGGTGGGCGCCCGACCGCTATGGCCGACTGGCCGATGTGCTGGGCGCGGCGCCCCCTGCGGCGCGGTCTTCCACGGGCTGGCAGTGCGCGCCGCCGGAAGACGGCCACTTGCGGTTGTGCCTGCTGCAGGACGGCCTGTCGGTGCGGCTGACCTACCGGTTGGATGACGATGGCAGCCTGCAGCTCGACTGCGATGCCTCGGCTGAGACGCTTTCCCGTTTTGCGCTTGCCGCGCCCCTGTTCAACCTGCAGGGCGGCCGTGCCGCCGTGGGCGATCATGTGCTGCGCCTGGCCGCCGACCGTTACCGGCCTTGGCCAGGCGGCTGCGCGGACGGCTCGCCGCTCGATGTGGCGGGCAGCGCGTTTGACTTCCGCCAGCCGGCGCCGCTCGCTACACGCCTGGCCTGGCCCGCGCTCGTGCATTTACCGGGATTCCGGCATGACTTTTACTGGACGGGCAGCGGGCAGCTGCGCGAGGCGGCGCGGGTTGCCGACCCTGCGTCCGGCCGGGTCTTGCGTTTTTCCAGCACCCAGGACAGCTGCCATTTGTATTCCGATGCGCGCTGTTTTTCCCTGCTGGCGCAGGGCGTGCAATTGCAGCCGGGACAGGTGATGCGCTTCAAGCTCGCCTACCGTTTGGGTGTGCAGGATATTGATGCGTTTGACATATCGGAACCGGTATCAATGATGTCAAATAAGTGATTGGTCAGATATGCGGGGCAGTTCTACCATGGGGTAGTTTTTCCCTCATTTATTTTTGTCCTGACCGACGCTGCGAACCTGCCCATGAACATACTCACCATCGATGCCGGCACCACCAATACGCGTACCTTGCTGTGGCGCGCAGGCGTCGTCGTCGCCCAGGCGCAGCTGGAAACGGGCGTGCGCAATACCGCCATCGATGGCCATAACGGCGCGCTGAAACAGGCGCTGCGCGACACCATCGCCAGCGTGCTGGCCAGCGCCGGCATCGCGCCGTCCGAGGTGGACCTGGCGCTGGCCTCGGGCATGATCACATCGCCCATGGGGGTGCAGGAGGTGCCGCATTTGCCGGCGCCCGCGGGCCTGGCCCAGCTGGCGCAAGGCATGCAGGCGGTGGACTTGCCCGACGTGCTGGCGCAGCCCCTGTGGCTGATTCCCGGCGTGCGCAACCAGCATGGCGCCGTCGGCCTGCACAACGTCGAAGCGATGGACATGATGCGCGGCGAAGAGACGGAAGTCGTCGCGCTGCTCGAGCGCCTGCAATTACGCGGCGCGGCGACCCTGATCATGCCCGGTTCGCATACCAAACTGATCAGCGTGGACGAGCAGCGCCGCATCCTCGGCTGCAGCACCACCATCGCGGGCGAGCTGCTGCAGGCGATCACGCAGCACACGCTGATCAAGCAATCGGTCGAGGGCGGTTTTGCCCAGACCCTGGTGCCGAAAATGCTGCTGGCCGGCGCGGCGGCGGCGCAAAAAACGGGGCTGGCGCGCGCCTGCTTCAGCGTGCGCACGCTGGGCCAGTTCAGCGCCGTCGAATGCAATGAGCGGGCCAATTTCCTGATGGGCGCCGTCCTCAGCGGCGACCTGCTGGCGCTGCGCAACAGCACCGCCATCCAGATGCGGCCCGATAGCCCGCTCGTCATTACAGGTAAACCCATGCTGCGCCAGGCGCTCGGGCTGCTGATCGAAGAACACGGATTTTTTTATGGCAAGCGCATCATCGTCGACGACCAGCAGCAAGACTATCTGGCCGGTCACGGTGCGCTGCTGATCGCCGCCGCACGCGGCTTGATTTTCCCGCAGGAGACAGTATGAGCAGCAACAAGAACAAGCGTCCCTTGCGTTCGCAATCGTGGTTTGGCGGCGACGACAAGGACAGTTTTATTCACCGCAGCTGGATGAAGAACCAGGGTTATCCCAGCGACGCCTTCGATGGCCGTCCCGTCATCGGCATCTGCAATACCTGGTCCGAGCTGACGCCCTGCAATGGCCATTTCCGCGACCTGGCCGAGATGGTCAAGCGCGGCGTGCTCGAGGCGGGCGGCTTCCCCGTCGAGTTTCCCGTCATGTCGCTGGGCGAGACGAATCTGCGCCCGACGGCCATGCTGTTCCGTAACCTGGCCAGCATGGATGTGGAAGAATCGATCCGCGCCAACCCGATTGACGGCGTGGTGCTGCTGACGGGCTGCGACAAGACCACCCCGGCCCTGCTGATGGGCGCGGCCAGCGTGGACTTGCCCACCATCGTGCTGTCGGGCGGCCCCATGTTGAACGGGAATTACCGCGGCAAACCGATCGGTTCGGGCACGGACGTATGGAAATTTTCCGAAGACGTGCGCGCCGGGCGCATGACGTCCGCCGAATTCAAGCAGGCCGAATCGTGCATGTCGCGCTCCGCCGGCCACTGCATGACCATGGGGACGGCTTCCACCATGGCCAGCATGGTGGAAGCGCTGGGCGTGACCTTGCCCGGCAACGCGGCCATTCCCGCCGTCGATGCGCGCCGCAAGCTGCAGGCGCAGCTGACGGGCCGGCGCATCGTCGACATGGTGCATGAAGACCTGAAACTGTCGCAGATCCTCACGCGCGAAGCGTTTGAAAACGCCATCATGGTCAACGGCGCCATCGGCGGCTCGACCAATGCCGTGATCCACCTGCTGGCCATTGCCGGGCGCATCGGCGTGGACATGCGCCTGGGCGACTGGGACCGCCTGGGCCGCGACATTCCCTGCCTGCTGAACCTGATGCCGTCGGGCCAGTACCTGATGGAGGATTTTTACTATGCGGGCGGCCTGCCCGTGATCATCCGCGACTTGCTGGGTAAATTGCACGGCGAGGCGCTCACCGTTACGGGCGCCAGCATGGCCGTCAACGTGGCCGAAGCCGAAAATTTCAATCCCGAGGTGATCACGCCGCTGGCGCAGCCTTTCAAGGACGAGGGCGGCATCGCCGTCCTGCATGGCAACCTGGCCCCGCGCGGCGCCGTCATCAAGCCTTCCGCCGCCTCGCCCGAGCTGATGCAGCACCGTGGCCGCGCCGTCGTCTTCAACAGCATCGAGCATTATAAAAAGCGCGTCGACGATCCCGCCCTCGATATCGACGCCAGTTGCGTGATGGTGCTGCAAAATTGCGGCCCGCAGGGCTATCCGGGCATGGCGGAAGTGGGCAATATGGGCTTGCCGAAAAAACTGCTGGAGCAGGGCGTGCGCGATATGGTGCGCATCTCGGACGCGCGCATGAGCGGCACGGCTTACGGCACGGTGGTGCTGCACGTGGCGCCGGAAGCGGCCGTGGGCGGGCCGCTGGCGCTGGTGCGCGATGGCGACATGATTGAACTGGACGTGGCGGGACGCCGTTTGCACCTGGACGTCGACGAGGCCGAACTGGCGCGCCGGCGCGAAGAGTGGCGCGCTCCCGAGCCGGCCATGAAGGGCGGTTACCAGTCTATGTACATCAAGCACGTGACGCAGGCCGACGAAGGCGCGGATCTCGATTTCCTCGTCGGCTGCAGGGGTTCGGCCGTTCCGCGCGAATCTCACTGAAAACAAGGAAAAAAGATGATGGGGACACAGGCCCAATTACTGGTCGATGCACAAAATTTTCTCGGCGAGGGCGTGCGCTGGTGCGAACGCAGCGGCCGCGTTTTCTGGACGAATATCGAAGGCTGCCAGCTGCATGCGCTGGTGCTGGCCACGGGCGAACGCCAGAGCTGGGCCATGCCCGAGCGCCTGGCGTGCTTCGCGCTGACGGACAGCGACGACGTGCTGCTGCTGGGACTGGCCTCGCGCCTGGCCTGGTTTGACGCGCGTAGCGGGGCTGTCACGTCCTTGCACATGGTGGAGGGGGACTTGCCCATGACGCGCCTGAACGATGGCCGCTGCGACCGCCAGGGGCGTTTTGTCTTCGGCACGCTCGATGAACGTCCGTGCCGCGATGCCATCGCCAGCTTTTACCGCCTCAACCTGGACTTGACGCTGGAGCGATTGCCGCTGCCGCAGATCGCCATCTCGAACAGCATCTGCTTCAGCGTCGATGGCACGGCCATGTACTTCTGCGATTCGATGAAAAAGGCGATCTACCGCTGGGACGATTACCTGGGGGGCGACGTCAGCCGTGTGCGCGTGTTTGCCGTGCTCGATCCGGGACCGGGTGCCGCCGATGGCGCGACCATCGATGCGGATGACCACCTGTGGAGCGCGCAGTGGGGCGCCGGCACGGTCTTGCGCTTCGCGCCGGACGGCAGCGTCGAGCGCAAGATCAGCCTGCCCGTCTCGCAGCCCAGCTGCGTGAGCCTGGGCGGCCCGCACTACGACGAATTGTTCGTCACGACGGCGCAGGAGAGCTTGACCCCGGCCCAGCTGGCGAGCGAACCGCTGGCCGGCGGATTGTTCCACGCGCGCCAGACGGGCGTGCGCGGTTTGCCGGAAGTGCGCTTTGGCGCCCTGCCGGCCTGAAAAGAGAGAGCATATGCAAAAACATACGGTTTTCGAGGGCATCCTCGCACGGGGCATGGTCGGTATCGTGCGCGCCGACTCGCCCGATGTGGCGCTGCAGATCGCCGAGGCGTGCATCGCCGGTGGCATCACGGCGCTGGAAGTGGCGTTTACCACGCCCGACACCCTGGGCGTGCTGCGCACCCTGCGCGAACGCCATGGTCATGACGTGCTGCTGGGCGCGGGCACGGTGCTCGATACGGAAACGGCGCGCGCCGCCATCCTGGCCGGCGCCCAGTTCATCATTTCACCCAGCGTCAACGTGGAAACCATCACGCTGTGCCAGCGCTACCAGGTGCTGTCCATGCCGGGGGCGATGACGCCGACGGAGATCGTCACGGCCCTGCAGGCCGGCGCCGACATCGTCAAGGTCTTCCCCGCCGAGATGTTCGGCCCCGCTTACATCAAGGCCCTGCGGGCACCCTTGCCGCAAGCGCCGTTGATGCCGACGGGCGGCGTGACGGTGGAGAACCTGCATGAATGGTTTGCCAGCGGCGCCGTGGCCGTGGGCATTGGCAGCAGCCTCAGTGGTCCGGGCGCCACGGGAGATTACGCGTCCGTGACGGCGCGCGCGCAAGCTTTCGTGGCGAAGATGGCGGCCGTGCGCAAGGCTAAGTCTTCTGGCTAGCTCCCGGCGGGACGGGAATCTGCTACGCTAGGCGGGCAATGTCGCACGCCTCATAGACCAGAATATGTCCAACATCGCCCGCATCCTGCAAGACAGCCGCATCATCGCCATCGTCGGCATGTCCGACAAGCCCGAACGCGCCAGCCATGAAGTGGCCGACTACCTGCTGCGGCATGGCTACCGCGTGTTGCCCGTCAATCCGGCGCTCGCCGGGCGCGACGTGCTGGGGCAGCGCGCTTACGCCACCCTGACGGAGGCTGCGGCGGCGGTGGCACCGGCGCGCATCGACATCGTCGACTGCTTCCGCAAGTCGGAAGATATCCTGCCCATCGCCGAGGAAGCCATCGCCGTCAAGGCCGGCTGTCTGTGGCTGCAGCTCGACATCGTCAACGAGCAGGCGGCGCAACTGGCGCGGGCGGCGGGACTCGATGTGGTGATGGATCATTGCACAAAAATCGAGCACCGCAAGCTGGCGGTGGCGGCATGAAGGCGCGCACGCAATTTCGCGCCGGCAAGGGTTTTGACCTGAGCGAGGATTTCGCCGGCAAGCGCCTGCTGGGCGCCGCCACCAAGGCGGCCAACAAGAAGCTGACGCCGGCCCAGTGCAAGGCCATCGATCGCGAGGAAACCGTGGCCCTGACGGCGCAGATCGCCGAGTGCCAGAGCATGCTGTATGCGCAGCACAAAAAGAAGCTGTTGCTGGTCTTGCAGGGCATGGATACGTCGGGCAAGGATGGCACGGTCAAGGCGATCTTCAGCAACATCAACCCGATGGGCATCCGCGCCGTGGCGTTCAAGGGACCCACCGATATCGAACTGGCGCACGACTACCTGTGGCGCGTGCACCAGCACGTGCCCGTCAAGGGCGAGATCGCCATCTTCAACCGCAGCCATTACGAGGATGTGCTGATCACGCGCGTGCAGGACATGATCGACAAGGCCGAATGCCAGCGCCGCTACGCGCAGATCCGCGATTTCGAGCGCATGCTGAGCGAAACAGGCACCGTCATCCTGAAAATCTTCCTGCATATCTCGAAGGACGAGCAGCGCGGACGGCTGCAGGAGCGGCTCGACGATCCCGACCGCCAGTGGAAGTTCGACCCCAACGATATCGCCCAGCGCAAGAAGTGGGATGGCTACCAGCGCGCCTATGAAACGGCGATCCGCGAGACGGATGCCGACCACGCGCCGTGGTACGTGGTGCCATCGAACTCCAAGACGCAGCGCAACCTGGTGGTGGCGTCCCTGCTGCTGGAAACCCTGCAGGGCATGAAGCTGGAATACCCGGCGCCGGACCCGAAACTGTCGTCTTTCAAGGTCGAGTAGAGGTCAGGCCAATTCAGCGCCGAGCCTGCGGAATCGGCCGCGCTGTGGCATAGTATCCCTCGTCGATAATTCAAACCAGACCGGAGATCCATATGCTGCAGTTGAAAGATCCTACCTTGTTGCGTCACCAGGCTTACGTGAATGGAGCCTGGGCGGATGCCGATGGTGGCCAGACGATTAATGTGAGCAATCCCGCCACGGGCGAGCATATCGGCACGGTGCCCCTGATGGGCGCAGCCGAGACGCGCCGCGCCATCGAAGCGGCCAATGCCGCCTGGCCCGCCTGGCGCAAGAAGACGGCCAAGGAACGCGCCGCCGTGCTGCGCCGCTGGCATGACCTGATCCTGGAAAACGCCGACGACCTGGCGCTGATCATGACCACCGAGCAGGGCAAGCCGCTGCCGGAAGCGAAGGGCGAAGTGCAGTTCGGCGCCTCGTTCATCGAGTGGTTTGCCGAAGAAGGCAAGCGCGTTGCGGGCGACACCCTGCAATCGCCATGGCCGGACCGCCGCCTGGTCATCACCAAGGAACCGATCGGCGTGTGCGCCGCCATCACGCCGTGGAACTTCCCCGCCGCCATGATCACCCGCAAGGTCGGCCCGGCCCTGGCCGCGGGCTGCCCGATGGTCCTGAAACCGGCGGAAGCGACGCCGTTTTCCGCGCTGGCGCTGGCCGTGCTGGCCGAGCGCGCGGGCGTGCCTGCCGGCGTGTTCAGCATCGTTACGGGCGCGCCGAAAGACATCGGCGGCGAAATGACGTCGAATCCCATCGTGCGCAAGCTGACGTTTACGGGTTCAACCCAGGTGGGACGTTTGCTGGCCGAGCAGTGCGCGCCAACGATCAAGAAACTGTCGCTGGAACTGGGCGGCAATGCGCCGTTCATCGTCTTCGACGATGCCGACCTGGATGCGGCTGTGGAAGGCGCCATCGCCTCGAAATACCGCAATGCGGGCCAGACGTGCGTGTGCGCCAACCGTCTGTACGTGCAGGACAGCGTGTATGACGCGTTTGCCGACAAGCTGGTGGCGGCAGTGGCCAAGCTGAAGGTGGGCAATGGCATCGAAGCGGGCGTCACGCAAGGCCCGCTGATCGACGCCAAGGCCGTCGCCAAGGTGGAAGAACACGTGGCCGACGCGCTGGGCAAGGGCGGCCGTCTGCTGGCCGGCGGCAAGCGCCATGCGCTGGGCAATGGCTTCTTCGAGCCGACCATCATCGCCGATGTGACGAACGACATGCGCGTGGCCACCGAGGAAACCTTCGGCCCGCTGGCACCCCTGTTCCGCTTCAAGACGGACGATGAAGTGATCGCCCTGGCCAACAACACGGAGTTCGGCCTGGCCGCCTACTTTTATTCGCGCGACATCGGCCGTATCTGGCGCGTGGCCGAAGGCCTGGAAACGGGCATGGTCGGCGTCAACACGGGCCTGATCTCGAACGAGATCGCGCCCTTCGGCGGCGTCAAGCAATCGGGCCTGGGCCGTGAAGGGTCGACCTACGGTATCGAAGACTATCTCGTCATCAAATACATTTGCATGGGCGGGATCTAAGGCCGCTTAACGCGAGCCGCGGCGCGCGGCGAGGCGGTCCAGCATGCCCTTGACCGCTTCCATCTGCGTGCCGCTCTTGCGGTAGAAATCCGGGTCGATCGGATTGATGCTGGTGTAGCCCCAGAAATCCCAGCAGCCTTTCGGGTTGTACGGGTAGACGGGGCTCGGTTCGGCTTGCGGATACAGCACGATGATCTTGTTGGCGTCCGCCACCTGGTTGTAGCCGGTGCTGGTATAGAAACGGTCGCCGATGGCCTGCGTCGTTTGCAGGCAGCCGTGGAACACCACGTGCACGCGGCAGCTCTCGCTGTCGCAGGCTTTCGGGATGTAGGCGTAGCCCGTATTGTTCATGCTCGAGTACGCGTTCTGGATGAAGCTGCGCTGGTTGAAGGCGATCAGCTTTCCCGTCAAGGTGGTCGCCGACGGTTGCAGGTCCGGGTACAGGTGCTGCAGGATGTCGCGCGCCTGCGTGTAGTCGCAATCGTTGATGAAGGGCGACTCCGTCACGGCGCAAGGCTTGTCCTGGTTGTTGTCCGTGATGATGGCATGGCCTGCGCCGACATTGTCGACGAAGCGGATCTGCTCGGCCGGCGTGCCCGCCAGTTGGTAGAATTTCCCCACCTGCTCCACCACCGGCTGCGTCACGGTCCGGTCTTTCGTTCCGCTGAACAGATACACGCGCTGGCGTTTCAGGTTGGCCGTGTCGTCGATGAGACGGGCGCGCGCAAAATCGTTCGCCGCGCGCAGCAATTCGCTGGCGACGGGCGGCGCCACCTGCGCGCTGCCGGGATTCATGCAGGTGGTCAGGGCATTCGTCAGGTAGGGGATGTAGGGGAAGCGGCCCGGCTGGCCCGAGCAGAAATACGGACCGCCCGCGATGATGCCGGCGCCGGCCACCGTAGCCGAGTAGGCGACGGCAAACTGCGCCGCCATGAAGCCGCCCGAGGACAGGCCGGACACGGTGGTCTGGCTCAGGTCAGCCTGGTAGCCGGGCAGGGCGGGGGCGTCCTTGGTCGTGGCGGGCTTGACGGCCTTGGCCGTCGTGGCGGCGTGCGCGCCGCCTGGCGCCAGGATGAGCAGGCTGGCGGCCAGCAGGGCGGTGGTTAGTGTAGTCAGGTGCGCGGTCAGGTGCGGGAAGGGCATGGCGACTCCAGAAGGCAAGGAAAGGGACAGGAAGGCCGAGCATAGGTAAAAAAACTGTGCTTTGGGCAAGTACTGCACCGTCGTTGATGTCGCTCAAGCAATCGCTGTTGTTGTCCGTCTCATACGCGCGCGCGGCGTTTGACATAGAATGGTTTTTTTCCGTTCAACCATGGTGCCCTTCATGTCCAAGACCCTTGCCCAGCTGTTTGCGCTCACCACCCTTGCCGCCGGCGCCAGCCTGGCCATGCCGGCCCATGCCGCCGACACCGCGCCAGCTGCCGCCGCGTCAGCGGCCTGCCCCGCCATCCTCAAGCAGACTTTCAACCGCCTGCAGGATGAAGCGCCGCAAAACCTGTGCCAGTATGCGGGCAAGGTCGTGCTGGTGGTCAATACGGCCAGTTATTGTGGTTTTACCAATCAATATGAAGGGCTCGAGGCGCTGTACGCCAAGTACGGCAGCAAGGGCCTGGTAGTACTGGGCTTCCCGTCGAACGATTTCGGCAAGCAGGAGCCCGGCAGCAGCAAGGAAATCGCCGATTTCTGCTACAACACCTATGGCGTGAAGTTCCCCATGTTTTCGAAGTCCGTCGTCTCCGGTCCTACGCCGAATCCGCTGTACGTGGACCTGATCAAGCAGACGGGCAAGACCCCGGCCTGGAATTTCCATAAATACCTGATCGACCGCCACGGTAAAGTGGTGGAAAGCTTCCCCAGCAAGGTGACGCCGGACGACAAGAAACTCGTTGGCGCGGTGGAAAAAGCGCTGGCGCTGTAAGTTGCCGAGACGCAAGCAGGCTTGATCGCCTGCTTTTTTTTAATGCCGCGCTTGTCGTCTTGCCATCATTGTCCTAAGCTGGTTGTTCGCGTTTGTCACAACCAAGGAGAACATCATGGCGTATGTCGATGGATTTGTGGTACCCGTACCGAAGGCCAAGCTCGATGCCTATCTGGCCATGTCGCGCAGTTGCGGCGCCGTCTGGCGCGAATATGGCGCGCTGGAATTTCGCGAATGCGTGGGCGACGATGTCAAGCCAGGCAAGCTGACTTCGTTCCCGCAGGCGGTGGACTTGCAAGATGGCGAAGTGGTGGTGTTTTCCTGGATCGTGTATGCGTCGCGCGCCAAGCGCGATGAAATCAACGACAAGGTCATGAAAGACCCGCGCCTGGCCGAGATGATGGACCCGGCCAAGCTGCCGTTCGATGGCAAGCGGATGATCTACGGCGGTTACGAGATGCAGGTAGATCTCTAGCGACTGAAACAGTCCATGGCGGCGTTGCAATGCCTCGTCGTGCCGTTGCACTGCCTTCGGCAATGTGCCTTGCCTTGAACGGTTTCAGGCGCTAGCGATAATATGTGCCGGCAGCGCCCCGCGCAGCGCATTGCACACGACGATCGCATCGGCCCGCGCCAGCATGGCGCGCGTGATGATGGTTTCCTGCGCGTTCCAGGCGGGATCGGCCAGCATGGCGGCGCGCTGCACGCCGGGCAGCAGGCCGCAGGACAGGGGCGGCGTGTGCCAGCGGCCGTCCAGGCGGACGAAGACATTGCTGCGTCCGCCCTCGGTCAATTCGCCCCGTTCGTTAAAGAACAGCATGTCGAAGCCGCCTTGCGCTTCGGCCGCGCGCCAGGCCGCATCGTAGCGCGCGCGCACGCTGCTCTTGTGACGCAGGAACAGGTCGTCGGCAGTCGTGGCGTCGGGCGCCAGCAGGATGTTGACTGTCTCCGGCAAGGCGGTGAGGGCACCGCTTTGCGTCGTAAACCGGCCATCCTGGCGCAGCGCCAGGCGCAGGCGGAACGGGACATCATCGGGGCGTGCTGCGCAGGCTGTCTGCAGCGCGGCGCGGGCGGCATCTTGGTCCCAGGTAAAACCGAAGTAGGCGCAGGAGGCGGCCAGGCGTGCCAGGTGGCGCTCTTGCTGGCGGCAGCCATCGTTGCGGCTGGCGTGCAGGGTCTCGAACAGTTCGAAGTCGTTCGTGAGGCCCGTGAGGAAGCGGGCCTTGAGCTGGCATTCCGCAAATTCCTCGTGCGGGTCGCTGTCCAGGACGATACCGGCGCCCACGCCCATCTCGCCGCGCCGGATGCCGTCAGGGCCAGCCGGCTGCAAGGCCAGGGTGCGGATCGGCACGGACATGCAGAAATCGCCCACGGCGTGGGCGGCGCCGGCGGCTGGCGGATCGAACCAGCCGATGGCGCCCGTGTAGATGCCGCGTGGCGCTGGTTCCAGTTCGGCGATGATTTCCATGGTGCGGCGTTTTGGCGCGCCCGTGATCGAGCCGCATGGATACAAGGCCTGGAAGATGTCGGCCAGGCTGGCGTCGCCGCGCAAGCGCGCCTGCACGGTGGAGGTCATTTGCAGCACGCTGCTGTAGCGCGTCACCTCGAACAGGGCCGGCACCTTGACGGAGCCCGTGACGGCGATGCGGCCGATATCGTTGCGCAGCAGGTCCACGATCATCAGGTTTTCCGCGCGGTTCTTCGGATCGGCAGACAAGGCCGCGGCGCGGCGCGCGTTTTCTGCCGTTTGTTCAGGCGGGGCGGCCGGCGCCGTGCCCTTCATGGGACGCGCCATCAACTCGCCCTGCGCATGGCGCACGAACAGTTCCGGCGACAGCGACAGCAGGGCGCCGCCATCGGGCAGCATTACCAGCGCGCCGTAGGGCACGGGCTGGCGCGCACGCAGCCGCGCATACAGGGCCAGGGGCGAGCCGAAAGCATCGAAGCGCAAGCGATACGTGTAGTTGACCTGATAGGTGTCGCCAGTCACGATATAGTCGTGGATGCGGTGCAGTGCCTGCGTGAATTCGGCTTGATCCACGTTCGCGCGGATATCGGCCACGCCGGCCGGCGCGGCGTCCGCGCTGACGCGCTCGTCCAGCCACTGCGCCACCTCGTCCTGCGACAGCTGCGTGCAATGCTCGAAGACGAGCACTTGCGCCAGCGGCGGCGCGTTGATGCCTGCCGCGCGCGGCGGCATGGCCAGCAAATGCGCGCCCAGCTCGTAGCTGCACACGCTGACGGCGTACTGGCCGCGATGTAAGGCCTCTTGCAGCCCTTCAAGCAGGGCCGGCCACTGTCGCCCCTCGGTGCACTGCAAGACTGCCGCCAGGCCCGTGTACAGGCGCGAACCGGCGCCCGGAGTGCTGGCGTCGTCGAGCAGGGCGAAACAGTCGGTGTGCATGGGGACAGCCGCAGCGGTGACTTACCCCAGCAGCATGGCGATTTGCAGCGCCGCTTCCTGGGAGGGATTGATCTTGAAGCCGCTCTTGGCGTAGCGGTGCCAGCGTCCGATGACGAAGCTGACGATCAGGGTGGCGCGCGCCGCCACTTCGCTTTCCTTGCCATGGCCCTCGGCGGCGGCCACGCGCAAGGCCTGCTTGAGCGCCAGTTCCACGCGGTCGTAGAACTGGTTCATGCGCACTTGCAGGCGCTCGTCCTCATTGACCAGCGCATCGCCGATCAATACGCGCGTCATGCCCGGATTGCTGATGGCGAAATTGAGCAGCATGCCGATGATGTCGCGCGTTTGCGTCATGCCGTCGCTGTGCTTTTCCGCGATCTGGTTGATCAGGCCGAAGACGCTCGACTCGATGAATTCGATCAGCCCTTCGAACATTTGCGCCTTGCTGGCGAAATGGCGGTACAGGGCCGCTTCCGACACGGTCAGTCTGGCTGCCAGTGCGGCAGTGGTGATCTTTTCGCCTTTCGGCTGCTCCAGCATTGCGGCGAGGGCCTGAAGAATTTGTAGCCTGCGTTGGCCCGGCGGTGTGCTTGCCATATTTTCTCTTGTCGTTAAAAAAAATGCTGCCTTGATGGGAGGTCCGTCACCGCCGCTAGCGGTGCGGCTTCCGGCGTCAACCGGAAGCCCAGGAGTCCCCTTCAACGCAGACGGTGAAGGCGGCGTGCCAAATGCCGGACAGATTTTACTTTGACATCGACATAAGCGGGGCGATTTAACGCCTTGGGCAACTTCGCCACGCCGATCGGATCGGCCATTTTCAGGTATTGCGTGACCCAGGCCGTGCGCAGGCCCAGTTTTTTCGCACCCTTCAGGTTGGCCAGGGTGTCTTCCACCAGGATGCAGCGGCCAGGGCGGATGTGGTGCTTGCGCATCAGTTTGCGCAGCATCAGGGTCGATGGCTTGGGCCGCAGCTGGCGGTGCACATGCATCGCTTCGATGGCGACGTGGTGTGAAAAATGCTGGCGCAAGCCCAGGTGGCGCATCACGTCGCTCGAATAGCGCAGCGGCGCGTTGGTGAGTAAAATTTTACGGCCAGGCAGGCGCTTGAGTAAAGCCCCCAGCCCCCGCTCGGCGCGTATCATGGCCGGCAAATCGTCGAACGCGTGCGTCTCGTGCAAAAAATGCGCGGCTTGCACCTGGTGGTGCTTGACCATGCCCAGCAAGGTGGCGCCATAGCGGCGCCAGTAGGCCGCGCGCGCCGCATTGACGATGGCTTCGTCGGCCGGCGTGACGCCATCGCCCAGCACGCGGGCAATATACGTGTTCATATTGGCCGTGATGGTGGGGAAGATGGCATACGAGGCATTGTGCAGCGTGTTGTCGAGGTCAAACAGCCAGACCGGCGACGAGCGGTTAAGATGGGACACAGGCACAGGAGTCTTTAGGCAAGATGATAAGCAGGATGAAAAATTCAACAATCAGGAAAACCATGCGACGCCAGATTATAGTGATGTTTTGCGGATTATTCTTGCTGCCGTTGCCGGCGGCCTTTGCCGAAGCGCCGCCCGTGGCGCAAAACCGGGGCGCCCTGTTCAAGGTGCAGGATGCCAGCCATACCCTGTATCTGTTCGGTACCATCCACGTCGGCGCACCCGACTTTTATCCGCTCGAGCCGACCGTGACGCAGGCGCTGCATCAGGCTGGCGCGCTGGCGCTGGAGATCGATCCGGGCGCCGATCCGCGTGCCGCCCTGGGCGCCGTGCTGAAATACGGCATGGAGGCGCCGGGCAGCAAAGTACCTACCGATTGCCGCCAGACCCTGGCGCCACGCCTGGCGCCGCTGTTGCAAAAATACGGCATTCCAGCCGAGTCGGTGGCGCCGATGAAGCCGTGGATGCTGGCCAGCATGCTGGCCATCGGCGAATTTTCCACCCTGGGCTACCGCTCCGACCTGGCCGTCGACAATTATCTGTCGCAGCAGGCCAGGGCGCGCAAGATCCCCGTGCTGGAGCTCGAATCGATGGAAGGCCAGATGGCGCTGTTCGGCGCCATGTCGCCGGTAGACCAGTGCCGCTTCCTGGAAGACGGCGTGGCGTCGATCGAGGATCAGGAACAAAGCCAGGAAGCGCGCGACATCGCCAACGCATGGCGCACGGCCGACGCGGCCGCCTTCAACAAGCTGGCGGCCAAGGCGGCAACAGACCCCTCGTTCGCCGCGCAGTTCGTGCAAAAGGTATTGTTAGATGGCCGCAACCCGGCCCTGGCCGACGGCATCGCCAACTTGCTTGCGCGCGAAAAGTCCAGCCTGGCCGCCATCGGCGTGCTGCACCTGGTCGGAACGAAAAGCGTGCCGGAGCTATTGCGTCAGAAGGGCTTGAAGGTCGAGCGGGTGTATTAGCGCTGAATGTACGGCGAGGAAGGACAACGCCGCCATGGACAGTTTTTTAGCTGCGGGGAAAGGATACTGGTGCCCTTGACGTGGATCGAACACGTGGCCTCTCCCTTACCAAGGGAGTGCTCTACCACTGAGCTACAAGGGCAAATTAAAAGCGGCGCCAGGTGATCTGCGCCGCCAAACTACTCGCTGTGATGCATTGCGATTTTTTTAGTGCGAACGGATCATAGTACCAAAAGCCTGCTCGGTCAACACTTCCAGCAATAATGAGTGTTCGATGCGGCCGTCGATGATGTGCACGGTGTTCACGCCGGACTTGGCGGCGTCGAGCGCGGACGAGATCTTCGGCAGCATGCCGCCCGAGATCGTGCCATCGGCGAACATCTCGTCGATTTCACGTGCCGACAGGTCGGTCACCAGGTTACCCTGCTTGTCCTGGACGCCAGCGATGTTGGTCATCATGATCAGTTTTTCCGCTTTCAGGATTTCCGCGATCTTGCCGGCTACCACGTCGGCGTTGATGTTGTAGGCCTGGCCATCCTGGCCGAAACCGATCGGCGAAATGATGGGAATGAAGGCGTCGTCCTGCAGCGCCTTGACGACGGCCGGGTTGATCGCGTCGATCTCGCCGACGAAGCCGATATCGAGGAATTCGCCCGGATGTTCGCGGTCCGGCATCTGCATCTTGCGCGCGCGGATCAAGCCGCCATCCTTGCCCGTCAGGCCCACAGCCTGGCCGCCGTAATGGTTGATCAGCATGACGATATCCTGCTGCACTTCGCCGCCCAGCACCCACTCCACCACTTCCATGGTTTCTTCATCGGTGATGCGCATGCCTTGCACGAAGGTGCCTTGCTTGCCGATTTTTTTCAGCGCATTATCGATCTGCGGTCCGCCGCCGTGCACCACGACAGGGTTCATGCCGACCAGCTTGAGCAGGATGACGTCGCGCGCGAAGCCGTGCTTCAGGCGTTCGTCCGTCATGGCATTGCCACCGTACTTGATGACGATGGTCTTGCCATGGAAATTGCGGATGTAGGGCAGGGCCTCGGCCAGAATCTGCGCCTTGATTTGTGGCGACACCGCCGTCAAGTCGTCATTCATGTCCAGGTTCAAGTTAGCTAGTTGATTCATGGCGAGTCCGGAAAATAGATTTGTGAGATTTTACAGGGAAGAAGAAAATCTTGGAGGCATTATAGGGCGATCTTGTTGTATTTTCCCTGATGATCCTATAGTCTGGCCCGATATGTTCCCCAGCCAGCCCTTTTACTGCCAGTTACATCTGCGTCGCATCCCGGCGCAGCATGACACACACTTGCCAATTCACACACAGCCATGAGCCAGTGCACTCTCTGCGACGCCACCTTCCAGTGTGGCCAGCGCGATCCGGACGCCAAGGAACCCTGCTGGTGCGTGGCCCTGCCGCCAGCCGTTCCCGTGCCCGGCAGCGCCGCCGCGGGCTGCTGGTGTCCCGCCTGCCTGCAAGCCCATATCGCCAGCTTGACGCCCCCGGCAGCAACGCCGGCCAAATAAGCGTATCGGCGCGCTTTTTCCTTTGCAAAAGACCTTGCATTTTGTAGGGGAATACGTTCAGACTTCGGTTTTTAAGAATTTCTGATAGGAAACCCTCATGCGTTTCAGGGATATCCGCATCGGCGTGCGCATCAATGCCGGTTATGCCATGTTGATCGTGCTGATGCTGGTCGTTATCGTCCTGGCGGGGAGCCGCATCTATGCCATCCGCGCCGAGACCGACGATATCCTGCAGCGCGACTGGGTCGCCGCCAAGGCGACCAGCAAGATCCACGGGCTGGCGCGCGAGGCGGCCACGCGCATCGGCAACCTGCCGAACCAGCACGAGCCGGCGCTGCGCCAGGCGAACCAGGCGCGCCTGGAAGCGATCAAGCAGGGCATCGATGAGCAGGTGCGCATTCTCGACGGTCTCGATGCGCGGCCCGAGGAACGGCGCCTGCTGGAACAGATGCACCTGGCCCGCGCCGATTACTATGTTTCGCTCAAGACGATGTTCGAACTGATCGAGCGCGGCGAGGATGCCCGCGCCGAGCAGGCCATACAGACGCAGACCTTGCCGGTGCTGGAAAAAGTGCTGCTGTACGTGGGCCAGCTCGACGACCTGCAGCAGCAGCTGATCCGCGACAGCGCGGCCAGGATACGCAACGACATCGATACCTCGCTACTGCTGATGGGCGGCATCGGCCTGGCAGCCTTGCTGACGGGTCTCGCCTTTGCCTGGTCGGCGCGCTCGATCACGCGTCCGCTGGGCGAGGCGGTGGCGATCGCCACGCGCGTGGCCAATGGCGACCTCAGTTCCGTCATCGAAGTGACGTCGCGCGACGAGACGGGCGAATTGCTGCAGGCGCTCAAGGACATGAGCACCAGCCTGGCCGTCGAGCAGGACCTGCGCCACGCCGTCGAAGTGGCCGAGGATGCGACCAAGATGAAATCGGACTTCCTGGCCAATATGTCGCATGAAATTCGCACGCCGATGAACGGCATCATCGGCATGACCCACCTGGCGCTGCAGACGGACCTCACGTCGACCCAGCGCAACTACCTGGAGAAGGTGGAGTCGGCTTCGAAGAACCTGCTGGCCATCATCGACGACATCCTCGATTTCTCGAAGATCGAGGCGGGCAAGATGGCCTTTGAAAAAGTCGATTTCTTCCTCGAGGACGTGCTGGCGCAGATCGCCGACCTGTCCGTGATGCGTGCCCAGGACAAGGGACTGGAACTGCTGTTCGACATCGCCCCCGACGTGCCGAACGCCTTGCAGGGCGACCCGCTGCGCCTGGGCCAGGTGCTGATCAATCTCACCAACAACGCGATCAAGTTTACGGACAAGGGCGAGATCGTCGTCACCATCCGCTTGCAGCAGCTGGAAGAACGTGCGGCTGTCTTGCGCGTGGATGTGCGCGACACGGGCATAGGCCTGACGCCGCCCCAGCGCAGCAAATTGTTCCAGGCCTTCACCCAGGCCGACACCTCGACCACGCGCCACCATGGCGGCACGGGCCTGGGCCTGACCATCAGCAAGCGCCTGGTGGAAATGATGGAAGGCGAGATCGACCTGGTCAGCGAAGCGGGCGTGGGCAGCACCTTTTTCTTCACGGCCCGCTTCGGCCTGGCCGCCGTGCCGCGCGACAGCCTGCCGCAACTGCAGCATCAGCAGCAGTTCCAGGGCCTGCGCGTGCTGGTGGTCGATGACAACCCCAGTGCGCGTGAAATCTTCGTCAGCATGCTGACGGCGCTGGGCTTCGAGGCGCGTGCCGTGTCTGGCGGCGTGCTGGCCATCGGCGCCGTGGCGCAGGCGCGCGCCGAGGGGCGAGCGTACGGACTGGTACTGATGGACTGGAAAATGCCGGGCATGAACGGCCTCGATACCCTGGCCGGCATCCGCGCCGATGCCGCCGGCATCGATGCGACGCCGGCCTGCATCATGGTCACGGCCTTCCATCGCGAAGCGCTGCTGGAAGCGGCGCGCCAGCGGGACTTGCCGTTCGACGGCGTCTTGAACAAGCCGGTCAGCGCCTCGACCCTGCTCGACCAGATATCGTTCGTGTTTGGCGGTGTGACGGGACAGAGCCGCAAGACGCAGCGCCAGAGCAGCTACCGCGATGACGAGCGCGCCTTGCGCGGCGCCTGGCTGCTGCTGGTGGAGGATAATGAAGTGAACCAGGAAGTGGCACAGCATATTCTCAACGACGCCGGCATCCGCGTCGACATCGCCAGCAATGGCGCCATCGCGCTGGCGAAGATCGAGGAAAACGCCTATGACGGCGTGCTGATGGATTGCCAGATGCCGGTGATGGATGGCTACCAGGCGACGCGCAAGCTGCGCCAGGATCCCCGCTATTCGAATTTGCCCGTGATCGCCATGACGGCCAATGCCATGGTGGGCGACAAGGAAAAATGCCTGGATGCCGGCATGAACGATTTCATCGCCAAGCCGATCGACGTGGCGCAGCTGTTCGGTACCCTGGCGCGCTGGATCGCACCGGCCACGCCGCAGGCAATGACGGCGGTGATGCCGCAGCCGGAAGCGGAGCTGCCCGTGATCGCCGGCCTGAAAATGGCGGAAGCCATGCGTCGCGTGGGCGGCAATGCCGTTTTGATGCGAAAATTGCTGGACCGTTTTGTGGAAACCCAGTTCGACGCCATGCAGCGCATCATTGCCGCCATCGAGAACAACCAGCTGGAAACCGCGATCCGCGAAGCGCATACCTTGAAGGGCCTGGCGGGCAATATCGGTGCCGGTGGCCTGGCCGACAGCGCTGCGCGGGTCGAGCACTTGCTCAGCCTGGGTTCGCACGACGGCTTGCCGCAGGCGCTGGCCGCCTGCGCCCTGGCGCTCGACGAGCTGGTGCCGAAAGTCGTGCTGGCCATGCAGTCGCGTGGCAATGCGGCCGAGGCGGGCGGCGCGGCGGTGGCGTACGTGGCGCCGGTGGACCGGGCGCACCTGGAAGCGGGTTTGCGCGAATTGTCGCAGCTGCTGCTGCAGGACGATGCGCAGGCCGTCAAGCACCTGGACGGCATTGGCCCCGTGCTGGTCGCGGCCGGGCAGGCGGAACACGCGCGCCAGTTGAAGCGCATGCTGGGACAATACGATTTCGAAGGTGCGCTGGCGCAGCTGGGCGAGGTGGCCGATGCGCTGGAGCTGACACTGTGACAAGGATAACTATGCAGAGCGAAGGACGGGCATGAGAGCGCCGGCAAGCAAGCCAACCATTCTGGTGGTCGATGACACGCCAGACAATATCGACCTGCTGCGCGCGGTGCTGGAAGACGATTACCGCACCAAGATCGCCGTGAATGGCGAGCGCGCCCTGAAGATCGCCGCCGGCAGCGACCAGCCCGACCTGATCCTGCTCGACATCATGATGCCGGGCATGAGCGGCTACGACGTGTGCCGCGCGCTGAAGGCCGATCCCGCCACGGCCGGCATCCCCGTGATTTTTGTCACCGCCATGAGCGAAGTGGCGGACGAGCAGCTGGGCCTGGCCCTGGGCGCCGTCGATTACATCACCAAGCCGATTTCGGCGCCCATCGTGCTGGCGCGCATCAGGACGCAACTGGCGATGAAGCAGATGCAGGATTTCTTGCGCGACCAGAACCAATACCTGGAAACGGAGGTGGAGCGCCGCGTGCAGGAAGTGGCGGCGCTGCAGGACGTCACGATCCACGCCATGGCCTCGCTGGCCGAGACGCGCGATAGCGAGACGGGCAACCATATCCGCCGTACCTCGCACTACCTGAAGGCGCTGGCCGAGAAGGTGCGCGGCTTGCCGCGCTTCCGCGATTTTTTGACGGACAAGAATATCGAACTGCTGTTCAAGACGGCGCCGCTGCACGACATCGGCAAGGTGGGCATCCCCGACCATATCCTGCTCAAGCCCGGACGTTTCGAGCCGCACGAAATGGCCATCATGAAGACGCACACCACGCTCGGGCGCGACGCCATCCTGGCGGCCGAGCACGAGCTGGGCATCGAAGTCGATTTCCTCAAGTACGCGAAAGAGATCGCCTACAGCCACCACGAGAAATGGGATGGCAGCGGCTACCCGCAAGGCCTGGCCGGCGAAGCCATCCCGATTTCGGCGCGCCTGATGGCGCTGGCCGACGTGTATGACGCCCTGATCAGCCGGCGCATCTACAAGCAGGGCATGGACCATGCACAGGCCGTGCAGATCATCGTCGAAGGACGCGGTTCGCACTTCGACGCCGAGATCGTCGATGCCTTCCTGCAGATCCAGGAGCAGTTCATCGCCATCTCCACCCGCTATGCCGACGGCGTATGCGAGATCGCCGACAAGCAGCGGCAGATCGCGCCCTACACCGACAATATCAACTGACGGTCTTGAAGAAGCGCAGCATTTCCCGGCTCGCGTCCGGCCCTTTTCCATCCGTATAACTGCCGTTATGGCTGCCGCCGGACCAGGCATGGCCGGCGCCGTGGATGACCCAGTGTTCGCCCAGCGGGGAGCCATCGGCCTGGCTGTGCGTGGTGCGCGTGTAGCGGTGGCCATTCGGCACGCTGCCGTCGATGGATGCGGCCTTGGCCGCCTTGCCGCCTGCCTGGCTGCGCACGCCCTGGGCGATCAGTTCATCGCCATTGCGCGGATTGACGGTGGTGTCGCGGTCGCCGTGGAAGACGATGATGGGCACGCCGCCGGCCGGCGCCTTGCGCTGGGCATTGGGCATGGCGCCGCCCTTCATGGCGGCCAGCGCCGATGGCAAGTCCTGCGCCGAAGCGAAGGGCAGGCCTGAATGCACGCCGACGGCGGCAAACAGGTCCGGGTACAGGGTACCGACGATGACGGCCATGGCGCCGCCCGCCGACAGGCCGGCGACGAACACTTCGCGTTCATTCACTGGATATTCGTCGATGACTTGCCGGGCGATGCCGGCGATCAGCGATGGTTCGCCCTGGTCGCGCTGCTGGTCGATGGCATTGAACCAGTTCCAGCAGCGCGAACTGTTGGCGCCCTGCGTTTGCGCCGGGTAGACGACAAAGCATTCCTTTTCTTCGGCCAGCGCATTCATCTGCGTGCCGGCGGCGAAATCATCGGGATTTTGCGTGCAGCCGTGCAGCATGACGATCAGCGGCATGGCCTGGCCGTGATAGCTGCTGGGGATATACAGTTTATAGGAGCGCGTGCCCGCATGGTTGCGGTACACGCCGTCGATGAATTGCGCACCGGCCGGCATCTCCACCGGCGTGGCGGCCGGCGTGTTGAAGCCGGGCGGGTGGAAATTCGGCAGCTCGAAACTGGGCATGTCGAAGCTGTGCTGGCCCAGGCCGGCCGGCACGCCCAGGCGCGCCATGAAATCCTGCGCGAAGTCCTGCGCCGCCTGCGCGGGCGTGGGTGGCGCGGCGTCAGCTTGCGGCTGCTCGGCTCGGGCCTGCGCAGGTGGTGACGCAGGTGGTGGATTGATATCGCGCATCGGCTGCGGTGGCGGCGCTTGCGTGGCTGCCGCCGGCGGCGTCAGGCCGGCGGCAGACAGCGCCTGCTGGATCGCTTCGGTGGCGGCGGCGGGACCGCCGCCCATCAGATTGCGGGTTGCGGCGCGCATCTGCGCCAACATGTTGAGAGGTAGTTTCATGACCATCCTTAACGGTGCCGCGCATCGGCCGGGTCATCGCCGCGAACCAATACGCTAGTGAATTCGCCCTGCGAGCGCCGTCTTGACGACGGTGCTGGCGTGCAGGGCACCTAATACGAAAATCGACTCGATGGTGGCCAGTGCCAGTTCCACGGAGACGTCGCTGGCAATGCTGGCCAGTCCCAGCACCTGGATTTGCAGGCGCTGGCCGGCTGCCTGGATCGCTTCCAGGTCGGCGCGCGAATAATGCTGCATGCCCAATACCAGGCTTTTACGGGCGACGGTTTGTTTCACCACGTCGGCGTGGATACCCAGCTGGTTGCGTATGGCCGTACGGATCAGATCCGTGCGGTTGGAATAAAATCCTTCCTGGACCAGCAAATCGATCTGCCCCAGGTCGATCAAGCCGAGGTTGATCGTGATTTTCTCGGATTCCCCAATTTTGGGCTTGCTGTCTTGCTTGGCCATATCTCTCCAAAAACTCCACGTGGCATCCATTTGCCATCTGTATGGATGGTAGTATAGTTGTGTAGTATCTCAAGTCAAGCAGGATTTGGTCTGATAACGCTGTAGGACGGGCACCCGCAGAGTGAGAATGGGCTGCAAAATAAATTGCCAGAAAATGATTTTTTGATCATGTTTTCACTTGAAACTTTATTCACAGAAACATTGCATGGCGATGCCGCCGACTCGCCGGCGCGGTTTCGCGGCATAATGAAAGCCTTCACGTTTACCGATGCCGCTCCATGATGGTCGCTACCCCACCTCCGCCAGCCGTTCCGCTCCCCTTGCCGTCACCGGTGCCGTCGCCCTGTGTCAGCCTGTGCAAGATGAACCGCAACAGCGGCTTGTGTGAAGGCTGCCTGCGCACGCTTGACGAGATCATCGCCTGGAGCAAGGCCGACGACGACTTCAAGCGCGCCGTGTTAGCCGAATTGCCAGGACGTGTATCCCTGCTCGACTTCGAGCCAGACTACTGAGGAAGCCCATGCCGCGATCGCCAGCGCTGTTCCCCGATGCCATGCAGGTGTTCGAACGCGGCTGGCTGTCGTCGAATAACATCCTGTTCCAGGGGCGGGACGACACGGCGCTGATCGACAGCGGATATGTCACGCATGCGCCGCAAACCCTGGCCCTGCTGCGCCACAGTCTCGATGGCCGGCCCCTGGACCGCCTGTTCAATACGCATCTGCATTCCGACCATTGCGGCGGTAACGCGCTGCTGCAAGCGCAATACGGCTGCCACACGGCCATTCCCGTCTCGGAAGCGGACAAGGTGCGCGCGTGGGACGTCGATGCCCTCAGTTTCCAGGCCACGGGCCAGCAATGCCCGCGCTTCGGCTTTGACGCCACCGTCTCGCCGGGCGACATGTTGACGTTGGCCGACATGCGCTGGCAAGCGCTGGGCGCACCGGGCCACGATCCGCACTCGCTGATTTTTTACTGCGCCGACGAGGGCATCCTGATCTCTGCCGACGCCCTGTGGGAAAACGGTTTTGGCGTGATCTTTCCCGAACTCGATGGCGGCTCCGGTTTTCTGGAAGCGCGCTCCACGCTGGACCTGATCGCCGGCCTGGACGTGCGCGTGGTGATTCCCGGCCATGGACGGCCATTCCAGGACGCCGCCGGCGCCCTGCAGCGCGCCTGGTCGCGCCTCGATTACCTGGCGTCCGATCCCGTGCGCAATGCGCAGAACGCGGTAAAAGTGCTGCTCAAGTTCCTGCTGCTGGAACGCCAGCGCATCGCCATCGCCGAGATACCGGCGCTGCTGCGCGGCATGCCCATCTTCGAAGAGGCCAACCGGCGCTTTCTGCGCCAGGAAGCGGCCGCGCTGGCCGAGTGGGCCGTGTCGCAGCTGGTGAGGGCCGCAGCGGCACGGGTCGAGGGTGAGTACTTGCTTAACAAAGGCTGAAACGGTCAGGCGATAAATTCAGCACGATCGTACTTTTTCTGCACTATAATCAACGTTCAGTGTATTTCTCATCCCGATCAACTTTCCAGCGAGTCCGCCATGGCATTGCCTGTTGCGTTGCAAAACCTCTCCTTACCCGTAATCGCCTCGCCGATGTTCATCGCCAGCGGCCCGGCCCTCGTCGCGGCACAGTGCAAGGCCGGCATCGTCGGTTCCTTCCCGGCCCTGAATGCGCGACCCGCCGAATTGCTCGACACGTGGCTCACGGATTTGCAGGCCGAACTGGCTGCCTTCCAGGCCGCCAATCCGGACAAGAAGGTCGGGCCGATCGCCGTCAACCAGATCGTGCACCAGTCGAATGACCGCCTCGCGCATGACGTGGCAGTGTGTGTGAAACACCAGATCCCCATCATCATTTCCTCGCTGCGCGCGCCGCCGAAGGAAATGCTCGACGCCATCCACAGCTATGGCGGCATCGTGCTGCATGACGTGATTTCGATCCGCCATGCGAAAAAAGCGCTGGAAGCCGGTGTCGATGGCTTGATCCTGGTGGCCAGCGGCGCCGGCGGCCATGCGGGCACCCTGTCGCCGTTCGCGCTGGTGGGCGAAGTGCGAAAATTCTTCGACGGTCCGCTGGCGTTGTCGGGTTCCATCGCCACGGGCGACGCCGTGCTGGCCGCGCAAGCCATGGGCGCCGACTTTGCCTACATCGGCTCGCGCTGGCTGGCGACCAAGGAGTCGAACGTCAGCGAGGGCTACCGCGACGCCATCGTTGATTCCAGCGCGGCGGACATCGTCTACACGAACCTGTTTACGGGCGTGCACGGCAATTACCTGAAAAAATCGATCGAAGCGGCCGGACTCGATCCGGAAGCGTTGCCCGAAGCGGACAAGAGCGCGATGAACTTCGGCTCGGGCAGCGCCAAAGCCTGGCGCGACATCTGGGGCGCGGGCCAGGGTGTGGGCTTGATGGATGACGTGCCGAGCGTGGAAGAGATGGTGGCGCGCCTGAAAGCCGAATACGATGCGGCGCGCGCGCGCTTGAAGCTGTAACCTTGCTGCTGCCGGATGACGCGGCATGTCGCGTCATCCAGGCCATCCTTATTCCTGCTTCAAATCCTCGGGCTTGATGGCCCACAGGCCCGGCAGGTTGCGCCAGTAGCCATACGCATCCATGCCGAAGCCGACGACGAAACGGTTCGGGATCACCAGGCCGACGATGTCGGCTTGTACCGGCTTCTTCTTGCCGATGGCCTTGTCCGCGAACACGGCCAGGATGACTTCCGAGGCACCCATGTCCAGCAAGCGCTGTTTGACGTGCGCCAGGGTCTCGCCTTCGTCCAGAATATCGTCGAGCACGATGACGGTGCGGCCCGCCACGTTCGAACGGGGGATGACTTTCCACACCACCTCGCCACCCTTGTCGTCGTCGCCGTAGCGGCTGACATGGATGTAGTCGAATTCGAGTGGAAAGCTCAGTTGTGGCAGCAGGTTGCCCGTAAATACAACGGCGCCGCCCATCACGCCCAGCACCAGCGGGAACTCTTTCGAGTCCTCGGCGTTGAAGCGCGTGTTGAGCACATCGGCCATGCGCGTGATCGACGCCTGCACGGCGTCTTGGTCGAACAGCAGTTCCGCGTTCTTGATCAGGTCACGGGCACGGTTGTGATGAAATTCTTGCATGGACTCTTGCATGGCGATGAATGGGGCTGATGGTCAATGCCGGTATTATCCCGCAAATCGGCCTTATTTGTAATCGCGCATGTCGTCGATGATTTTCCCATCCTGCGCCAGGCTGCCCACGGCCACGAGCAGCACATCGCCGCGCAGCTTGGTCAGTTCGCGGATCGAACCGATGATGGCTTCGGTGCCGCTGGCGTCCGTCGGATCGTCGACTTCGCAATGCAAAGTCATCTCGTCGTTGGCCATGCGCCCCGACACCACCAGCCGCGCCTTTTTGATGTGCGGGTGGCGGCGCGCGATCTCATGCACCTGCGATGGGTGCACGAACATGGCGCGCACCTTGGTGGTTTGATCGGCGCGCCCCATCCATCCCTTGATGCGCGTATTCGTGCGGCCGCACGGCGACTCCGGCGCGTCGATCAACACGGCCGACAGATCGCCCGTGGCGAAGCGGATCAGCGGATAGTCGGCATTGAAGACGGTGACGACGACTTCGCCCACTTCGCCCGGCGCGACGGGAATGCCGCTGCCGGGATGGACGATTTCCAGCAGCACGTTTTCGTCCACGACCATGCCGGGATTGAGCTTGCCATTGCTGGCCGTTTCATAGGCGATGCTGCCGATATCGGCCGAGGCATAGGTCTGGAACACGTGCGGCACGCCGTTTTCGGCAAACCAGCTGCGCAGGGACTCGGGCAAGGCTTCCGCGCCCATCACGGCCTTGGTGACGCTGCTGATGTCGGCGCCCATCTCGCGCGCTTTTTCGATGATCAGTTTCAGAAATGACGGCGTGCCGATATACGTGTCGGGCTTCAGGTCGGCCATCGCCTGCACCTGCATTTCCGTCTGTCCGATACCGGCCGGGATGACGGTGCAGCCGATGCGCGCGGCGCCCCCTTCGACCATGAAGGCGGCCGGCGTGAAGTGATACGAAAAGCAGTTTTGCAGCAAGCCGCCGGCGCGCACGCCGGCCGCATACATGGGACGCGCGAAGCGCCACCAGTCGGGGCCGCGGCCTTCGGGATCGAAGATGGGGCCGGGCGAGACGAACACGCGCGACAGGGCGTTTTTCGGCGTCGTGTTCAAGCCGCCGAACGGCAGCGCGTCGTGCTGCAATTGCTTGAGGTCGGACTTGCGCGTCACGGGCAGCTGCGCCAGCGCGGCGCGGCTGGTGATGTCGGCTGCGTTGACGCCGTCGAGGATGCGGGCCCAGCCCGGCGCCTTTTGCGCGCGCGCGATCAGCTGCGGCAGGCCAGCCATCAATTCGCGTTCGCGCGCTTCGGGGGCGCGTGCTTCCAGACTATCGAGCATATCGGTCATGTTGCTGATTCTCCAATGTCACGTTGCATTTTTTTCGTCAGTCCCGCAACAATCAGGCTGTATGAGCGCTGCAGCAGGGTAGCCATTTCGTCGTCGTCGAGGGCGTCTGGGCTGGCGACCAGCACCCATTTGGCCCGCGCCAGGTAGGGCGCCGGGCGAAAGCCGGGACGGTCCGTCAATTCCAGGAAGCGTTCCGCATCGACCTTGAAGCTCATGCCGCGCGTGCTGTGCGCTTCCGCGCCGCACAGGGCGAACAGGCGGCCACCGACGGAAAACGCCAGCACGTTGCTCCACTTGATGTCTTCTGTCGCGCCGGGAAAGCCGCGGCACACTTGCTTCGCCCGTTCCAGATCCATGACGGCAACTCCCGATGTCAGGCCAGCCAGCGCTTGCGGCGGCGGTAGAACTTCATGTCGCGGAAGCTCTTGCGCCCGGCACTGGACACGCCCAGGTAAAACTCTTTGACGTCTTCGTTGCTGGCCAGTTCCTGCGCTTGCCCTTCCATCACGACCCGTCCGTTTTCCAGGATGTAGCCGAAGTCGGCGTAGCGCAGCGCCACGTTGGTGTTCTGCTCGGCCAGCAGGAAAGAGACGTTTTCCTTGTGGTTCAAATCCTTGACGATGCCGAAGATCTCTTCAACGATCTGCGGCGCGATGCCCATCGACGGTTCGTCCAGCAAAATCATCGACGGCTTGGCCATCAGCGCGCGGCCGATGGCGCACATCTGCTGCTCGCCGCCCGAGGTATAGCCGGCCTGGCTGCTGCGCCGGGTTTTCAGGCGCGGGAAATAGTGGTAGACCTTTTCCAGCGCGTCTTTCAGCTCGCCGCGCGAGAGGCTGCGCGTGTAGGCGCCCGTCAGGAGGTTTTCCTCGATGGTGAGGTGGCCGAAACAGTGGCGCCCTTCCATCACTTGCGACAGGCCCCGCTTGACCAGTTCATTCGGCGTCAATTGATCCACGCGCTCGCCCTTGAACTGGACTTCTCCCTTGGTGACGTCGCCCCGTTCGCCGCGCAGCAGGGTCGAGATGGTCTTCAGGGTGGTCGACTTGCCGGCGCCGTTGGCGCCCAGGAGCGCCACGATCTTGCCTTGCGGGACTTGCAGCGACACGCCCTTCAGGACCAGGATCACATGGTCGTAGATGACTTCGATATTGTTCACCGACAGGTAGGGCGGCGGCGTGTCCGCCTGGGGCGGGGCTTGCGTGGCAGTGTGGGTCATGGCTGCTTCTTTAAAATGTTAAACACGGGACCGGCGGTAGCCGGTCCGGTTCCTCTCGCCTACTGCATTACTTCATGCACGCCGGCGTGATCTTTTTCTCTTCGGCGTACTTGCCCGACGATTCCTCGACCAGTTTACGCACCAGGGCCTTGTCGCCGACGATCCATTTCGGCGTGATGGCGGTCCATTTCTTGCCATCCCACTGCTGCACTTTCACGGCGCCCGAGCCTTCATGGTCATCGCAGCTGGTTTTCACGGTGGGGAACATGCCCAGCGCGCCCACGGCCTTCTGGCGCGCATCGTCGACGTTCAGGTTTTCCAGGCCCCAGCGCATCTGCTCGCCCGTGATCGGTTTGCCCTTGCCGAATTTTTCCTGCGCCACGCGGATCGCTTCGACCCACAGGATGCCGGCCGTCACGCCGCGCATGTGGTAGACGGAGCCGATGCGCGACTGGTCGGACAGGTTGCCCTTGCCGGACGCGTAGAGTTTCTTGCGGATGTCGTCAAGCACGGGGTAGTTGCCCGGCGTATTGAACGTCATCGCCGTGTAGCCCTTGGCCGCATCGCCCGATGGAATCGTGTCTTCCTCGGAGCCGGCCCACCAGACTCCCAGCATTTTGTCGCGCGGGAAGCCGTTGCGCTGCGCCGTCTTGATGGCAACGGAATTCATCACGCCCCAGCCCCACAGGATCACGTGGTCCGGTTTGGCCTGGCGGATCTGCAGCCACTGCGATTGCTGTTCGCTGCCGGGCGGCGCGACGGGAATTTTCACCAGCTCGAAGCCGTACTGTTTCGACAGCGCTTCCAGCACGGGCAGCGGTTCCTTGCCGAAGGCCGAATCGTGGTACAAGTGGACGATTTTTTTCCCTTTCAGCTTGTCCATGCCGCCATCCTTGTCGCCAAGGTATTTGATCATGGCGGCGGCCTGGCTCCAGTAGCTGGAGATCAGCGGATACACGTAGGGGAAGACCTTGCCGTTGGCGGCGTCCGAGCGGCCGTAGCCGATCATCGTCATGGGGATCTTGTCTTGCGCCACGCGGTCCAGGATGCCGTAGGCGACGCCCGTGGACAGGGTTTCGACCAGGGTGGCGCCGCCCTGCTTGGTTTTCAGGCGTTCATAGCATTCGACGCCGCGCGACGGGTTGTATTCCGTTTCGCATTCTTCCCAGCTGATCTTGACGCCATTGACGCCGCCGGCCTGGTTGACCAGGTTGAAGTAGTCGATGATGCCGCCGTAGAAACCGGAACCGCCAGCCGCGTAGGGACCCACGCGGTAGGACGGCAGGGCGATGTACTGTTCCTTGTCCTGCGCCTGAGCGCTGCCGGCCATGGTGAGTGCGGCACTGGCGATGGCGGCGGCCAGCATGAGCGATTTGATGTGTTTCATTGTGTGTCTCCTCTTGTTTTATTTGATTTCAAGTCAACCGACATCAGACTGCAAGGTACAAATTCCTAGTGCGGGAAAGGCCACAGGCGTAATTTCTCTTTCGCGATCTGCCACAGCCTGGCCAGGCCGTGCGGTTCGACGATCAGGAAGAAGATGATCAGCGCGCCGAACACCATCAGTTCCAGGTTCGAGGCCACGCTGGTGGGCAATGCCAGGCCATGCGCGATGGTGTTCAGGAAGACGGGCAGCAGCACGATGAAGGCCGCGCCGAGGAAGGAGCCGAGAATCGAGCCGACGCCGCCGATGATGATCATGAACAGGATGCGGAAGGACAGGTCCAGGTTGTACGCTTCCGGCTCCACCGTGCCCAGGTAGGCGTAGGCATACAGCGCGCCGGCCACGCCGCAATAGAACGAGCTGACGGCGAACGCCAGCAGCTTGGTGCGCATCAGTCTGAAACCGATCACTTCGGCCGCCATGTCCATGTCGCGCACGGCCATCCACGAGCGACCCACGTTCGAGCGGATCATGTTCTTGGCCAGCAGTGCCATGCCGGCAACGATGGCCAGCACCAGCAGGTATTTGCTTTGCGGCGTGTCGAACTGGTAGCCGAGGATGGTCATCTTCTGCACCGTGATCACGCCCGAGGAACTGTAGTTGGTCAGATACGGGATCTTGGTCAGGCACCAGACGACAAAAAACTGCGTCGCCAGGGTGGAGGCGGCCAGGTAAAAGCCGCGGATGCGCAAGGAGGGCAGGCCGAAGGCGATGCCCACCATGGCCGCGCACAGGCCGCCGAGGATGAAGGACACCAGCAGCGGCAGGCCAGGCAGGCGGGCCATGAAGTTATACGAGGCAAAGGCGCCCACGGCCATGAAGGCGGCCGTGCCCAGCGACAGCTGGCCCGCGTAACCGGTCAGGATGTTCAGGCCCAGCGCCGCCAGGGCGAAGATCAGGAAGGGGATCAGGATCGCCGACAGCATGTAGGGCGAGGCGAAATACGGCAGGAGGAAGACGGCGACGAGGAGCGTGGCCGTCAGCGCCAGGCGGTCTTGCCGGATCGGGAAAATCTGGTTGTCAGCCTGGTAGCTGGTCTTGAATTGTCCTGCTTCACGGTAAATCATGGCGTGTCCTTTGTGATGGGTGCATCGTATGCATGGTGCGGCGTCAGATGCGCCGGATGATCTTCTCGCCGAACAATCCTTCCGGACGCACCAGCAGGAACAGCAGGGCCAGCACATACGGGAACCAGCCTTCGATGCCGCCGCCCACCATCGGGCCGAGGTAGACTTCGGCCAGCTTTTCCGACGCGCCGATGATCAGGCCACCGACGATGGCGCCCGGTACCGACGTAAAGCCGCCGAGGATCAGCACCGGCAGCGCTTTCAGGGCGATGAAGGTGAGGGCGAATTGCACGCCGTTGCGCGCGCCCCACAGCAAGCCGGCCACCATGGCCACCAGGCCCGCCACGCCCCACACCACGGCCCAGATGCGCTGCAGCGGGATGCCGACCGCCAGCGCCGCCTGGTGGTCGTCGGCGACGGCGCGCAGGGCGCGGCCCACCTTGGTTTTCGAGAACAGCAAGGCCAGGCAGATCACCAGCAGCGCGCAGATGCCGGCCGCCACCATGTCGAACTGCGAGATGATGATATTGAAATGCTCCATCAGGAAGGGCATCGGTACGTCTTCGATGGGCAGGTCCAGCTTGTGCACCTGCGAGCCCCACATCAGCTGCGCCAGGCCTTCGATGAAAAAGGTCAGGCCGATGGTGGCCATGAACAGCGTGATTTCCGGCTGGTTGACGAGCGGGCGCAAGACCACGCGTTCAATCGCCATGCCCAGCACGATCATGGTCACCATCGTCAGCGGGATGGCCAGCCACAGCGACAGGCCGAACTTGTCCATGATGCCGACGCAGGTGAGGGCGGCGAAAAATACCATCGCTCCCTGCGCGAAGTTGAACACGCCCGAGGCCTTGTAGATCAGCACAAAACCGATCGCCACCAGCGCGTACATGACGCCCGACAGCAGGCCGCCGATCAGCACTTCAAAGAAAAAATTGATATTCATTGCTATTCCTCGTCTAGTGCGCCACACCTAAGTAGGCGTTGATGACATCCTGGTTGCTGCGCACCTCGTCGGGCGTGCCGTCGCCGATCTTCTTGCCGTAATCGAGCACCACCACCCTGTCGGAGATATCCATCACCACGCCCATGTCGTGCTCGATCAGCACGATGGTCGTGCCCAGCTGGTCGTTGACGTCGAGGATGAAGCGGCACATGTCCTGTTTTTCTTCCACGTTCATGCCTGCCATGGGTTCGTCCAGCAGCAGGATGTCCGGTTCGGCCACCAGCGCGCGGCCTAGCTCCACCCGCTTTTGCAAGCCGTAGGGCAGGCGCCCCACGGGCGTCTTGCGGATGGCCTGGATTTCCAGGAAGTCGATGATCTCTTCGGCCTTCTTGCGGTGCTCGATTTCCTCGCGCCGCGCCGGGCCCCAGTACAGGGCTTGCAGCAGGAAATTCGACTTCATCTTCAGGTTCCTGCCCGTCATGATGTTGTCCAGCACCGTCATGCCCTTGAACAGGGCGATGTTCTGGAAGGTGCGTGCGATGCCGGATTTGGCGGCCGCATAGCAATCCATGCCGCGCCGGTGTTCGCCCCGGTAGATGATTTCGCCCTGCTGCGGGCGGTACACGCCGTTGATCACATTGAGCATCGAGCTTTTGCCGGCGCCGTTCGGGCCGATGATGGCGCGGATTTCATGCTGCTTGACGTCGAACGAGATGTCGGTCAGCGCTTTCACGCCGCCGAACGACAGCGAGATATTCTTCAGGTCGAGGATCACGGGACCCGTCTTGCGGGCCGTGCCGAAATGGGCGTCGGGTTCGTTCATTTGCATCGTGCTGTGCTCCATCATGCGGCCAGGCCCTGGGGCCGATACGTTTTGCTGTCCCAGATCTGCAGGTTGGCGCTGGTCGAGCCAAGGCGGCCATCCTCGAATTTCACCTGGGTCTCGATGTATTGCGTTGCCTTGCCCTCGTACAGGGCGGAAATGAGCACTGCGTACTTTTCAGCGATGAATTTGCGGCGCACCTTGCGCGTGCGGGTCAGTTCATCGTCATCGGGATCGAGCTCCTTGTGCAGCACGAGGAAGCGGTGCACCTGCGTGCGGTCCATCAGCGGGTCGGCCGCCAGTTCCGCGTTGACCTGCTCGATGCAGTCGCGGATCAGGCCATAGGTTTCGGCGCGCGCCGCCAGGTCCGTGTAGCCCGAATAGGCGATGCCGCGCCGCTCGGACCAGTTGCCCACCGCTTCGATGTCGATATTGATGAAGGCGCAGACCTGGTCGCGCGCGTGGCCGAAGGCCACCACTTCCTTGATGAAGGGGAAGAACTTGAGCTTGTTTTCGATGTAGTTGGGGGCGAACATGGCGCCGCAATTCATCTTGCCCACGTCGGCCGCGCGGTCGATGATTTTCAGGTGGCCTTCGCCGTCGAACACGCCTGCGTCGCCCGTATGGAAATAGCCGTCGTCGTCGATCACTTCGGCGGTGGCGTCGGGACGCCTGAAGTAGCCGCTCATGGTGGCCGGCGACTTGACCAGCACTTCGCCGTTTTGCGCCAGTTTCACCTCCACGCCGGGCGCCGGCAAGCCGACGCTGTCGAACTTGATATTGCCGTCCGGTTGCAGACACACATAGGCGCAGGTTTCGGTGGAGCCGTACAGCTGCTTGAGATTGACGCCGATGGAGCGGTAGAAGCGGAACAGATCGGGGCCGATGGCGGCGCCGGCGGTATAAGCGACGCGCACGCGCGACAGTCCCAGCACGTTTTTCAGCGGGCCGTAGACGAGCAGCTCGCCCAGCTTGTAGCTGAGGCGGTCCGCCAGCGCGACGGGCTTGCCATCCAAAATCTGCGCGCCGCAGCGCTTGGCCACATCCATGAAATGGCTGAACATGTGGCGCTTGATGCTGCTGGCGTCCTCCATGCGTATCATCACGCTGGTGAGCATGTTCTCGAACACGCGCGGCGGCGCAAAGTAGCAGGTGGGGCCGATTTCGCGCATGTCGATCATCACCGTGCCGCCCGACTCGGGGCAGTTGACGGTGAAGCCTGCCACCATGGCCTGCGCCAGCGAGAACAGGCAGTCGCCGACCCATGCCATGGGCAGGTAGGACAGGATGTCTTCCTCGTCGGTGAGCTTGTCGAAGGCGACGCCGCCAACGCCCGCGGCCAGCAGGGCCGTGTGGCTCTGGCACACGCCCTTCGGTTTGCCCGTGGTACCCGAGGTGTACAGGATCACGGCGGAGTCGCTGCCCTGGCCCGCTGCCACGGCGGCGTCAAAAAAGCCCGGATGTTCGCGGTCGTAGGCCCGGCCCAGCACCTGCAGGGCGGCAAAGGACATCAGTTCCGGCTGGCGGTAATGGCGCATGCCGCGTTCATCGTCATACGCGATGTGGGCCACGTGCGGATACAGGGCCTTGAGTTCGAGCAGCTTGTCGACCTGCTCCTGGTCTTCGACGATGGCGTAGCGGATTTCCGCATCCTGCAGCACATAGGCCATGTCGGCGGCCGGCGCGTCCTGGTACAGTGGCACGGGCACGCCACCCAGGCTTTGCGCCGCCAGCATGGCCCAGTACAGGCGGGGACGGTTGTCGCCGATGATGGCCAGGTTCATGCCGCGCTGGAAGCCGATGGCGGCCAGGCCGCAGGCCAGCGCGCGCACCTCGTCGTTGACCTCGCGCCAGGTCCAGGTTTGCCAGATGCCCAGGTGTTTTTCGCGAAAGGCGGGCTTGTCGGATCGTACTGTCCCGTGTTGCAATAAGCGCCGCGGAAAAGTCGGCATTGCTGCTGTGGTATTCGTTTGCACCAGTGTCTCCCTGTTGCTTGTCTCAGGCCCCACCTCGTTGGATGGCGCTCTGTGTTTTTTATGTGTCAGGCGTTTATGCAATGATAGTAGCTTGCGTTAGTTTGCCAAGTTGTCTTTTCGGGGACATTTACCCACTTTTCGATGGTGCATCGCACAATGACCTACCCTGATATCAGTCTCAAGGATGCCGTGCGCGCGGCCCACTGGGCGCAGCTGCTCGACCCCGTGCAACTGGCCCGGGTCGAAGCGGATGTGTTCGAGACTTTCGTGCCGAAAGGCGGCTTTGTGTGCCGCAAGGGCGAACCGGTGGACAACTGGATCGGCGTCATCAGCGGCATGGTCAAGATGAATAATTTTTCCGCTTCCGGCAAGGCGATGACCTTTATCGGCGTGCCGCCCGGCAGCTGGTTCGGCGAAGGTTCATTGCTGAAGAATGAAATCCGCAAATACGACACCATGGCCCTGCGGGACACGCGCGTGGCGCGCCTGCCCGGCGCCACCTTCCACTGGCTGCTGGAAACGAGCCTGCCATTTACGCGCTTTTTGCTGATGCAGCTCAACGAGCGCCTGGGACAGTTCATCGGCATGGTGGAAAACGAACGCCTGCTGGACCTGAACACGCGCGTGGCACGCTGCCTGGCGTCGATGTTCAACTCGCACTTGTATCCGGGTGTGGAAACCCTGGTGCAGCTGTCGCAGGAGGAAATCGGCCTGCTGTCCGGTTCCTCGCGCCAGCGCGCCAACCAGGCCTTGCAGGTGCTGGAAAAAAAGGGGCTATTGCGCCTCGATTACGGCGGCATCCGCGTGCTGGACCTGGAAGGCTTGCGCCGCTACGAGGCCGATGATGCTCTCTGAGACCACGCGCGCCGCCGCCCTGCGCGCACGCCTCGATGGCGGCTTTGTCGAGCATGCGCGCTTCACGGGGCCGCCGGTCGATTTCCAAGACTGGACGCCTGAAGAACTGGGCGCCATCTGGGGGGCGCTGCACCGCGCGGCGCGCTTCGGCCATGACGATATCGCGCGGTTCAATCTGGCGCACACGCTGCTGGAACAGGTGACTGAGGCCGGACTGGCGCCATTGCTGGCCGGCGCCGTGTTCCTCGACGCACTCGACGCGGCCGGTGATTACAACCGGGAATGGGAGTACGTCATCGGCTGCCTGGCCAGCCTGCAGGGCGAGGCACCGGCAGGCACGGCGGGGCAGGCGCGGCGCATTCTCGGCGAAACCTCGGGCTGGGCCGAGCGGCCCTACCAGGCCTGGCTGCTGACGCGTCTTGCCGGCGGCGACGCCCCTGCCCAATTCGCGCAGCTGATGGAGGAGCGTCACGCCCGTGATCCGATGCCATTGACCTTGCAGGAATTGGCACTGCTGCCGCAGCTGGCGCAAGCGTCCCTGCTGGCGCTGGCCGGTTCGCGCTACAGCGGCTACTGGAACCGCAACAGTATCGGCGAGGCGGATCCCGCCGCCGTGCTGGCCGACGATGCGGCGTATGCCGCTTTTGCGCGCACGATACTGGAACAGGCGGCGCGCCATATCGCCGCCATCCACGATGGCAGCGTGCCGTATGCGGCCGATGCCGCCTTTGCCACGGCAGATTCTCCCGTGCTGGCGCGCGCCGCGCGGGTCGCCGCCTACCGCGATGATGGATGGTTCCGTCCCGTGATCGCCGTCTTGCTGCCCTTGGCATGCGTGGCGCCCGGCGCGGCAAAAAGCGCGCCGTCGCAGTCGCTGGCGATGGCGCTGGGCCATGCGGTGGAAACCATCCCCACGCCGGAAAGCTTGCTGGCCCTGCGCACGGCGCTGGCGCAGGTGCGCCATGCGGGCATCCGCAAGAAGCTGGAGCGCAATCTGAAACCGGCCGAACGAACGCTGGCCGAACGGCCCGATATCGCCTGGCGGGTCGGCATGCCCGGCCCCATGGGCAAGCGGCGCCAGGCCATGCTGGCGCGCCGCCTGGAAGCGGGCTACGCCAGCGAGGTGTGGTTTGGCCTGGACCAATGGCGCGCCTTGCGCGACGATGCCGATATCGAGACGGTGGCGCGCGCGCTGGTCTGGCGCACGGGCGACGGCCTGGCCTTCATGCCCGACGGGAAGGGCGCCATCGATGCGCAGGGGCAGCCAGTGGCATTGCCTGAACAAGGCGACATCGGCCTGTGGCATCCCCTGCACGGCAGCGGGGAGCAGCGCGCCGCCTGGCAGGCGCTGCTCGCGCGGCGGCGCGTGCGCCAGCCGCTGCGGCAGGTGTATCGTGAAATATATGCACCGCCCGGCGACGGCGGCGCCCCATTTGCCGGCTACCAGTTGTCGCTGCCTACCTTGCTGGGACTGGCCCGCCGCGAAGGCTGGCGGCTCGATTACGATGAAGGCTTGTCGCGGCAATTCGGCGCCTGGCGCGTATTGCTGCGCCTCGGAGGACACGTCTATCCAGGCGCGGGCGGCGCATGCATGTCAAACGGGCTGGCGCCCGCGCAGATGATGCCGATGGCGCCGGTGGCATATTCGGAAGCGTGCCGCGCGGTGGACCTGCTGGTCAGCGCCAGCGCCCTGGCGCTGCTGGAAGAGGAGCAAAGCGTGCAGCGCGAAGAGCGCCTGTTTTACCTGGCCAATCTGGCGCCGGGGCCGATGGCGGGCATGCGGCGCACCGTGCTGGAACAGGTATTCGCGGACCAGATCGAGGACGGACGAATGGCGCTCGAAGCGCGCCACCTGATGGTCGGCAGGCATGCGATTCACCTGAGTACCGGCAGGGTCACGCTGGATGGCGCCGAGGTAGCGAGCGAGGTGGCAGCGAAGGGGAGCAAGCTGGGCGCCGTGCCCTGGCTGCCGCACGATGAGGCGCTGCTGGAAAAAATCGTCGGCCTTGCCGGCCAGCTGCTCCAGCATTGAAGACGAGCCGCATCCTGGCCTGGCCTGGCCTGGGCTGCGTGAGTACTGCATTGCCGGCAATCGGAGTATCATGAGCGCTTCCCAGCACAGCACCTTTTCGCCGCCATGCAGACATCCGTTCACAGTAATCCCGCCTCCCGTTTGACCTTGCTGCGCGCCGCCATGCGCGCGCAGCAGATCGATGCCCTGATCGTGCCATCGGCCGATCCGCATTTGTCCGAGTACCTGCCGGCCCGCTGGCAGGGCCGCGAGTGGCTGTCGGGCTTTACAGGTTCCGTCGGTACCCTGGTCGTGACGCAGGATGTCGCCGGCGTGTGGACCGATGGCCGTTACTGGGAACAGGCGGAAGACGAGCTGGCCGGCAGCGGTATCGCCCTGAAAAAAATCCCGTCCGGCGCCAGCGTGCTGTATATCGACTGGCTGGGCGAGACCATGCAGCCGGGGCAGACGGTGGCCGTCGATGGCGCCGTGCTGGGTCTGGCCAATGCGCGCCTGCTGCAGCAGGCGCTGGGCGCGCAAGTGACCCTGCGTACGGACATCGACGTGCTGCAAGCCGTGTGGCCCGATCGCCCGGCCATGCCGGTCGCGCCCGTATATGAACATGCGCCCGCGTATCCATCGCTGTCGCGCACGCAGAAACTGGCGGCCCTGCGCGCCGGCATGGCGGTGCACGGCGCCAGCCACCACGTGATTTCCACGCTCGACGATATCGCGTATCTGTTCAATTTGCGCGGCGCCGACGTGCACTACAACCCCGTCTTCCTCGCGCATGCGCTGGTGGGCCCGGAGCGCGCCACGCTGTTCATCGCCGAAGGCAAGCTGCCGGCGTCCCTGCGCGCCACCCTGGAAAGCGAAGGCGTGGACGTGGCCGCGTACGACCGCACGGCGGTTGCATTGGCCGCCTTGCCGGCCGGCGCCACCTTGTTGCTCGACCCGCGCCGCATCACGTTCGGCACGCGCCAGGCCGTGGCCGAGGGCGTGCGGGTGGTCGAATCCATCAACCCGACCACCCTGGCCAAGTCGCGCAAGACGGATAGCGAAGCGGTGCACGTGCGCGCCGCCATGGAGCAAGATGGCGCTGCCCTGTGCGAGTTTTTCAGCTGGTTAGATTGCACCCTGGCCGACCCGCAGCGCGCGCCGTTGACGGAAATCGGCATCGACGAACACCTGACGGCCGCGCGCGCCCGCCGCGCCGGTTTTGCCAGCCCCAGTTTCGGCACCATCGCCGGCTTCAATGCGCATGGCGCCATCATGCATTACCACGCGCATGCGGATTCGGCCGCCACCATCGAAGGCGACGGTTTGCTGCTGATCGACTCGGGCGGCCAGTATTGGGGCGGCACCACGGACATCACGCGCGTGGTCCCCGTCGGCACGATCACGCCCGAACACCGGCGCGATTTCACCCTGGTCTTGCGCAGCATGATCGCCCTGTCGCGCGCGCAGTTCCCGCGCGGCGTGAAGTCGCCCATGCTCGACGCCATCGCCCGCGCGCCGCTGTGGGCCGAGGGCATCGATTTCGGTCATGGCACGGGCCACGGCGTGGGCTTTTTCCTCAACGTCCACGAAGGGCCGCAATCGATTTCCCAGTCCGCCATGCCGGAGCCGCAGACGGCCATGGAACCGGGCATGATCACCTCCATCGAACCGGGCATCTACCGCCCTGGCCAGTGGGGCATCCGCATCGAGAACCTGGTGCTGAACGTGCCTGCGGAAACGACGCAGTTTGGCGAATTTCTCCGCTTCGAAACCCTGACCCTGTGCCCGATCGACACGCGCTGCGTGGAACGGTCGCTGCTGCGCGACGACGAGGCGGCGTGGCTGAACAACTACCACGCCACCGTGCGCGCGCGCCTGGCGCCGCTGTTGTCCGGCGATGCGCTGGCGTGGCTGGAACAGCGCACGGGAGCCATCTGATGCGCTCGACCCGCGCCACCTCCGCCATCGAGCGGCTCAAGGAACGCACCGGCCACCGTCTCTACACGATGGCGCGCACGGGCGATGAACTGTTCTTTCTCACGGAAGGCCCCGGCTTGCCGCCTTTGTGCCCGCCGCTGGAACTCGATGCGTTTGTCGCCTTCGTCAATGGCCTGGGACCGCAAAAGGCGCGCCGCGTCAGCAAGCTCGACGTGGCGTTTGAAAAGCAGCTGACCAAAAAGCCCCAGGATTAAATGCCGACCATCGACTTCCTGCGCGCCTACTGGTCGCCGGCCGAGCTGGCGACGAATGGCGTGATCCTGCTGAACCTGCTGGGCGCGCTGCTGCTGGGCTTGCTGGTGGGTTACGAGCGTTCTTATCACGGGCGCGCGGCCGGCATGCGCACTTACAGCCTTGTCTGCATGGCCTCGGCCGCGCTGACGGTGCTGGGCGGCTATCCTGAATTTTGGTACGGCGGCCATGGCGCCATCGTCGGCAGCGATCCCACGCGCGTCATCCAGGGCATCGTCACGGGCGTGGGTTTCCTCGGCGCCGGCGTCATCATGCGCGAGGGGTTCAATATCAGCGGCCTGACGACGGCCGCCTCGATCTGGGCTTCGTCCGTGATCGGCATCATGGTCGGCATCGGCTTTTATCTGTCGGCCATGGGCCTGGCCTTCCTGTGCGCGATGGCGATGATTTTTCTGTCAAAATTGGAGAACTGGCTGCCGTCGCGCCATGCGGTGGCCATCACCATGCGCTTCCGCCAGGGGTTTATTCCCCGCGAAGATGCGCTGCGGCGCATGGCGGCCAAGCGCGGCTACGATATCGCCGGCGGTTCGCTGACCATCGGCAGCAACGAGGGCATGCAGGAATGGCGTTTTGTCGCCATCGCGCATGGCAAGAACACGGGCGCCAGCCTGTCGGCCATGTCGGCCGAACTGGCCGCTTTCGAAGGCATCGCCGGCTTCCAGCTGTCGCATGCCCGCAATTGATACGGATGCCGAGAGAATGAATATGGATGGACAAGCCCAAGATGTACTCGATTTCTGGTTCCTGCCGCCGGATAATCCGGATTATGGCCAGTCGCGCATGGAATGGTTCCGCAAGGATGACGGCTTCGACGCGCAGATACGCGAGCGTTTCGGCGCGCTGATCGATGCCGCCATCGACGGCGGCTTGCGTGAATGGGATGCGACGCCGCACGGCGCGCTGGCGCGCCTCATCGTGCTCGATCAGTTCACGCGCAATGTGTATCGCGGCACGCCGCGCGCCTTTGCCGGCGACGCCCGGGCGCTGGCGCTGGCCATCGCCTTGACGCAAGCGGGACAGGACGGGCAATTGCCGCCGATGCTGCGCGCCTTTGCCTACCTGCCGTTCGAACACGCGGAAGACCTGGCCATGCAGGCGCGTGCCGTCGAGCTGTTCCAGCTGCTGTCGCAGGCGCAGCCCGGTTTTGACGGCATGCTCGACTACGCCGAGCGCCACCAGGAAGTGATCGCCCGCTTTGGCCGTTTCCCGCACCGTAACGCCATCCTGGGCCGCGCTTCCACGCCGCAAGAGGTGGAATTCCTGCGCCAGCCGGGATCGAGCTTCTAGAAAATCATCATGAACGTCACTTTGAATATCATCGGCGCCGGCCACGTGGGCCGCGTGCTGGGCAGTTTGTTCGCCGGCGTGGAAGGTGTCGCCGTGCAGGACGTGCTCACGCGCTCGATGGCCTCGGCGCAAGCGGCCGTGGCCTTCATCGGCGCCGGAACCCCCGTCGACAGCTATGCGGCCTTGCGCCACGCCGACGTCACCATGCTGGCCGTCTCCGACGATCAGATCGGTCCGGCCTGCGCGGCGCTGGTGGCCGAAGGGCGCCAGGCGGGCGCCATCGTGTTTCACTGCAGCGGCGCGCTGGCCTCGAACGTGCTGCTGGCGGCCACGCAGGCCGGCGCGTTTGTCGCCAGCGCCCACCCGATCCGCAGCTTTGCCGATCCGGCACAAGTGGCCGCTACCTTTGACGGCACGTTTTGCGGCGTCGAAGGCGACCCGCTGGCGCTGGCCTTCCTCACGCCGGCCTTGAACGCCATCGGCGCGCGCCCCGTGCCCATCGATCCGGCCGCCAAGACCCTGTATCACGCGGCCGCCGTCTTTGCCAGCAATTATCTGGTGACGGTGCTCGACGCGGCCTTGCGCGCCTACCAGGCGGCCGGCATTCCCGAGCCGGTGGCGCGCGAACTGGCCCAGCCCCTGGTGACGGAAGCGGTGGCGAATGTATTCCGTCTGGGCGCCGCGCCCGCGCTGTCCGGTCCCATCGCGCGCGGCGACTCGGCCACCGTGCAACGCCAGCAACTAGCCGTGCAAAACTGGGATGCCGCCACGGGCGAGTTGTACCGGGCGCTGGTGGCGCCCACGCAGGATCTGGCCAGGCGCAAGCGCGGGGGGTGACTCAGGCGGCGTGCACGCCGTTGCGGCCGTGATGCTTGGCCTGATACAAGGCGCTGTCGGCGCGCGAAAAGAAGGCCGATTCGCTTTCCTCCGGCCGGTACTCGGCCACGCCCAGGCTGATCGTCACGGGCAGCTCCGGCGCGGGCAGGCCGAAATCGTGGCGTTCGATGGCAGCGCGCAGGTTTTCCGCTACTTCCGCCGCTTGCGCCAGGCTGCAGTTATTCAGCAGTACCAGGTATTCCTCGCCGCCCCAGCGCGTGATGACGTCGCTTTCGCGCACGGTGGCGCGCGCCACGTCGGCCACACCCCGGATGACCTTGTCGCCCCACAGGTGGCCGTGAGTATCGTTGACGCGCTTGAAGAAATCGATGTCGAAGAGGATGGCGGACATCGGTTGTTCGTTGCGTTTGGACAAGAGCATGGCGCGCTGGAACAGCAATTCCAGCGATTGGCGGTTCAATAGCCCCGTCAGTGCATCCGTCGAGGCGATGCGTTCGATGCGGCGCTGGTAGCGGTTCACCGTCAGCAAGGTCAACAGCAGTACCAGCAGGGTGACGCCAAAGCTGATGGCCAGGTTGAAGATGAAGACGCGCTGCAGCGACTGGACTTCGTCGCTGACATTCTGCTCGACCACCAGGTACCAGCCCAGTTCGGGAATGAAGCGCGAATTGACGAGGATTTGCGCGCGCCCCAGCTGGTACGACAGATGCGTCGGTTCGCTCTGGTGGTTGATGATCTGCTCGGCAATGGCGTTCACGCCGGGCAGGCTGCGGATGTTGCCGTGCCCGTTGCGCATGGTCTTGCCCGCCAACACCAGCATGCCGGCGCCGTCGACAAAATAGATGTTGCGGTGGAAGCGCGCCTGGTAGCGGTCGATGATGTGGCTCATGGTCGCCAGGGTCAGGCCGATGCCGGTAGCGCCGATGAACTGGCCATCGTAATCATAAACGCGGTGGTTGATGAAGATGGTCATGCTGTCGCGGTTGGCCATGTCCACGTCGACATTCGTCTCGTAATCGGTCTGCTCCATGGCGCGCACGCGGTAATACCAGATGTCGCGCGTGGCCTGTGGGCTGACGGATTTCAGGGTGCCTTCCGCATAGTAATATTTGCTGCTCTTGTCCGAGACGAGAAAGCTGGTGATGGCGCCGTACTTCTTCTTAACCTCGGCCAGGTAGCGCACGATCTGTTCCGGCTTGTTTTCGCCGGCCAGTATCCAGTCGCGCACGAAGGTGTCGTGCGCCATCAGCGAGGAAATGAAGACGGGACGCAGCATGTCCTTCTGGATTTCCGAATAGATATTGTCGCCCGTCAGCGGCAGGGTCTGGTCGGCGATGCCATGCTCGATGGCCTGGCGCGAGGCCAGGTAGCTGGCCAGGCTGGTGGCCATGAAGCCCGCCCCCAGGATCAGGGTGAGGAGGATGAGCAGGCGGTACTTGATCGACAGAAGACGCATGGAGACGAGGGGTGGCCGGCGGGAAGGCAATCGTGAGGCAAGCCAAAAGTATGCAGCAGGCCGGGTATTGGCGCAATGATAACTGGCTTTATTGATAATTTACGCTGGCGAACGCGACAAGATAACCACGACTTACCAAATAAAAGTGCCGATTTGTCGACAAAGATGCCAATTAGCAATAAGATTTGACGAGGGGAATCATTGCGCACCGCCCCTGTCTTGCCGCCCGTTTCAGGCGCGGGACATTACGCGCAGGGAGTGTTGTATGTTATTTTTAAAGAGTACGTCTGTCAGCAAGGCCCCCGGCATCTACGAGGTCGACATCGCCGCCAAACCACCGGGCAAGACCTTCGGCATTTTTCTCGCCACCGATCCCGACCATCCACCACTTGCCTTGCTGGGACAATTGAAGGCGCTCGGCTTCGAGAACACCTATAGTTCGCCTTATCTGCACAAGGATGCGGGCAAAGTGCTGGACCTTCATTTCCAGAAGGATGGCACGGATATCTTCAAGGGCTGGAAAACCGAGGAGTGCACGCACAACCTGGCGGCCATCACGGCGCTGTTCGAGGAGCATGGCATTGCTATCGCCCCACGCGTGATGTCGATGGCGGAAGCCTACGCCTAAACGCCTATTAAAACTTGCTGCGCGTCGCGCTTTGCAGTCTGCGATGCTCACCGGCTCGGCGCCCCCGTGCTCAAGCACGGCTGCGCTTCTCGGCCACAAATCACTGCCGCTCGCTACGGTTTTGTTTGGCGTTTTAGATAGTTCATCCCGCCTCCACGCCAATGTGATACAGCGCCCACGGGCAGCTGGTGTAGCGTTCGGCCAGGGGCAGGGCCGCCACGGCCGCGATGCGGTCCGCATCGTGGATCGCCCATAGCGGTCCCAGTCCGCCCAGCGCCATCGCCTGCCCGTCCAGGTGGGTGGCGACAATAAAACGCTGTGCGCGCGCCTGCGCCATGGTCAGCGCCGCCGCATAGCCATCCACGGCGCGCAGCAGCAGCCGCACGGCATCTTCCTCGGGCGCGCCCGCCGCCTTCAATACATCGACCAGCAACGGCCCGCGCAGGGCGTGTGCCTTGCCATCGTATTCCAGGGTGGGGTGGATGGTGCGCGCCGGCAAGTTCGCCAGCGCCGCAAAGTCGAAGGCCCGCGCCCGCTCAAAACTGATCTTTTGCTTGTGCATCATCTGGTCGCGCACGGCGTCGAATGGACCGCGGTTCGGCTTGTCGATGCTGCCAGTGATGGTCAGCAGGGCAGGACCGCGCAGGCCGGCGGGCGCCGCCCGGGCGATGGCGGGCAGGGCCGCGCCGGCCATGGCGGCGGCGAGAAACTGACGTTTGTGCATGCACTTCTCCTCTGGACTGAAATCGCTAATGCTCTTAAGTCTATCTTAAGTTCGCTCAACGGTGCGCATTGTACGGTTATTGTCAGTTTGGAATGTTGGCTTACATCTTGTCACAGTTCTTACGGAATGGAGAAAGACGTAGCTTTTTTCGGCTGTTATTGTGTCCTCATCGCACTTCGCTGAACTGCGAATCCAGGCACGAATCTAGGAACATTAACTAATTGAGAGAGAGAACATGATGAAGAAGAAAATCCTGTTTGCAATGATCGCTTCCGTTACCGCACTGACCGGCATGAGCGCCGCCCACGCCGAAGGCGCGTATGTGGGTGCTGGCGTCACGGGCAACCGTTATAACTTCGATATTCCTGGCGCCACCAGCGCCGATAATCACAGCGGCTACAAGGCCGGCGCCAAGATCTTCGCCGGTTACGATTTCGATAAAACCTGGGCGGTCGAAGGCGGCTACGCCGATTTCGGCAGCAAGGATTACAGCTATGTCACCGGTGCTGGCAACGGTTCCGTGAAAAGCGATTCGCACGGCTACTACCTGGCCGGCAAGGCCACCATGCCCGTGACCGACAAGGTCGGCGTGTTCGGCAAGCTCGGTGTGGCCAAGGTCAAGAACAGCTTGAGCGGCACAGGCCTGTCGACCGGCATCAGCGGCAACGACAAGACGGGCGTGTACGCTTCCGTTGGCGCCCAGTACGCGATCAACGAGAAAGTCTCGCTGACGGCGGAAGTGGAACACTTCGGCAAGAGCGCCGACCAGGGCCGCAAGGCTACCGGCCTGGCCCTGGGCGCACGCTACAACTTCTAATTCACCGGAAGTTTGCTGAAAAAAAAGGCAGTTACCGCGAGGTAACTGCCTTTTTGCATTGCCGGACCGAAATTACGTGGTCAAGGGCTTGTAGCGGATACGCTTCGGTTTCGCGCCTTCTTCACCCAGGCGTTTCTTCTTGTCGGCTTCATATTCCTGATAGTTGCCGTCAAAGAAGGTGACTTGCGAATTGCCTTCGAAGGCCAGGATGTGCGTGGCGATACGGTCGAGGAACCAGCGATCATGGGAAATGACCATGACGCTGCCGGCAAATTCCAGCAAGGCGTCTTCCAGCGCGCGCAAGGTTTCCACGTCCAGATCGTTCGACGGTTCATCGAGCAGCAGGACGTTGCCGCCCATCAAGAGGGTTTTCGCCAGGTGCAGACGGCCACGCTCACCGCCGGACAGGTTGCCCACCATTTTTTGCTGGTCCGAACCCTTGAAGTTGAAGCGGCCCAGATAGGCGCGCGATGGCATTTCAAAGCGGCCGACCGTCAGCATGTCGGCGCCGCCGGAGACGTCCTCGAACACGGACTTGTTGTCAGCGAGACTATCGCGGTTCTGGTCGACGATGGAGACGCGCGCCGTCTGGCCGATGGCCACTTCGCCGCTGTCCGGCTGTTCCTTGCCGGTGATCATCTTGAACAGGGTCGACTTACCGGCGCCGTTGGGGCCGATGATGCCGACGATGGCGCCTGGCGGCACGGTAAAGCTCAGGTTGTCGATCAGCAAACGGTCGCCGAACGCTTTCGACACGTTCTTGAACTCGATGACGTCATTGCCCAGGCGTTCGGCCACGGGAATGAATATCTCCTGCGTTTCGTTGCGCTTCTGGTATTCGTGCTCGGACAACTCGTTGAAACGGGCCAGGCGGGCTTTCGACTTGGCCTGGCGCGCTTTCGGGTTCTGGCGCGACCATTCCAATTCCTTCTGCAGCGCCTTCTGGCGCGCCGATTCCGTCGATTCTTCCTGCTTCAGGCGGGCTTGCTTCTGCTCCAGCCAGGTCGAGTAGTTACCCTTCCATGGAATGCCGCTGCCGCGGTCCAGTTCCAGGATCCACTCTGCCGCGTTGTCGAGGAAGTAGCGGTCATGGGTGATGGCCACCACGGTGCCGGGGAAGCGCAGCAGGAATTGTTCCAGCCAGTCGACCGATTCCGCATCCAGATGGTTGGTCGGTTCGTCGAGCAGCAGCATGTCGGGTTTCGACAGCAGCAGCTTGCATAGCGCCACGCGGCGCTTTTCACCGCCGGACAGCACGCCGACCTTGGCGTCCCATGGCGGCAGGCGCAGCGCGTCGGCGGCCATTTCCAGCTGCAGATTCAGATTGCCGCCGTCGGACGTCGAAATGATCGCTTCCAGGCGTGCCTGTTCCGTGGCCAGGGCGTCGAAATCGGCGTCTTCCTCGGCATACGCGGCGTATACGGCTTCCAGCTTGGCTTGCGCTTCAAACACTTCGCCCAGGCCCGATTCCACTTCCTGGCGCACGGTTTTTTCCGGGTCCAGCTGCGGTTCCTGCGGCAGGTAGCCGATGTTCAGGCCCGGCATCGGCACGGCTTCGCCCTGGATGTCGGTGTCGATGCCTGCCATGATTTTCAGCAGGGTCGATTTGCCGGAGCCGTTCAGGCCCAGTACGCCGATCTTCGCGCCTGGGAAGAAGGACAGGGAAATATCTTTCAGAATCTGGCGCTTGGGCGGGACGATTTTGCCCACGCGATTCATGGTGTAGACGTAATTTGCCATTAGAAATCTCGGGTGATATACAAAGACGGACAGGATACGGTAAACGCCCGCTTCCGGCCAGCGCTGCGCGCTGCCGGGGCGGGTAAAACCGGATTACGCAGCCAGCCGCGCGCGGCGGCTGCTCCACAGCCCTTCAGCCGCGTACAGGCCCAGCGCCGTCCAGATGACGAGGAAGCCCAGCATGCGCTCGGGCGTGAACGATTCGTGGAAGACCCACACGCCGATCAGTAACTGGCCCGTGGGGGCGATGTATTGCAACAATCCCAGCACGGCCAGCGGCAGGCGGCGCGCGCCGGCGGCAAACAGCAGCAGGGGAATGGCCGTGATGGGGCCGGACGCCAGCAGCAGCGCGCGCGTGGCGGTGGAATCTGTATTGACGAAGCCGCTCTGGCCATGCCAGCCCAGCCACAGCATGTAGGCCAGCGCCAGGGGAAATAAAATCAATGTTTCGAACGACAGGCCTTCCAGCGCGCCCAGCGCGGCCGTCTTGCGCAGCAAGCCATAGCCGCCGAAGGTGGCCGCCAGCAGCAGGGCGATCCAGGGCACTTGCCCCGCCTGCCACGTGAGCCAGGCCACGCCGCAGGCGGCCAGGCCGATGGCCAGCCACTGCAGGCGGCGCAGGCGTTCGTGCAGCAGCAAAAAGCCCAGCATGACGTTGATCAGGGGCGTAATGAAGTAGCCGAGGCTGGCGTCGACCACGTGGCCGTTGTTGACGGCCCAGATATAGATGAACCAGTTGGCGGAGAGTAAAAACGCACTGGCGACGAAGCTGGCCACCACCCTGGGCTGCGCTTTCAGGCTGCCCAGCCAGCTCCACTGCCGGCGCACGGTCAGCACGACGCCGAGGAACAATAGCGACCAGACCATGCGGTGCGCCAGGATTTCCTGTGGTGCAATCTCGCCGATGGCGTGGAAGTACAGGGGGAACAGGCCCCAGCACAGGAAGGCGAGGGAGGCGTACAACATGCCTGGATTCATGATGGGCTTCGCTGGAGAGTAGACAGTCTGTCATTATGGCTGAAAACATCGGGGGCTGCCCGGCGCCGCTGGCGAGGCGTAGAATGGCAACAAATCAATGGCCGCAAGCCCGCGCAGCAAGGCGGAGCGGCACAAAACCACGACTTTGGGGCAGCTGCGGAACCATGCAAAAATACTCTTGCTATTTGCTAATACCTATCATATTGTGCGATGCAACAAAACAAAAACGGGTGCAACCTTGACGTCGGAACATAAAAAAAGCGGCCTTGCCGGCATGACGCTGGCGGCCGTGGGCATCGTTTACGGCGATATCGGCACCAGTCCGCTGTACACCCTCAAAACGGTCTTCGACCCCGCCCATGGCCTGCTGCTCTCGCATGAAAACCTGCTGGGCATCGTTTCGCTGATTTTCTGGGGCCTGACCCTGATCGTCTCGCTCAAGTACGTGACACTGGTGTTGCGCGCCGACAACCGTGGCGAGGGCGGCATCATGGCCCTGATGGCGCTGGTGCTGTCGTCCGTCAGCCGCCTGTCGCGCTGGCATTTCCCGCTGATGGTGATCGGCGTCTTCGGCGCCACCCTGTTCTATGGCGACAGTGTGATCACGCCGGCCATTTCCGTGCTGTCGGCGATCGAAGGCCTGGAAGTGGCCACGCCCGCCTTCAGTCCGTATGTGGTGCCGCTGACGATGGTGGTGCTGGTGGCGCTGTACTCGGTGCAGTCGCATGGCACGGCCGGCATCGGCCGCTATTTTGCCCCCATCATGGTGCTGTGGTTTGCCGCGCTGGCGGGCATGGGCGTGGTCAACATCATCAAGTCGCCGGCCATCCTGGCCGCGCTCAATCCCCTGCACGCGGCCACTTTCCTGATGAATAACGGTTTTGTCGCCTTCGTTGCCCTGGGCGCCGTGGTGCTGGCGCTGACGGGCGCCGAGGCGCTGTACGCCGATATGGGCCACTTCGGCAAGAAGCCGATCCGCCTGGCCTGGTTCCTGATCGCCTTTCCCGCGCTGGCGCTGAACTACCTGGGCCAGGGCGGCTTGCTGCTGGCCCATCCGGAAGCCGTCTCGAATCCGTTTTATCAGCAGCTGGGCGCGTGGAGCGTGTATCCGCTGGTGATCCTGTCGACCATGGCCACCGTGATTGCCTCGCAGGCCACCATTTCCGGCACCTTCTCGATGACCAAGCAAGCGATCGCGCTGGGCTTCTTGCCGCGCATGCGCGTGCGCCACACGTCGGAAAGCGAAATCGGGCAGATTTACATCCCTGCCGTGAACTGGCTGCAACTGGCCGTGGTGTTGCTGGCCGTCATCGGCTTCGGTTCCTCGGAAAACCTGGCCGCCGCCTACGGCATCGCCGTCACGGCCACGATGCTGTCGACCACCATCCTGACCTTCTTCGTCATCCGCTACCGCTGGAAGATGAACCTGGCCCTGTGCTGGGCCGCCACGGGCTTTTTCCTGATCATCGATGTCAACCTGGTATCGGCGACTGCCCTGAAACTGTTCCATGGCGGCTGGTTCCCGCTGCTGCTGGGCTCGATTTTGTTCATCGTCATGCTGACCTGGAAGCGGGGCCGCCAACTGGTGTTCCAGAATCTGGAAAAGCATGCGATTCCGCTCGACGATTTCCTCTCGTCGCTGTTCATCGCGCCGCCGCTGCGCGTACCGGGCACGGCCATCTTCCTGCGCGGCGAAACGGATGGCGTGCCGCATGCGCTGCTGCATAACTTGCTGCACAACAAGGTGTTGCATGAACGGGTGATCTTCCTCACCGTCTTCATGCATGAAGAGCCGTGGGTGGCGCCATCGGAGCGCGTGCGCGTGGTGGATCTGGGCCACCAGTGCTACCAGGTGAATGTGCATTACGGCTTCAAGGATGAGCCGGACATCCCGTCCGCGCTGGCGCAATGCGCGCAGCAGGGACTCGATTTCGAGATGATGGAGACGTCGTTCTTCATCGCGCGCCAGACCATCATCTCGACGCCCGGCGCCGGCATGATGCCGTGGCGCGAGCACCTGTTCGTCACCATGTCGCGCAATGCGCGCACGGCGGCCGACTACTATCAGATTCCGAGTAACCGGGTGATCGAACTGGGCACGCAGGTGGAAATATAGATATTGTGTCAACGTTGCATCGAGACACATTTATTGCCCTGCTTACGTCTGCTTACAAATGGGCTACGCGAGTCCTGTTAAACTCCAGCCCGTACCGGTCCGCACCGTACGGGCTTAGCCACACACCAATATTTAAAGGGAAACCATGAAATCGGTATTTCAAATGATCGCCACCCTCGCTTGCGCCGTGGCCCTGACCGCTTGCGGCGCCGCTGCCAACACCGAGAAGCCGGTCGTGCTTGACCCGAACACGCAAGTCAAAGAATTCGTCTTTCCTGACCTGGTGAAAGGCACCGGCACGGTTGCCGCCGCGGGCGATACCTTGACGGTGGTCTACACGGGCTGGCTGTATGACGCGAGCAAGCCGGACGGCAAAGGCGCGCAGTTCGATGCGACACTCCCTCCCAAAAGTTTTACGTTTATCCTCGGCATCGGCAAAATGATTCTGGGCTGGGACCGTGGCCTGGTCGGCATGCAAGAGGGTGGCACGCGCCGCCTGCTCATTCCGTATGACCTGGGCTATGGCGTTGGCGGCACCCGTGACTCGACGGGTGCGGTGGTGATCCCGCCTTACGCCGGCCTCGTGTTCGACATCACGCTGCGTAAAGTAGATAAAAAGTAAGCACGCGCAAGGTGCACGGATAAAGGGCGACTCCATGGAGTCGCCCTTTTTGCTTTTGCAGCGGATTCAGGCGGGCGCCAGTTCCTGGAAGTAGTACGTGGCGCCGCCCAGATTGGCTGGCGCGTCATATTGCAGCACCTGCATGCGGCGCAGCGCCACCGGTGCGCTGAAGGCGGGGCCGTCGTAGACGAAGGTGTGGAATTCGCCGTTTTCGCCGCAGGCGTCGACGCCGGGCGGCAGGTCGGCCAAAAAGGCGGCGTCGAACTCGCGCCCGCAAAATGCGCGTGGCAAGTGCTGGCCATTGATGCAGACGACGATGGCCTTGAAGCCGGCGGCGAGAAATTCATCGACCAGCGCGCGCCGTGCTTCGCCCCACAGGGGCAGGTGCGCCGTCAGGCCGGCGACGGCGCAGACTTTTTCTTCCCAGTCGCGGTGCGGCTGCAAGTCGATGTCGCCGAAGATGGCGTGGGCGATGCCCGCGTCTTTCGCCGCGCGCAGCATGGCGACGAATTGTTCCTCGTAGCTGGCCCAGCTGGCGTGATAGCGCTGCAGGCGCGCCCCCAGGCTGGTCGCCTGCGCCTCAAGCAGCTCGGGCGGCACGCCGTGCGAGCGCGACTTGCGGCCATCTTCATCCATGGCCGTGATCAACAGCGGCACGCTGATGCCGGCGTTGCGCGCGCGCCACAGGGCCAGGCAGGAATCCTTGCCGCCGCTCCAGGAAATCAGGGCCGTCGTCATGCCGCCGCTCCCGGCTGCACCGCGCGCAGCATGTCGACGTGCTGTATGCCGTCTTCGTCGTACGGTGCGCTGACGGTGACAAAGCCGAACGACTGGTAGAAGCGCTCCAGGTAGTGCTGGGCGCCGATGCGGATGGCGTGGCCGGGGTGCTGGCGTTCGGCGCGCGCGATCCCTTCCGCCAGCAGATGCTTGCCGGCCCCCGTGGTGCGCGCCTCGGGCGCCGTCAGCACGCGGCCCAGCGACATCTCCACATACTTGGCGCCGGGCGCCAGCACGCGCAGGTAGGCGGCCAGCCGGCGCTGGCCGTCGACCGTTTGCCAGCCCAGCAAATGCATGGCTTGCTGGTCATGGCCGTCGAGGTCCGGGTAAATACACTGCTGTTCGATGACGAACACGCGCTGGCGCAAGGCCAGCACCTGGTACAAATCGTGGGGGCCGAGTTCGTCGAAGGTATTCCATTGCCAGGCGATCATCGCTGTTCCAGGTTGTCAGGGAAAAGCGCCATTTTAAAGCGGCAGACGAAAAAAAACCGCGCTGCCTTTCGGGCAGCGTGGCTTTTGATGTGTAAACCTCTGGCTTACCGCGCCTGACAGAAGCGTAGCGAGCGGCAGTGATTTGTGGCCGAGAAGCGCAACCGTGCTGGAGCACGGTGAGCATCGCCGGCCGCAAAGCGCGACGCGCAGTAGCTTATGTCAGGTGCCATCATACGATGGTCAGGGTAACGTCGATATTGCCGCGCGTGGCGTTCGAGTACGGGCAGACGATGTGGGCGGCGGCGACCAGCGCTTCGGCGGCGGCGCGTTCCATGCCTGGCAGCGAGATTTTCAGTTCCACTTCGATGCCGAAACCCGTGTCGATGGCGCCGATGCCGACGTTGCCTTCGATCGACAGGTCCGCCGGCACGGCGATCTTGTCGCGGCCGCCGACGAATTTCATGGCGCCGATGAAGCAGGCCGAGTAGCCGGCGGCGAACAGTTGTTCCGGATTGGTGCCAACGGCGCCATTGCCGCCCAGTTCTTTTGGCGTGGTCAGCTTGACGTCCAGCACATTGTCGGACGACACGGCACGGCCTTCGCGGCCTCCGGTGGCGGTAGCTTGAGCGCGGTACAGGACTTGTTTGATCGACATGATGGTTTTCCTTGAGTTGATTAGATAGTTGACTACTAAATAGTGTACTACTTGTTTCGTGGGCTGTTGCCCCAGGATGCCCGTCTGCAGAAGCACTTGCCGGCGTCCATGTGCTCAATATATATCGTGTACTATTTAATTGCAAGCGATTTTATTTCGATGTGGCGCATATTGATGCTTTATTTTGATGCCTTTGTCGCCAGTATTGCCCTTCCATCGCATAATGGCCACCGCCGCTGGCGCCGATAGTTATGCTTGGCCCCACTTCACCCCCCAAGGAAAAATCATGACTAGCCTCTTCTTTATCCTGCGCATCACCCTGGCCACGATGGTCACCTACATCATCGCCATGGCGATTCTGGTCGAGAATTTCTTGCGCTATATCTTCGGGCAGACGGAAGGATTTTTTGTCATCGTTGGCGCGCTGCTGGCCAGCGCCGTCATCACGAATGCGTTTTCCCATGTGCGGCGCGTGCGGCTGATCGCCGGCGCCGTCAATGCCAGCACCCTGTCGAGCCGCCAGCGGCGCCAGATCGAGATTCCGTTCGAGGCGGGCGAGGCCTTCGACATGATCGACGCGGCCATCCGCGAACTGCCGGGCAGCGAAGTGGTCGAAAGCGCGCGCGACAGCCTGCAGGTGCAGGCTAGAGTGCGCCGCGCCGCGCCCTACACGCACACGGGCTTGCCCCGCATGCGCCTGCTGGGCTTCCTCGAGCCGCGGCCGAACCAGATCCTCGCCACCGTCACGCCGAATGGCGAAGCGGGCAGCGTGACCCTGATCTGCGAGCCGGCGCGCAACGCCTGGACCGACTGGTTTCTCGTCGACCATGGCAGCAACCTGGAAAACGCGGAAGCGGTGACGCGGGCGATGACGCGCCGCGTGGCGCAGCGCCGCCGCGGCGAGCAGGCCGAGGCGCGCCAGACGGTGACGGAAAAGGAACTCACTGTGGCCAAGCTGAGCCTGCTGCACGCGCAGGTCGAGCCGCACTTCCTGTACAACACCCTGGCCAGCGCGCAGTTGCTCACGCGCAGCGACCCCGTGCGTGCCGACGAGATGCTCGGTAATCTGATCCTGTATTTGCGCCACTCGCTGCCGCGCACGGAGCAAGCCATGTCGACCCTGGGCACGGAGCTGGAACGGGCGCGCGCCTACCTCGATATTTTGAAAATCCGCATGGGCGGCCGCCTGAACTTGCAGATTGAGGTACCGCAATACCTGCGCCAGGCGGAGCTGCCGCCGATGATGCTGCAAACCCTGGTGGAAAACGCCATCAAGCATGGCCTGGAGCCGAAAAGCGGCGGCGGCACCATCTGGATCATGGCGCGCAGCGGCAATGGCACGGTGATCGTCACGGTGGCCGACGACGGCAAGGGGTTCAGCGACGACGGCGCCGGCACGGGCATAGGCCTGCGCAATGTGCGCGAACGCCTGCGCCTGACCTACGGCAATGCCGCCGCGTTTGCCATTGTCGCCAATTTCCCCGATGGCGTGACGGCCACCATCACGGTGCCGGACAGTACGGCGCAAGGAGTTTCCTATGCATAAGCCCGAGATGACTTGCGTCATCGCCGAAGACGAAGCCCTGCTGCGCGATGCGCTGGTGGCCCTGCTGGCCGAAGAGTGGCCCTACTTGCGCATCGTCGCCGCCTGCGACGACGGCGGCGCGGCGCTCGAGGCCATCGCCACCCTGCGCCCCGACATCGCCTTCCTCGACATTCGCATGCCGGGCTTGACGGGGCTGGAAGTGGCGGCCGGCGCGCTCGAAGCGAGTCCCGCCACGCAGGTGGTGTTCGTCACTGCCTATGACCAGTACGCGATCGATGCCTTCGATAACGGCGCCGTCGATTATTTATTGAAGCCGATAGCCCGCGAGCGCCTGCAGGCGACCTTGCAGCGCGTGCAGGCACGGGCCGGCAAGAGCCAGGCCGGCGACGGCGCGCTGGCCGGCCTGCTGCAGCAATTGAGCAGCGCCTTGCCGGCGGCGGCCAAGTCGCCGCCGCTGGTGTGGCTGACGGCCAGCAGCGGCAAGGATACGCGCCTGATCATGGTGGAAGACATCGCCTATTTTCAGTCCGACACCAAGTACACGGCCGTCATGACGGCCGAGGGCGAGGCGCTGCTGCGCAAGCCGATCCGCGAACTGCTCGATGTGCTCGATCCGGCCATCTTCAAGCAGATCCACCGCTCCACCATCGTCAACATGAAGATGGTGGCGTCGGTCACGCGCGACGAGGTGGGGCGCGGCGCCTTGCGCCTGAAAACGCGGCCGGAAACCCTGGCCGTGAGCCAGCCGTTCATGGCCTTGTTCCGGAATATGTAGGCCGGCTTAGTCAGCCGTCTCGAAACCTTCGAGCACATTGACGACATTGATGCCGATTTCCTTCACCGCATAGCCCCCTTCGAGGATGAAGGCGGTGGGCAGGTTCAGATGCGCGAGGCGTTCGCCCACGCGCAGGTAGTCGCCGCTTTGCAGGGCGAAGTGCGACAGCGGGTCGCCGGCGAAAGTATCCACGCCGAGCGAGACCACCAGCGCATCGGGCGCATACATATTGATGCGCAGGCAGGCCGTTTCCAGCGCGGCGAACCAGCTGGCCGTGGTGCTGCCGGCCGGCAGCGGCAAGTTGACGTTGTAGCCGAGCCCCGCGCCGCTGCCCGTTTCATCGGCATGGCCCAGGTAAAACGGATATTCGCTGCGCGGGTCGGCATGCACGGAGGCGAACAGCACGTCGTCGCGCTGGTAAAAGATGCTTTGCGTGCCGTTGCCGTGGTGGTAGTCGATATCGAGGATGGCGACCTTGCGGGCGCCGTCGTCGAGCAGATGCTGTGCGGCCAGGGCCGCGTTGTTCAGAAAACAGTAGCCGCCAAAGAAATCGCTGCCCGCATGGTGGCCCGGCGGGCGCGTCAGGGCGAACGTGGCCCGCTCGCCCAGGCGCAACGCGTGCGCCGCGTTGACGGCGCAGTCGGCGCCCGTCTTGGCTGCCGTCCACGTGCCGGCCGTCAGCGGCGTGCCATTGTCCATCGAATACAGCCCCAGCTTGGCCGTGAAGTCGTCCGGTTCGATGTCGCTGCGCAAGGTGCGCACGGGCCAGACGGATGGCAAGGCGTCCTTGCCCGCGTTGTCGGGATCGAGCGCCAGCCAGTCGTGCCAGGCGTGGCGCAGGAAATGCAGGTAACGCGGCGTGTGGATGCGCTCCAGCGAGGTCAGCGGCACGCCGTGCGGCGTGACGATGCGGCCCAGGTTGCGCCGTCCCAGCTCGGCCACCACCATGTCGGCCCGCTCCGGCGTCTCGAAGCAGGGCACCAGGGTGCCGCGAAACATTTCGAAGCGGCCCCGGTGCTGGCTGTGCAATTCATTGTAGAAGGTCAGCATGGGGGCGCTTTGCGCAAGGTCAGGCTCAGGTGTGCGAACACAGGGTGCTGGCGCGGTAGGCGGCGACGAAATCGTCGAAGCTGCCGGCTGGCGCCGCTTCCATGGCGCGCTGCTCGGCCAGCGAGCTGGCGGCCATCGCGTCGAAATACGTGCTTTGTTCCTGCGTCGCCGGATGCGCGCGGAAGTAGGCGGCGTGGCGTTCGCTCTGGCGCAGGCCGAAGGCGGCGAACGAGCCGCCATTGGCGCGCAGCTCGGCCAATACCTTCGCCGACGGCGTCGCATCCGGGTCGGCCAGCTTGATGGCTTGTGCCGCCAGGCTGTCCGCATGCTGCGTGCCGCCAATGCGCGCATCGAGCAAGGCTGCCACGGGCGCGATGCGCGCCAGCAATTCCTCGCCCCAGGCCTGCAGGGTGATCTCTTCGCCATCGCGGCGCAGGGTGAGGCCCGGCTTGCGGCCTTCCTTGACGGTGCGGGCGAAATTGTTCGTGTAGCAGGCGCTTTGCTCGGCCGAGATGGGAGCGCTGTCGTCGAGCGCGCAGAACAGCAAAAACGCGTCAAGGAAGCGGCCCGTTTCCAGGCTGATGCCGACCGGTTCGAACGGGTCGACATCCATGCAGCGCACTTCGATGTATTGCACGCCGCGCAGGCACAGGGCCTGGATCGGGCGCTCGCCCGTGCGGATCACGCGTTTCGGGCGGATGGTCGAATAGTACTCATTCTCGATCTGCAGCACGTTGGTGGACAATTGAATCCACTCGCCATCCTTCTTTGTGCCCAGCGCCGCATACGGCGGATACGGGTCGTTGACGGCATGCGTGAGCGCGTTGACGTAGTCTTCCAGGCTGTTTTCGTGCGGGCGCAGGCCGGACTGGGCATCGTTCTGGTAACCGAGGTCGCTCATGCGCAGGCTGGTGGCGTAGGGCAGGAACAAGGTGTCGTCGGACAGGGTGTCGAGCTTGTGCGCGCGGCCGCGCAGGAAACCGGCGGACAGGGCCGGCGAAGCGCCGAACAGGTACATCAACAGCCAGCTGTAGCGGCGGAAATTGCGGATCGTTGCCAGGTAGCTTTCCGACTGCACGTCTTTCGGCGTGGCGGCCGCGTGGGTCGGGCTGGCGCTGGTGTCCGGGTTGCTGGCCAGCACTTGCCACAGCTGTTCGTCGAGCGAATAGTTGTAATGGATGCCGGCGATGCATTGCATGGCTTTGCCGTAGCGCAAGGCCAGGCCGCGCCGGTAGACGTGCTTGAGCATGCCCATGTTGGAGCTGCCGTAGTTGGCGATCTCGATTTCCGCTTCGGGCGGCAGCTGGCATGGCATCGACTGGCTCCACAGCAACTCGTTGCCGAGGCGGCTGTAGGCGTGGCGGTGCACGGTGTCGAGCTTGTCGAGCGTGACGCCGATGTCGGTTTCTGCCGGCGTGATGAATTCGAGCAGCGCTTCGGCGTAGTCGGTGGTGATTTCAGGGTGCGTCAGCGCCGAGCCCAGGGCGGCGGGGTGGGGCGTGGAAGCCAGATGGCCGGCGTGGTCGACGCGCAGGGTTTCACGCTCGATGCCGCGCAAGCCGCCCAGCAGCGCGCGGTTGGCATCTTCAGTCAGCAATGCCAGGCGGCGAGTCAACAGGTTGGGCAATTTGAGCTTCCTTTCTTGTGCAGCATATAAATAATTTGTGCTGAGATTAACCGAATTTTGGCAAATGCGTCGGCGCCGGCCCAAAAAACGCCGCGTCGCCAGCGTCCGCCCCGCACAAGGGGGGCGGCGCTTCGGTCAGGAATTCGCTTGATATTTTAACAAACTGCGGGGGATCTGGCGCGTTGCCGGATCAAGTCCCGCGCACGTGGATGGGTCAGCCCAGGCGGGCGCCGCTGACTCTTTCGATGCCGGCCAGGTCGCGCCAGCTTTGCACTTTGCTGTAGCCGGCCGCGGCCAGCAGTTCGCGCACCTGGGCCGCCTGGTCATAGCCGTGTTCCATCAGCAGCCAGGCGCTGGACGCCAGGTGGCGCGCGGCGCCGGAGACGATGGTGCGCAGGGCCGACAGGCCATCCGCATGGTCGGTCAGCGCGCCCGCCGGCTCGAAGCGCAAATCGCCTTCGGCCAGGTGGCGGTCGCCGCTGGCGATGTAGGGGGGATTCGAGACGATCAGGTCGAACTTTTCCGTGCCCAGCGCTTCGAACCAGTCGCTGGCCATGAAGGTGATGTTGACGCCGTTGGCGCTGGCGTTGCGGCGCGCCACGGCCAGCGCCGTGCTGCTCACGTCCAGGGCCGTGACGACGGCATCGGGCCGCGTATGCGCCAGGGCGACGGCGATGGCGCCGCTGCCCGTGCCCATGTCGAGCACCCTTCCGCCGGGCGGCAGGCGCTCGAGCGCCAGTTCCACCAGCACTTCCGTGTCGGGGCGGGGGATCAGTACGGCGTCGTTGACTTCGAACGGCAGGCCGAAAAATTCGCGCTGGCCAACGATGTAGGCGATCGGCTCGCCCTGCAGGCGGCGCGCCAGCAAGCCTGATAAACGTTCTGCTTCAACGGGAGTGAGTACACGCTCCGATTGCGTAATCAGGCTCACGCGCGACAGGCCCAGCGCGTGGCCCAGCAGGATGCGGTTGTCGAGCGGATCGAGCAGGGGTCGGATTTGCAGGGCGCCGACAGTGCTGCCGGCGGGGATCAGTGTTTCTGGCATAGATAAATGGCTATTGTTTGCGACGCAGCAAGGTCCACAGCATGGCGATGGCGAAGATGGCGAACCAGGCGAATGCCCATTGGGGAATCGACAGGCCGAGGAAGGGCTCGCCGGCGTTTTCGCAGGCGCCGTACGATTCAAACATGAAGGGCATGAGTTCGGCCGTGAAGACCTTGTTCAGCGCCGTTTCCACCGGGTCGATGCCGCAGGAGAAGCCGGGGTTGGCCAGCACATACAAATGCTTGGCGCCCACGCCCAGGCCGCCCAGGGCCGCCAACACACCGATGCCGGCGCCGATTTTCGGACGGTTGGCCGCCGCGCCGGCCAGGCAGGCGATGCCGATGGCGAGGAACAGGTAGCGCTGGATCACGCACAGCGGGCACGGCGCCATGTTCATGGCATGCTGCAAATACATGGCCACACCCAGCATCAGGAAACACAGGGCGGCGATCAACAGGAGGACGGTGCGTGAATTTTTCATGGGCGACACGGTGAGGTGGATGGAATCGAGCTGGTCATTTTCGCACAAGGCTGGATTTTTATTGCTTAGCCGCTACTTAAACCCTTGATCTGGCTGGGCGCTTCAAAAAGTGTTCAGGGCAAGACGCAACGCCGCCATGGACGCTTTTTAATCGCCCAGCGCGGCTAACAGCTCTGCCTGGTGTTCAGCCGCCAGCGCATTCGTCAAGTCCGTCAAATCCCCATCCATGATGAAGTCCAGCTTATATAACGTCAGATTGATGCGGTGATCCGTCAGCCGGCCTTGCGGGAAATTATACGTGCGGATGCGCTCGCTGCGGTCGCCCGAGCCGATCAGGCTCTTGCGCGTGGCCGCTTCCTTCGATTGCTGTTCGCGCAGCTGCACGTCCTTGATGCGCGCGGCCAGCACTTTCATCGCCTGCGCCTTGTTCTTGTGCTGGCTGCGGTCATCCTGGCATTCGACCACGATGCCGGTTGGCAAGTGGGTGATGCGCACGGCGGAATCCGTCTTGTTGATGTGCTGTCCACCGGCGCCCGAGGCGCGGTAGGTGTCGATGCGCAGGTCGGCCGGGTTGATGTTGACGTCTTCCACCTCGTCCGCTTCCGGCATCACGGCCACCGTGCAGGCGGAGGTGTGGATGCGACCCTGCGTTTCCGTGGCCGGCACACGCTGCACGCGGTGGCCGCCCGACTCGAATTTCAGTTTCGAATACGCGCCATTGCCCACCACGCGCACGATCACTTCGCGGTAGCCGCCCAGATCGGAGTCGGACGCCGACACGAGTTCCACCTGCCAGCGGTTGCGCTCGGCAAAGCGCGTGTACATGCGTAATAAATCACCGGCGAACAGGGCCGATTCATCGCCGCCCGTGCCCGCGCGAATTTCCAGGAAGATATTGCGCTCGTCGTTGACATCCTTCGGCAGCAGCATGGTTTGCAATTCGCGTTCCAGCCGCGTCATGGTGGCCTTGGCCGTCTCGATTTCTTCCTGGGCAAATTCCTTCATGTCCGGGTCGGACAACATCTCTTGCGCTGTCGTAATATCGTTGCCCGCTTCCTGGTAGGAATGGTACAGCGCCACCAGCGGGCCCAGTTCGGCATGCTCGCGCGTCATCTTGCGGTAGCTGTCCATGTTCGACGTGGCGTCCGGGTGCATCAGCAGTTCGTCGAGTTCGACCAGGCGGTTCGCCAGTTGATCGAGTTTGGCCAGCATGGATGGTTTCATAGCGATTCGCGGTAAAAGAGTGTAGGGATGGTGCGGGTCCGGCACGCCCGGCAGGCGGGCAGGGGGCGGCCGCGCGGGCGGCCAGCGGGGCTGCGCTAACGGCGGGGGCGGAACAGTTTCGGCAGCAGGGTGACCAGCTGCTTGCGCTCGTCGCCTTGCGCGTGGTGCAGCGCCTGCTGCGGGCCGTGCAGGAACTTGGCCGTCAAGCCTTTCGACAGCGCTTCCAGGACGGCGTCGATGTCGGCGCCCTTGGCCAGCATCTTGCGCGCCCGTTCCACTTCCAGCAGGCGCAGCGCTTCGCTGTTTTCATGCAAATGCTGGATGACGGGCACCATGGCGCGGTCATCGACCCAGCTCATGAACGATTGCACGCGCGTCTCGATGATGGCTTCAGCTTGCGCCACGGCTGCTTGCCGGCTTTCCAGGCCCGTCTGCACGACCTTGCCCAGGTCGTCGACCGTGTACAGGAAGACGTCGTTCAAACGCCCTACTTCCGCTTCGATGTCGCGCGGCACGGCCAGGTCCACCATGAACATGGGCTTGTGGCGGCGTGCCTTGATGGCGCGCTCGACCAGGCCCAGGCCCAGCAACGGCAAGGACGATGCCGTGCACGAGATGACGATGTCGAACTGGTGCAGCTGCTCCGGCAGGTCGGCCAGGCGGATGGCCTTGCCGTTGAAGCGGTGCGCCAGTTCCTCGCCCCGTTCCATGGTGCGGTTGGCAATGGTGATGCTTTTCGGGTTTTGCGCCGCGAAGTGCGTGGCGCACAATTCGATCATTTCGCCGGCGCCGATGAACAGCACGTTCTGCTCGGCGATCTTGTCGAAGATGCGTTGCGACAGGCGCACGGCGGCCGCCGCCATGGACACGCTGTGGGCGCCGATTTCCGTGCTGCTGCGCACTTCCTTGGCGACGGAAAAGCTGCGCTGGAACAACTGGTGCAGATACGTGCCCAGCCCGCCTGCCTCGTCGGCCGTGCGGATGGCGTCTTTGATCTGCCCCAGTATCTGCGTTTCGCCCAGCACCATCGAATCGAGCCCGGAGGCGACGCGGAAGGTGTGGCGCACGGCATCGTGCTGCGGCAGCATATATAAGTGGGGGCGCAGCTCGCTGTAGTTGAGCTTGTGATAGTCGGCCAGGAAATGCGCGCCCGCGTCGAGCGGATTGGGCACGTGGCTGGCCGCATACAGCTCGGTGCGGTTGCAGGTCGACAGGATGGCCGCTTCGTCGTTGTCGCGCAAGTCGATGCGCTGGAACCAGGTGCGCGCCGCCATCACCGCCGAACCCAAGTGCTCAGGCGCAAACGCCAGCTGTTCGCGGAGCGACACTGGGGCGGTGGTATGGTTGAGGCCGACGGCGAGCAGTTGCATTTCAGGGCTGTTGGGATGACTTATGCCGACATTATAGCGCTTTGTGCCCGCGCTTTGAGCAGGTCAGCCGTTTGCCGCCGTTCAGCCCCCCAGTTTTTCCAGGCGATAACCGTAGCTGTAGACGGGCACCAGGCGGTAGCCGTGTTCCGGTTTCAGCTGCAGCTTGTTGCGCACGCGCGAGACGTGGGTATCCATGGTGCGCGAGGGCAGGGCCGTATCGCGTTGCCACACGGCTTCGTGGATGTAGGCGCGCGACAGGGGACGGCCCAGATTGCGGAAAAACAGCAGCGCCAGGGCGAATTCCTTGTGCGTCACGTCCAGTACTTCGCCATCGCGCAACAGGCGGCCGGGGCGGGTTTCAAACGTGTAATGACCGAATTGCAAGTACTCGGCGCCATTCTGGGCCGGGTAGGCCACGCGCAGCAGCGCCTGGGTACGCAAGGTCAGTTCGCTGCGGCGCAGGGGCTTGATCATGTAGTCGTCGGCGCCGGCCGTCATGCCCGCCACCACGTCGTCTTCGCCGGAACTGTTGGTCATAAACAACACGGGTGCCTTGGGTGCCAGTTTTTCCCGGGCACGGCGCAAGACTTCGGCACCGTCCAGATCGCTCACATGCCAGTCGAGGATGAGCATGTCGCAACTGTCCTTGCGCAGTTGCCCCAGCATTTCCTTGCCACTCTGAAACTCGTGGCAAGCGTGGCCGGCGGCGGTGAGCACCTGGCAGATCAGTTCTGCCTGGCTATGGTCGCTATCGAGTACGGCAATTCGCATAATGGGCTGGAGTGTGTAGCAACAAACAGACGGTCCGCTCTGCTTATCGTAATGTTAAGGAATGCTCAAGTGAAATATAACAGAGATTGCAACTGTGTCCAGTGAAATCGGCAGCGCAGGCCTTTACGTTACACTTGTTCATCTACCCTTACTCGCGGAGAAACGGCCATGCCAGACAAGAGTACTACCGATTGGACCCTGATACCGGGCAACCATGCGGACATCGAGCAAGTGCGCGAGCGTTGCCGGCGCCTGGTGCAGCGGCGTGCCATGATGTCGGCGGGCGCCTCGGCCATCCCCATTCCCGGCATCGACCTGATGTCCGACGTGGGCCTGTTTTCCATGCTGATCAATGATATCAACCACGAATTCGGTCTCACGCCCGAGCAGATCGAGCGGTTGAACCCGCAGTTCAAGATGATGGCCTACCGCGCGGCGGTGGGCATGGGTGGCATGCTGGTGGGAAAGCTGGTGTCGCGCGAACTGATCCTCCACCTGCTCAAGCGCAGTGGCGTCAAGATTGCCACCAAGCAGGTGGCGCGCTTCGTGCCGTTCGCCGGCCAGGCGGTGGCGGCAGCCATTGGCTACGCCGTGTTTCGCCAGATCGGCAACCAGCACGTGAACGCCTGCGCCGCGGTGGCGCAGGAATTGCTCACGGTCAGGCCGGATTAACGCTTACGCGTCCGGCAGCACCACATTGACGTCGAGCACCTCCAGGTTGCCCTGGCGGTCCAGCGAGATCTTGATGTCGTCGGCATTCACCTTGGTGTACTTGGAAATGACGGCGATCAATTCCTTGTGCAGGGCGGGCAGGAAGTCCGGACCATCGCGTCCGCTGCGTTCGCGGGCGATGATGATCTGCAGGCGTTCCTTGGCCGCGGTGGCCGTCTTCGGCTTGGGGGGGAACAGGAAAGAAAGCAAGGCCATATCACTTCGCCCCAAAAATGCGCTGGAGTAATCCAGGCTTTTCATAGTTGGTAAAGCGCAACTCGACATCTTCGCCGAGGAAACGCGAGACCACGTCTTCATAGGCTTGCGCCACGTCCGTGCCCGTGAAGTGGATGGCCGGATTGCCCTGGTTCGAGGCAGCCAGCACTTGCTCCGATTCCGGAATGATGCCCACCAGCGGGATGCGCAGGATTTCCTGCACGTCCTGATAGGACAGCATTTCATCCGATTCCACGCGTTTCGGCGAGTAGCGGGTGATCAGCAAATGTTCCTTGACGGGCTCGCCGCCCGTCTGCGCGCGGCGCGACTTGGCTTGCAGGATGCCGAGGATGCGGTCCGAATCGCGCACCGACGACACTTCCGGGTTGGTGACGATGATGGCTTCGTCGGCGAAAGTCAGCGCCATCAGCGCGCCATGCTCGATGCCGGCCGGCGAATCGCAGATGATGAACTCGAAACCCATGTTGATCAGGTCATTCAACACGCGTTCCACGCCTTCTTCCGACAAGGCATCCTTGTCGCGCGTTTGCGAGGCGGGCAGGATGAACAGGTTGTCGCAGTGCTTGTCCTTGATCAAGGCCTGGTTCAGCGTGGCCTCTTTGTTGATCACATTGATCAGGTCGTAGACGACGCGGCGTTCGCAACCCATGATCAGGTCGAGGTTACGCAGGCCCACGTCGAAGTCGAGCACGGCTGTCTTGTGGCCGCGCATGGCCAGGCCAGTGGAAAAACTGGCGCTAGAGGTCGTCTTGCCGACACCGCCCTTGCCGGACGTCACAACAATAATTCTTGCCACAAATAATCCTTTTCAGATATCTCTTGAATTGTGCAGCTTAAGAGCGGTTCACGGGAGTGACCGGATTGACAGAGTGTATATCGATTCTGTCGCCAGCCAAACGAATTTGCGCGGGTCCGCGCGCCATTTCTGCGGGGAAACCATCCTCGAACGTGCGGTACACGCCGGCGATCGAGACCAGTTCCGGTTCCATGGCCAGCGCGAAGATGCGGGCCTGGGCATTGCCCGAGGCGCCGGCCAGCGCGCGACCGTACAGCGAGGAATATACGTGGATGCTGCCATCGGCGATGATTTCGGCGCCATTGTTGACGACGGCGGTGATGATCAGGTCGCAGCCGCGCGCATAAATGCGCTGGCCGGCCCGCACGGGGGTGTCGATCACCATCACCTGGGCGTCGGCGCCGGACTGGGCGGCGGCAGTGGGCGTATCCTTGGGACCATCCTTGGGCGGCGCATCGTCGCGCGTCTTGCCGCTGTCAAGGCTCAAGCCTTGCGCCAGGATGGCGTCATGCATGTCGGCCGGCGCATTGCGCACGGCCACGGCATTCAAACGGTATTTTTTCAGCAAGGCCACGAGGGCGGCCCAGTCGATGGGCACGCTGCCGGGCGGCAAGGCCGCCACGTCCAGCACGGCCAGGTCGTCCTCGAAAAAGTCGGCCACGCCTCCCGTCATGTCGCGCAAGGCGGCATCGAGTGCCTGCGTATCGGCGCTATGCAGAATGGCGGAGACAGCAACGACGGTGGAAATCTTGATTTCGATAGGCTTCTGCGACGGGCTTTTGGACATAAACATTTATCAAAGTGAAACTGCGGCAGGCCAGATGTTCCGTACGGCAACAATGGGAGCAGTAAATTTCTTGCATTCTACTGCAAAAAAATCAGCATCAGGGGCCTGGCGCGTGCTATTCCGCAGGGCAACACCTACTTCATGTCAAAAAAAACGGACGGCGCCCCGGAAAACCGGGGCGCCGCCCTGAAAGCAGCCGAGAATGCGCCCTGACGGCGCTGTCCTGGATCAAGCTGCGCGCATCTGCCGCGCCGCCGCGACCATATTCTTTAAAGCCGCCTCCGTTTCCGCCCAGCCCCGCGTCTTCAGGCCGCAGTCCGGGTTGACCCATAACTGGGCTGGTGGAATGACGGCGATGCGGAAGGCGCGCGTGGCCCAGTCCAGGTAGGCGTCCCACTGGCCGCGGCGCAGCGGCAAGCCTTCGCGCATGGCCGGCTCGTCGATCTGGATGATGCCGATGCCAGCCGTTTCCAGATCCTGGACTTCATCGCGGATGGCCAGGGCCAGCTGCAGCGCCGTGGCGGCGCGCGGCTGGTCGTCGCGCACGAACGACCATTGCAAGATCGTCACCGGGCCCGTCAGCATGCCCTTCATCGGTTTATTGGTCAGGCTTTGCGCGTGCACCGTCCAGGCCACCGTCATGGCGGCCGGGCGCTGCACGTCGCCGTAAATGACGGGCGGTTTCACACAGCGCGAGCCGTACGATTGCACCCAGCCGTGGCGCGTGAAGATAAAACCGTCCAGTTGCTCGCCAAAGTAGTCGACCATGTCGTTGCGTTCCGCCTCGCCATGCACGAGCACGTCCAGGCCCAGCGCTTCCTGGCGTCCCACAGCGTGGGCGATTTCGGCGCGCATCTGTGCTTCATACTCGGCGGATCCAAGTTCGCCCCGCTTATGGCTGGCGCGGCGACCGGTGATAGCGAGGCGGGAAGTGGCCAATGCGGCCAGCGCGGCGTCATCGGGACGGCCTGCGAGCGCGCCCTTGAGGACGGCGATTTCGGACAGTTTTTCCGTGGCGAACGCCAGCCAGCTCTGGATGTCACCATCGAGCTCCGTCTCGGCCGCCAGGCTGAACGGCACGTGCAGCAGGGAGCACGACGGCGCCAGCCACAGGTGGCCGTTGCGTTTGGCCGCCAGCGGCTGCAGCACGGCCAGGGCAGCGTCGAGGTCGGTGCGACAGATATTGCGCCCGTCGACGATACCGACCGACAAGACTTTATGCGCGGGCAGCCAATCCGTCACGCTGATCAATTCATGCGGCGCGCGGATGCCGTCCACATGCAGGCCGGCCACGGGCAGGCGGCACGTCAGGCTGAGGTTTTCTTCCAGCGGCGAGAAATACGTGGCCAGCAGGATATTTATACCCACCTGGTTCAGCTGCCAGTAGGCGCTTTCGAAGGCACTGCGCCAGGCACCAGGCAAGTCCAGGCCCAGGATCGGCTCGTCGAGCTGCACCCATGCCACGCCTTGCTGTTTCAGGCGGTCGAGCAGGGCGCCGTAGACGGGCAGCAATTGTTCCAGCAGGGCCAGACGGTCGAAGCCTGACTCGTCCGGCGTCTTTTCCTTGCCCAGCCAGAGGAAGGTGAGGGGGCCGATCAGGGCCGCCTTGACCTGGTGACCGAGCGCCTGCGCTTCGGCCACTTCCGCCAGCAGGCGCTCGCCAGCGAGAGAAAATCGGGTCTGCGGCGACAATTCGGGCACCAGGTAATGGTAATTGGTGTCGAACCACTTGGTCATTTCCAGCGCGGCAGTGCCGGCAGCGTTGCCATGGTGCGCGTGGCCGCAGTCCGCATGCTCCGCATACGTTGCTTCACCGCGCGCCATCGTGAAATAGCGCGCCAGGGGCGATTGCTCCGGCGTGAAGTTGAAACGCGCCGGTTCGCAGCCCAGCAGCTGGATATGGTTGGCGACCTGGTCATACAAGGCGAAGTCGCCCACGGTGACGTAATCGAGCCCGGCGTCCCTTTGCAATGCCCAGTGGCGCGCGCGTAGTTGCTGGCCCGTCGCTTCCAGCGCTGCCTCGGACAGCTCGCCGCGCCAGTGGCTTTCCAGCGCCAATGTCAGCTCGCGCGCGGCGCCGATACGGGGAAAGCCAAGGATATGGGTGTGCACGGTCATGATGTCATCGAGATTTAATGTGAATGCGCTAGAGTGTGCGGCAACTTGATCTATAATCAAAACGAAACATTTTACCGAATAACATGAAAATAATTCACGCACAGAATCCATTTCCCCGATGCTAGAAATCCGTCACCTGCGCACCTTGAGTGCCCTGCGTTCGTCCGGCAGCCTGGTGCGCGCCGCGCAGCTGCTCAACCTGACCCAGTCGGCCCTGTCGCACCAGATCCGTTTGCTCGAAGAGCGCTACAAGGCGCCCCTGTTCGAGCGCAAGTCGATGCCGATCGCGTTTACGGCCACGGGCAGCCGGTTGCTGGAGCTGGCCGACAAGCTGCTGCCCGAGATCGAGCTGGCCGAGCGCGACGTGGCGCGCCTGTCGCAGGGCGACAAGGGGCAGTTGCGCGTGGCGCTCGAATGCCATACCTGTTTCGATTGGCTCATGCCCGTGATGGATGCGTTCCGCCAGCGCTGGCCGGAAGTGGAGATCGATCTTGTCTCCGGCTTTCACAGCGAACCGGCGGACTTGCTGCGTTCGGGCGAGGCGGACCTCGTGATCGGTTCGCCGTATGGCCCCGATTTCACCGTGTTTCCCCTGTTCCGCTTTGAAATGCTGGTGGTGATGGCGCAGAAGCACCGGCTGCAGGCGCAGCGCCGGCTGGTGGCGGCCGACTTTACGGGCGAGACCCTGATTACCTATCCGGTGCCGGAAGAACGCATCGACCTGATCCGCGAAGTGCTGCGGCCCGCCGGCATCCAGTTTGAACGTCGCACGGCCGAATTGACGGTCGCCGTGCTGCAGCTGGTGGCGAGCCGGCGCGGCATTGCCGCCTTGCCGAACTGGGCCATCAAGAATTACGTCGATTACGATTATGTGGTGGCGCGCCCTGTGGGCGAGCACGGCTTGTGGAGCGATTTGTACGTGTCCGTGCCGGACCACCTGCAGGACAAGGCGTATGTGCGCGATTTCGTCGGCGTGATACGCGAGCAGTGCGCGGCCTCGCTCGACGGTATCAAGTTGTTGTCCTGATCAACGTTGAATTGGAAACAAACCAACAGCAAAGCTTGATAAATATCAAGGTTCAGCAATGAACCACCGCTTACAGTTGAGCACTGTGCGGCGCAACATGGCGCTGCCTACTCTTTGGGGAGGAACACTATGTTTTCATTTTCCGAGCAATGGGCACTGGCCGGCAAGGCCGTGGTGGAAGCACAATTGATCAGCGCGCAAGCGTATGCCCAGGCCGCCGTCGACAGCGGCGCCAGCGTCCTGGAATTGCAGCTCGATGCGGCCCGCGCGGCGCTGGCGGCCGCTACGGTAGCGGGCAATCAGCTGCTGTCCGCGAAGGATACGCAAGCGCTGCTGCAACTGTCGCGCACGCAGTCGCAACTGGCCATCGAACGCATCGGTGCATATAACCGTCAGGCAAAGGATGTTGCTCAGGAAACCCAGGAGAAATTCGATACTGTGACAAAGGGTGAGTTTGCTGCATCGCGTCAAAAAATTGACGAGCTGTTGCAGGTGGTAAAGCAAACGCCCGTGCCCCTGATTATTCCCTTCAATAATTTTCTAAAAACCACTTTCGGCGGCGCCGATGAAGGGTATGATAAAAATAAAAATACGCGTCCTGCTCGCCAGGCCTGAGCGTGTTGCGGCCCGGCAGCGGCTATCCGCCGCGCCAGGCCGCCCGCCGCCACCGCAAGCAGGCTGTCATCGCCGCCGCCTGCGGTGCGGCGCTGGAACTGCGGCGCATGCCGCGCTAGAATGAAACACAGCTTGCTGTGTCTTCCCGGATTCTCATTGGATTGTATTAACACCTTGACCTTGGCCCTCGTGGCCTGCTTATCGGAGAAATAAATGGATGATGTCGTAATCGTGGCCGCCGGCCGTACCGCAGTCGGCAAATTCGGTGGCAGTCTGGCCAAGATTCCTGCGTCCGAATTGGGCGCGCATGTAATCAAGGGCTTGCTGGCACAAACCGGCATCGACCCGAACCTGATCGGCGAAGCGATCCTGGGCCAGGTACTGACGGCCGCCGTCGGCCAGAACGCCGCGCGCCAGGCCGTCATCAAGGCTGGCCTGCCTAGCTCCATCCCGGCATTTACCATCAACAAGGTATGCGGCAGCGGCCTGAAGGCCACGCACCTGGCGGCGCAAGCGATCAAGTGCGGCGACGCCAACATCATCATCGCCGGCGGCCAGGAAAACATGAGCGCTTCGCCGCACGCGATGAACGGCTCGCGCGACGGTTTCCGCATGGGCGACTTCAAGATGATCGACACCATGATCGTCGACGGCCTGTGGGACGTGTACAACCAGTATCACATGGGCATCACGGCGGAAAACGTCGCCAAGAAATACGAAGTGACGCGCGCCGAGCAGGATGAGTTCGCGCTGCAATCGCAACTGAAGGCGGAAGCGGCGCAAAAGGCGGGCAAGTTCAAGGATGAAATCCTGCCGCTGGAAATCGCCAACAAAAAAGGCACCGTCGTCTTCGACAGCGATGAATACATCAAGCCTGGTTCGACCCTGGAATCGCTGGCCGGCCTGCGTCCCGCGTTCGCCAAGGACGGTACTGTTACCGCCGGCAACGCCTCGGGCCTGAACGATGGCGCCGCCGCCGTGATCATGATGTCGGCTTCGCAAGCGAAGGAACTGGGCTTGAAGCCGCTGGCGCGCATCAAGGCCTACGCATCGTCGGGCCTGGACCCGGCCGTCATGGGCATGGGCCCCGTCTCCGCATCGCGTCTGTGCCTGAAAAAAGCCGGCTGGACGCATGAAGAGCTGGACCTGATGGAAATCAACGAAGCGTTTGCCGCGCAAGCGATTGCCGTCAACAAGGAAATGGGCTGGGATACCAGCAAGATCAACGTGAACGGCGGCGCGATTGCCATCGGCCACCCGATCGGCGCCTCCGGCGCGCGCATCCTGGTCACCCTGATCCACGAAATGATCCGCCGCGACGCCAAGAAAGGCCTGGCTGCCTTGTGCATCGGTGGCGGCATGGGCGTTGCCCTCGCGATCGAACGCGATTAAGTAGCTTGCACCGCACCCAAGCTACTGCGCGGCGCGCTTTGCGGCCTGCGATGCTCACCGTGCTAGAGCACGGTTGCGCTTCTTAGCCACAAATCATCGCCGCTCGCTACGCTTGGGTGCGATGCGGTACGCCGCCGTCATGCAGCGGTTTTGGACTGCTTTATTTAAATAATTAACTTTTTAGCAACAGAACGACACTGAGGGGATGAAAATGGCAAGAGTTGCATTGGTAACTGGTGGCATGGGTGGTCTGGGCGAAGCGGTGTGTTTCAAGTTGGCCGCGCTCGGCTATCGCGTGGTGACCACATATTCCCCAGGCAATCCGAAGGTCGCTGACTGGCTGGCGACGACGAAGGACATGGGCTATGACTTCAAGGCATATCCGTGCGACGTGGCCGACTACGATTCGGCGGCCGCCTGCGTGGCTGCCGTGGAAAAGGACATCGGTCCTGTCGACGTGCTGGTGAATAACGCCGGCATCACGCGCGACATGACGTTCAAGAAGATGGACAAGCCGAACTGGGATGCCGTGATGGGCACCAACCTCGACTCCGTCTTCAACATGACCAAGCCTGTCTGCGACGGCATGGTGGAACGCGGCTGGGGCCGCATCATCAATATCTCGTCCGTGAATGGCCAGAAGGGCGCCTTCGGCCAGACCAACTATTCGGCCGCGAAAGCCGGCATGCATGGTTTCACCAAGTCGCTGGCGCTGGAAGTGGCGCGCAAGAACGTCACCGTCAACACCATCTCGCCAGGCTACATCGGCACCAAGATGGTCATGGCGATTCCGCAGGAAGTGCTCGACAGCAAAATCATCCCGCAAATTCCGATGGCGCGCCTGGGCAAGCCGGAAGAAGTGGCCGGCCTGGTGGCTTACCTGGCTTCCGATGAAGCGGCGTTCGTCACGGGCGCCAACATCTCGATCAACGGCGGCCAGCACATGTCGTAATCGTTGTTGAGGTAAAACAGAAAAGACAGCTGCGGCTGTCTTTTTTTATGCTTGCCAGCAAAACAAGGAGATCGCCGGATTTGCCTTAGAATCAGTATTTCTCCAATGCATCATCTCCATGACCCTTGTTCCTGTCTTGCGCCGCGCCAGCGTGGCCGCCATCCTTTTCCTGGGCGCCAGCGTGGCCCAGGCCAGCGTCGCCTTCCACGTCACGGTGACTACCGAGCGCGTCAACCAGCCTGGCGTGAAAACCAGCTTGCCCGCGCGCGCTATGCAGGAAAGCGATGTCGTGCTGGGGCCTCATTACCTGAGCGTGCGTGATGGCAAGAGCCTGTCCGTGCTCGACTTTGCCACGCGCCGCCGCCACCTGATCGATCTGGCGGCATCCACCTACGATAACTATTCGCTGTTCGACGTGGCGGGCTTTCGCCGCATCGAGATCGCGCACCGCCAGGGCATGGCCGGCGCGCTCCAGGCTGGCGGCTTGCAGGCTCACGTCACGCCGCCCGTGTATGAAGAGCAAGCGCTGTCCGTGCCGGCGGCCAGGCGGCGCAATGCGCTGGCGCCGCACGTGCTCGACGGTGCCGTGCTGTGGTCGCTCGACGGACAGCCTCTGCTGCGCCTGGGCATAGCAGGCAGCCCCGTCAGCGGTGACGAGGCCACGGCGTTTGCCCAGTACCTGCGCTACACCTGGGGTGGCCACCCGCTGGTGCTGAAGATGCTGGCCGGCGGCAAGCGCCATCCTGCCGACTTCACCTTGCACTACCAGGAGGTGGGCGGCACGGTGACGCGGCATTTCCGCATCAGCCGGCTTGTCATGGATGCGCCCGCCACATATTCCCTGGCCGCCTACCGGCCCCGTCCGCTGGAGGCCGATGCGTCCCCGCTCGAGCGCGTGCTGGCGCAGGCGGCGCGCTTGCCGCCGCTGGGACCCCAGGCGCCCCAGGCACATCTCGCGCTGCGGGCCGAAGCGGAAAAGCTCTTTGCCGCGGAAAAGCCCTTCGAGGCTTTCTTGACCATGCTGGAAGACCATTTTTCCACGGGCGAACTGGTCGACAAGCTGTCGCCCCAGCAGATACGGGCCATGCAGGAATGCGAACCCATCCACGATGTGACGCGGGGGCTGCTGGCCAAGGACCAGGAGGGCATCGCGGCCGCGCTGGCTACCGTGCAGGAATTGAGGAAGCAAACGGGGCTGGAGCAGCCCGTATTGGCCTTGTTCGAGGGAAATTTGCGTGCCAAGCTGGGGCAGTGGCCGGCAGCGACCACGCTGTATTTGCAAGTGCTGCAGGCAAAACCGCATATGGCCGCCGTGTACCAGGACCTGGGCGACGCCTTGCTGGCGCAATTCGATGCGCCGAACGCCTGGCGCAGCTGGGATGCGGGGCGTGCCATGGCACCGTCGCTGCGGCAATTTCGCAAGGTCGACGATTTGGAGCGCAGCCTGCTGCACGATTACCCCGCCTTCTTTGCCGAAGGCACGACGCTTCCGCCTGAAGGTCAGCCCAGCACCAGCCGTCCGGCCAGCAAGACGAAGACGGTGGGCAGCACGAACTTGCCGTAAGGCGAGGGTTTACCACGCAGGCGGCGCGCCAGGCGCGCGGCCAGCACGGCGTACAGGGCATCGAACAGCAGGCCCACCAGCACCAGCACGGCACCCAGGCGCAGGTATTGCATGCCGACCTGCTCGCTGCCGACGACGAATTGCGGCAGGAACATGCTGCAAAACAACAGTGCCTTCGGATTGAGCAGATTCGTCAGGAAGCCGCGCACCAGGCTGGCGCGGGCGCCATGCGCCGTGGCGGGGGCAGCTGCTCCCTGTGCCGTTTTGCTCGACAGGGCCGACTGCAGCAGGCGCAGCGCCAGGTACAGCAGGTAGGCGGCGCCCGCCCATTTGACCCACTGCAAGGCTTGCGGATGCGTCACCATCAATGCCGCCAGGCCCGCGCCCGACAGTGCGACGTGCACGGCGCGCGCGCCGGCAATGCCCACGGCCGTCACCAGCGCCGTGGCCACGCCGCGCGCGGCGCCCGTCGCCAGCACCAGCGCCATGTCGGGACCCGGTAATAAAAAGGCGCCAGCCAGTGCCAGCAGGTACATCAGGAAGGTAGAATCGGACATGGCTCGGTCGAAAAGAAAGCGGGAGCATGCGCACGGTGCGGCCTGCTCGCCGGGATCCCATTATGTTCTTGCTGTGATGAAATGTGCTTGCTTTTCCTGCCTCGCATGCCCTAGTATTAGGGTAGATTCCACTCTTATAAAAATAAAAATTAGATGAAAATTTCAGAAGTTAGCCTCGACGCCACCGATTTACAGATACTCAGGCTGTTGCAGGATGAAGGACGGCTGTCGAATGCGCGCCTGGCCGAGCGCTTGAAACTGAGCGAAACCCCCGTCTGGCGCCGTTTGCGCCGCCTGGAAGAGGAAGGTTTTATTACCGGCTACCAGGCTTTGCTCAACCGCAAGAAGCTGGGCATCGGCCTGGTGGCGTTTGTGCGCGTCGTGTTTGCCAACCATGGCGGCGAACAGCCGTCGCAGTTCGAGCAAGCCATCGCGACGATTCCCGAGATATTGTCGTGCCACAATGTGGCGGGCGAAGCCGATTATTTCCTGCAAGTGGTGGCGCGCGACCTGGAAGCGTATGGCGAATTCGTCTCGACCGTGCTGCGCCGCCTGCCTGGCGTGGCGGAAATCCAGTCCAGCCTGTCGATGCGCGAAATCAAGTCGTCGAACCGCCTGCCCTTGCTGCTGGCCTGAGGCGCTGGCGGCGCACTATAATTGGAACAGTTGCCAGGACGCGTGCCTGGCGCCCTGACTGCCATTCTAAGGACCGCCATGCCCGATTCTTTGTCCCCCCTGTTTCCCGTCCTGTCGCCGAACCGGCACGGCATGCTGGCGGTCGATGACATCCACACCATTTACTGGGAAGAGTGCGGCAATCCCGACGGCATTCCCGTGCTGTTCCTGCATGGCGGCCCGGGCGCGGGCCTGTCGCCGCAGCATCGCCGCTTTTTTGACCCGCAGCGCTACCGCGTGATCCTGTTCGACCAGCGCGGCGCCGGCAAGTCCACGCCGCTGGGCGAATGGCGCAACAACACGACGCAGCTGCTGATCGCCGATATCGAACGCTTGCGCGCCCAGTTCGGCATCGCCCAATGGCTGGTGTTTGGCGGCTCGTGGGGCTCGACCCTGGCCCTGGCGTATGGCCAGGCGCATCCGGCAGCGTGCCTCGGTTTCGTGCTGCGCGGCATTTTTCTGTGCACGCAAGCGGAAATCGACTGGTTCATCGAGGGTGTGCGCTGGTTTTATCCGGAACTGTATGAAGAATTCGCCGCGCCTATTCCAGCCGAGGAACGGGGCGACTTGCTGGCGGCTTACGTGAAACGCATCCTCAGCAGTGATCCCGCCGTGTACTGGCCGGCCGCGCGCGCCTGGAGCCGCTTCGAAGGGCGCCGCGTGTACCTGATGCCGCAGCCGGAAGATGCGCCGAACGATGCGCTGGACCTGGGCGTGGGCCGGCTCGAATCGCACTACATGGCCAATCTCGGTTTCTTCGAGGAAGACCAGCTGATCCGCAACATGGGGCGTATCGCGCATTTGCCGGCCGTCATCGTGCAGGGACGCTATGACGCCATCTGCCCGCCGCTGTCGGCCTACCGCCTGCAGCAAGCCTGGCCCGGTGCACAGCTGGAAATGATCCCCGACGCGGGCCATGGCGCGCTCGAGCACGGCATCGCTTCGGCGCTGGTGCGCGCCACCGAGCGCTTCGTGCCGGGGCGCGGCTTCGCATGACGCCAGATCACGCCGGTTGGCAAAGCGGCCAGCCGGCGTGCGCCACCTGCTACACTATGGCCTGTGCTGGCGCCAAGGTCGGGCGCCGGTGTGAACCCACGACTTTTTATCCATGAACATACAGATCGGCGACATCGGCCATATCATCCAGCTGGCGATTGCGCCGGTTTTCCTGTTGACCGGTATCGGCACCATGCTGGTGGTGCTGACCAACCGCCTGGGTCGTATCATCGACCGTACGCGCGTGCTGGAAGACCGGCTCGACATCGGCTACAACGATTTCTATATGGATGAGCTCGATACCTTGTATCAGCGTACCCATCTGATCAATTATTCGATTTCGCTGAGCACGGCGTGCGGTTTCTTCGTCTGCGTCATCATCGCCATGCTGTTTTTGGGCGATATTCTGAACCTGACCCTGGACAAATACATCGCGGCCTTCTTTGTGCTGGCCGTGATTTGCCTGATCGGCTGTTTTATTTATTTACTGCGCGAAATTTATCTGGCCGCGACGGCTCAGCGCATCCGGCGCCATATCCGCCCGCCACGGTAAGCGGCGCGCCGGTTTACCCTACTATTGAAGAACGAGTCCAGCATGCACGATTACAAACGTCCCCCCACCCTGCACCGCTACGGCCAGCGCAGCGAACTCGAGCTGGCGCTGAGCCTGGGCCAGTTCCGCCTGATGCCTGCGGGAAATTGTTTGACCCTGAGTTTTTCGCAAGTGTGGGACAAGCAACTGTTCGACCTGTTCGCCCCGGCCGACGCCTGTCTGATCATCCACAATACGGAAGAATTCGGCGAACGCCTGCACCGCGCCGTGCAGCGCACCTTGCCCAGCTGGGCAGGCATCGATGGCGTCGTTGAGTATGGCCAGCGCGCCGCCCTGGGCGCCGCTTTCACCAAGACGCGCGCCGAAGCAGCCGAGCAGGAATGGCTGTTCGCCTGGCGCTCGATGCAGCCGCAGGCCAGCCTGAATCCCGTCACGGTCAAGCTGGGCAGCCTGGAAAACTTCGCGGAAATCCGCGACCGCGACACGTATCTGGCGTAATTTTAGCCCGATTTATCCGCGTACTGGCTGTCGATGCGAGCCAATACTGCCGCCATCATGCGTTCGATATCACCGCGTATCATGGTCGTGCCCAGCATGCCGGGCACATAGAAGCCTGGCATCAGCCGGCTGGAAAAGACGATGCGCGTGCCACCCGTCTCGGGGATGGGATACAAATTCCAGCGCGATTCGTAGTGCCGCATGTCGCCGGAGATCAGGGCGATGTCGATGGCCGTGAACGGCGTTTCCGTGGCCCGCACCACCAGGTGGATGGGGTGGTTCATGAACAGGAAGCGCGCCATGCCCTGCTGCTCGATGATGACTTCATTGCCGTTGCGCGACAGCACGCGGCAGGAACTGAGGTCGGGCACGAATTCGCTCATGCGCTCGTAGGTGGTCAGGGTCTTCCACACGGACGCCGGCGGCGCCTGCACGCTGCCGCTGGCATCGACTTCATACATGCGCTGCCCGTCGACCTCGATGCGCTTGACGTCGACCTTCAGCTTGTCCAGGCGTATCGCCTGTGCCAGCGCGGTCGCGGGGACGGCGCACAGCATCAGCAGGCAAAGGAAGAGTCGCGTCATGCACCTAGCCTACGGGAAACTTGCGCCCGGCACAAGCTGTACGCATCGCCGGCCCGTGCGCCGGGCGATTTAGAACTCCCGGTCTAGAGAAATACACTGCGGCGATCGGCAATGCTTGCTACCGTACGGCCTGCATACCACCTCTACCGGACCGATCACCATGACTGCCTATCCCCACCTGCTGGCCCCGCTTGACCTGGGCTTTACCTCTTTGCGCAACCGCGTCATCATGGGGTCCATGCATACGGGCCTGGAAGACCGATTTTATCATTATGGCAAGCTGGCCGCGTTTTACCGCGAACGGGCGCGCGGCGGCGTGGGGCTGATCGTCACGGGCGGCATCTCGCCGAACCGCCAGGGCTGGCTGCTGCCGTTCGGCGGCACGCTCAATTTCCTCGGCGACGTGCCGAACCACCGCAAGGTGACGCGCGCCGTGCACGAAGAGGGCGGCAAGATCGTCATGCAGATCCTGCATGCGGGCCGCTATGGCTATCAGCCATTCGTCGTTTCGGCGTCGGCCAAGAAATCGCCGATTTCGCCGTTCCGTCCCCGTCCCCTGAGCGAGCGGGGCATCGAGCGCACCATCTGCGACTACGTGCGCTGCGCGCGCCTGGCACAAAAGGCGGGCTATGACGGCATCGAAGTGATGGGCAGCGAAGGATATTTGCTGAACCAGTTCCTGTGCGCGCGCACGAATCTGCGCCAGGACCGCTGGGGCGGCACGATCGAGAACCGCATGCGCCTGCCCGTGGACATCGTGCGCCGCATCCGCGCCGCCGTCGGCCCCAACTTCATCATCATGTACCGTCATTCCCTGCTCGACCTGGTCGAGGGCGGCAACACCTGGGAGGACGTGGTAACGGTGGCCAAGGCGCTGGAGCAGGCCGGCGTGACCATTCTGAATACCGGCTTCGGCTGGCACGAGGCGAGGGTGCCCACCATCGTCACCTCGGTGCCGCGCGCCGCCTTCGCTTCCGTGGCGGGCCGATTGCGCCGCGAAGTGACGATTCCCGTGGTGGCGTCGAACCGCATCAACATGCCGCACGAAGCCAATGCCATCCTGGAGCGGGGCGACTGCGACCTGGTGTCGATGGCGCGCCCCTTCCTGGCCGACCCCGACTTTGTCGCCAAGGCCGCTTCCGGCCGCGCCGACGAGATCAACACCTGCATCGGCTGCAATCAGGCGTGCCTGGACCATACCTTTGCCAACAAGCGTGCCAGCTGCCTCGTCAACCCGCGCGCCTGCCATGAAACGGAACTCGTGTACGCGAAAAAGGCCGTGCCGCGCCGGGTGGCCGTCGTCGGCGCTGGCCCGGCCGGCTTGTCCGCCGCCTGCGTGGCCGCCGAATGCGGGCACGCGGTGACCCTGTTCGACAGCAGCGACAGCGTGGGCGGCCAGTTCAAGGTGGCCATGCAAATTCCCGGCAAGGAAGAATTCACGGAAACCATCCGCTATTTTGCGCGCCGGCTGGCACTGCTGGACGTCAAGCTGCGCCTGGGCCAGCGCGTCACGCGCGAGCAGTTGCTGGCCGGCGGCTATGACGACGTCATCGTCGCCACCGGCATCAAGGTGCGCCTGCCGGCCATTCCCGGCATCGACCACCCGAAGGTGCTGTCGTACCTGGATGTGCTGCAAGCCAAGAAACCCGTGGGCGCGCGCGTGGCCATCATCGGCGCGGGCGGCATCGGCTTCGACGTGGGAGAGTATTTATTGCACGACCCGGCGCATCCGCTGCCGCAGCCCGTGGCGACGTGGGCGGGCGAGTGGGGCGTGGACTTGAACGCGGCCACCGGCGGCGGCCTGGTGCCGCCCGTCGCGCCCGATCCCGTGCGGCAAATCTTCCTGTTGCAGCGCAAGACGTCGAAAGTGGGCGCGGGGCTGGGCAAGACGTCGGGCTGGGTGCACCGCGCGGCGCTGGCGAGAAATGGCGTGGCCATGCTGGCTGGCGTGAGCTACGACAAGATCGACGAGCAGGGCTTGCACATCACCGTGGGCGGCGAGCAGCGCCTGCTGGCGGTGGACAACGTGGTCATCTGCGCCGGCCAGGACAGCCTGACGGAACTCATGCCGCCCGCCGACAAGGATGGCAAGCCCCTGGCCACTGGCGGTCCGCGCTTCCACAAGATTGGCGGCGCCGCGCTGGCGGCGGAACTCGACGCCAAGCGGGCGATACGGGAAGGGGCGGAGCTGGCCGCCAGCCTGTAAAAAGAAAGCCTGCCGGCTGGGTAGCGGGCAGGCTTGCTGGATGGAAAGGGTGCCGGCTTAATGCCCGCCATGCCCTTTCTTCGCCGCATCAAAACTCTGCAGCACGTGTTCGGCCATGCCATTGGCCAGCTCGTGCTCGCCAATAAATACCTTGCCCGCGTTTTCCGCGCGCAGCAATTCCGCCTCTTCCTCGCTATGCGTGCGCACCACCGTCATGATGCTCGGATTCAGCGCGCGCGCCGTCTCGATCATGGCGCGCACGTGGAAGGTGTCCGGCGTGGCGATGACGAGCATGGTGGCGTGCGTGATGTGCGCCTGGATCAGCACGGCCGGTTCGCCCGCATTGCCGGCCACGGCCGGGATGCCCTGCTTGCGCAGCTGGTCGACGATTTCGCGGTTTTCCTCGGCCACGACGAAGTGGATGCCCCGTTCCATCAGGGCGGCGGCGATGCGCCGGCCCACGCGGCCATAGCCGACCAGAACGATCTGGCCCGACAGTTTTTCCTGCGGCACCGTCATCGGCAGCTCGGCCAGCGGGTCCGTGGTGCGTTCGAACTTGCGCGCGAAATCGCTGTTGCTCATCACGCGCAGCAGCGGCTTGGCCATGCTGAAGACGAGCGGGTTGAGGGCGATGGAAAGGATGGCGCCGGCCAGGATCAGGCTTTGGCCTTCCTGCGGCATCAGGCCCAGGGAGAGGCCCAGCGCGGCCAGGATGAATGAGAATTCACCGATCTGCGCCAGGCTGGCCGAGACGATGATGGCCGTTTTCGGCGGATAGCGCAGCGCCATCACGAGCAAAAAGGCGGCAATCGACTTGCCGAAGATAATGATGGCGCACACGGCCAGCACTTGCAGGGGCTTGTCGATGAGGATATTCGGCTCGAACAGCATGCCGACGGAAACGAAGAACAGCACGGCAAACGCGTCGCGCAGCGGCAGCGACTCTTCCGCGGCGCGGTGGCTCAGTTCGGATTCGCGCAGCACCATGCCGGCGAAGAAGGCGCCCAGCGCGAACGACACGCCGAACAGCTTGGTCGAAGCGTAGGCGATGCCGACGGCGGCGGCGATCACGCACAGGGTGAACAGCTCGCGCGAGCCGGTGCGCGCCACTTGCCACAGGATCCACGGGAACAGCTTGCGGCCGACTACCAGCATGAAGACGATGAAACCGGCTACTTGCCCCAGCGTAATGGCCAGGGTTTGCCACAGGCTGACGGCCTCGGCATCCGGCGCGACCTTGCCGCCCAGCACGCCGGCAAACGCCGGCAGCAGCACGAGGACCAGCACGGTGACGAGGTCTTCCACCACCAGCCAGCCGACGGCGATGCGCCCATTCAGGGAGTCGAGGATGCCCCGTTCTTCCAGCGCGCGCAGCAGCACCACGGTACTGGCCACGGACAGGGCCAGGCCGAAGATCAGTCCGCCACCGAGGGTCCAGCCCCACCAGTGGGCCAGGCCCATGCCCATCGCCGTGGCGACACCGATCTGCAGGATGGCGCCGGGCAGCGCGATCTTGCGCACGTCCCACAAGTCTTCGATGGAAAAGTGCAGGCCGACACCGAACATCATCAGCATCACCCCGATTTCCGCCAATTGTCCCGCTATTTCTGCATCCGCCACAAAACCGGGCGTGGCCGGTCCGATGATGATGCCGGCGGCCAGATAGCCGACCAGGGCCGGCAGTTTCAGGCGCGCGGCGATGAAGCCGAAGATGAGGCCGAACCCGAGGGCGGCGGCGATGGTGGTGATCAGGCTGATGTCATGGGGCATGCGTGTGGGGTTCCTTATGGGGACGTGCGGGTAGAAAAAGATGTTGCTCAGCGACCAAGTATAAACGCATCAAAGCCCCTGCCGGAAAATTTCCTGCGGCTTTAATGCAAAAAACCTGTGCTATATCTTCGTCCAGGTGGCCACGAACGCATGTCATCCACCTCGAACATCGCCTAATTCAGGAGTCAGGCGATGTTACACCCATGCGCTCAGAGCTTGCGCACGACCACGCAGCCGATGGAATAGCCGGCGCCGAACGAGCAGATGACGCCCGTGGCGCCCGCCGCCATGTCATCCTGATATTTATGGAAGGCGATGATGGAACCGGCCGACGAGGTGTTGGCGTAGGTGTCGAGGATCACGGGCGCTTCGTTGGCTTCCGCGTCGCGGCCCAGGATCAGGCGCGCGATCAGCAGGTTCATGTTCAGGTTAGCCTGGTGCAGCCAGTAGCGGGAGACTTGCGCCACTTCCACGCCGGCCTTGGCCAGGGTGGCCTTGATCATCTCGGCGGCCATCGGGCACACTTCCTTGAAGACCTTGCGGCCTTGCTGGCGGAATAATTTATCGGCCTTGCCCACGCCGGATTCGTCAAAACGGTTGAGGAAGCCGAAATTGTTGCGGATGGCATTCGAGAAGCGCGTTTTCAGTTCCGTGCCGATGATCTCGAACTGGTGCGTAGAGACGGCCGTGTCTTTCGCTTCCACGATGATGGCCGTGCAGGCGTCGCCGAAAATAAAATGGCTGTCGCGGTCGCGCCAGTTCAGGTGGCCGCTGGTGATTTCGGGATTCAGCACCAGCACGGCGCGTGCCTGGCCGCTTTGCACGGCGGCCACGGCTTGCTGGATGCCGAAGGTGGCGGACGAGCACGCCACGTTCATGTCAAAACCATAACCATCGATGCCCAGCGCATCCTGCACTTCCACGGCCATGGCCGGGTAGGCGCGCTGCATGTTGCTGCAAGCGACCAGTACCATGTCGATATCGGCCGGCGTGCGGCCGGCGCGGGCCAGCGCATCGCGCGCGGCGGCGACGGCCATTTCCGCCTGCAGGGACAGCTCGTCATCGCCCCGCTCCGCAATGCGCGAGACCATGCGCGCCGGATCGAGGATGCCTTCCTTTTCCATCACGAAGCGCGACTTGATGCCGGACGCCTTTTCGATGAAGGCCACGCTCGACAGGTCCAGCGCCGTCACTGTGCCCGCGGCGATCGCGTCGGCGTTGTCGGCATTGAATTTTTCCGCGTAGGCATTGAAGCAGGTGACCAGCTCTTCGTTGGAGATCGAAAATGGCGGCGTGTACAGTCCGGTACCGCTGATGACGACTTGTTTCATGGTTAAACTTTCAAATTTGGCAATCGACGTGGCGCCGATAAGTGAAGCAAATTTTACACAAACAGGCTCGACTGTAGAGAGTTTCGTGTTGCGGGGCAGGGGAAGTGTGGCGGAAGATTGATTTTTGTCGCGTGGACGGCTGACCGGAGGGCATGGCGCCCCCCGTCAGTACTGCTTACTTTTTCTGTTCTTTCTTGACGTCGGCTTGCACCACCACCGGTTCGGCCTTGGCCAGTTGCACCGGCAAACCCTTCAGGTGGTTCAGCGCCTGGTGCAATTGGAAATCGTCCTTGCTGCCAAATTCCAGCGGCTTGCGGGTCTTTTCCAGGGCGATGATGCGCAATTGCTCTTCCATCTCGTCGTTGACGGGGGCCGCCTTGGTGCTTTCCTTGTCGCGGTCGTTGCTCAGGTGCTTGGTCAGGTCCGCTTCGCGGATGCGCAAGCCGTTGAGGCCGTCGCCGTCCGCATTTTCATCGACCAGCAAATCGGGCACGATGCCCTTGGCCTGGATCGAGCGGCCGTTCGGCGTGTAGTAGCGTGCCGTCGTCAGCTTGACGGCCGTGTCGGCGGTCAACTGGCGGATGGTTTGCACGGAACCCTTGCCGAAGGTTTGCGTGCCGATGATGGTGGCGCGCTTGTAATCCTGCAGGGCGCCGGCGACGATTTCCGAGGCCGAAGCCGAACCCGTGTTGACGAGCACCACCAGCGGCACTTTCTTGATGGCGGCTGGCAATTTCGCCAGGGCATCGCCTTCCGAGCGGAAAGTATAGTATTCGGCGCGGCCGTAGAACACCTGTTTCGAGTCCGGCAGCTGGCCATTCGTCGAGACGATGGCCGCGTCCTTCGGCAGGAAGGCGGCCGACACGCCGATGGCGCCCTGCAGCACGCCGCCCGGATCGTTGCGCAGGTCCAGCACCATGCCTTTGAGGTTCGGGTCTTGCTGGTAGAGCGCCGTGATCTGCGCGGCCATGTCGTCGACGGTGGGTTCCTGGAATTGCGACACGCGCAGCCAGGCATAGCCCGGCTCGACGATCTTCGCCTTCACGCTCTTTTGATGGATTTCCTCGCGCGTGATGGTGAAGGCCAGCGGCTGCGGTTCATCCTTGCGGGCAATCGTCAGCGACACCTTGGTGCCCGGCTCGCCGCGCATGCGCTTGACGTTGTCGTCCAGGCTCACGCCTTTCACGGGCTGGCCGTCGAGGCGGGTAATCAGATCGCCGGCCTTGATGCCGGCGCGGTAGGCGGGCGAATCCTCGATGGGCGAGACGATCTTGATGTAGCCGTCTTCGCTGAGGCCAATTTCAATGCCCAGGCCGACGAACTTGCCTTCGGAACCTTCGCGCAGCTCGGCGTAGGCTTTCTTGTCGAGGTAGGCGGAATGGGGGTCGAGCGAGGCAACCATGCCGGAAATGGCGTCTTCCAGCAGTTTCTTGTCTTCGACGGGTTCCACGTAATCGGACTTGATCAGGCCAAACACATCGGCCAGCTGGCGCAACTCTTCCAGCGGCAGGGGCGGCTCGACGGTTTTTTGCGCCATGGCGGAAAATTGCAGCGACACGGCGACGCCGGCCACCACGCCCAGGCCGATCAAGCCGGTATTTTTGAGTTTGCCCATCATTGCACCTTTGCAGCTAGCGTGTCTTGCACAAGCGCCAGTCCCCGTGGAGCGGCGCTTTGTTGAAAGTATAGACCTGAATCTCTGCCGGCGTGGGCCGGTCGTGGAAAAAGCGTGCCTGGGCCCAGTCTACGTGCGAAAACGGGGCGGTCAGCTTGCCATATGTTGCGGTTTTGTATGCGATGTATAGTTACTCTTGAGGGGAGTAAGCATTTGTAAGAGTCGAAAAAAAGCGTGTGCCGCGGCCCTATAGTGGACTCGCATTCTCGACCCGAAGTGGTTTTGCCTGCGTCTGCGGACGCAGGCTTTTTTTTATCCGGAGCCCCCATGACCTCGTTGACCTTTCTCCCCGCCGTGCGCCGTTTCGGCCTGGCCTTGCTGCTGGGTGCGACCGCCTTGACCGCCTCGGCCGTGCCGATTGCCGACATGCGCCTGGAAGACTTGTTGCCCATGGCGCCCGATTTCAAGACGGAATTGAAGCTCAATGCGAATCAAAGCACCTTGTGGCAACAGGTGGAAGGGAAATCGCGCCAACTGTTGCGCGAACGCAAGGCGCGCCGCGAACGCCTGCAAGCGGCGGTGACGCAGGGTTTGCAAACGCCCCGGCTGGAGTTGCGCGACTTGCTCGCCGGCCTGGACACGGAAAGCACGCAGAGCCTGGCCGAAGAAAAGCAGCTGCGCGAATGGTGGCTGAGCGTCAACGATGCCCTCGACGAGAACCAGCGCCAGATGGTGGCCCAGTTCATCGCCGGCCAGATGGCGCGCGTGATGGACGCCGCCGCGCCCCGCAGCGAGTCGCGCGGCGCGCCCGGTGGCGAGCACGGCGGGCGCAAGGGCGGCAAGGGGGGAATGGGCGGCATGGGCGGTGCGGGCGTGAGCATGGGCAGCGGCGGCGCCGGCATGACGTTGCCCGGTAACTGAGGAGCAGTCCGGGGGGCAAGGATGGTCAAAGGGCATGGTCGCGTGCTACATTCCTGCAGCGCCTGGCGCGGCAGGCTATCCGCCCGCAGCTATCCGCCCGGTCTCTTTGACATGCCCCATAAGGACAATCCGTGAATCGCTATCTCTTAAGCAGTCTGACCCTGACCCTGTTGGCTGCGTTTGCCCATGCCGCCGAACCCGCATCCGCCGTGGCCGCCCCGACCGTGGCGCCCAGCGTCGCGCCTGCCGCCGCTGGCGTCGTTTCCGGCATCGATGTGCAGTACATCGACCCTGCCGTGCGCGTGCAAGACGACTTCTTCACCCATTTGAATGGCAAGTGGCTGGCCACGGCCGAGATTCCTGCCGACAAGTCGAGCTGGGGTTCGTTCGCCAAGCTGCGCGATGACACCACGCCGCAATTGCGCGGCATCATCGTCGCCACGCAACAGGACAAAAACAAGAAGGCCGGTTCCGAAGCGCAGAAAATCAGCGACCTGTACGCCAGCTACATGGATGAAGCCAGGCTCGAAGCGCTGGGCACGAAGCCGCTGGCCGGCGAACTGAACCGCATCCGCTCGCTGCGCGACAAGAAGGGCGTACCGGCCCTGATCGCCCACCTGAGCCAGACGGGCGTGTCGACCCCGTACGCCGTCTATGTGGGCCAGGATGCCCGCGCCTCGACGAAATATGCGGCGTACGTGAGCCAGAGCGGCCTGGGCATGCCAGACCGCGATTACTACCTGGAAGCCAAGCAGGCTGGCGTCAAGGAGAAATACCAGGCGCACGTGGAAAAGATGCTGGCCATGGCCGGCGACAAGAACGCCGCTGCCCGCGCCAAGGCTGTTGTTGCGCTGGAAACGGCCCTGGCCGAAGTGCAATGGACCAAGGTCGAGAACCGCGATCCCGTGAAACGCTATAACAAGACCGACATCAACAAGCTGAACGACCTCACTCCCGGTTACGACCTGAAGTCCGGCCTGGCCGCCCTGGGCATCGTCAACAAGGTTGATTACGTCATCGTCAACCAGCCGAGCTACCTGGCCGGCTACAACAAGGTGCTGGCCTCAAGCGACCTGGACACCCTGAAAGCGTATTTCGAATGGCAGTTGCTGCGCAGCTATGCCAGCTACCTGTCGAAAAACTTCGTCGACGAAAGCTTTGCCTTCTACGGCACGGTGCTCAGCGGCGTGACGGAAAACCAGCCGCGCTGGAAGCGTGGCGTGGGCGCCGTCGAAGGCGTGCTGGGCGAAGCCGTCGGCAAACTGTATGTCGCGCAATATTTCCCTGCGGAGCGCAAGGCGCACATGCAGGAATTGGTGAAAAACGTGCTGGCCGCCTACAAGGACAGCATCGACACCCTGGACTGGATGAGCCCGGAAACCAAGAAGGAAGCGCAAGCCAAGCTGGCCAAGTTCACGCCGAAGATCGCGTATCCGAACAAATGGCGCGATTACACGAAGCTGCAGATCGTCCAGGGCGACCTGGTAGGTAACATGATGCGCGCCGCCAACTTCGGTTCCGCGCGCCAGGTGGCCAAGCTGGGCAAACCGATCGACCGCGAAGAGTGGGGCATGACGCCGCAAACGGTGAACGCCTATTACAGCTCGACGATGAATGAAATCGTCTTCCCCGCGTCCATCCTGCAACCGCCATTCTTTGACGCCAACGCGGACGACGCCGTCAACTATGGCGCCATCGGCGCCGTTATCGGCCATGAAATCAGCCACGGTTTCGATGACAAGGGCAGCCAGTCCGATGGCGACGGCAACTTGCGCGACTGGTGGACCCCGGCCGACCGCAAGAATTTCGCGGCCAAGGCCGACGCGCTGACTAAGCAATACGATGGCTACAGCCCATTGCCTGGCTACCACGTCAACGGCGCCCTGACCCTGGGCGAAAACATCGCCGACAACTCGGGCGTGGCGATCGCCTATAAAGCCTATAAAATCTCGCTGGGCGGCAAGCCGGCGCCCGTGCTCGATGGCTTGACGGGCGACCAGCGCTTCTACATGGGCTTTGGCCAGGTGTGGCGCAGCAAGATGCGCGAAGCGCAGCAAATCGTGCAGATCAAGACCGATCCGCATTCGCCGGGCCAGTACCGCGCCAACGGCACCATGGTCAACCAGCCAGGTTTTTATGAAGCGTTTGGCGTGAAACCGGGCGACAAGATGTATGTCGCTCCGGAAAACCGCGTCATCATCTGGTAATCACGTGCACGTCGTAGAAAACGTACTACTGTAACAACAGAAAAGACCACCTCGCGTGGTCTTTTTTGCATTCTGGCCAAAGTTTTTTCTGTCGTTTCGGCCGGTATGCTACAGTCAAAAACCGGGCCAGAAGCCTTGGGCCTTCTGACCCTTATATTCCACACAATATAATATAGAGGACAACCGTGAATCGTTATTTGTTAAGTGCATTGACCCTGAGTTTGCTGGCCGGCGTGTCCGGCATGGCTGGCGCCGCTGATTCTGCGAAGAAAGCTGCTGCCGCTCCCGCCACGGCTGTCGCCGCCGCGGCGCTGACGTCCGGCATCGCCGTCGAATACGTCGACCCTGCCGTGCGCGCGCAGGACGATTTGTTCCAGCACCTGAATGGCAAATGGCTGGCGGAAACCGTCATTCCAGCCGACAAGTCGAGCTGGGGCAGCTTTGCCAAGCTGGCCGACGATACGCAAACGCAGCTGCGCGGCATCGTTGAAGGCGCTGCCGCCGACAAGGCCCGCGCGGCCGGTTCGAATGCGCAGAAAATCGGTGATTTTTATAACAGTTTCATGAACGAAGCCAAGCTGGAAAGCCTGGGCCTGACCCCTTTGAACGCGGAGCTGGCGAAGATCGCCGCGCTGCAGGACAAGGCGGAATTGCCGGCCGTCATCGCGCACTTCAGCAAGCTGGGCGTGACCTCGCCTTACGACTTCGCCATCCACCAGGACGCCAAGGATTCCACCAAATACGTGGCCGACATCGTGCAAAGCGGCCTGGGCTTGCCTGACCGCGATTACTACCTGGAAGCAGGCAAGGCCGACACGCGCGCCAAGTACCTGGCCCACGTGGAAAAAATGCTCAGTTTGGCAGGTGATGCGAACGCGGCCGCCAATGCCAAGGCCATCCTGGCGCTGGAAACGGAACTGGCCAAGGCGCAATGGAGCAATGTGCAGAATCGTGATCCCGTCAAGACCTACAATAAGGTGGAACTGGCGAAACTGGCCGCCGTGGCGCCAGGCTACGACTGGGCCCGCTACCTGAAGGATACGGGCATTGCCGGCAAGGTCAATTACGTGATCGTCAGCCAGCCCAGCTACCTGAAAGGCTTTGCCGAGATCGCCAACAAGACGCCGCTGGAAACGTGGAAAGCATACTTCCAATGGCACTTGCTGCACGCTAACGCAGGCTACCTGCCAAAAGCGTATGTCGATGAAAACTTCGCCTTCTATGGCACCACCCTGACGGGCGTGACGGAAATGCGTCCGCGCTGGAAACGCGGCGTGGGCGCCGTCGAAGGCGCGCTGGGCGAAGCCGTGGGCCAGCTGTACGTGGAACAATATTTCCCGGCCGAGCGCAAGGTGCGCATGGAAGCGCTGGTGAAAAACCTGATGACGGCGTACAAGCAAAGCATCGACAAGCTCGACTGGATGAGCCCTGTCACCAAGAAACAGGCGCAAATCAAGCTGGCCAAGTTCACCACCAAGATCGGCTATCCGAACAAATGGCGTGATTACTCGGGCCTGACGGTGGCGTCGGACGATTTGATCGGCAACATCCAGCGTTCACACCTGCTCAACTACAACCGCGAATTGAACAAGCTGGGCCAGCCCATCGACCGCGACGAGTGGGGCATGACGCCGCAGACCGTGAACGCCTACTACAACCCGGAAATGAACGAAATCGTCTTCCCGGCCGCCATCCTGCAAGCGCCGTTCTTTGACGCCAGCGCGGACGACGCCGTCAACTACGGCGCCATCGGCGGCGTGATCGGCCATGAAATCAGCCATGGCTTCGACGACCAGGGCGCCCAGTACGACGGCGACGGCAACCTGCGCGACTGGTGGACCAAGGCAGACCATAAAAACTTCGCCAAGAAAACCAAGCAGCTGGTGGCGCAGTACAACAGCTTCAGCCCCGTCAAGGACCACTTCGTCAACGGCGAGCTGACCCTGGGCGAAAACATCGCCGACAATTCCGGCGTGGCGATCGCGTACAAAGCGTATAAATTGTCGCTGAACGGCAAGAAAGCCCCCGTCATTGACGGTTTCACGGGCGAGCAGCGTTTTTATGCTGGCTTTGCCCAGGTATGGCGCATGAAGATGCGCGAAGCGCAGCAACTGGTCTTGCTGAAAACAGATCCGCACTCGCCAGGCCAGTTCCGCGCCAACGGCACCATGCGCAACCAGCCCGGCTTCTATCAAGCCTTTGACGTGAAACCGGGCGACAAGATGTATCTGCCACCAAAAGACCGCGTCATCATGTGGTAAGACGCTTGTCCCAGGCATAAGTTGCCAGCCGCCCCGCGCAAGCCGGGCGGCTTTTTTACGTCGTTTGATCTGGCGCAAATTGCGGGTAAAAAAAAACCGCCCATCCGGGCGGTTCCTTGATACTGCACGTTGCTTACTTGGCAGGTTCTGCGGCAGGAGCAGCGCCATCCGCGGCAGCGGCCGGTGCCGGCACTTCCGGTTCCTTGAATTTGCCGCCCGACGCGTTGGCGATGTAGACGACGGCGCGCGCTACTTCCACATCGTCGAGGTCGGGATTGCCGCCCTTGGCAGGCATCGCGCGCAAGCCTTCGATGGCGTGTTTCAGGACCGTATCGTAGCCCTGGGCCAGACGGGCCGACCAGCTGCCCGCGTCGCCAAATTTCGGCGCACCGGCCACGCCGGCGCCATGGCACGCCACGCAGGTCGCCGTGTACACGGCTTCGCCGCTTTGCAGCACTTTCGGACCGCTGGCATCCTTGAAGGTAAAGCCGGCATTGGCCACCGGGCTCAAGCGCTCGGCAATGGCTTCCGGCGACTGGCTGTCCGTGCCGGCGCCCGTCAGTTTTTGCGCCGTGACGAACTGCACCAGCAGGATGATGCCGATGACGGTGATGAGGAAGAAGCCAGCTACGGCGGCAAGCAATTGTTTAGGCGTTTTGATCGCTGATTGTTGTTCGTTATGTGCGTCGCTCATGATGTCCTTAGTCCAGATTTGAAACTGATGGCCGTGTAAGGTAGCATTTTTACATGCTTGTATGTAAACCTTTATGAAACCCACAATTATAGGCACAAAAATTGAGCAGCGACATGCAATTGCCAGCGATACGACAGTTTCCGTAGACGTAGGTAAAGAAAAACGGTATCCTTCGCATTACTTCAGAAATTCCCCCTACGCGGCTGTAGCTCAGTGGATAGAGTATTGGCCTCCGAAGCCAAGGGTCGTGGGTTCGATCCCCGCCAGCCGCACCAGACAAATCAAGACTCCCGTTTTATCCAGCCAGCATTGTCATGCGGCTGCATGCCATGTTCTCCATAGTGATTTGAACAAACCCGACAGGGTTTGTCACGCTGTGAGTCACTTGTCTGCGCTGTTCTTTGGCATGCGCGGCGCGCCAATCCAATATCTCAACACCTTCGATCGAGAAAGATGCTTGCAGCGGCACGTGTCCGTTTCTGCTCGTCATGGGCACCGTGCGCCAGCTCATGTCGATACTGGCACTTTTTTATGCACCCTCTTCTGAAAAATACCCCTGACGCCCCTGCCGTTGTCGCTTTACAACCTCTCAAGTCCCTCAGCCGCCGATATCAAAATTGATATCGAAACAGTGGAAAAATTGATTGGAGAGATTATCTCCCAGCCCCTAAGATAAACGCCGAGCATGCGAACGACATGCAAGCGACATAAAAAATATCAATACAATATCTGGAGATTCATGATGCGCAACGCCACCGGCCCGCTCGCGGCCACTTCCCCTCGTCCATTCACATTGAAGGCAGCCGTTGCGGCACTGGCCGGTATTGGCTTGCTGAGCACGGCATCGGTCTGGGCGCAGGAGGCGGTGGCGGCGGACGCCAGTGCCGAGCCGGCTGCGGAAGTGTCGGTCGTGACCGTCAGCGGCGTGCGCCGCTCGGCGCAGAATTCGCAGCAGATCAAGATGCGCTCGGACCAGGTCATCGATTCCATCGTGGCCGACGACATCGGCAAATTCCCTGATAACAATGTAGCCGAAACCCTGGCGCGCATTTCCGGCATCCAGATCCGCCGCGATTCGGGCGAGGCCAGCGCCGTCATGATCCGCGGCTTGCGCGATGTCACGACCCTGCTCAATGGCCGCGAACTGTTCACCACCACGGGCCGCTACGTCAACCTGGCCGACATTCCCGCCACCATGCTGCAGCGCGTGGACGTGTACAAGTCGCAGGGCGCGGACCAGGTCGAAGGCGGCGTGGCCGGCATCATCGACGTGCGCACCAACCGTCCGTTCGACTTCAAGGATTTCACGGCCAGCGTGAATACGCGCGCCGTCTACAGCGACAAATCGAAAGCCACGGACCCGAACATCAGCGGCATGGTGGCTAACCGCTGGAAGACGGGCATCGGCGAAGTGGGTGCGCTGTTGGGCTTGTCGCAGCAGCAGCACCGTTACCACGAAGAGCGCGCATTCAATACGGCGCCTGTGGATAAAAGTTTCCTGTTGCCCGGTTTGACGGGGCCGGATCAGGTGGGCTTGTTGCCGATCAAGGGCGACCGCCGCCGCACGACCGCCAATGCCGTGCTGCAATGGCGCCCGAACGCCGACGTCGAACTGTACGCGGAAGGCATGGCCACGCGCTTCCTGCTCGATGCCGAGTCCGATTACTTTGTCGGCTTGCCATGGTGGGGCACGCCCGTGTCGGCCACAAAGATTCCCGGCACCGACCAGTTGCAAACGCTCACTTCCACCAACGTCAACACCATCATGTCAACGCAGGCGAACAAGAACCAGACGAAGACGCATCAATTTGCCGTGGGTGGCTTGTGGGATATCAACCCGGAATGGCGTTTCACGTCGGAAGTGGCCAGCACCAAAAGCACCTATGCCTGGCGCAACCCGATTCTCGATGCCATCACCGTCGTGCCGAATGCCCGCATCAATACCAACCAGAACGGCACCTTGCACGTCGACTACACGGGCATCGATTTGCAAGACCCGTCGAATTACTATTTGAAGGGCTTTTTCGACCGTTACGGCCGGGATCAGGGCAGCTCGAACGACGTGCGCGCCGATCTGGCGTACACGCCGGGTGCCGGCGGTATCTTCAAGGAAATCAGCGTCGGCCTGCGCGGCGTGAAGCGCGAGGCCGAATCGATCAAGAGTTTCGAGGGCAATGCGGAAGCACCGGACGTTTCCGGTGCCGCGTTTCCGTTCAGCCGCCAGAGCGTGACGTCGATTCCCGGCCTCAATTGCCTGTCGGAACCGATGTCCAGTGGCGGCCCCGACTATGGTTTGAAGCAGTGGTACACGCCGTGCGCCAGCTTCCTGCTCAATAACACGGGCACGATCCGCGAAGCCGTCACGGGCAGCAGCGCGGCGCGCGCCATGGACCCGGGCTCGTTTTTCAAGGATACGGAAAAGACGTATTCCATCTATACCAAGGCGAAAATCGCCTTCAAGCTGGCCGAATATCCCGTCGACGGCACCCTGGGCGTGCGCGTCGTGCGCACCGAGCAAAGCTTGCAAGGCAACAGTTCGCAAGATGGCGTCTACACGCCTGTCATCAGCGACACGGCCAGCACCGATGTGCTGCCGAGCGTGGCCCTGAAAATCAAGCTGCGCGGCGACCTGGTCGGCCGCTTCGCTGCGGGCCGCACCATCAGCCGCCCCGGCTTTTCCCAGCTGAACCCGGGCGTGGCCCTCGTCAACTCGACGGAAACGGTGAAAGCGACAGGCGCGGGCGGCAATCCGAACTTGAAACCGGTCACGGGCGACAATGTCGACGCCGCGCTGGAATGGTATTTCGCGCCAGGCGGTTCCGTCACGGCCACCGTCTTCCACCACAAGTTCGACGGCTATATCCAGCAACGCATTTCCAGCGAAACCATCGCCGGCAAGACCTACGACGTGGACCGCCCGTACAACACGGCGGCCGGCAAGTTGCAGGGCCTGGAAATTGGCTACCAGCAGTTTTATGACGGCTTGCCGGGCTTGTTGAGCGGCCTGGGCTTGCAAGCGAACGGCACCTACATGAGCGGTACCACGGACGACGAGACGGGCAGCCATGCCATCACTGGCGTATCGCGCTATGCCTACAACCTGGTGCTGCTGTACGAAAAAGATGCGTGGTCGGGTCGCCTGGCCTACAACTGGCGCTCGAAATTCATCGACAGCTACAACCAGGGCGGCCCCGGCCTGGACCTGAAAGTGGCGGCCACAGCCCAGCTCGACGGATCGCTGTCGTACAAAATCAACGACCAGTTCACCGTGACCCTCGATGGTAATAACTTGCTCGACACCAAGTTCAAGGATTACTGGAACACGCCGGGCGTGTATGCGCGCGATACGCGCCGCTATGACCGGACAGTCGGTTTATCCCTGCGCTGGAAAATGTAAAGCGTCCATGGCTGCGTTGCATTGCCTCGCCGTACTCCTCGTACTGTCTTCGGCAACGCGCCTTGCCCTGAACGTTTTACATGAGTGAAAAAAGCAGTATCCAAGGGCGTTGCCATGGTTTCGGCCGGCAACGCCCCTGTCAGTTGGGCAGTCACGCACGATTCATCATAAAAAGAATGGACGGAAAGCATGGAGACGCAAAAATTATCTACCGTTGAAAAGGTCGGCTTCGGCGCCGGCGACATGGCGCTCAATGTCGTCATTTCGTCGATGATGCTGATCATCACCTTTTTCTATACCGATATCTATGGCTTGAAAACCACCGACCTGGCCCTGCTGTTTGTGGCCGTGAAAGTCATCGGCGCCATCGCCGATCTGGTCATGGGCCAGATCACCGACCGCTACAGCTTTGCCTCGGGCCGCTACCGGCCGTATCTGCTGTGGCTGGCCGTGCCGTATGGCGTCAGCGTCTTCTTTGTCTTCAGCACGCCCGAGTGGCAGTATGACGCCAAGCTGATCTGGGCATATTCGACGTATATTTTGATGACCATCATGACGGCCGGCGTGGGCATCCCCTACATTTCCCTGATCAGCGGCCTGACCAGCGACCCGCAGGACCGCCTGTCGGCCAACGGCTACCGCTTGTTCTTCGCCAAGATCGGCGCCTTCATGGTGACCATCGTCGTACCCATCCTGTCGCAGCGCTGGGGCGGCGGCAATCCGGCCGTCGGCTACCAGGCAGCCATGGCCGTAATGGCCGTCATGGGCGTTGCCCTGTTCCTGTTCTGCTATTTCTCCACCACCGAGAGGGTCGTGCACGTGGTGGAAAAGCAATCGCTGCTCGATCAATTGAAAGTGCTGCTGCAAAACGACCAATGGCTGGTGCTGTGCGGCGTGTGCGTCACGGGCACCATCGGCTATGTCGTACGCGGCTCCGTCGCCATTTATTACGCGAAATACTATCTGGGCGGCAGCACGGAAACTGTCGCCGCCTTTTTGACCACGGGCGTGGTGGCCGCCATCCTGGCCATGATCGCCTCGACCTGGATCACCAAGTTTTATTGCAAGGTAAAACTGTTCCGCTACACGCAGATCGGCGTCGCGCTGATCAGCCTGGCGATCTATTTCCTGGTAAAACCGAGCGATACCGTGCTGGCCTTCGCCCTGTATTTCCTGCTCTCCTTCGTGGTGGACTTGCATGCGCCCGTATTCTGGTCGGCCATCGCGGAAACCATTGATTATGGTCAAGTGAAAACGGGCAAGCGCGTCTCCGGCTTCGCCTTTGGCGGCATTTCCGTGTGCCAGAAGGCGGGCATGGCGGTGGCGGGCGGCCTGGTGGGCGTGCTGCTCGCGTATTTCGACTACCAGCCCAACCATGAGCAAACGCAATTCGCCCTGAACGGCATCGCCCTGATGCTGTCGATCATCCCCGGCTTCTTTCACTTGCTGATGGGCTTGTTGATGTTCAAATACCGCATCAGCGATACGTACTACAGCGGCGTCAAGTCGGAAATGCACAAGCGCGGCTACGTGGCCGCGTAAGAATAATTGAATGGAGTAAACAACATGGCAGACGTCTTGAAACCGCTGATCGAACAGCGCGCCGACCCGCATATCTACCGCCACAGCGACGGCTACTATTACTTTACGGCGTCCGTGCCCCAGTACGACCGTATCGAACTGCGCCGCGCCGACAGTATCGCCGGCCTGGCCGACGCGCAAACGGTCGACGTGTGGCACAAGCCGGAAACGGGGCCGTACAGCGAGCTGGTGTGGGCGCCCGAGCTGCACTTCAACCAGGGCGCCTGGTATGTGTATTTCGCCGCCGCGCCGAGCCGCGAGATCAAACATAAACTGTTCCAGCACCGCATGTATGCGATCCGCAATACGCATGCGAATCCGCTCGAAGGCGCGTGGGAATTCATGGGCCAGATCGACACGGGCATCGACACCTTCTGCCTGGACGCCACCACGTTCGAGCACGACGGCGTGCTGTACTACCTGTGGGCGCAGAAAGACGTGGCCATCGAGGGCAATTCGAACCTGTACATCGCGCCGATGGCCACGCCGTGGCAGCTGGCTGGCCCGCCCGTGATGCTGAGCAAGCCGGAGTTTGACTGGGAAATCCGCGGCTTCTGGGTCAACGAGGGGCCGTCCGTGCTGAAGCGCAACGGCAAGATCTTCATCAGCTACTCGGCCAGCGCCACCGATGAAAACTACGCGATGGGTCTGCTGTGGGCCGACGAGTCCGCCGACTTGCTCGACCCGTTTTCGTGGAGCAAGTCGCCCGAGCCCGTGTTTGCCACCTGCTATGAGCACGGCATCTACGGCCCCGGCCACAACAGCTTTACGACGGCCGACGACGGCAACGGCGTTTTGCTGGTGTACCATGCCCGCACCTACACGGAAATCGTCGGCGACCCGCTGTGGAACCCGGACCGCCACACCTTTGTCAAACCGCTGCGCTGGGATGCGCAAGGCATGCCCGTGTTCGGCCGCTCATCGACCCTGTAAAACCTGGACCTGACGCCATGACCCCAGTTGATTCTGTTTCAGTGACGCAAGCGCCGTTCGGCACCCTGCCTGATGGCCAGCCCGTCAGCGTATTTACCCTGACGAACCGCCAGGGCATGCAAGTCAGGGTGCTCGACTTTGGCGCCATCATCAGCGAAATCCACGTGCCGGACCGCGACGGCACTTTTGCCGACGTAGTGCTCGGTTTCGAGCGCATCGAACCGTATCTGGCCAACGGCGCTTTTCTCGGCGCCGTCATCGGCCGCTACGGCAACCGCATCGCCGAGGGACGTTTCAGCCTCGATGGCAAGGATTACCAGCTTGCCGTCAATAACGCGCCGAATCACTTGCACGGCGGCAACCAGGGCTTTCACCAGGTCATGTGGCAGGCCAAGCCGTTCACCCGGGGTGATGTCGTTGGCGTCACGTTCACGCGCAGCAGCCCGCACGGCGAAGACGGCTACCCTGGCAAGCTGGACGTTACCGTCGTGTACGAACTGGACAACGACAACGCGCTGAGCCTGCGCTACCATGCCGTCACGGATCAGGCCACGCCGATCAACCTGACCAACCACAGCTATTTCAATTTGGCGGGGCAGGGCACTATCCTTGGCCATGAGCTGTCCATCAACGCGGACCGCTACCTGCCCGTGGACGCGGGGTCGATACCCACGGGCGAACTGGCGGACGTGTCCGGCACACCGTTCGACTTGCGCCAGAGCACCATTATCGGCGACAGCATAGCCCTGCCGCATGAGCAGCTGCGCATCGGCCGCGGCTACGACCATAACTTTGTGCTCAATAAACAGGCAGATCACGGGCTGAACCTGGCCGCCACCGTGCGCGATCCGCAATCGGGCAGGGTGATGCAGGTGTACACACAGGAGCCCGGTGTCCAGTTTTATTCGGGCAATTTCCTCGACGGCAGGCAGCCCGGCAAGCTGCGCGCCAACAGCTACCGCAGCGCGCTTTGCCTGGAGACCCAGCATTTCCCGGATGCGCCGAACCAGTCCCACTTTCCGAACACCATCTTGCGTCCGGGTAAGGAATATCGGACGCAAACCGTGTACCGCTTTTCCGCCGAGTAAGCTCTCTGCCAAAACAGCCCACGCCCTGCCGCCACGCGCCCGCAGGGCGTTTTCATTGGGACCTGCTGATACCGTTTTCGATATCGGAACGCATTAAAAATTGATTGGAAAGGCATGGCAGGATTCTTTAGTATTCCAACATCGCTGCCCGGGCCGACGACCTTAGATCCGGCATGGCACAACCAGGAGAATGGCATGTCTGAGACAAAAAAGAAGGTAGCCCTGCGCTCGGCCGAGTGGTTCGGCTCGCAGGACAAGAATGGCTTCATGTACCGAAGCTGGATGAAAAACCAGGGCATACCTGACCACGAATTTCATGGCAAGCCCATCATCGGCATCTGCAATACCTGGTCCGAACTGACCCCCTGCAACGCGCATTTCCGCCAACTGGCCGAGCACGTCAAGCGCGGCATCCTGGAAGCGGGCGGTTTCCCCGTGGAATTCCCCGTCTTCTCGAATGGCGAATCGAATTTGCGCCCGACGGCCATGCTGACGCGCAACCTGGCGTCGATGGATGTGGAAGAATCGATCCGCGGCAATCCGATGGACGCCGTCGTGCTGCTGGTCGGCTGCGACAAGACCACGCCAGCGCTGCTGATGGGCGCTGCCAGCGTCGATATCCCGACCATCGTCGTCAGCGGCGGTCCCATGCTGAACGGCAAGCTGAACGGCAAGGACATCGGTTCCGGCACCGCCGTGTGGCAGTTGCACGAGCAGATGAAGGCCGGTTCCATCACCTTGCACCAGTTCATGTCGGCCGAATCGGGCATGTCGCGCTCGGCCGGTACCTGCAACACCATGGGCACGGCTTCGACCATGGCCAGCATGGCCGAAGCGCTGGGCACCTCGCTGCCGCACAACGCGGCTATTCCCGCCGTCGATTCGCGCCGCTACGTGCTGGCGCACATGTCGGGCATCCGCATCGTCGAAATGGTGCATGAAGACCTGCGCCTGTCGAAAGTGCTGACGCGCGAAGCATTTGAAAACGCCATCAAGGTCAACGCCGCCATCGGTGGCTCGACCAACGCCGTGATCCACCTGAAAGCCATTGCCGGCCGCATCGGCGTGCCCCTGGAGCTGGAAGACTGGACCAAGGTAGGCCGCGGCACGCCGACCATCGTCGACCTGCTGCCGTCGGGTCGTTTCCTGATGGAAGAGTTTTACTACGCGGGCGGCTTGCCGGCCGTGATACGCCGCCTGGGCGAGGGCGACTTGCTGCCGCACAAGAATGCGCTGACCGTCAACGGCAAGTCGCTGTGGGACAACTGCGTCGAGGCGCCGATCTACAACGACGAGGTGGTACGTACGCTGGACAACCCGCTGCTGGCCGATGGCGGCATTTGCGTGCTGCGCGGCAACTTGGCCCCACGCGGCGCCGTCTTGAAACCGTCGGCCGCCTCGCCGCATCTGATGCAGCACCGCGGCAAGGCTGTCGTGTTCGAAGACTTTGAACATTACAAGGCCCGCATCGTTGATCCGGATCTCGATGTGGACGCGAACTCCGTGCTGGTGATGAAGAATTGCGGCCCGAAAGGCTATCCCGGCATGGCCGAAGTGGGCAACATGGGCTTGCCGCCGAAACTGCTGGCGCAAGGCATTACCGACATGGTGCGCATCTCGGATGCGCGCATGAGCGGCACGGCCTACGGCACCGTCGTCCTGCACGTGGCGCCGGAAGCCATGGCCGGCGGCCCGCTGGGCATTGTGCGCGACGGCGACATGATCGCCCTCGATTGCCACAACGGCAGCCTGAACATCGACATCAGCGATGCGGAAATCGCCGAGCGTCTGGCGAAGCGCGAACTGGGCAGCGCGCCCGGACCGAAGAGCGGCTACCAGCAGCTGTACATCGAACACGTGTTGCAGGCCGACGAAGGCTGCGATTTCGACTTCCTGGTCGGCAATCGCGGTTCCGCCGTGCCGCGCCACTCACATTAAGCGGAGAGAATCATGCTGTTGCTGCAATTTACGAATGAACATGGCGGGCGCCTCGTCGGCCTGCTGCAAGACGACCAGATCCGCGTCATCGAAGGCTACAACACGACCTATGCGCTGGCGCAAGACGCCATCCGCAAGAAGGTCAACCTGGCGGAGCTGGTGAACGCTACCGTTGGCAACGCCACGCACTTGTATGCGGACGTGGCCGCCAGCGGCCGCCTGCTGGCGCCGCTCGACCACGCCGATGAAGCGCACTGCTACGTGACGGGCACGGGCCTGACCCACCTGGGCAGCGCCGGCGCGCGCGATGCCATGCACAAGAAGATCGGCGGCGACGCGGAATCCTTGAGCGACTCCATGAAAATGTTCCGCCTGGGCGTGGAAGGCGGCAAGCCGGCTGACGGCACGGCCGGTGCCCAGCCCGAATGGTTCTATAAAGGCGACGGCTCCATCGTGCGCGCTGGCGGCCAGCCGCTGCGCATGCCGGACTTTGCCCTCGATGGCGGCGAAGAGCCGGAAATCGCCGGCCTGTACGTGATCGGCGACGACGGCCAGCCATATCGCGTCGGCTACGCCATCGGCAATGAATTCTCGGACCACATTACGGAACGTCAGAACTATCTGTACCTGGCCCACTCGAAGCTGCGCGCCTGCAGCGTGGGTCCGGCCATGCTGGTGGGCGAATTGCCCGCGCATATCGCCGGTGCCTCGCGCGTGCTCGATGCGGCAGGCAATGTGCGCTGGGAAAAGGCGTTTGTCAGCGGCGAAGAGAATATGTCGCACACGATTGCCAACCTGGAACATCATCACTTCAAGTATCCGCTGTTCAAGCGCCCTGGCGACGTGCACGTGCACTTCTTCGGCACGGCAACGTTAAGCTTTGCCGATGGCGTGAGCGTGGCGCCGGGCGAAACCTTTGAAATCGAAGCGCCGGCCTTTGGCCCTGCCTTGCGCAACCGCCTCGACGTCTTCCCAACCGAATTTGCGAAAGTGAGCACATTATGAGTTTCAATATCACCGGTGATGCATTGATCGGCGGCGTCGCCGTCAAGGGCAATGGCGGCTCCTTCGAAGCGTGGGATCCGGCCGCGCGCGCCCACATCGCGCCTGCCTTCCACATGGTTGACGTAGCGCAAATCGACGCAGCTTGCCGCCTGGCGCAGGCCGCGTTCGACCCTTTCCGTGCCACCACGGATGCGGAACGCGCCGATTTCCTCGATACCATCGCCGCGCAAATCGGCGAACTGGGCGACGACTTGATCGTGCGCGCCATGACGGAAAGCGGTTTGCCGCGCGCGCGCCTGGAAGGCGAACGTGGCCGCACGGTGGGGCAATTGAAATTGTTCGCCGGCTTGCTGCGCGAAGGATCGTGGACGGATGCGCGCATCGACAGCCCGCTGCCGGAACGTACGCCGCCGCGTCCTGACTTGCGCTTGCGCATGATCGGCCTGGGCCCCGTCGCCGTGTTTGCTGCCAGTAACTTCCCGCTGGCCTTCTCGGTGGCTGGCGGCGATACGGCCTCGGCCCTTGCTGCCGGCTGCCCTGTCGTCCTGAAAGCCCACTCGGCCCACCCTGGCACGTCGGAACTGGTGGCGCGCGCCATCGTCAAAGCGATTGCCATCTGCAAGCTGCCGGCCGGCGTGTTCGCCTTGCTGACGGGCACGGGCAATGGCATCGGCCAGGCGTTGGTGGCCCATCCAGCCATCCAGGCTGTCGGCTTTACGGGGTCGCGTTCGGGCGGCATCGCCCTGATGAAGGTGGCGGCGGAACGTGCGCAGCCGATCCCCGTGTATGCGGAAATGAGCAGCATCAACCCCGTGTTTGTGCTGCCACAAGCCCTGGCCGCCCGTGGCGCGGCGATCGCCAGCGGTTTTGCCGCTTCGCTGACGATGGGCGTGGGCCAGTTCTGCACCAATCCCGGCCTCGTGCTGGGCTTGGCCGGCGCCGACTTCACGGCCTTTGCCGCCGCTGCCGCCGACGCGCTGGTACCTGCGCCGGCCGCCACCATGTTGACGGCCGGCATAGCCAGCAGCTATGCCAAGGGCGTTGCCGCCCTGGCGCAGCACGCCGACGTGACGCCGCTGGTGCAAAACACGGGCGACGAAGGCAAGGGCGCCGCGGCCCTGTTCGTCACTTCGGGCGAGGCCTTCCTGGCCAAGCACGATCTGCGCGACGAAGTCTTCGGTCCGGCCTCCTTGCTGGTTGCTTGCCGCGACATGCAACAGTTGCTGGAGATTACGGAAAGCCTGGAAGGCCAGCTGACGGCCACCCTGCAGATGGATACCGGCGACCTGGAAGACGCGCGCCGCCTGCTGCCCGTGCTGGAACGCCGCGTGGGCCGCATCCTGGCCAACGGTTTCCCGACGGGCGTGGAAGTGTCGACGGCCATGGTGCACGGCGGCCCGTTCCCGGCCACGTCGGACGGCCGCAGCACGTCGGTGGGCACGGCGGCCATCAACCGCTTCCTGCGCCCCGTGTCGTACCAGAACCTGCTGCAGGACTTGCTGCCGGAGTCGCTGCGCGACGATAATCCGCTGGGGATCTGGCGCCGTCACGATGGCGTGCTGGGCAAACTTTAATCATCAAAAATAAAAATACACAGGCGGAGACAAGATGAAGCAATTGGCGAAATATGGCAGCTTGCAGGGCAAGCGCGTGTTCATCACGGGCGGCGGCAGCGGCATCGGCGAATCCCTGGTGGCGGAGTTTGCCGCCCAGGGCGCGCTGGTGGCGTTTGTCGATATCGCTGTGGAAGCGAGCGAGGCCCTGTGCCGCCGCCTGGCCGAAGCGGGTCTGGCGGCGCCACTGTTCCGCCATTGCGACATCACGGATATTCCCTCCTTGCAAGCCGTCATGGCCGAACTGGCGGAGACGCTGGGCGACTTCGATATCCTCGTCAACAATGCCGCCAACGACCAGCGCCACCAGGCGCAGGATGTCACGCTGGAATACTGGAACGAGCGCATTGCGATCAACCAGCGCCCGATGTTCTTCACGTGCCAGGCCGTCTTCGAGGGCATGAAGCGTAAGGGCGGCGGTTCCATTATCAATGTCAGCTCGATTTCCTGGCACATGAAGTCGGGCGGCTACCCCGTGTATGCCACCACCAAGGCGGCCGTCGTGGGCCTCACGCGGGGCCTGGCGCGCGATTATGGCGCCCACAATATCCGCGTCAACACGGTCACACCGGGCTGGGTCATGACGCAGCGCCAGATCGACCTGTGGGTCGACGACGCGGCGGAAGTGGAAATCAAGAAAAGCCAATGCTTGCCAAGCAAGCTGATGCCACAGGACATCGCCGCCATGGTGCTGTTCCTCGCCTCGGACGATGGTGCTATGTGTTCCTCCCAGGAATTCATTGTGGATGCTGGCTGGATCTAAGCCTTAGCGCATTGTTCAATCCGCGCCGGGACTGACCGGCACCTCCGATCTAGAAATACCCTCTTGCCGCCCCAACCCCGCGGCAGGAGAGGCATCGCCATTCCATCGCCGGGTTGATCCCGGCCCTTGCTTTTCACTCAAAAACAGGAGACAGCATGAAACTCATCCATACCAGCATCGTGGCCCTCAGCCTTGCCATGGCCGGCAGCGCCTTTGCCGCGCCCGTCAACGTCACCATCGACGTGGCCAAGCCCGGTTCCGTGATCAACAAGAACGTGTACGGCCAGTTCGCCGAACACCTGGGCACCGGTATCTATGAAGGCATGTGGGTGGGGCCGGAGTCCAGCATTCCGAACACCAAAGGCTGGCGCAATGACGTGCTGGGCGCGCTGAAACAGTTGCACGTGCCCTTGGTCCGCTGGCCGGGCGGCTGCTTTGCCGATGAATACCACTGGAAGGATGGCATCGGCGCGCGCGCCCAGCGTCCGACCAAGGTCAACACCAACTGGGGTGGCGTGGAAGAATCGAACGCCGTCGGCACGCACGAATTCTTCGACCTGGCCGAGCTGCTGGGCGCGCAAACCTATATCAACGGCAACCTCGGGTCCGGCACGCCGCAGGAAATGTCCGAATGGCTCGAATACATGACCTCGGACAGCAAATCGACCCTGGCCGAGCTGCGCCGCAAGAATGGCCGCGCCCAGCCGTATAAAGTCGATTACTTTGGCATCGGCAATGAAGCCTGGGGTTGCGGCGGCAATATGCGCCCGCAGTATTACGCCGACCTGTACAAGCACTATCACACCTTCATGAAGACGCCGGAAAGCGCGCGCCCGAAATTCATCGCCAGCGGCGGCAATGACGACGACATCAGCTGGTCCAGCACCCTGAGCCGCGAAATCAAGCCGAACATGATGGACGCCATCAGTTTCCACTACTACACGGTACCGACCGGCGTCTGGGAAAAGAAGGGCGCCGCCACAGGCTTTGGCGAAAATGAGTGGATTTCCACCCTGAGCCGCACCCTGCGCATCGATAGTTTGATCAAGAACAATATCGCCGCCATCGACAAGAACGATCCCTCGAAAAAGACGGGCTTGTACGTCGATGAATGGGGCACCTGGTACGACGTCGAGCCGGGCACCAACACGGGTTTCCTGTTCCAGCAAAACAGCTTGCGCGATGCGCTCGTCGCCGCCCTGAACTTCAATATTTTCCACGCCCACGCGGACCGTGTGCGCATGACGAATATCGCGCAAATGGTCAACGTGCTGCAGGCGATGATCATTACGGACAAGGACAAATATTTCCTCACGCCTACGTATCACGCGTTTGAAATGTACGTGCCGTTCCAGGATGCCACCTCGCTGCCGGTCGCCATCAGTGGCAATGGCAAATACAGCCTGGGCAAGGTCAGCATTCCGGAAGTGAGCGCCTCGGCCGCGCGCGCCAAGGATGGCAAGGTGTACTTGTCGCTGGTCAATACGAACCCGCACAAGGCCGTCGACGTGAGCGTGGCGCTGGCGGGCAAGCAAGTGGCCAGCGTGACAGGTCGCGTGCTGACTGCTGGCAAGATGGATGCCGTCAACAGCTTTGCGCAACCGCAAGCCGTGCAGCCGGTGGCGTTTAATGCCAAGGCGCAAGGCGGCAAGCTGACCGTGTCGGTGCCCGCCAAGGCCGTGGTGGTGGTGGCGGTCGAATAAACCTGCCGATTTTGATATATCCAGCCGGCCCGCATGACGGGCCGGCTGGTCATGTGGAGAACACGATGCGATTTTCGATAATGATGGCCTTGGTGGCCATGCTTGCCTTCAGCCCCGTCCAGGCCGCCCAGGTCAGCGTGCACGACCCCGTGATGGCCAAGGAAGGCGACACGTATTATTTGTACAGCACGGGTCCCGGCATCACCTTTTACAGTTCGAAAAACATGGTCGACTGGCAGCCGGAAGGGCGCGTCTTCGCGGGCCAGCCGACCTGGGCAAAAACAGCTGCTCCCAGCTTTGACGACCATATCTGGGCGCCCGACGTGCAATTTCACGACGGTAAATATTACCTGTACTACTCGGTATCCGGCTTCGGCAAGAACACGTCCGGCATCGGCGTGACCGTCAACACGACCTTGAACCCCCGCTCGCCCGATTACCGCTGGGTCGACCAGGGCATGCTGCTGCAATCCGTGCCCGAGCGCGACGAGTGGAACGCCATCGACTCGAACATCATCACCGATGCCAAGGGCACGCCATGGATGTCGTTCGGCTCGTTCTGGAATGGCATCAAGCTGGTGAAACTCAACAAAGACTGGACCCGCATTGCGGAACCGCAAGAGTGGCATTCCCTCGCACGCCGCGTGCCGCTGCCGCCAAGGGCAGGCGAATTCAAGCCAGCGCCCGAGGAAATCGAGGCGCCGTTCATCTTCCAGCACGGCAACGATTACTTCCTCTTTGTGTCCTGGGGCTTGTGCTGCCAGAAGGAAAAAAGCACCTATCACCTGGCCGTGGGCCGCTCCAGGAGCGTGACGGGACCGTACCTGGACAAGGATGGCCGCGACATGGCGCAGGGCGGCGGCACGGTGCTGCTGCAGGGCGACAAGGATTGGAAGGGCCTGGGCCACAACAGCGCCTACACGTTTGACGGCAAGGATTACCTGGTGCTGCACGCGTATGAGACGGCGGACAATTATTTGCAGAAGCTCAAGATCCTGCCCATAACGTGGGACAAGGAGGGCTGGCCGCAGGTCGATGCGCGCGACTTGAACCGCTATCAAAGCCGCCAATTGCCGGCTGCCCAACCCTAAGGGCGCACCATGCACAAGACCGTGTTGATGCTGGCGCTGGCCGCCAGCGGCCTTGCCACGCCTGTCCTGCAGGCAGCCGAACTGTTTCCCCTCGCATCCGTGCGCTTGAACGCGGGGCCGTTTCTCGACGCACAGACGACGGACTTGCACTATCTGCTGGCGTTCGAGCCAGACAAATTGCTGGCGCCGTTTCGCCGCGAGGCGGGCTTGCCGCCAATCCAGTCCAGCTATGGCAACTGGGAGTCGACGGGTCTCGATGGGCATTTGGGCGGGCATTACCTGTCCGCGCTGGCGCTGATGGTGGCGTCCACGGGCGATGCGCAGGCTCGCGAACGCCTGAACTATGTGGTGGCGGAACTGAAGAAATGCCAGGACGCCAATGGCAATGGTTATCTGGGCGGCATTCCCGATGGCAATGCCGCCTGGCAAGCCATCGCCAAGGGAGAGTTGCAGGCGGATACTTTCTCCGTCAATGGTAAATGGGTGCCGTGGTACAACCTGCACAAGGTATTTGCGGGCTTGCGCGACGCGTATCAGTATGCCGGAAATGCCGAAGCCAGGAGCATGCTGATCGCCTTGTCGGACTGGGCCGTGAAACTGTCGGGGTCCTTGAGCGATGAGCAGATGCAAGCCATGCTGCGCGCCGAGCACGGCGGCATGAACGAAGTGCTGGCCGACGTCTACACGATGACGGGCGACCAGCGCTACCTGGACCTGGCCGTGCGTTTTTCGCACCAGGCGGTCTTGCAACCTTTGGTGGCCCGGCAAGACAAGCTGACGGGCTTGCATGCGAATACGCAAATCCCGAAGGTGATCGGTTTCGAGCGCATCGGCGCGCTGACGGGCCGGCGCGACTGGCAGCAGGCGGCGCAATTCTTTTGGCAAACTGTGCACGACAAGCGCACGGTGGCCATCGGCGGCAATAGCGTCAAGGAACATTTTCATGACGAGCACGATTTTTCTTCGATGGTGGAAGAGGTCGAAGGGCCGGAGACGTGCAACACCTACAATATGCTCAAGCTCACGCAGCAGCTGTTTCGCCGCGATGAGCAGGTCAAATACACGGATTACTACGAGCGCGCCCTGTACAACCATATCCTGTCGTCGCAGCGCCCGGGCACGGGTGGCTTCGTGTATTTCACGCCCATGCGCCCGAACCACTACCGCGTGTATTCGCAAGTGGACAAGGGCATGTGGTGCTGCGTGGGTTCCGGCATCGAAAGCCAGGCCAAATATGGCGAGTTCATCTACGCGCATGACGGCGACGCCCTGTACGTGAACCTGTTCATGGCGTCCACCCTGGACTGGGCACAGCAGGGCGTCAGGATCGTGCAATCGACCCAGTTTCCCGACCAGGACACGACGCGCATCAAGGTGCTGGGAAATAAAACCTTCAGCATGAAGATACGCTACCCGCAGTGGGTAGCCAAGGGCAAGTTGCGCGTCAAACTCAATGGCAAGTCCCTGCGGGTGAACGGCGCGCCGGGCGAGTATGTGACGATCACGCGCGCCTGGAAAGCGGGCGACACGGTCGACGTGGTGCTGCCGATGACGACGCGCCTGGAACAGATGCCGGACCAGTCGAATTACTACGCCGTGCTGCACGGCCCCATCGTGCTGGCCGCCAGGACGCAGCCGTTTGCGAATGAACAACTGAACTATTTTGCGGACGACTCGCGCATGGGCCATATCGCCCAGGGGCAAGTGTGTCCGCTGGAATCGTCGCCGCTGTTCGTCAGCGACACAAAAGAGTTCATGCACAAGATCAAACCCGTAAAAGGCCAGCCGCTGACATTCACGGCGCCCGGCTTGATCCAGGGCAAGGATGCGGCGACGATCAAACTGATCCCGTTCTTCCGCCTGCATGACTCGCGCTACATGCTGTACTGGCCCGTGTCCACGCCCGCCAGGCTGGCGCAGCTGCAGGAATCCACGCGCCAGGCGGAATCCGAGCGCCTGGCGCTCGACGCGCAAACCATCGACCAGGTGGCACCGGGACAACAGCAGCCCGAGTCCGACCATTTCTTCCAGGCCGAAGGCGGAGAAAACGGCGTCAACAAGGGCCGGCACTGGCGCCATGCGACGGGCTGGTTCAGCTATGAATTGAGCGACCCGCAAGCCGAGGCGAGGATATTGCGCCTGACCCTCTCTACCCTCGATGCGGGCAGGACCTTCGACGTGCTGGTGAACGGCACGAAGCTGCAGACGGTTGCCGTGACGGCCGATGCGCCGCAGGAATTGCATACGCTCGATATCGCCATTCCCAAGGCGCTGGTGGCGGCGGAGAACGGCAAGCTGGTCGTGAAATTTGTCGCCGGCAAGGATTCCGTGGCGGGCGGCCTGTACGGGCTGCGCTTGCTGCGCTGAGTCGCAGGAACGGGCAAGGACGCCATCCAGTGATACGCAAATCGGTATCGCAAGCGAAAAAGAATTGATTGGATGGCTATGTTGCTTTCTCCTACCATGGGTTCATAAAAAACCGCCCATCCGGCATCCGGCTGTGATGGTATTCCAAAAAAAACTGGAGACAAGAATGAAATTGACACGCCGCACACTCCTCGCCAGCGCCATGCTGCTCGCACTGTCCGCTACTTCTTCCGCTTTCGCCGCCAAGCCCCTCGTCATGGGCTTTTCGCAGGTAGGCGCCGAGAGCGAATGGCGCACCGCCAATACCGTCTCCATCAAGGATGCTGCCAAGAAAGACGGCGTCACCCTGAAATTTGCTGATGCGCAGCAAAAGCAGGAAAACCAGGTCAAGGCGCTGCGTTCGTTCATCGCGCAAAAAGTCGACGTGATCGCCTTCTCGCCCGTCGTTGAATCGGGCTGGGATACCGTCTTGCGCGAAGCCAAGGCTGCCAAGATTCCCGTCATCCTGACGGACCGCGCCGTCAACGTGGCCGATAAATCGCTGTACGTGACCTTCATCGGTTCCGACTTCGTGGAAGAGGGCCGCCGCGCCGGCCAATGGCTGCTCGAGCATGCCAAGAAAACCCCCGATGCCACCCTGAACATCGTCGAGCTGCAAGGCACGGTGGGCTCCGCACCTGCCATCGACCGCAAGGCCGGTTTCCTGGAAGTTATCGGCAAGAATCCGAAGATGAAGATCATCCGTTCGCAAACGGGCGACTTTACGCGCGCCAAGGGCAAGGAAGTGATGGAAGCGTTCCTGAAGGCCGAGGGCAAGAAGATCAACGTGCTGTATGCGCACAATGACGACATGGCCATCGGCGCCATCCAGGCCATCGAAGAAGCGGGCATGAAACCGGGCAAGGACATCATCATCATCTCGATCGATGGCGTGAAAGGCGCATTCGAGGCCATGATCGCCGGCAAGCTGAATGTCACCGTGGAATGCAGCCCGCTACTGGGCCCGCAACTGATGTCCATCGCCCGCGATGTGGTGGCCGGCAAACCCGTGCCGGCGCGCATCACGACGGTGGAAGGCGTGTTCCCTGCCGAGGTGGCAGCCAAGGAATTCCCGAACCGTAAGTACTAAGCTTGCCGCATGATGAAGACGCAAGTGAAACACAATGCCGCGCCAGCTCCCTTGCTGGAGTTGCGCGGCATCAGCAAGTCTTTTCCCGGCGTCAAAGCCCTCAGCGACGTAGCCCTACGCCTGTATCCGGGTGAAGTGCATACCCTGATGGGGCAAAATGGCGCCGGGAAATCGACCCTGATCAAGGTGCTGACGGGCGTCTACACGCCCGACAGCGGCCAGATTTTGCTCGATGGCAAGCCCATTGCGCCCGCGTCCACCTCGGATGCCCAGGGACTGGGCATTAGCACCGTGTACCAGGAAGTCAATCTGTGCCCGAACCTGTCGGTGGCGGAAAACATCTTTATCGGCCGCTACCCGCGCCGCTTTGGCGCCCGTTTTGGCCCGATTGACTGGCGTTCCATGCAGCAACAGGCGCGTGCCTTGCTGCAGCAATTGCAGATCGATATCGATGTCACGGCGCAACTGTCCAGCTTTCCGCTGGCCATCCAGCAAATGGTGGCCATTTCGCGCGCGCTGAACATTTCGGCCCGCGTGCTGATCCTTGACGAACCCACGTCCAGCCTGGACGAGGCGGAAGTCAATCTGCTGTTTTCCGTGCTGCGCCGCCTGCGCGAGCAGGGCATGGCGATTCTGTTTGTCACCCATTTCCTCGACCAGACCTACGCCATTTCCGACCGCATCACCGTCATGCGCAATGGCGAGCGCGAGGGAGAGTATGCGTGCAGCGAGCTGTCGCGCCTGGCGCTGGTCAATAAAATGATCGGCGTGGCGGCCGACACCGTGGTGCAAGAGCTTGATCTGGCGCAAGACGCGGGCGCCGCCAGCTTTGGTCCGACCGTGCTCGAAGCGCAGGGACTGGGCCGCAAGGGTGCCTTGCTGCCCATGGATTTCCACATCCGACAGGGTGAACTGCTGGGCCTGGCCGGCTTGCTCGGCTCGGGCCGCACGGAACTGGCGCGTTTGCTGTTCGGCGCCGACAAGGCTGACTCCGGTTCCATCACCATGCAAGGCAAGGCACGCCAGTTCAACGTGCCGCGCGATGCGATTGCCCGGGATATCGGCTTTTGCTCGGAAGACCGCAAGCACGAGGGCGCGATTTTGTCGCTGTCCGTGCGCGAAAACATCATATTGGCCTTGCAGGCCCGCACGGGCTTGCTGCGCGCCATTCCGTTCAAACGCCAGCAGGCGCTGGCCGATGAATATGTGAAAGCGCTCGGCATCAAGACGGCCAGCATCGAAACGCCGATCGGCAGCCTGTCGGGCGGGAATCAACAAAAGGCCTTGCTGGCGCGCTGGCTGGTGACCTCGCCGGCCATGCTGATTCTCGATGAACCGACGCGCGGCATCGACGTGCGCGCCAAGCAGGAAATCATGAGCTATGTGGGCAAACTCTGCCGCAAGGGCATGGCCATCCTGTTCATCTCGTCCGAATTGCCGGAAGTGCTGCGCTGCAGCGACCGTATTCTGGTCATGCGCGACCGCAAGGCCTGCGGCGACTATGCGCGCGGCGAGCTGGACGACAGCTCCGTGCTGCAAGTGATTGCCGGAGACGCCACATGAGTTTATCCACGCCCTCCAGCGCGCCACTGGCGCGTGCGGCTTCCCTTACGAATGCTTCCATGTTGCAGAGTGTCTTGCATCACCCCCTGAGCCGGCCCCTGGCCGCGCTGTTGCTGCTGTTGCTGGTCGATTTCTTTGCCATCCCCGGCTTTTTTCACCTGGAAATTCGCGACGGTCACTTGTACGGCAGCGTGATCGACATCGTCAACCGCGCGGCGCCCTTGATGCTGGCGGCGCTGGGCATGACCCTGGTGATCGCCACGCGCGGGATCGATATTTCCGTGGGTGCCGTCGTGGCCCTGTCCGGCACCGTGGCTGCCATGCTGATCGGCGGCACCATGGTGATGGAGAATGGCGTGCCGACCTACGTCAGCAACATCCCCATGGGCTGGGCCCTGGCGGCCGCCCTGGGCGCGGCCCTGCTGTGCGGCGCCTGGAATGGCGTGCTGGTGGCGGGTCTCGGCTTGCAGCCCATCGTCGCCACCCTGATCTTGATGGTGGCGGGGCGCGGCCTGGCGCAATTACTGACGGATGGCCAGATCGTCACCGTCTATTATCAGCCGTACTTTTTCATCGGCAGCGGCTACCTGTTCGGCTTGCCGTTCTCGCTGTTTCTCGTCGCTGCCGTGTTTCTCATCACGGCCGTGCTGATGCGGAAAACCGCCTTGGGCCTGTTCATCCAGGCCGTCGGCATCAATCCCGTCGCCGCGCGCCTGGCTGGCATCAAGACGGCCACCCTGATCTTTTTCGTCTACGTCTTTTGTGCCGCCTGCGCGGGCCTGTCCGGGTTGATGATCAGCTCGAACATCAAGAGCGCCGACGCGAACAATGCGGGCCTGATGCTGGAACTCGACGCCATCCTGGCAGTGACCCTGGGCGGCACGTCCCTGGCCGGTGGCAAGTTCAGCCTCGTGGGCAGCATGATCGGCGCCCTTATCATCCAGACCCTGACCTACACCATCTATTCGCTGGGCGTGCCGCCCGAGGTGAACATGGTCGTCAAGTCGGTCGTCGTCTTCCTCGTCTGCCTGTCGCAATCGTCGGAATTCAAGCAATTGCTGCATCGGAGAAAAGCATGAAGGGCTTGCTGCATACCCCGTATTTCACCTCGCTCGTCACGGTCCTGCTGCTGGTGGTGATGCTGGGCCTCGGTGGCGCCGCCTATCCGGGCCTGCTGTCGACGCAAGTGATCTTTAACCTGTTGATCGATAACGCCTTTTTGCTGGTGATCGCCGTCGGCATGACCTTCGTCATCGTCTCCGGCGGCATCGATCTGTCCGTCGGTTCCGTGCTGGCCCTGTCGACCATGATCGCAGCCTGGCTGCTCAACGTGGCGCACTGGCCGCCGCTGCTGGTGATCGTCACCGTGCTGGCGCTGGGCACCGTCTTTGGCGCCAGCATGGGCGCGCTGATCCATTATTTCAAATTGCAGCCGTTCATCGTTACCCTGGCCGGCATGTTTCTGGCGCGCGGACTGTGCTATCTGATCAGCATCAATTCCATCACCATCGATGACCCGCTGTTCGTGGCCATGTCGCAGACTCAGTTGAGCTTTCTGGGTGGCTTCGTCTCGCCGGGCGTGGTGATTGCCGTAGCGACCTTGCTGCTGGCCATCTGGCTGGCGCACGCCACGCCGTTCGGCCGCGCCGTGTATGCGATCGGCGGCAATGAACAGTCGGCCCGGATGATGGGCTTGCCTGTGGGCCGCACCAAGGTGTTCATTTACGCCTTCAGCGGATTTTGTGCGTCCCTGGGTGGCGTGCTGTTTTCGTTTTACATGCTGTCCGGCTATGGCTTGCATGCGCAAGGCACGGAACTGGACGCGATTGCCGCTGTCGTCATTGGCGGCACCCTGCTCAGCGGCGGCTACGGCTATGTGGCGGGCGCGCTGTCGGGCGTGCTCGTGCTGGGCACCATCCAGACCCTGATCGCCTTCGACGGCACGCTCAGCTCGTGGTGGACCAAGATCGTCATCGGCGGCCTGCTGTTCGTCTTTTGCGTCGTGCAAAGACTGATGGCCATGGGCCAGAAAAATACCAACGGGAGTTAACCTTTATGTTGAAGCAACACACACTTGCCGCAGCCATCGGCATGGCGGCGGCGCTCGCCTGTGCCACCTTTGGCGCGCAGGCGGCCAACCCCATCGTGAAAAACATCTACACGGGCGACCCGGCCGCGCTGGTCGACAATGGCAGGGTGTATCTGTACGTGGGCCACGATGAAGCGAGCGCCACGGATACGGATTACCGCATGCACGAGTGGCGCGTGTATTCTTCGTGCGACATGGCGAACTGGACGGACCACGGCTCGCCCGTGCGCTTTTCCACCTTCGCGTGGGCCGGCAAGGATGCCTGGGCCGGCGACATCGTCAAGCGCGGCAATAAATACTATTTTTATTCGACTGTCGACCATAAAACCATCGCCGGCAAGGCCATCGGCGTGGCCGTGTCCGACAGCCCCACGGGGCCGTTCGTCGATGCGCGCGGCAGCGCTCTGATCACGAACGACATGACGAAACAGACTGCGATTCCCTGGGACGACATCGACCCGGCCGTCTTCATCGATACGGATGGCCAGGCCTATATTTACTGGGGCAACACGGTCTTGAAATACGCCAAGCTGAAAGCCAATATGACGGAGCTGGACGGCCCGATTTTGACTTTCGGCATGGATGCGTTCACGGAAGCTGCCTACATGCACAAGCATGCGGGTACGTATTATTTGTCGTACTCGCGCAATTTCCCCGAGGAGACGGCGTATTCGACAGGGCCGACACCGACGGGGCCCTGGCATTTCCGCGGCACCATCATGGACAAGAATGCCGTCGTGAAAACTATCCACCAGGCCATCATCGAATTCAACGGCAAGTCCTACATCTTCTATCACAATGACAAGTTGCCCGGCGGTGGAGAATACCGGCGTTCCGTGGCCGTGGAAGAGCTGAAATACAAGCCGGATGGCACCATCGAATTCATCCATCAAACGGCTGGCCCGGCCGCCAACCCGAGCGCCGCCTGCAAGGCATCCTGAGCCATTTCAACAAGTACAAAAAGGAGACACACCGATATCAACAATATCGATATCCATCAGTATCCGATATCGATCATGATATGATTTATTCATGGATACCCTCAACCCCAACTGGTTCTTGCGAGCCCGCCTGAAGACGCGGCAATTGCTGCTGTTGATCGCCCTTGACGAGCAGCGCAACATCCACCGCGCGGCGGAAGAATTGCACATGACGCAGCCGGCCGCGTCCAAGCAAATCAAGGACCTGGAAGAGATGCTGGACGTGCGCCTGTTCGACAGGTTGCCACGCGGCATGGAGCCGACCATCTACGGCGAGACGATGATACGCCACGCGCGCATGGCCCTGACGAGCCTGTCGCTGGCGCATGACGACATCGTCGCGCTCAAATCAGGCCTGACGGGCCAGGTGGAAGTGGGGGTCATCATGACGCCAGCCATGGCCTTGCTGCCGCGCGCGATTGCCCGCATCAAGCAGCAGGCGCCCTTGATGCGCATCGGCGTGCACCTAGAGCACAGCAATACCTTGATGGACATGCTGCAGCACGGCACCCTGGACTTCATGATCGGGCGCATCCTGGAAAAGGAAAGCAGCGCGGGACTCATCTACGAGGAATTGACGGAAGAGCCGGCCAGCGCCGTGGCGCGCAATGGCCATCCGCTGCTGGCGCGCAAGAATCTGCAGTTGAAAGACTTGGCGGGCCAGCCGTGGATCTTGCCGCCGCAAGGCAGCATCCTGCGCCACCGCTTCGACATGATGTTCCGCCGCGCCAGCCTGGAACCGCCCGTCGACGTGGTCGACACGACAGCCTTGCTCCTGATCACGTCCCTGCTGCAGCAGACGGATTCCCTGCACGTGATGCCGACGGAAGTGGCCCATTACTATGAGTCGCTGAACGTGCTGAGCATTTTGCCCATCGAACTGCCGTGCAAGATGGATGCGTTCGGCATCATCCGCCAGCAGGATCATTTGCTGTCGCCGGGCGCGGACATGCTACTCAAGGCTGTACGGGCGACGGCTGCCGACATGTATTGACGGTCACCCAATAAAACGTCCATGGCGTTGTTGCCGTGCCTTGTCGTACATTCGTACTGCCTGCGGCACGGCGCCTAGCCCTGAACATTTTCCTGGGCGCCGTCATCAACTTCGGCGATTTGTACTGCGAACACCTGCGCCGTATGCTCACTCGGGCACTTCAAAGAAAAACAGCTGCACCAGTCTGCCATTCTCCGGCGTGTCGCCAAATACATTGCTGATCGAGTGAAAGTAATGTCCCTTGTACACGATCAGGCGGTTGTGGCGCATCGGCACTTCCAGCAGGGCTTGCCAACTGTCGCGCTGTTCCTGCAAGTCGTTGAATTTCTGCACTTTACTGTTCGGCAGCCAGCGTTTCTGGAAGTCCTTGAAGCTGGCGTAGCCGCCCGCTTTCACGTCTGCCTCGGGCAACCTCCGGTACCAGTCGCTGGGCTGGTGGCGCCAGAACGTGGTGCCGCCCTGGCATTGCTCGGGCGGGTTCAGATACAGCACGCCCGCATAGAAATTGAAATTGTTGCCCGTCTCATTGTCCACGTGGATATCCGTGCGCGCCATCGCGTCCGCATAGCTGAGGCGATACGAACCGTTGTCGGGCGAGATGAAACGGATGGGGCGGCCCAGCGCCGTGGCGATGCGCTCCATGATGGCTTGACTGGGCTGGCCTGCCGTCTGGCTGCCCGGATAGTTTTGTCCCGCATAGCGCTGCTGCTCGAACGGCAACGCCAGCGCCTGCGCGCGCCAGGCGATCGGGTCGGGCAGGAAATCGTCGAGGATGTGCAGGTCCGTTTCGCGCAGGAAATCGTGCAGCGATGGCGCGACGTTGATCGCTGTCAAAGTTTCTACCTGTTCTGCTTGCGGACTGGCGAAGCCGATGCGGCACGTTTGCGTCAGCGCCGGATGCAGCGCCAGGCCTTGCGCGTAGCGTTGCAAGGCCAGTTCCTGCTGTCCCGTGCGGTAGTACAGCTCGGCCAGTCCCTGCAGGGTTTGCCAGCGCTGCGGACGCAGGGCGTGGGCCCGTTCCAGTTCGGCGATGGTCTCCATCAGCCGCTGTTTTCCCAGCAGCAATTCGGCATGGCTGATGGCGAAATCGTGTTCGTGCGGCGCCAGCCGCGCCGCCGTGGCGTAGCTGGCCAGCGCCGCCTCGCTGTCCGTGCCGCGCAGCACATTGCCGAGGTTGTAGTGGAACAGGGCATTGTCGGGCTGCTGCTTGAGCGACAGTTTCAACAAGCCCAGGCCGATGGCGCCCTGGCCCAGTTCCAGCATCGCCAGGCCCTGGAAATGCTGTGCTTCGGCCAGGGCCGGGTTCAGTTTATACGCGGCCTGGTAGGCGTTGATCGCCTCGATCAGCTTGCCCTGCTGCTGCAGCCCTTGCCCGTTTGCCAGATGTTGTTCCGCCAGTGTCTGTTCGCCCATGTCACTATCCCGATGCAATGTGGCGAACAGTGTAACCGAGCCCGTTCTACCGTGCCTGGCTGACGGGAATTTCTTCCCCGTTCAGCTTGATCGCCACCTTGACGATCTGCGCCTTGACCTGGTTGCTGGCCATGTCCGCTTCCTGGGCATAGGCATACACGACGATGGCGAAGTCCTTGTAGCCGCTGCGCGCCGCCTCGATCTTGCGCGCCGCCTCCTGGTCCACTTTCAGCAGCGAATAACCGTCGCCATTCGTGAACGCCAGCTTGTAGTCGCCGTTGTCGTACATGTAGTAATACGTGCCCGCGTCGGCGAACTTGGCGGGGAAGGCGGCCTTGTCCATCGCGTACGGCGACAGCGCGCCCTGGCCATTGATCTGGTAGCGCAGGTAGCGCTTCGCCTTGGCCTCATTGACCTTGGCGTCGATCTGCGGTTTCAGGGCGTCGAGCACTTCCTGCTTGCGGAAGGCGTCGTTGCTGCCCGCATATTCGCGCGAGATGCGCTGCGCCACGGCCGCATAGTCGGGCGGCAGGCCGGACAGGGCGAGGTAGCTGTACATCAACTGGTGGCCGCTGGTGATGTCGACATAGCTGGACGTTGGCGTGGAAGCGTCCGCTTGCGGCAGGCTGGCGGCGGCCGCCTTCACTTGCGCCTTGGCGGCCATGTCGGCGACATTCGCGGCGACGGGGGCGGAGGCGGCTGGTGTGGCGTTATCCGTCTTGCCGCAGGCGGACAGCAGGACGGCGATGGCGAGCAGGGCTGGGAGGGTACGGTTCATGATATTTCCTTGAGTGAATGTGTGAGGTGGCTTAGCCGATGGTTTTACGTTTGTATTCGCCGACGCCGTAAGCGGCCAGGACGATGGCAGACGCCAGCACCAGGTAAAAACCGATGCCAAACGAGAGGCCTTGCCACACTTGCCCCAGCATTTCGCTGGCCATCTGCTCGGCCATGCGGGCCGCGCGGGTGCCCATGATGCCGCCCATGGCGTTACCCGCATCGCTGACGGCGCCCTTGATCTTGATGAACAGCAAGCTGCTGTGGATGACGATGAACAGCAGGGGCGCGCACTTGCCCAGCGCCGCTTTCGGGTGCTTGCTAACCATCGTGGCGCAGCAGGCGCCGATGGCCAGCAGGAAGAAAAATTGTGCCGACGTAAAACCGCCGCCGCCATCGCGGGCAAAGCTTTCCAGGCTGTCGGCGGACAGGCCCAGCAACTGCCAATAGGTACGCGAGACGGAGGCGAACAAACGGATGCCGATGGTGTTGAAGACAAAGGCGCCGGCGAGCAGGACGCCCAGGCTGGCCAGCACCTTGATGCCCAAGGCGGACACGGCCTGGCCCCACAGTTGCTGGCCCTTGTCGCGCGCCAGTTTCGCCGCGCCGGCCATTTCTTCCTGCGCCAGTTGCTGCGTTGCCACGGCGCTGACGGTGGCGAGGCTGCCTGCGTCATCGAAGCGCACGTCGACGACGGCGTTGATGGCGGGCGCCACGTCCGAGCGCCAGTGCGTGGTGACGTCGAACGCATGTTGAATGCCGGCCACGCTGACGGAACCCTGTCCGCTCGGCTGGTAGGCGAGGATGCGGCCACGTTGGCCGGTGGTTGTTGTTGCTGGGCTGGATGCTTGCATGGGATTTCCCTGGTCACTGTCATGCTGTATTGCATGTACCCACGGATAACGGGGGCAGTTCAGAGAAATCCAAAATTATTTTGAATTATTTTTTTGGCGGCTGCATCATGTCCTTGGCGGCGCCCTGGTAATCCTTCATCAAGCCCATGAAAGCATCCTGCAAATGCCGGGCCGCATCCTGTGGCGGCGCGCCCGTGCGCCGGGCCAGGTCGAATTTATACGCGTGCGCGGCCGTGTAGCCCGCCTGCGAGGCGGCATCCAGCAGCACGCCCGCGCGTTTCAAAGAGGCCGGGTCACCCTTGACCATCAGCAATTCGGCCAGATAGGTCTGGGCGATGGGAAAATCTTTCGCGGCCGCCTTTTCCAGCCACTGCATGCCTGCCTTCGGCTGTTTGATGCCCGCATCGCCGCCGCCGATGCCATAGCCGAGGGCCGTCAGCGCCACCAGGTCTCCGCCGCGCGCGCGCTTTTCCAGTTGCTGGCGGGGAAACGGGCGGGCCGCGATCTGCATGCGGATTTCATAGTTGATGTCTTGCAGCACATTGCCTGGCCACACCTTGGCGCCGGATGCTGCCGGCTTCTCCACCGCCGGGGCAGGCGCGCGCATGCCGCCCTGGCCTTGCGCGCCGGCCAGCACGCCCGGCGCCGGCTGGCTGACGCCCTTGCCGCTGCCCATGTTCAGTACCAGGCGCGCCGACGTTTCGCCGAACGACACGCGGGGTTTTTGCACGTCGTGCGTCATGGCGGCCACCCGCGCCGCCACTTGCGAAAACACGTCGCTCATCGGCAAGCCCGGCGCGTCCAGCGCGTCGAGCAGGGCGCTCGTGTAGGGACTGTTGCGCGAATCGGACGACCAGAAATCGCGCGCCAGGGCGCCCGGTCCCGCCGAATAGGCGATCACCACGCCGCGTGGCGCTTGCGTGTCGGCAAAGCCGTGGCTGGCCGCATTGCCGCCAGGGACCACCACGGCGCCGCCGCGCGTATATTCCTGGCGGCAAGCGTCAAGGATCAGCACGGCGCCGCGCGCGCCCGTGCGCTGCAAATCGCCCGCCAGGCTGGAAACGGACACGCCCTGCGCGGCGATGGCGGCAGCGCTCAGGGCATTCATGTTGGCGCCCAGCGGCAACACATAGTTGGCTTCGCCCGCCTGCGCGCCGTGGCCCGCGTAAAACACGAGGGCGATATCGGCGCCGCGCGCCTGCGTGGAAAACTCGGCCGACGCCTTTTGCAGCTGTTGCGCATTGATGTCCGTGCGCAACAGCACTTCAAAGCCCAGGCGGCGCAGGCGTTCGGCCATGGCGCGTGCATCGTTCACGGGATTCAATAGCGGTTGCGGATAGGCCGCGTTGCCGATCACCAGGGCGATGCGCTTGCCAGGGCCGCTGGCGGCTTGCGTGGCGTTGCTGCTCAGCAAGAACAAGATGGTCAATAACAGGGGAAATATGCGGCGCATCGGTGTCCGGTGGAATTGTCGTGAAAGTAACAAAAGTTAGCGATTTTCACTCTGATATGAGAAAATTGCCTAAATGCATTTTACCTTACTGACAAGTTTCTCTTGTCTGGCCAGCGCACGGTGTGCGTCGCCGCTGGCCAGTGGCGCGTGCCGCCCAACACACGATCGGACCGGCTGTGCAATCGGAACAATTTGAACGGATTCATGCTTTCTGGACCCGCCGCCAACAGCTGACACAAGGCGAACTGGGCGAGTTTTACCAGCGCGTCGTCGCCGCGCTGACCCCATGCCGCCCGCGTGAGGCGGCGTCGCTGGGCGATTCCTTGGCCGACTTGCGCCACCAGTTCTTCATCGAAAAAGTCTTGCACGGCGATAGCGACGCGGCGCCCCACCACATCGGCGCTTTGTTCCTGTACTTCAAGCGCTTCATCATCGACCAGTTGCGCAAGCAGCGCGATGACGAAGATGCCGATGCGCAAGAAGGCTGCGCACTGCGCGCGCCCGACGCCTATGCGGAACCGCTGCGCGACTATCAGCTCACGCCGCAGCAGGTGCGCGAAGCGGCGGAGGTTTTCATCACCACCTTGCCCCGTGACTTGATCTTGCTGCTGCGCCATTGCGGCTGCGGCGGCATGCCCGTCAAGGAACTGGCCGAGCAGATTGCTTCCGCGCATTACCACGGCGGCAAGCTGGGCCTCGTGCACAGGCAGAAGGGCGATCCTGCCAGCGCGGGCCGGCAGATCGTCGAGCCGGCCCACCGCGCCACCTTGCTGGGCAGCTGGGTCTTGACCCTGCTCAAGCTGCGCGTGGGCGACACTCTGGCCGAGCGCGACCTGCAGGCGGCGCAAATAGTTTTGGATATTTTGTGCGTGGCCGCGTTATCCCTGCACCTGGACCCCGTGTCCACCCACCCGAACACTGATGAAAGGCCACCGGCATGACTGCATTGACGCCCACACTGGCCATCGTTGCCGCGCGCCTGCCGTCGCCCCCGTCTGCCATCGACATGCTGGATGAGGATGTGGCCGGCGCTACCCCGGACTGGCGTGGCATTGCCGTGCCGGAACACCTGATGGAACGTTTTGCGCGCCGCAGCGACGCCGCGCCGCTGGCCGGGCGGCCCATCGCAGGCGGACAGATTCACCTGCTGGCACGCTGCCCCGGCTTTGGCGCCGTGCTGCTCGACGCCTGGGACAGCACGCGGCAGCGCTGGCGCGGCTGGCTCGTCACGCCGGATACAGCGTATGCGGACGCCTGCGGCCTGGTGGTCGAGCAGCGCGACGCGCCCGCCGACCCCCGTGCCGGCCTGGTGCTGTGCGACATGCCCGTGACCCTGGCCGTGACGGACCTGGGCGCCTGCCTGGGTGTGTTCAGCCAGGAGCGCCTGCAGGCGGCGCGCTGGCTGGAAACGCATGGCCGCGCGAACGGAGCGGGGGTAGCCGCGGAGCCGGGCGTGATCGCCCGCGTGGCCATGCCCGGCGACGATTACGCCTTGACGGGCACACCGCTGTCGAGCGAGCTGGGCAAGGATGGCCGCGTGGCCTACCGGCAATTGCTGCGCCAGGGCTTGCAGCAATTGCAGATCGCCCCGGCCGATGCAGTGGCGCCGATATCGAAGCCTGTGCAGGCAGGCAATGCGAACCGCTGGCTGAAAATCGTCACGGCCGTGGCCGCCAGCGTGATGGTGGTGCAATCGGCGTGGCTGTTCCTGCCGAAAGAGGGCGCCGTTGTTGGCAACGCGGAGTTCCGCAACGGCGGCAGCGGCGTCGAGACGGGCGTGCGCACGCGCGTGCTGTTCCGTGCAGAGGCAACGGAGGCGGAAATCCGCACCTGGCTGCAGCGCGAGCAGCTGGAAATCGTCGCCGGACCGGACACCTTGGGCGCTTTCACCGTGCTGTCGCGCAACCGCCAGAAAGTCTTGCCGCCGCCAGGCCCGGGCAATCCGCTGGCCGTGATCAATCCTTGAATTTTGAAATAAGAGAAAGTTATCCAGCATGACAACGTATAAGAATTTTGCATCCGCGCACTGGCGCAAGCTGGCCATGGGCCTGGCCGCCGGCGTCCTGTTGACGGGCTGCGCCATGACGCCGAACGGCCGTGGCGGCGTGTTGATGGGCCTCGATACGGCCGAGTTGTTCGGCACGCCGATTTCCACCTTCCGCTTGCGCGATGGCACGGAAGGCACCTTGCGCAAGGATCCGAAGGGCAAGTATTCGATCAAGCTGTCGCAGGCGTTTCGCGTCGTGCCGTTGGACAAGGCCGTCACGGCCCGCGTGGCGCGCGTGGAAAACGTGGGCGAGCGCACCGTGGTGATCGTCGAAACCCAGGAGCGCGGCTGCGCCTACCGCTATGAAGTGCTGGCTTTCCAGGGTACGGACGTGCTGCAGTGGACGGTCGGCAATTGCAAGGACCGCCCCCGCGTGGAACTGGCGGCGGATGCAAAATCGCTGAATATCGACTTCCCCAACTACAACCGCCTGGCGCGCATGATCTACACGGACAGCCGTTTGCTCAACGCCAGCGTGCCCGTGCCGCCCGGCGTCGATACGCGCGCGCAGCCGTTTGCCGACGACGCCTTGCGCGCCACCGGCCCCGTCATCGCCAACATGCCCGGCAGTGACAGCGGACGCGTGATTCCCGCCGCTCCGGCCGCCGCACCGGCACCGGCCGCGAAACCGGCCACCCGCGCGACCAGCCGGAACCGCCGCCAGGTGGCGCAGGAAGCGCCGGCGCCAGCCCGCACCGTGCAAGGCGCCCCGGCAACGGCGGCTCAGGCCGCACGTGCCGCCGACAGCGCCTCGCGCGTGCCGGCCGCCATGAGTTTCCAGACGGAAGAAATCAAGCCCGTCGTCATTGACTTGAGGAAATAAGATGGCCGCGAGTTTGCGCAGTCTGCAAATCCGGCAGACCTTGATCCTGATCGTCTTGACGATTATCTACCTGTGCTTCGAGCTGGGCTTCAATGCCCGCCTGCTCGACGTGGTGGGTGGCAACGTCAAGCCGGAAGACGTGGAAGGGGTGGAATTCTACGGCCGCAGCCTGTCGGGCATCGCCGCCGCGCTGGTGGTGCTGCAACTGATGTGGCGCCGCCGCCTGAAGAACAATGGCAGCGGCCCGGGCTGGACAAAGATCATCGTTTGCTGCGTGGTGACGGCCGGCGTCGTCTTCGGCGTGCTGAAAACCACGGTGAATGTGCTGGTCAATACGCGCGACGCGGAATTTCGCCGCATGGCCTTCAACACCACCTTGCTGCAGCGTTCGCTGGTAGGCGGCAGCTTGCAGCTGCAGGGCCTGGTCGACGATCCCACCCTGTTCGCCAAGCCGGAAGGCAAGTCCTTCCTGGCCCTGTTCCCCTTCCTGGCCGTCTCGGTCGGCCATCTTGACGAGCGCATGGGACCGGCCAAGGAGCAGCTGGTGCGGGCCAACGTGCGCCAGGTGGCAGGCGGCCCGTCCGGCTACTATGACAAATATCAAGAGGCCATGCGCGAGCTGGCCGGCAAGTGGGAATTGTATGCGGGCATCATCCCCGATAGCGATGCCGGCTTGCGCGCCAAGCAACAATCCTCGTGGCAGGAATACGTGAGCAGCCTGTCGCGGCGCGGCTGGCAGCCGCATTCGGTGCCGATGCGGCGCCAGGCGGCGGTCGTCAATAATGTGCGTAAGAAAGTGCCCGTGCCCGCCAACTGGCGTACCGACGACGAGCAGGGCTTCCGCGCCGCCGTCAAGCGCCGTTACACGGCCGAGGCGGCCAGCAAGGGCGTCTCCGTGCGCGGCGAGCGCATCCCGCCGGGCTTGCCGTTTGCCGCCTTTGTCGCGCGCCCCGGCGTGCAGGCGGAATTGCGCGAAGCGTTGAAGTTGCCGGCCAGCGCCACGGTGCAGGCCGCGTATGCGAGTCCGGCCGAGTTCGGGCGCCTGTTCGAGCAGTTCCTCGATCGCCAGACGGCGGAAAAACTGGTGGAATACCGCGCCAGCCGCACGGATTTTGAAGCGGGTGGCAGGTTCTTCCACGAGGGCAAGGAAGCGGCGCGCGCCGCCATCGTACCGCCCGTGGCCCTGTTCTTCTCGCTGCTGGGCGCCATCGGCCACTTTTCCAAATTGCTGTACCTGATCGCTACCGTCGTATTATTGCTACTGGCCATGCGCCGTGGCGAGCAGGCGGGTGCCGATGGGCAGCTGAGCCGGCGTTCCGCCTGGATCGCCACGGGCGTGCTGGCGACGGCCTTTGCAGGCACCTGGGGCATGCTGTCCATCCTCGACAACAACGTCACGCGTAGCGAGCTGTTCCGGCAAATGCTGGACTGGACGCGCCAGGGTGAGCCCGACAGCACGCGCTGGAATCTCGCCGGCAAGGCCATCCTGGCCAATATCACGCACGTCGTGGCGGTGGGGCAGGGCTACAGCTACCCCGTCAACGAAGCGATCCGCATCCACGTTTTGCAGGGAATTCACTATGGCTATCACGCGCAACAAAAATAAGGCGTCCACGCTGGCCTTGCTGCTTTCCATGTTCAGCACGTTTGTACAGGCCGACTGCCTGGGCATGAAGGTGCACGCCCACCGTGGCGCCGGCAATGCGCCGGAAAACTCGCTGAGCGCGCTGCGCAACACGTATTTCGGCACCTGGGACGGCGTCGAGACGGACTTGCAGCTGCTCGGCGACGGCAGCTGGGTGGTGCACCACGATCTGTTGACTGGCAGAGTCGTCGACACGGGCTCGCCCCGCACCGTGAAACAGTTGACGGCCGACGACTGGCGCGCCGCCAGCATGAAGAACCGTGGCGTGGCCACGCCGGAAACGCCGCCGTTCGTCAGCGATGTTGCCGACCTGGCGACGGCTTTCCCGGCGAAAACCCTGAATGCGGAAATCAAGGACGTCGTGGCGTCGTGCGCGCCGATCAACACCCTGGTGGGGCAGTTGCGCGCGAATATCAAGCACGGCAACTGGTTCTTGACGTCAGGCGTGCCGAACAACCTGGCGTGCGCGCGCCGCGCCGACCCGCAGGGTTACCTGGGCCTGCTCGTGTTTGACGCGCGCAATGCGCAGGCGGCCGGCGCCAACCGGGTCAGCCGCTACATCGCGAAAAATGCCCGTCCGCCCAAGCTGGACAAGCCGTGGCTGCAGCGCGTGCAGCAACAGATCGGCATGCCCACGGGCGTGCACGTGGATGCGCGCAGCCTGGACGCCAATCCGAATTTGCTGGCCGATGCAGCCAGCCTGAACATGCCCGTCTTCGTGTACGCCGTCGATGGCGACTCGGCCCTGGCCGCGTCCTTGCTGCGCGCGCAGCAGCGCAGCCACCGCTGGCCCAGCGGCGTCATTCTTGATGGCAATCCCGAGACGTTTTGTGCGATGATGAAGTAAGCACTTTCACTGCGAGACCATGCCATGACCATGCCAAACACCGACCCCGCCGCCGCGCTTGCCCGTAGCGCCATTGGCGCCATGTTCTTTTCCGTGTTTGGCGGCCTGTGGGTGGCCGCCTGGTGCGTGCAGACGTATGGCGCGCAATCCGCGGCGCTGCTGCCGATTGCCGGCATCACCGTCTTGCTGTTCATGCTGGCGTGGCGCCAGTTTCGCCGCCACCGCGCCGCGCATGCGGCGGCGGAACAATCGCCGCAGGCCAGGCGCGTGGGCAGGCTGTTTAATATCGTGAACGCCGGGCAATGGATCGCCATCTTCATCGTCGGTAACGTCCTGAAAAACATGGGACTGCAGGCGTGGTTCATTCCCGCCGTCATCTTGATCGTGGGCTTGCATTTCTTTCCACTGGCCTGGCTGTTCAAGGCGCGCCGCCACCTGGCCATCGGCATGGCCCTGTGCGTATGGGCCATCGGCTATCCGCTCACCGTGCGCCACGGCCCCATCCATCCCATCGGCTGCCTCGGTGCCGGCCTGATCCTGTGGGTGGCGGCCCTGTCCGCCGTGCGCGCCGGTTTTGCCGTGCAGCAGAGCGCCTTGCAGCCCCAGAAATAGCTTTTCCGAAGGCCTGCGCAGGGCCGCTTTTTGCACAGTTTTTGCGCATCGCAGCATCGATAATGTTTGCATCGCGCGCGCGACTGGCATATAAATGTAATCGATTACATTTATATGAAAAGCGCCATGCCAGCAGCCGTCCCATCCCCTTTGCCGACAGAAACCGTCTCCATCAGCGCCGTTGCCGCGCATGCGGGCGTGTCGGTGGCCACCGTCTCGCGCGTGATGAACGAGCAGGCGGGAGTGCGGGCGCCCACGCGCGACAAGGTGCTGGCGTCCGTGGCCGCGCTCGGCTACCGCATGAACCACCTGGCGCGCAGCCTGCGCACGGCCGAGAGCCGCATGCTGCTGACCATGGTGCCCGACGTGGGCAACCCGTTTTATGCGCAAATCGTGCGCGGCATCGATACGGTGGCGCGCGAACACGGTTACTTCGTGCTGCTGTGCGATACGGGCGCCGACGCGGGCCGCGAGCGCTCGTATTTCGACTTGCTGCGCATGCACCGCGCCGACGGCGCCATCTGCCTCGACCCGGACACGGTGCAGCACGCCCTGTCACATGAATCCGTCAGCCTGCCGTGGGTGGCCTGCTGCGAATTCGACCCTGCCGTCGCCGTGCCGTATGTCGGCATCGACAATCACCGGGCTGCCTCCGACGCCGTCGCGCATCTGCTGGCGCGTGGCCATACGCGCATCGGCCTGATCAACTCCGATGAACGCTATCTGTACGCACGGCAACGCCAGCAAGGCTACCTGGACACCCTGGCTGCCGCCGGCCTGCCCGTGCAGCCGCAGTGGGTGCACACGGTGCAAAGCCTCGATTACGAAGCGGGCACGGCCGCCACCTTGCGGATGATGGCGGAAGCGGATGCCGCCCCAACGGCCATCTTTGCCGTCTCCGACACCCTGGCCATTGGCGTCTTGAGCGCGCTGCGCCAGCTGAAAAAACGCGTGCCCGAGGACGTGGCCGTCATCGGCTTCGACGATATCGCCATCGCCGCGCAGATCGACCCCGGTCTCACCACGATTGCGCAACCGATGCGCGAACTGGGCGAGACGGCGGCCCGCTTGTTGCTGCAGCGTTTGGCGGACCCGGCGGCGCAAGTGCCGGGCGTGTTGTTGCAACACCAATTAATTTTGCGAGGGAGTGCATAGTGAGCGTTGCCGTCGGTTTCGAGGGGGTCTGCAAGGATTTCGGCCCCGTGCGCGTCTTGCATGGCGTCAGTTTTACCTTGTCGCCGGGGCGCGTGTATGGCTTGCTGGGTGAAAATGGCGCCGGCAAGTCGACCCTGATGAAAATCCTTGCCGGCTACGAGGCTGTGAGCGAAGGGCAGTTGCTGGTCGATGGCCAACCCCGGCGCTTTGCCAGTTCGCGCGCGGCGGAGTCGGCCGGTATCGTGCTGATCCACCAGGAATTCAACCTGGCCGAGCACCTGACGGTGGCGCAAAACATGTTTTTGGGCCACGAAAAGACGCGCGGCTGGCTGCTCGACGAGGCCGCCATGCGCGAGGAAGCGTCGCGCTACCTGAAACAGGTGGGCCTGGACGTGTCGCCCGATACGACAATCCGCGACCTCATAGTTGCTGAAAAGCAGCTTGTGGAAATCGCCAAGGCCCTGTCGCGCCGCGCCCGCTTCCTGATCATGGACGAGCCGACGGCCACCCTGACGTCGTCGGAAACCCAGCGATTGTTTGCCGTCATGGCACAGCTGAAAGCGGATGGCGTGACGATTTTATATATCTCGCACAAGCTCGACGAGGTCGAGCGCAACACGGACGAGGTCATCGTCATGCGCGACGGGCGTTTCGTCACGCGCGAGCCGACGGCCAGCTTGACGCGCCAGCAGATGGCGAACCTGATGGTGGGGCGCGAATTGTCCGACATGTTCCCGGCCAAAGTGCCGCTGGCGAAAGACGCTCCTGTGTTGCTGAAAGTGGAGGGTTTGTCTGTGCCCGGCTGGGCCAAGGATCTGTCCTTCGAGGTGCGTGCCGGCGAAGTGCTGGGCTTTGCGGGCCTGGTGGGCGCGGGGCGCACGGAATCGTTCGAGGCCTTGCTGGGCTTGCGTCCGCGCAGCGCGGGTGTGATCGAGATCAATGGCCAGCCCGTGGACATCCGCACGCCGCGTGAAGCCATGCAGCACGGCATGACCTATCTGAGCGAAGACCGCAAGGGCAAGGGCTTGCACGTGAACCTGGGTTTACGGGAAAACCTCACCATGATGACGATGGAGCGCTATGCGCGGCCGTGGCTGGACTTGAAAGCGGAAAAGGGGGCGCTGGCCAAGGCCGTCGAGGATTTCAATATCCGCACGGGCGACCTGGACAGCCGCGCGCGCATGCTGTCTGGCGGCAACCAGCAAAAGCTGGCGCTGGCGAAATACCTGCATTCGGACCCGCGTGTCGTCGTGCTTGATGAACCGAGCCGTGGCGTGGACGTGGGCGCCAAGCGCGACATTTATTTCCTGATCCACCGCCTGGCCGCCGAAGGGCGCGCCGTGATCGTGATTTCATCCGAACTGATCGAATTGATAGGCCTGTGCCACCGCGTGGCCGTGATGCGCGCCGGCACCTTGCAAGCCACCCTGTCTGCTGACCACCTGACTGAAGAGGAGTTGATTGCCCATGCAACCGGCACGCACTGACACCACCGTATCCCCTATTGCTCGATTCGGCGCGCGCATCAAGGGCTTTGGCCCCGTGCTGGGACTGTTATCTCTGTGCATCGCGGGCACCTTGCTCAACGGCGACTTCGCCACCCTCGACAACCTGATGAACGTGCTCACGCGCACGGCGTTTATCGGCATCATCGCCGTCGGCATGACCTTTGTCATTATTTCTGGCGGCATCGATTTATCGGTCGGCTCGATGGCGGCCCTGATCGCCGGCTGCATGATTTATTTCATGAATGCGCTGGCGCAAGGCGCGGGCGGCAACCTGGCGCCGATCACCATGCTGGTGCTGGGCATCGCCATGGCGCTGGTATTGGGTGCCGGATTCGGCCTGATGCACGGCTTGCTCATCAGCAAGGGCAATATCGAGCCGTTCATTGTTACCTTGGGCACCTTGGGCATCTTCCGCGCCGTCTTGACCTACCTGGCCGACGGCGGCGCCCTGACGCTGGACGCCGCCCTGTCCGAGCTGTACAGCCCCGTGTACTACACGAGCGTGCTGGGCGCGCCGATACCCATCTGGATTTTCCTGTTTGTCGCCGCGGCCGGCGCCATCATTTTGAACCGCACGACCTTTGGCCGCCACGTGCAGGCGATTGGTTCCAACGAGCAAGTGGCGCGCTATGCGGCCATCAATGTCGACAAGGTGAAAATTGCCACCTACATGCTGCTGGGCGTCTGCGTGGGCATCGCCACGGTGCTGTACGTGCCGCGCCTGGGTTCGGCCACGCCGACGACGGGTTTGCTGTGGGAACTCGAAGCCATCGCCGCCGTCGTCGTCGGCGGCACGGCCCTGAAGGGCGGAGAGGGGCGCATCGTCGGCACCGTGATCGGCGCCATCCTCTTGTCCGTGATCAGCAATATCCTGAATTTGACCAGCATCATCAGTGTCTACCTGAATGCCGCAGTGCAAGGCGTGGTGATCATTGCCGTCGCCTTCCTGCAGCGAGGCCGCAAATAAAAACACAGCGGCGTTCTGAAAGGGCAGCCAACGGGCGCCCACAACCTTGGAGGAGAGCAGCATGAAGAGCTTTATACGGGTAGCAGGGATGGCAGTGCTGGTGATGCAGGCGTGGGCGCTGCCGAGTGCACAAGCCGCAGAAAAGCTGGTGGTGGGCGTGGCCATACCCACGGCCACGCACAGTTTTACTTCCGGCATCGTCTGGTGGGCGAACCAGGCCAAGGCGGAACTTGAAAAAGCCCATCCTGGCCTGAAGATCATCGTCAAGACGGCCGCCACGGCGCCCGAGCAGGCCAATCAGTTGCAGGACATGTTGACGGTGAACAAGATCAACACCCTGGTGATCTTCCCCATCGAATCGGCCTCGCTGACGCAGCCCGTCGCGCAAGTGAAAAACAAGGGTGTCTACGTGACCGTGGTCGACCGTGGCTTGACGAACACGCAATCGCAGGATGCGTACATCGCGGGCGACAACACGGCCTTCGGCAAGCTGCCGGCCGAATACCTGGCGAAAAGCCTGAATGGCAAGGGCAATATCGTCGTGCTGCGCGGCATGCCGACCACCCTCGACAACGAACGCTACGATGCATTTAGCGCCGTGATGAAGGGCCATCCCGAGATCAAGGTGCTCGACGCCAAATATGGCAATTGGAACCGCGACGATGCCTTCAAGGTCATGCAGGATTACCTGACCCGCTTCAAGCACATCGACGCCGTCTGGGCCGCCGATGACGACATGGCCATCGGCGTGCAAAAGGCCATCGCGCAAGCCAAGCGCACGGACATCAAGCAAGTGTTCGGCGGCGCGGGCGCCAAGGGCGCCGTGAAAAAGATCATGGACGGTTCCGACCCGCTGATCGTGGCCGACGTGTCCTACTCGCCAAAGTTCATGTACGACGCCATCAAGCTGACGACGGAAGCGCGCCTGAAAGGTGATAAATTGCCGGCCAACACGATCATCCCTTCGGTGCTGATCACGCGCGAGAACGCCAAGCAGTTTTACTTTCCGAACTCGCCTTTTTAAATTGAACCTCCCCCAGGGCCAGATTCCTGGGGGCTAAAGGATACCCATGAAAACCATCCAGGGCCCGGCCATTTTCCTGGCCCAGTTTCTCGGCGATGAACCGCCGTTCGACTCGCTCGATCACCTGGCGCAATGGGCGGCCGGCCTGGGCTACAAGGGCTTGCAGCTGCCGACGGCGCCGCGATTGTTTGATCTGGAACAAGCGGCCAATAGCCAGCAGTATTGCGACGACGTGACAGCCTTGCTGGCGCGCCATGGCTTGCAGGTGACGGAACTGTCGACGCACTTGCAGGGTCAGCTGATCGCCGTGCATCCCGCCTACGACGCCCTGTTCGACGGCTTTGCGCCCGAGCACGTACGCGGCGATCCCGCCGCGCGCACGGCCTGGGCCACGCAGCAACTGCTGTGGGCGGCCACCGCCTCGCAGCGCCTGGGTTTGACGGCGCACGTGACGTTTTCCGGCGCGCTGGCCTGGCCGTATCTGTATCCATGGCCGCAGCGCCCGGCTGGCCTGGTGGAAACGGCATTTGCCGAGCTGGCCAAACGCTGGCTGCCCATCCTCGATGCGTTTGACGCGGCCGGCGTGGACGTCTGCTATGAATTGCATCCGGGCGAGGACTTGCATGACGGCGTGACCTTCGAGCGCTTCCTGGCCGCCGTCAACGACCACCCGCGCGCGTCGATCTTGTACGACCCCAGCCACTTCGTGCTGCAGCAGCTCGACTACCTGGCCTTTATCGACATTTATCATGCGCGCATCAAGGCGTTTCATGTGAAAGATGCGGAATTCCGGCCGAACGGGCGCCAGGGCGTGTATGGCGGTTATGGCGACTGGCAAGACCGGGCCGGGCGCTTCCGCTCGCTGGGCGATGGGCAGATCGATTTCAAGGCCATCTTTTCCAAGATGGCGCAGTACGATTTCCCCGGCTGGGCCGTGCTGGAATGGGAATGCTGTCTGAAGCATCCCGAGGATGGGGCGGCGGAAGGGGCGCGCTTCATCCGCGAGCACATCATCCACGTGGCCGAACACGCATTTGACGATTTCGCGGGCAGTGCGGTTGACCAGGATCAAATCCATCACTTGCTTGGCTTGAAATAAGGAAACGACATGCAGCGACGCTTACGGCTGGGCATGGTAGGGGGCGGGCAGGGCGCATTCATCGGCGCCGTGCACCGCATCGCGGCGCGCATCGACGACCAATATGAACTGGTGGCGGGCGCCCTGTCGTCGGATCCGGACCGCGCGCGTGACAGCGGCGCGGCGCTGCACCTGGCGCCCGAGCGCTGCTACAGCGATTACCGCGCCATGGCGCAGGCGGAGGCCGCGCGTGCGGACGGCATCGAAGCCGTGGCCATCGTCACGCCGAATCACTTGCACGCGCCCGTCGCCACGGCGTTCCTGGAAGCGGGTATCCATGTGATCTGCGACAAGCCGCTGGGCATCTCGCTGGCGGAAGGGCAAAAGCTGGCGGCGCTGGCCGAGCGGAAAAATCTGCTGTTTGCGCTCACGCATACCTACAGCGGCTACCCGCTGCTGCGCCACGCGAAAGCCATGGTCGAGGCGGGCGAGATCGGCGAGCTGCGCCTCGTGCAGGTGGAATACTCGCAGGATTGGCTGGCCGATGCGATCGCGGCTGGCGGCATGAACGAAGGCAACTGGCATAACGACCCGCTGAAAGCTGGCCCAGGCGGCACCCTGCTCGACGTGGGCTTGCACGCGTATCACCTGGCGCAGTTTGTCAGCGGCTTGACGCCGCAGTCCGTGCTGGCGGAATTGTCGACTTTTGTACCGAATCGCACCTTGGACGACCACGTGCAGGTGATGCTGCGCTACGCCAACGGGGCGAAAGGCACCCTGTGGGCCAGCCAGGTGGCGACCGGTTGCGAAAACACGGTGCGCCTGCGCCTGTTCGGCAGCAAGGCGCAACTGGACTTTGACCAGGAACAACCGAATGCACTGTGGTGTACGCCGCAGGGCGGCAACCGGCAACTGCTGCGTCCGGGCCGGGTCGACAGCGCCGCCGCGCGCCACGCCACGCGCGTGCCGGCCGGCCATCCGGAAGGGTACCTGGAAGCGTTCGCGCAGCTGTACCTGGATGCGGCTTTGCGCATACGTGCGTTGCAATCGGGCTTGCCCGTGCCCAAGGAAGCCAGCTGGCTGCCCACCGTCACCGATGGCGTGGCCGGCCTGGCCTTTGCGGAAGCCGTGCTGCGCAGCCATGCCAATGGCGCGAGCTGGACGACCCTGGCAAGCTGACTGTTACACTGGAGCCATGCGCTCCTTTACCATCACCATCCTTCCGCAAGGCTGGCAATTCCCGGCCGACGCGGGAACGACTCTGCTGGCCGCCGCCGAGCTGGCCGGCATCCGCCTGCTCAGTTCCTGCCGCAACGGCACTTGCCGCACCTGCCTCTGTCACATGCCCGAGGGAAAGGTGCGCTATACGGTGGACTGGCCCGGCATCAGTCCCGATGAACGCTTCGACGGCTACATCCTGCCCTGCGTGGCCGTGGCGGAAAGCGATCTCACCATTCAGGCGCGCGCCGTGCGCACGGGCAATTAATTCAGGACGGCTTGCCGCCCTTGAGGCGCTGCAGCAGCGCTTCCACGCTGTCGCTGACGGGCAAGCCGTGGCGGCGCAGCAACTGCACGTGCAGCACGAGGTTTTCCAGCACCAGCTTGGCCGCCACGGCCAGCAGGGCCAGGTTGCGGTCTTCCGGGCTGAAACTTTCCATCGCGTCGGCCATCTCGCACAGGTGGTTGGCGATCAGCCCGCGCAATTCCTGCTCATCGAAGGGCAAGTCGGCAAAATCGATGGGATCGGCCACTTCCACTTCCTGCATCAGCACCGCTAGTTCTTCCGGGGTAATCGTCATGCCTGGCCTCCTTGTGTGCTTGCCTCTATTTTAATTGTATTGGCCGCAAAGCGGACTAGAATGAGTCGAGGCCGACGACGTCGAAGGGCAGCATGGCGCATCTGCATTTTACGCAACAACTGGCACGCTTCCTGGACGTCCCCACGCTCGAGGTGGTCGCGCCACGCCTGCGCGCCGCCTTGGATAGCGCGTTTGCGCAGCAGCCGCGCCTGCGCGGTTATGTGCTCGATGAGCAGGGGGCCTTGCGTCCCAATGTGGTGATCTTCATCGACGGCGCCCGCTGCCGCGAGCGGCGCGTGCTCGACGATGCCTTGCGGCCCGACAGCCAGGTGTATATCTTGCAGGCCCTTTCAGGAGGTTGATGCCATGACAGCAGTCCCGCAGCGCGCGTATCTCGGCACCCGCAAGGGCTTGTTCCAGTTCGATGTCGATGCGGCCGGCGCCTGGCAGCTGGCGCTGGTGCAGTTTGCCGGCGATCCCGTTTCCATGCTGCTGCACGATGGCCGCGACGGTACCCTGTACGCGGCCCTGAACCTGGGCCACTTCGGCGCCAAGCTGCACCGGCGCGATGCGGACAGCGGAGAATGGCGCGAAGTCGCCGTGCCCGCCTATCCCGCCAAGCCCGAGGGCAGCACCGATAGCGTGGACTGGACCGTGCGGCAGATCTGGTCGCTGGCGGCGGGCGGCGCGGACCAGCCTGGCGTGCTGTGGGCAGGGACTTTACCTGGCGGCCTGTTCCGTTCCAGCGACCGCGGCGACAGCTGGCAGCTGGTGGAATCCTTGTGGAACGTGCCGCAGCGGGCGCAGTGGTTTGGCGGCGGCTACGACGTGCCCGGTATCCACAGCATCTGCGTCGACCCGCGCGACAGTCATAAAGTGCTGGTCGGCGTGTCCTGCGGCGGCGTGTGGCAAACGCTCGATGGCGGCGCCAGCTGGGCCCTGAGCGCGACGGGCATGCGCGCCGACTACATGCCGCCCGAGCTCGATGAAAACGAAGCCGTGCAAGATCCGCACCGCATCGTGCGCAGCACCGGCACGCCGGACGCGCTGTGGTGCCAGCACCATAACGGCATCTGGCGCTCGGACGATGCCGGCTGGCACTGGCAGGAAGTCACCACGGCGCCGCTGTCGCATTTCGGCTTTGCCGTGGCCGTGCATCCGCGCGATGGCGACACGGCCTGGTTTGTGCCGGCGCAGGCGGACGTGCTGCGCATTCCCATCGATGGCGCGCTGGCCGTCACGCGCACGCGCGATGGTGGAAAAACGTTTGAAGTGTTGCGCGCGGGCTTGCCGCAGCAGCATTGCTACGACCTCATCTACCGCCACGGGCTGGCGCTGGCCGATGATGGGCGCAGTTTATTGATGGCGTCGACGACGGGCGGCGCCTGGTATTCGGGCGACGAGGGCGAACACTGGCAGACCATCTCTGCCCACTTGCCGCCCGTTTATGCCGTCTGTTTTGCCACGCCGTAGTAGCACAGGAAGATATCGACGGCCAGTTCCGTCACTTCGCGCCGGCGTGCCGGGCCCAGCAGAGGCTCACCCATGGTGATCTGCGGCCAGAAGGCAAAGGTTTTTAACGGCGACATCAGCAGGTGCGCCACTTCCAGCGTCTCGCCTGCCTTGATGCGCCCGTCTTGCTGCGCCGCCCGAATCCAGATATTCAGGCCCGTTTCCTTTTCATTCAGGCGCGCCACCATGGCTTGCGCCCGCTCGGGCGAGTGGATGGTTTCGCCAAAGATCACGCGCGCCAGGTCGATGAAGGCCGCGTCGCATAACAACACCATTTTCTGCTCGACCAGGGCCAGCACTTGCGGGCGCAGCGGCTGGTCGGCAACATAGGGCACGGCGGGCTGGGCCACGCTGCTTTCCCACATGCGTTGCAGGATTTCCGCGAACAACTCGTCCTTGCTGGGGAAGTGGTTGTACACGGTGCGCTTGGAAACGGCGGCCGTGGCAGCGATCCTGTCCATGCTGGTCGCATCAAAACCGTGGTCGCGGAACTCGGCGATGGCGGCATCGACGATGGCGACGCGCTTGCGGTCGGTGAGGCGTTGCGGTGCTGCCATGGCTGAAAATCTCCTTTGAAAACAATATTTTACACCTCTTGGTTTACTTTGCCAGAAATAGGAACTACACTGTGTAGTGTAATTTAACCCTTGTACATTCCTTGCCGGACCACATATGCACTTGCACCGAGCCGCACGTCGTCTCTTCTTTCTGGGAGTCCTGATCATCATGAGTTCTTGCACCCTGCGCGCCGCGCCTGCCGCGCCCGCTGAATCACCACAACGCCACGAAGGCAAATTCCGCAACCCCGTGGAAATGTACAAGCTGGGCACGACAGCGACGCTCAAGTTGCTGTGGACATTTGTCTTTGATAAACCGGACAGCACAGTGCCGGCTGCTGCCGTGCCCGTGCAAGTCTTGACCCGGGCGCAACTGCTGGCCGCGCCCGATAACAGCCTGTTTCGCCTTGGCCATTCGACCTTGCTGCTGAAACTCAACAACGAGTTTTTCCTCACCGACCCCGTGTTTTCCGAGCGGGCCTCGCCGGTGCAGTGGGCAGGACCGAAGCGTTTCCACCAGCCGCCCATCAGCATCGCCGACTTGCCGCCGATCAAGGCCGTGATCCTGTCGCATAACCATTACGACCACCTCGACTATGCTGCCGTGCTGCAGCTGGCCGCCAAGACGGAACATTTTGTTGCGCCGCTGGGCGTGGGCGATACCCTGGTCGAATGGGGCGTGCCGAAGGACAAGGTGCAGCAATTCGACTGGTGGCAAGGCACGACGATTGCTGGCGTGAAACTCGTCGCCACCCCATCGCAGCATTTCTCGGGACGCGGCTTGTTTGACAGCAATCAAACCCTGTGGGCGTCGTGGGTGATCGACGCGCCCGAGGTACGCGTGTTTTTCAGCGGCGACTCCGGCTATTTCGACGGCTTCAAGCAGATCGGCGACAAGTACGGCCCGTTCGACGTGACCATGATCGAGACGGGTGCCTACGACAAGCTGTGGCCGGACGTGCACATGCAGCCGGAACAGACCTTGCAAGCCCACCTGGACTTGCGTGGCAAGTGGCTCATGCCCGTGCACAACGGCACCTTTGACCTGGGGCTGCACGCCTGGCATGAACCGTTCGACCGCATCACGGGGCTGGCGGCCAAGCAGGGCGTGAACCTGGCTACGCCGCAGATGGGCGAGGCGGTCGACCTGGCGCAGCCGAAAAAAGGTGAAAAATGGTGGCTGGCGATGCTGGAAGAAGAGATGGTGCGGTAATCTACGCCGTGACGTCGATCAGGCGGCCCAGGGTCTGGCCATAGCCGTTCAGCTGGGGCGTGCTTTTCGGCGCGGCGGGGATGGCTTGTTGCGGCACGGCCACCTTGATCGCCTGGTCCAGCTGCGGCGCCTTGATGGCGGTGGGGGCATCGGCCTGGGCTTGCTGGCTGCTGCGCTGTGTCTGGCTCAGCGATTCCTGTTCCCGCGCCAGCAACTGGCGGCTTTGCGCCAGCTGTTCACTGTCGCGCTGTACCTGGTTCTGGCCTTGTTCGACCCGGCGTTGCGCCGTGACCAGCGAGGCTTGCAAGTTGTTGACAGACGTTAGCGTGACCACATTGTTCACCTTTGAAAGTATGCCCAGGCGTGTACAGAAGAGAAGGGAATCCAGGAAGATGTGCTGGACCAGGCGCAACATGCCAAGCGGTAATCTTTACCTGAATCAAGAGTAGGACAAATTCTCGCACAGTTCCAGTAAATTATGTTTTCTTGATAATGCTATCGTGCACGCCTTGCATTGCCAAGCCGTCATCCTGAAGCGGCTGCAGCACTTGTCAAAGTGAGTACCTGCTATCGTTTTTCACCCTTGTCTGACTACCATCACTGCGCAGAGGGTAGACGTGGTCACATTTAAAACGTTGCTTTTTAAATAGTCAATATGTTGTTGTTTTTCTACCGGGTCTGCGCACGCTAATGCGCGGTCTGTTTGGCGCTCTGGGCTATAATTGACGGTCAGAGTTGGTTTCTTTTGCCATACAGACAGGTAGTTAACATGAATCTCAAGAGCCTCGCAATTGCCCTCGGCATGTCGAAAACGACAGTCAGCAGGGCGTTGAACGGCTATCCGGAAGTCAATTCCCGCACCCGTGAAATCGTCCTGGCCGCCGCCAAGAAAGTCGGCTACCGGCCCAACCCGCTCGCGCGCAGCCTGGCCGTCGGCCGCACCAATGTGCTGGGCATGATCTATCCCCTGCTGCCCAGCGACCTGGGCGACAGCGTCTTTCTTTCCGTGGTGAATGGCATGTCGGACGCCGTCGAAGCGTCGAAGATGAGTTTGATCATCGCCCCCGTGTCACCGCAGAATGAACAGCCTTCGTATGAAAACATGGTGCGCGGGCGCCAGGTCGATGGCCTGGTGGTGGGCCGCACCAAGGTGGTCGACGAGCGTATCGCCTACCTGACGAAAGTCGGTTTTCCCTTTGTCGCGAATGGCCGCACGCGCATCGACGCGCCGTATGCATATTTTGACTACGACAATGACACGGGCATCGACCTGGCCGTGTCCTTCCTGGCGGCGCATGGCCACCAGCGCATCGCCCTGCTGAGCGCACCGCTGGACTTGCATTTCGCCTATGAGCGCAAGGAAAGCTTTATCCGTTGCATGGCGCAAGCGGGCTTGCCGGTCGATCCCGCCTATCTGCTCGACAATACTTTTGATCGCCGCAGCGGCTACCAGGCCATGCAGCAATTGCTGGCCTGCTCGCCCCGTCCCACGGCCGTCATCGTCGACAACCACTTGTCCGGCGTCGGCGTGGTGCGCGCGCTGATGGATGCGGGCATCGAGATCGGCAAGGAAATCTCCGTCATTGTCTGGGGCAATGTGGAAGACACTTTGATCGGCATCAACGTCACCACCATCGACCAGCCCGACCTGCGCCGCGCGGGCGCCAAGATGGTCGAAATGCTGCAATCGCTGCTGGCTGGCACGCCGCCGGAACGGCTGCAGGAAATCTGGCAACCGGTGCTGTTGCCGGGGGCGACGGTGGGGCGCTGCGCGGATTGAAAAAAAAACGCAGAGCCGAGGCTCTGCGTTGTCTTTTATGCCGCGTGCTTGCTTCCATCAGCCAGCACGGCCAGCAATCTCGCCTTGTCCAGGCGATACGTGTCGACGGCCGCTTCCTTGACGTGGCCGAAGCCGCGGATTTTTTCGGGCAGGGTCGCCAGTTCCACGCAGGTCGCCAGGTTGTCCGCCGTCAGATTGACCAGCATGCCAGCCAGCAGTTCGCGGTATTCGACGATCAGCGCGCGTTCCATCTTGCGCTCAGCCGTATAACCGAAGACGTCGAAGGTGCCGCCCCGTAGCCCCTTGGCTTTCGCCAGCAGCTTGAAGGCGCGCCACATCCAGGAACCGAACTCCGCTTTCACGAGGTGGCCTTTCGCATCTTTCTTCGCAAACAGTGGTGGTGCCAGGTTGAATTTCACGGAGAAATTCCCTTCGAATTGCTGCTGCAATTGCTCCACGAAACGGCCATCCGTGTACAGGCGCGCCACTTCGTATTCATCCTTGTAGGCCAGCAACTTGAAATAACTTTTGGCAACAGCTGTCGACAGCTTCTGGCCCAATCCCAGGGTGTTTTCCCGGTCGCGTACCTGCTTGACCAGGGTCAAGTAACCATCCGCATACGCGGCATTTTGATACGCGGTGAGGAACTCCACTCTTTTCTTGATGACGCTATCGAGGCTTTGCGGCATTTGCACGATGATCGCTTGCGATGGCATGGCGATCTGCGTGACCTTGCGCACGTCGACGGCGGCGCGGCGGCCCCACAGGAAGCTTTTCTTGTTCGATTCGATGCCCACGCCATTGAGTTCAATGGCGCGCAGCAGGGCCGCTTCCGTCAGCGGGATACGGCCTTTTTGCCAGGCGTAGCCGAGCATGAACAGGTTCGCGGCAATCGAGTCGCCCATCAGCGCGGTCGCCAGTTTGGTCGCGTCGATGAAGTCGGCCGCGTCCGCGCCACCGACGGATTCCTCGATCAATTGGCGCACTTCCGCCGTCGGATATTGCCAGTCGGCATTCTGCGCAAACGTGCCCGGCGGCTGCTCGTGCAGGTTGACGACGGCCAGGCTGCGGCCCGGACGCATTTTCGACACGGCATCCTGCGCGCCGGCCGTCAGCATGTCGCAGCCCAGAATCAGGTCCGCTTCGCCCGTGGCGATGCGCTGGGCGCGGATGTGCGCAGGCGACCTGGCGATTTTCACGTGCGAGGTGACGGAACCGTTCTTTTGCGACATGCCCGTCATGTCCAGCACGGACGCGCCCTTGCCTTCCAGGTGGGCCGCCATGCCCATCAGGGCGCCCACGGTGATGACGCCCGTGCCGCCGATGCCGTTGATGAGGATGTTGTACGGCGCGTCGCAAGCGGGCAGTACCGGTTCCGGCAAGGGGCCGAAGTTGTCCGTCTCGCCTGCTTTGCTCGCGCCCGTCTTGGTCTTCTTCAGGCTACCGCCCTCGACCGTGACGAAGCTGGGGCAAAAGCCCTTGGCGCACGAGTAATCCTTGTTGCACGAGGATTGGTCGATGGTGCGCTTGCGGCCAAATTCCGTCTCTTTCGGCAGGATCGACACGCAGTTCGACTGCACGCCGCAGTCGCCGCAGCCTTCGCAGACGGCGTCGTTGATGACCATGCGTTTCGGTAAATCGGGATATTCGCCTTTTTTTCTTCTCCGGCGTTTCTCGGCCGCACACGTCTGGTCGTAGATCAGCACGGACACGCCGGCTACTTCGCGCAATTCGCGCTGCACGGCATCCATGTCCTTGCGGTCGTGCAAGGTCAGGTGGGCGGGCAGGTTGCTGCGGTCGCTGTAGCGGCTCAGGTCTTCCGTGACCAGCGCGATGCGGGCGATGCCCTCGGCTGCCACCTGCTGCGCCATCATGGGCACGGTGATGAGGCCGTCGACGGGCTGGCCGCCCGTCATGGCGACGGCGTCGTTGTACAGGATTTTATAGGTGATGTTCACCTTGGCCGCCTGCGCGGCGCGGATGGCCAGATAACCGGAATGAAAGTATGTGCCGTCGCCCAGGTTCTGGAACACGTGCGGCAGCTCGGAAAACGCGGCTTGCCCGATCCACGGCGCGCCTTCGCCGCCCATGTGCGTGGTCAGCTTGTTCATTTCCGGGTAGATCGACGTGGCCATCACGTGGCAGCCGATGCCGGCCAGCGCCAGGCTGCCGTCCGGTACCTTGGTCGACGTGTTGTGGGGGCAGCCGGAGCAGTAAAACGCGGGGCGGAACGGCGTATTCACGGCTTTCTTTAATACCGCATCCTTGGCGTCGAGGAAACTCAAGCGCGCCTTGATCAGGTCGCAAGTGACGGGGTCGGAAATCAGGCGTGCGATGCGGCTGGCGATGACACGCGCCACTTGCGAGACGGAAAAATCCGCCTTCGAGGTCAGCAGCCATTCGCCGCGCGGCGCCACCCATTCGCCCTTTTCGTCGAACTTGCCGATGACACGCGGGCGCACGTCGTCGCGCCAGTTGTAGAGTTGTTCTTTCAACTGGTACTCGACGATTTGCCGCTTCTCTTCTACCACGAGGATTTCATCGAGACCTTGCGCAAACTCACGCACGCTATCCGGTTCCAGCGGCCACGGCATGGCGACCTTGAACAGCCGCATGCCCACGTCGGCCGCCATCTGTTCGTCGATGCCCAGCTCTTCCAGTGCTTCGAGCACGTCCAGATACGATTTGCCGGAGGCGATGATGCCCAGCTTGGCGTTCGGGCTGTCGATGGTGGTGTGGTTGAGCTTGTTTTCGCGCGCGTAGGCCAGGGCTGCATAGATCTTGTAATCCTGCATCAGCGCTTCCTGGTTGCGCGCCTGCTGGCCCAGCGGGATGCTCGACAGGCGCGCGTTCAGGCCGCCTTCGGGCATGATGAAATCCTGCGGAATCTTCACTTCCACGCGGAACGGGTCGGCATCGATGGAGGCCGACGATTCGACCGTGTCGGCCAGGGCCTTGAAGGCTACCGTGCAGCCGGAAAAGCGCGACATGGCCCAGCCGTGGATACCGAGGTCCAGGTATTCCTGCACATTGCAGGGATACAGGACGGGAATCATCGAGGCGGAAAACAAATGGTCGGACTGGTGCGGCAGGGTCGACGAATACGCGCCATGGTCATCGCCGGCCACCAGCAGCACGCCGCCCAGTTTCGACGTTCCCGCGTGGTTCATGTGCTTGAAGACATCGCCGCAGCGGTCCACGCCCGGACCCTTGCCGTACCACATGGCAAATACGCCGTCGTACTTGGCCGGGCCGATCAGGTCGACCTGTTGCGAACCCCAGACTGCCGTGGCGGCCAGGTCTTCGTTGACGCCGGGCACGAACTGCACGTGGTGCGCTTCCAGCTGCTTTTTCGCTTTCCACAGGTTCTCGTCGAGGCCGCCCAGGGGCGAGCCCCGGTAGCCGGAGATGAAGCCGGCCGTGTTCAGTCCGGCCGCCTGGTCGCGCAGGCGCTGCATCATGGGCAGGCGCACAAGGGCCTGGATGCCAGACAGGAAGATGGCGCCGGAAGTGGCTGTGTATTTGTCGTCGAGGCTGACGGTGGTCAAACGGGAAGGTTCAAGCGGTGTAGATGGCGCGGCACCGGCGTTTCTAACGAACGCTGCGGAGCCGTTTTCCGTGGTCACGGACATGGCTGTCTCCAAAAGGGTGTTTCAGATAACGGCTGTACAAGGGGCGCGCCCGGTAAGGCGCGCGCTGTGCAGACGGGATGGCCGCGTGTGGGCGGCATATAACTATTTTAAATTTAAAATAGTTAATGTGGTCAGTGTAGAACGAGTCAGGGGAGTGGGCAAATACGCTTTGCCGATGGGGGTATAAGAAATACTTATGTCATAGGCGAGAGCACGTTCGCCCCCACCCAGCGCCCGCTGCCACACAGCTCGGCGGCCACTTGCAGCACGAGGTTTTTCACGGCGTTGCCTGCATTCGTCAGCGGGATATTTTTTGACGCACACAGGGCCACCGTGCGCGACAGGACGGGGCTGTGGATGGCATAGCTGCGCATGGCGCCGCTATCGAGTTCGGCCAACAGGGGCGCGGCCGGCAGGATGGTGGCGCCCATGCCGGCCAGGATGGCCGATTTCAGGATGGCGATCGAATTGATCTCGATCACGTTCGCCGTTTCCAGGCCCAGTTCGCGCGCGCGGCTGTCGATGCGCGGGCGCACGCCATGCTGCAGGCCCGGCAGGATCAGGGTGGCGCTCAGGGCTTGCTGGAACGACACGGCATGGCCGGTGGGCGCGAATGGCGAATCGCTGCGGCAGATAAAACGCATCTCTTCTTCCACCAGCGGGCTGCAGGAAAACGGCGTCAGCTGGCCATCGTCGAACAGCACGGCCAGGTTGATGCGGCCCGATTTGAGCTGTTCATTGAGGTTGCCCGTGATTTCTTCCGTCAGCTGCAGGGTGATTTCGGGATAGCGTTCGCGCGCGGCCAGCAGCAGGGGCAGGGCCAGGGCACCGGAGATGCTGTGCGGTAAGCCCAGGGTGACATTGCCGGACGGCCGCGTGGCGCTTTGCGTGACGGCCGAGCGGGCGTCGGCCACCTGTTTCAGGATCGCCTGCGCATGTTCGTAAAACACCTTGCCCGCGTCCGTGCTGAGCACGCCTTGGGCCGAGCGGTGCAGCAGTTGCACGCCCAGTTCCTCTTCCAGCTGGCGCAGCTGCTGCGTCAGGGCCGGCTGCGCCACGTGCAGGATCAGGGCAGCACGCGACAGCGAGCCGTGGTCGACGATGGCAACAAAGTAGCGTAATTGGCGCAGTTCCATGGGTCCCAGAAGCGGTGCGTTGAGCGGAAAAAACGGGGTGTTGCGCCACGGCGCCGAACGCGGCCAGCAGAATAACAATTTTGTTATACTCATTCTAGCGCCTTCGGTGCTCCAGCCGCGTATTTGTGGGATGACAGCATGCTCAAGAAAGTTGATTCGTCTCAATTAAAAGTGGGCATGTACATTCATGACCTCAGCTGCGACTGGATGACGCATCCGTTCGTGCGCAACCGTTTCCTGTTGCGCAGCGACGATGAGATCCGCAAGATCGTGCAGGCCGGCATCCACGACGTGGTGATCGACAGCGGCAAGGGTCTCGACGTGCAGGACGCGCCCACCGTGGCGCAGGCGCGCGCCGAGACGGAGCGCGAACTGGTGCAGATCGCCACGCTGCCGCAAGTGGTCACGCGCGTGTCGCTGGGCATGGAGCTGGCGCGCGCCACGCAGGTGCGGCGGCAGGCGGCCAGCCTGGTGCGCACGGTGATGGCCGACGTGCGCCTGGGCAAAGCGGTCGAGCTTGACCGCGTGCAGCACACGGTACAAGACATCACCGAATCGATCCTGCGCAATCCCGGCGCCCTGGTCGGCTTGTTGCGCATCAAGAGCAAGGATGACTACACCTTTTTGCATTCCGTCAGCGTGTGCGCGCTGCTGGTGGCGTTTTGCCGCTCGCGCGGCATCGATGCCACTACCACGCACCAGGCGGGCCTCGGTGGCTTGCTGCACGACACGGGCAAGGCCCTGGTGCCCGACAGCGTGCTGAACAAGCCCGGTCCCTTGACGCCGGAAGAATTTACCCTGATCAAACGCCATCCGCGCGACGGCTATGACATCCTGCGCCAGTCGCCCGAGGTGGGCGCGATTCCCCTCGACATTGCCCTGCATCACCATGAACGGCGCGACGGCAGCGGCTACCCGGACCAGTTGGCCGGCGACGCCATCAGCGAGCTGGCGCAGATGGCCGCTATCGTCGACGTGTATGACGCGCTGACATCGGACCGCAGCTATCACAAGGGGATTCCCGCCGCCGAAGCCTTGCGCAAGATCTATGAATGGAGCAAATTCCATTTCAACCCCGTGTTCGCGCAGGATTTCATGCGCTGCGTGGGCATCTATCCGGTCGGCACCATGGTGATGCTGGAATCGGGCCGCCTGGCCGTCGTTGTCGAGGCACACGAAAGCAATCTGCTGGCGCCGAAGGTGAATGTGTTTTTCAGTACGAAGAGCAAGACCTACATCAAGCCGGAAACGGTCGACCTGTCGCGCGGCTTCGGCTTCGGCGGCGCCGACAAGATCGTCGGCCATGAGTCGGCTGCCAAGTGGCAGGTCGATCCCATGCGTTTTTTATCGCTGGCGGATGCCTAGAAGAATTCTGCCGTATCGTTCGAGGTAATGGTGGTGAGCAAGCCCTTGGCGACGAGTTCGTCATAGTGGCACGCCAGGTTGCGGCCATGGCTTTTCGCGTAATACAAGGCCTGGTCGGCGCGGCCGAGGATGATGACGGGCGCTTCGTAGGCGTTGATGCTGACGAAGCCCACGCTGACGGTTACTCTGCCCACTTGCGGGAAGTCGTGCGCCTCGACATTGGTGCGGAAGCGGTCGATGATTTTTTGCGCATTGTCCAGGGTGATCGAGCGCAGCAGCACGACGAATTCCTCGCCGCCGAAGCGGAAGATGCGGTCTTGCGAGCGGAACGACGATTGCAGCTGGTTGGCGATCAAGATCAGCACTTCATCGCCATACAGGTGGCCAAATTTATCATTGACCAGTTTGAAATGATCGACGTCGATCACGGCCAGCCATTGCCGTTCCGTGTCCGTATGGTGGCGCCGTTCCTCATCGACGGGACGCGGCTTCTCCGCTTCCGGTTCGCCGCGGCTTTGCAGGATTTTCGCCAGTTGGTCGTCGAAGGTCTTGCGGTTCAACAAGCCGGTGAGCGAATCGCGTTCGCTGTAGTCGAGCAGGTTCTGGAAATTGCGGTACACGCTGACGATGCCGCCGATCACCTGGATGGTGGCGCCCGTGTACGGCGTGGGGTTGGTGATTTCCAGGCAGGTGGTGACCTGGTCGCCGATCCAGATGGGCAGCCACAGCAGGTGGCGGCCGTCGGCGCACAGGGTGTCGGCGCTCGCTTCATGGCGCTTGATGCAGGCGGCCAGGGCTGGATAGTCCGACAGCGGTTCGCCCGGCAGGGTAGGGTCGTTATGCTCTTCCATGCGGGCCACGCTGCCCGCCACGATGATGGCCCGCGACCGCACGAACACCTGGCCACGCACGGTGGTCAGGGCCAGCACACGGGTCTGCGACGCGGCAGCGAGTTCCTGGACCGCCGAGATCACGGAGATGTCGAGCATCGTGTGGTCGCGGTGCCCGGTCATGTCCACCATGTGTTTCAGTAGGGAATCCATTGTCGATCTCTGGAAAGTAGTCACACAAGTGTCGTCATACCAGCATTGCATCAAGCAAGAGCATGTTCGCGTCCGTCTACAAGAAGCCAAGATTTATTTGGTGGCATGACGCTCTGTACCGCCGGGCGAGAGGCCTTTCCAAAGAAGAGCTAAGCAGGATAATGTCTTTTTGCCTAATAGGCAATTAACGTATGCAATATTTCATGTAAATACACGAGATTCATGCACTGCATTGCAAAAAACTTGCTCTGACGAAGGCTTTCAATCCTGATCGCAACATTTGTTTGCGTCAGCCGTCATTTCAACAGGGTTTGATAATTTCCATGTGGAAACTTGTGGCGCGTCAATTTGCCAAAACGTGGACGCTTTATAGTCAATGCAATGGCGCAGAAATTTACGGCAGGAAACATATTAGCAGGAATGGGCAATGTTTCACACCCGATTGCGCCAGGGACTTGTGATTCACTTTTGGGAGCTTGTCATGCATACCTTCCTGTCGGCAGTACAGCAGTTTGTCAAGGATGAGGATGGCATTACGGCAATCGAATACGGCCTGATTGCGGCCTTGATGGCTACCGCCATCACGGCCGGTTTCTTGCTGATCAAGACCAACTTGCTGGCCGTCCTCACCGACATTTCGTCGAACCTGGTGTTGACGCCCTAAGCGGGTGCCCGCCATCGGCCGGCCGGTGGCGGGTTTTTTTCGGGAGGTGTGCCATGCCTGCAACTGCCTTGTGCGATTTGCTGTTGCTGTGCTTCGTGACGGGGGCCGCCGTCAGTGATTTGATCCGCCGCAAGATTCCGAACTGGCTGGTGCTGGCCGGCATCCTCACTGCCCTGGTCGTGCACCTGTGGCTGTGGCCGCAAAACGTGCTGCCGCTGTGGCTGGGCGGCATGGCGACGGGCTTTTTCCTCTTTTTACCCTTGTATGTGCTGCGCGGCATGGCCGCCGGCGACGTCAAGCTGATCGCCATGGCGGGCGCCTTTGCCGGTCCCTGGCCCGTGCTGCAGATCTGTTTCGCCACGTTTGTCCTGGGCGGCCTGATGGCCGTGCTGATGATCACGTACCAGGGCAAGTGGCGCGCCTGCCTGCTCAATCTGCGCCAGCTGCTGTGGCCGATGATCGCGCGCATGGCAGGCATTCCCCTGGCGCCAACCGCACTCGGTAGCGGCGCCAGCGTGGGCAACATGCCGTACGGACTGGCCATTGCCCTGGGCTGCCTGCTGGTGCAAGGGCGGCACTATTTCTGATTGGTATTCATTGCTCTTGATCAATGGGCGCCAGTCCCCGCTCGCTAGAATGAATTCTGTTGAATGCCCGCTTAACCGGCTAAGGAGACGCAGCATGACCGAGGTCGACTATTCCCTGAGCACCGAGAGTGCGCCGCGCCCTGCCGACGCGAACCTGATGCCGCCCTTGCCGCCGCAGCCGAAGAGCTTGCGTGAAACGGGACTCGAGCGGCCGCTGGTCGTCGAACTGATCGCCAAGCTGATGTTCGTGGGCGGCAAGACGCACCTGTCCGCGCTGACGACGCGCTTGCGTCTGTCGCTCAATGTCTTGCGCGAAGTGCTCGACTTCATGGTGACGGAGCAGATGGCCGAAGTGGCCTGGCGCGGCGAATCCGATATCGACGTGCAGTACCAGCTGACGGGCGCCGGCAAGCAGCGCGCCAGCGCTTTTCTTGAGCGCTGCGCATATATCGGTGCCGCTCCCGTTACCCTGGAAGCGTATCGTGCCATGGTGGCGCGCCAGTCGTGGCTGGCGCAGGAACAGCGCGTCGGCAGCGATGACCTGGCCGCCGTGCTCGGTGGCGCGCATGCGGGACCGGGCATGCTCGACGTGGTCGGCGCGGCCCTGCATTCGGGGCGTTCGCTGCTGCTGTACGGTCCGCCAGGCAGCGGCAAGTCGACCCTGGCGCTGCAGCTGGGACAATTGCTGCACGGTCTAGTCGCCGTGCCCTACGCCATCGTCGTCGGCCACGACATCATCCAGCTGTACGATCCGGCCCAGCACCTGCCGCCCGCGCCGCAGCACGTCAGCCATGCGCGCCAGGCGCTGGAGCGGCGCAGTACAGACATCCGCTGGGTGCTGTGCCAGCGTCCCGTGATCCACGTGGGCGCCGAGCTCGACGCCGGCATGCTGGAACTGCGCCATGACGCCAGCGGCGGCTGCTACCAGGCGCCGCCCCATGTGCGGGCGAACAACGGCATGCTGATCATCGACGACCTGGGCCGCCAGCGCCTGGGCGCGCAAGAATTGCTGACGCGGCTGATGCAGCCGCTGGCACGCGGCAGCGACCAGTTGGGCTTGCCCGGCGGCGTGCAGATCAGCGTGCCGTTCGACAATGCCCTCGTGCTGGCCACGAACGTGCCGCCGGGCGAGCTGTTTGATGCCGCCTTGCTGCGCCGCATCGGCTACAAGGTGCAGGTGGGGCCGCTGGCCGAGAGCGCCTATCGCGCCTTGTTCCGCCAGCAATGCCGGCTGGCCGGCATGGCCATCGACGAGCAGGCCGTGCACCATCTGCTGCACCTGCATGGCGCGCAGGGACGGCCCTTGCTGGCCAGCTATCCGCAGGAATTGCTGGCGCGCATAGGCGACTTCGCCGGCTTTGCCGGCAGCAAGGCCTGTCTGACGGTGGCCGCCCTGGAGCAAGCCTGGAGCAGCCTGTTTGCCAGCTGCGACATGCCGGCCGCCAGCCTGTGCGAGCGCATCGCATGAAAAACCGGCGCGCCCTCCTGATGATGGGCCTGGCGGTCGTGCTGGGCTTGTTGGCCGTGCTGCTGGCCTCGCACTGGCTGCTGCGCCAGACACCGGCCGGCAAGGGCAAGATCGTCGTGGCCGCCAGCGATGTCAACCTGGGCCAGCGCCTGACGCCAGAGATGCTGCGCATGGCCGAATGGCCGGCGGAAAGCTTGCCGCAGGGCGCGCTGCAAGACCCGGCAAAACTGGCGGGACGGGTGCTGAAAACCAGCGTGCTGCGCGGCGAGCCGCTGAGCGAAGCCAAGCTGGCGCCAGCCGGCACCCTGGGCGGCCTGTCGGCCCTGATCACGGAAGGCCGCCGCGCCATCACCGTGCGCGTCAACGACGTGATCGGCGTTGCCGGCTTTGCCTTGCCGGGCAACTATGTCGACATCATCGTGAGTACCCAGCAGGATGCCGGCGACCGCGCGTTTCCGCAAAGCCGCAACATTTCCAAGATCGTGCTCGAACGCATCCTCGTGCTGGCCGTGGCGCAGGAAGTGGGGCGCGACGAGACCAAGCCGCGCGTGGTCAATGCCGTGACCCTGGAAGTGACGCCGGAGCAGGCGGAAAACCTGGACCTGGCGCGCAGCGTGGGCAGCCTGTCGCTGGTGCTGCGCAACCAGGTCGACCCGCAGCCGGGCGTGACGGCGGGCGCCACCAAGCTGACCCTGCTGGGCGGACCGCACGACGCCGAGCCCGCTCCCGTTCCCGCCGCACCTGTGCTGGCCGTGGCGCCGCGCCCGGTACGCGTGGCGAAGGCGCCGCCGGAAGCGACGCGCCAGTGCAGCGGCGTCATCGACGGGACGCGCCAGTCGCGCGAATGTTTTTAGCCAACCATGGACACGCTCATGAACCGCGCCCTGCTGATACTGTTCTGCCTGCTGTCGCCGCTTGCGGGCGCGGCGGCCGATCCTGGCCCGCGCTGCGGCGGTGAAGCGGCCTCGCCCGGTAACTTGCAGCTGCAGGTGGGCAAGTCGAGCATGCTGCGCCTGCCTGAAGCCGTGCAACAGCGCAGCGTCGGCAATCCGGCCGTCGTGCAGGCCATGCTGGTTGCCCCCGACACCTTGTATGTGGTCGGCGTCGACGTGGGCAGCACGAACATGATCATCCAGGGCAGGAGCGGCGTGTGCAGCGTGGTGAACGTCAGCGTCAGCATGGACCCGGCCGGCTTGCAAGCGACCCTGGCGGCCCTGATGCCGGAAGAAAAAGCCATCCGCGTCACGGCCGTGGCCGACACCCTGGTGCTGTCGGGCACGGTGCAGGATGCGGGCGCCGTGCTGCGCGCCGTCGAGCTGGCGCACGCCTATGTGCGCCGCGCTACAGTGCCGCTGGCGCTGCCCAAGCCTGCCGATGCCGCCGCCATGCCTCTCGCCGCCACGGCGCCAAGTGGCGGCGCGGGCGGTGCGCACAGCCGCATCATCAACATGCTCGACGTCAGCGCGCCGCAGCAGGTGATGCTGGCCGTGCAGATCGCCGAAGTGTCGAAGTCGCTGCTGGAACGGCTGGAAGTGGGCGCCACCCTGCGCTTCGCTTCCGGCAGCTGGGCCACCACCTTGCTATCGAATTTCCTCAGCGGCACGGCCAATGGTTTGCTCGATGTGCGCAAGTCGAATGGCCGCCAGCAGCTGACCATCGAGGCGCAGAAACAGGATGGCCTGGTGCGCATCCTGGCCGAGCCGACGGTGATGGCGATCAGCGGGCAGGAGGGCAGTTTTCTGGCTGGCGGCAAGATCTTCATTCCCGTCGGCCAGGACAACAACAAGATCACCTTGGAAGAGCGCGAATACGGCGTCGGCCTGCGTTTTACGCCGACCGTGCTGTCGGGCGGGCGCATCAATTTGAAGGTGGCGCCGGAAGTGTCGGAACTGTCGCGCGAGGGCGTGGGCATTTCCGCCGCCGGCGTCAGCGGACGTTCTATTTTGCCCGTCATCACCACGCGGCGCGCCTCGACCACGGTGCAGCTGTACGACGGCCAGAGCTACGCCATCGGTGGCCTCATCAAGAACAACCAGGTGAGCAACATCGCGGGCGTGCCCTGGCTCAGCGAAGTGCCTATCCTCGGCGCGCTGTTTCGCAGCACGGATTTCCAGCATGACCGCACGGAATTGCTGTTCGTCATTACCGCGCATCTGGTGAAACCCTTGCCGGCCGACGCCGTGCTGCCGACGGCGCAGCTGGCGCCGCCTTCGCGCAGGGACTTGATGTTAGGCGGCAAGATGGAAGGCACGCTGGCGCCGCCGTCCGTGCCGCCGTCGGTACCAGCACCGCGCGCGGCCAACGGTTTCGAGTTGAAATGAGACGGGGAGATACGCCATGCCGAACGCGTTCCTGACATCGCTGCGGCACTTGGCCGCCCTGGCCCTGGCCTTGCAGCTGGCCGCCTGCGCGCACGGCAGCACGCCGCAGCTGGACCGGCGCTTCGGCGACGCCGTGCGCCTGGCCATGGCGCAGCAGGTGCGCGATCCGGCCAGCGCGGGCAATCGCACGCCGGCCGATGGCCTCGACGGACCCAGCGCGCACGCCGTCATGCAGCGCTACCGCGCGTCGTTTGCCGAACCGAATGCCCAGGCGCCGCAGCCGGTGCAATTCATGCTGGGAGGCGGCAGTGGCAAATAGACGCCAGCGCGGGGCGATGCTGATCGCCTTTTCCATCCTGCTCATCGTGGTGCTGGGCTTTATCGGCCTGGCGCTCGATGTGGGACAAGTCATCGGCCGCAAGACGGAACTGCAGAACCTGGCCGACAATGCTGCAATGGCGGCCGCCGCGGAACTGGTGGGCACGCCCGAGGGCTTGCTCGCCGCCGTGGAAAAAGCCAAGGGCAGTGCGGCCGACCGCAGCGCATGGCGGCGCCGCATGCAGGGCGCCATCCTGTCGGACGCCAGCATCCGCTTCGCCAGCTCGCCCGACGCACCCGCCAGCGGGTGGCTTGCGGCGGGCGCCGTGCCCGACGCCGCCACGGCGCTGTTCGTGCGCGTCGATACGCAGGCCAATACACCCTCGCTGGGGCGGGTGGCGACGGCCTTCCTCGGCTCCTGGTCGCCGGCGCTGCGCACCCTGGACACGGGCGCGCGCGCCGTGGCGGGGCGCACCAGCCTGCACCTGATGCCGCTGGCCGTCTGCGCGCTGTCGGCCAGCGCGGCCAGCCCGCGCACGAATGCGGCACTGCTGCCGGCCGTCGAATTGCTGGAATATGGCTTTCGCCGCGGCGTGGCGTATAACCTGTTGAAACTCAATCCGCATGGCGCCACGGCCGAACATTTCGTGCTCAATCCGCTGGGCCAGCCGGGCGTGGTGGGAGTGTCGCAGCAGGTCGGCGAAGCGAGCGTGTTGCCGTTTGTCTGCAGCGGCACGGTGCAGTATCCGCGCATCGGCAGTGCCCAGGTGCACGTGCACCGGCCTTTTCCCGCCGCGCTGTGGACGGCTTTCAATGCGCGCTTCAACCAGCATGCGGGCAGCGGCTGCCATGCCGTCACGGCGCCGCCCGACACGAATATCCGCGCCTATCCGAATACGGCCGCGAGTTGGTGGATGACGAACGCGCCCGACGCGCCGAGCGCCCTGAGCACGGGCAATCCGCTGCTGTCCGTGGCCGACCCGGAATCGAACGCGACGCCGCCCGCCGTCGGCAGTTACGGGCCGCTGTGGTCGTTTTCCAGGGCGGCCAGGTACAGCAACCCGAAGCCGGCCGGCGGCTATCTGCCGTTTGCCACCAGCGACTGGCCCAAGCTGTATCCGGCCAGCCCGGCCGCGCCGGCCGCCAAGTCCGGCTATCCTGCCACGCCGCCCTACCAGACGCTGGGCTTCCAGACGGCGCCGACTGGCAACACGGGCGTGGCGCAGCGGCGCCTGCTGCATATCCCCCTGCTGGCCTGCCCCGTGCCGGCCGGCGGCGACGTGCTGGCGCAGGTGCGCGGCATCGGCCGCTTCTTCATGACGGCGCCGGCCAGCAATGGCGTATTGAGCGCCGAATTTGCCGGCCTGGTGGACGAGGGCACGCTGGCCGGCCCCGCGGAGCTGCTGCAATGAGGCCGCTCTGCCGCGCCGCGCGCCGCCAGGGCGGCGTCGCCGCCATCGAACTGGCGCTGATCCTGCTGTTCTTCATGGCGCTGCTGCCCTTCGTGCTGCTGTTCGGCCGCGCGCTGCTGGTGTACACGGCACTGCAAAAAAGCGCGCACGATGCGGCGCGCTACATGGCGACCATGCCGCTGCCGCAGATGGGCAAGTTCGATACGGCGAGCCAGGGCGCCGTGCTGGCGCGGGAGATGGTGGCCGAGGCGATGGCGGAAAGCTGGCCGGGCATCAATCCCGCATGGGTCAATGTGGATTGCGTGTACGCCGACGATTCCTATGCCTGCGGCAGCTACGCCACGGCGCCGCTGCAGGTGCGCATCAAGGTCACCGCCGACATGCCGGTGGATTTCCTGCCCGCGCTGACCCGCAAGTGGCTGCCGCAACTGGCGCCGATCCCGCTGCGGGCCAACGCGACCTTGCGCTATGTCCATTGAACCGCGCCTCCGCCGGCAGCGCCAGGGCGGCGTCTTCGCCGTCGAATTCGCCATGCTGGCGCTGCTGTTCTTCCTGTTCCTGTTCGCCATGCTGGAAATGGCGCGCGTCGTGTACGTGTGGAACATGGTGCATGAGATTACCCGGCGCGCGGCGCGCGCCGCCGCCGTCACCGATTTCAGCAATGCCGGCGCCTTGCAAGCCGTGCGCACGCAAGCCGTGCTGCGCGCTACGCCGGGCACGCTGCCGCTGGGCGGCGGCATCAGCGACGCGCATGTGCGCATCGATTATTTGTCGGAAAGCGCGGGTGGCGCCGCGCTGGCGGCCGTGCCGGTGACGGTGCTGCCGGGTTGCCCGCAGCGCAACCGCATCAATTGCCTGGATGATCCGCAGGGCGCCAGCTGCATCCGCTTCGTGCGCGCGCGCCTGTGCCAGCCCGGCGAGGGTGCGCGCTGCGAGCGCGTGCCGTACCGGCCCGTGCTGCCGCTGCTGGGGATGATGTTTCCCTCTGGCGCAGGCGCCATACGCTTGCCCAGCGGGACCACCATGGCGGTGGCCGAGTCGCTGGGCTATCCGGACAATCCCGGTTTTTGTCCATGAGCGCCAAGCCGTCGGCGCAGCCGAATGTAGTGCCTTGAATGAAGGAGGGGGGGATGAAAGCCTTGGTGATTACCCGCGACGCCAGCCTGCACGATGAAATCGCGGCGCAAGGCGCGGCCCGCATGCCCGTGCTGCGGCTGCTGGAGCGGCGCAGCGGCCTGCGCGACGCCGTCGAGCGCATGCTGCCCGAAGCGCCCGAGCTGGTGATCGTCGACGCCAGCGGCATCGATGCCGATGAAGCCGACCTGCTCGAGCGCCTGGCGCGCCAGTATCCGCTGGCCGTGCTGATGCTGCTCACGCGTGGCCAGCAGCAGGATGTGCTGATACGCGCCATGCGCGCCGGCATGCGTGAAGTGCTGCAACTGCCGCTGGTGCACAAGGCCTTCCACGAGGCGATGGATCGGGTCGATATCCAGGCCGGCGTGACGCAGATGCGCGACGGTAAAGTGCTCGCCTTCATTTCGTGCAAGGGCGGCAGCGGCGCCACTTTTCTATCGACGAATTTTTCCTACGCGCTGGCAAGCCTGGCCGGCTGCAAGGTGCTGCTGATCGACCTGCACGGCCAGTTCGGCGACGCCACCCTGTATGTCTCGGACCAGAAGCCGGCCATGACCTTGTCCGACATCTGCGCGCAGATCGCGCGCATGGATGGCGCCTTCCTCGCCTCGTGCCTGGTGCACGTGACGCCGAACTTCGGCGTGCTGGCGGCGGCCGACGACCCCGCGCACAAGATCGACATGCAGCCCGAGCACATGGACCGCATCCTGGCCGTGGCGCGCCAACACTACGATTACATCGTGCTCGACGTGGGGCGCCAGATTGATGCGCTGTCGCTGCGCGCGCTCGACAATGCCGACGCCATCTATCCGGTGCTGCAGCTGGCCTTGCCCGACATCCGCGACGGGCGCCGCCTGCTCGACATTTTCCGCTCGCTCGGCTATCCGGGCGAACGCCTGCGCCTGATCGTCAACCGCTATGAAAAGGGCGGCCGCCTGCGCCTGGCGGACCTGGAGCAGGCGCTGGGCGCGGAAGTGGTGCACACGGTGCCCAACGATTACATCGCCGCCACCGATTCCGTCAACCAAGGCATCCCGCTGCTGCAGCTGTCGCGCACCAGCGCCGTGGCGCGCAGCCTGGCCGAACTGGTGGAGCTGGTGACGGCGCGCCGCGTGACGGAAAGCCGCGGCCTGTTCGACCGCCTGTTCAGCCGCAGCGAGGCCTAGGACAGGATAGATGTCAAGGCTCCCGCCGGGAGCCATCATGGGAGCCGAGATGACTTTACGCGAACGCCTGGCGGCGAATGAAACGGTGCGCCCCGCCACGCATGGACAGGGCGCGCTGGCGCTGCACGCCTACCAGGAACTGAAAAAAACCATGCACCAGACGATACTCGACCGTATCGACCTGGAACGCTTGAAACGCCTGACGGCGGAGCAGTTCAAGCACGAGCTGGCGCTGCTGGTGCAGCGCGTGATCGAGGAAGAGCGCATCGTGCTGAACCAGCACGAGCGGCATAGCCTGGTGCTCGACATCCAGCACGAGATGCTGGGCTTTGGTCCGCTGGAACCGCTGCTGGCCGATGCCAGCGTGTCCGATATCCTCGTCAATACCTGCGACAAGGTTTACGTGGAGCGGGGCGGGCGGCTGCAGCTGACGGACGTGACCTTCCACGACAATGCGCACCTGATGAAGATCATCGAAAAGATCGTCTCGCGCGTGGGCCGGCGCGTCGACGAATCGAGCCCGATGGTCGACGCACGCCTGCCCGATGGATCGCGCGTGAATGCCATCATTCCGCCGCTGGCCGTCGATGGCCCGATCCTGTCGATCCGGCGCTTTGCCGTGCAGCCTTTGACGATCGCCAATCTGCTCGATTACAAAAGCCTGACGCCGCCCATGGTGCAGGTGCTGCAGGCGCTGGGGCAGGCCAAGGTGAATATCCTGATTTCGGGCGGCACGGGCAGCGGCAAGACGACCCTGCTCAACGTGCTGTCCGGCTTCATCCCCGGCAGCGAGCGCATCGTCACCATCGAGGATGCGGCCGAACTGGCGCTGCGCCAGCCGCACGTGGTGCGCCTGGAAACGCGTCCGCCGAATATCGAGGGCAAGGGTGAAGTGAGCCAGCGCGCGCTGGTGCGCAATGCGCTGCGCATGCGGCCCGACCGCATCATCCTGGGCGAGGTGCGCGGCGCCGAGGCGCTCGACATGCTGCAGGCGATGAACACGGGCCATGAAGGGTCGCTGGCGACCATCCACTCGAACACGGCGCGCGACGCGCTGGCGCGGCTGGAAAACATGGTCGGCATGGCCAGCGTGAACCTGACGCCGCGCGCCACGCGCCAGCAGATCTGTTCGGCCGTGACGGTGGTGATGCAAGTGTCGCGCCTGACGGACGGCGCGCGCAAGCTGGTCAGCCTGCAGGAGGTGACGGGCATGGAGGGCGACATCATCGCCATGCATGAAATCTTCCGCTTCGAGCAGACGGGCGTCGATGCCGCCGGCAAGGTGCTGGGTCACTTTTGCGCCACGGGCGTGCGGCCCCGTTTCACGGAACGCTTGCGCATGTTTGGCGCGCCCGTGCCAGACAGCGTCTTCGACCCCGACCGCATCTACGAATAGGAGGCAGCATGGACCTGGTCTTCTACGGCTTTGCCGTGCTGCTGTTCGCCGCCTGCATCCTGATGGTGGAAGGGGCCTGGCTGTGGTGGTCTGGCACGCATGGCAGCGCGGCGCGGCGCATCAACCGGCGCCTGCGGCTGATGGCGGCGCGCGGTGAGGCGGGCGGCGAGCGGGTCTCCATCCTCAAGCAACGCCGCTATGCGCGCACGCCCGGCCTCGAGCGCTGGCTGCGGCGCCTGCCGCAGGCGGCAAAGCTCGACCACCTGCTGCTGCAATCGGGCTTGTCCTGGTCGGTGGCGCAGTTCCTGGGCGGCGCGGGCGGCTTGCTGCTGCTGGCGCTGCTGTGGCTGGTCATCTGGCCCATGCCGCTGCCGGGTGCCTTGCTGCTGCTGGGCGTGGCCGGCGGCGGGCCGTGCATGGTCGTGCTGCGCGCGCGCGCGGCGCGGTTGAAAAAGATCGAGGTGCAATTGCCGGAAGCGGCCGATTTCCTGGCCCGCGCGCTGCGCGCCGGGCACTCGTTTTCGAATGTGCTGCAGATGGTCGGTGATGAACTCAATGAGCCGATCAGCGGCGAATTCAAGATGGCGCACGAAGAGATCAATTACGGCGTGCCGATGAACGAGGCGCTGCAAAACCTGGCCGCGCGCATTCCGCTGACGGACTTGCGCTACCTCGTCATCGCCGTGCTGGTGCAGCGCGAATCGGGCGGGAATCTGGCCGAGGTGCTGGTCAGCATCGCCCGCATCATCCGCGCCCGCTTGAAGCTGCTGGGGCAGGTGCGCGTGCTGTCGGCCGAGGGGCGCATGTCGGCCTGGGTGCTGGGGCTGATGCCGGTGGTGATGATAGGCGTCATGGCACTGGTCAACCCGCAATACATCCGCCTGCTGTGGACCGATCCCAGCGGCATCAAATTGCTGTGGTACGCGGCCGGCATGGTGGCGCTGGGTGTCGTGTGGATGCGCAACGTCATCCGTATCAGGATATAAAACAGGAGGTCGCATGAGCGGTGCACAACTGCTGTTTCTCGTGATCGTCTTTGCCGTGGTGGTGGCGCTGGCCCTGCTGGCATGGGTGATCTTCTTTCCCGGCACCTTGCGCCAGCGCCTGTTCGGTTCCATGGCGCCGGCCGCCAGCGAGGCGGTGGCCGACTCTGGCTGGGTGGAGCGCGTGGCGCGCGTGGCGCAGCCGTTCAGCAAGCTTTCTCTGCCGGAAGAGGGCTGGGAGCGCTCGCCGCTGCGCACGCGCTTCATGAACGCGGGCTGGCGCCAGGCCAGCGCGCCGGCCCTGTACTTTGCGGCGAAAACCGTGCTGGCCCTGCTGTTTCCCACCGTGCTGGGCCTGTACGCGGCCAGCGCCATGGCGGCGCAGTTGCGCAGCGTGCTGCTCTTGCTGCTGTGCGTCAGTGCCACCGTCGGTTACTACCTGCCAAACCTGGTGCTGGCCAGCACGGCCAAGCGGCGCCAGCGCGACATCTTTGAAAACATCCCCGATGCGCTCGACTTGCTGACCGTGTGCGTGGAAGCGGGCCTGAGCCTGGAGCGCGCGCTCGTCAAAGTGTCGGGCGAAATCCATATCAAGAGCGTGGTGCTGGCGCAGGAATTGCAACTGGTGCTGATGGAAATGCGCGCCGGCTTTTCCAAGGAAAAGGCGCTGCGCAACCTGGCCCTGCGCAGCGGCGTGGAAGACGTCGACACTCTGGTCGCCATGCTGATTCAATCGGAACGTTTCGGCACCAGCATGGGCGATTCGCTGCGCGTGCATTCGGAAAACCTGCGCGGCAAGCGCAGCCTGCTGGCCGAGGAGGCGGCAGCGAAGATCGCCCTGAAACTGCTGTTCCCGCTGATCTTTTGCGTCTTTCCCACCCTCATGCTGGTGCTCATGGGGCCGGCCGTGATCGAAGTCTATCGCGTGCTCGTGCCGGCCATGGCCAACCGCTGAAAGGAGCTATCATGCGCTTGACGATTTCCCGCCTGGCCGCCGCCTGCGCCTGCCTGGGCCTGGCCGCCTGCACCACGCAGCTGGCCCACGCGCCGCTGCCGCAGTGGCCTGACGCCGATGCCGCCTACGTGGCGGGGCGCCAGCATTTCGAGCGGGGCGACTTGCCTGCCGCGCAAGCGGCCTATGAACAGGCGTTGCGCGCCGCACCGCGCCATGTGAATGCGCGCAACGGCCTGGCCGTGCTGCATGCGCAGCGCGGTGAACACGATGCGGCGATCGCCCATTGGCTGGCCTTGACGCGGGAGGCCAGTCCGCCGCAGCCGCAGCAGGCGTATCTGTTCAGCAATCTCGGTCACGCCTATTCCCTGAGCGGGCGCGATGCGCAAGCGTTGACGGCGCTGGAACAGGCGTGTCTGCTCGACCCGCTCAATGCGCTGGCCTGGCAGCACCTGGCGCAAGTGCTGGAACGGCTGGGACAGCACGCGCGCGCCGTCGTCATGCGGCGCCAGGCGCAGAGCCTGCAGGAACATGACTTACGGCGCGACCTGGCCGTCTTGCGCAGCGAGGCGCCGCCGCAGGCTGTGCCCGTGGCCGCGCCGCTGCCGGATGCGCCTGCCATGGCGCGCATCGACATCACGCAAACCGACGGAATGGCGCGCTTGCAGCGCGTGCCGGTGGCCGCGCGCGGCGTGCTTGCTGCCATGGCGGAGCGGTCCATGCCGGCCGCTGCCGTGACCCGTCCGCGCCTGGAAATTGTGAACGGCAATGGCGTGCCCGGCCTGGCCGCAGCGCTGGCGCGCAGCCTGGCCGGTGCTCCCGTGCAGGTGGTGCGCTTGGCCAATGAAACCAGTTTCCAGGTGGCGCGCACGCGCGTCGAGTACCGGCCCGCGCAGGAGCAGGCGGCGCGTCAGCTGGCCCGCCAGCTGGGGCTGCAGGTACAAACCCAGGTGCAGACCCAGGCCGCCGATTGCCCCGCCAGCGAGCTGCGCTTGGTGCTGGGGCGCGACCTGAGCGATCCGGCCATGCTGCACCGCTATTATCTGCAGCAACTGCAGCTGGCGCGCCAGGCGCTGGCGCGGCTCGGTTAACACGTTCTTGCCTGCATAAAAAACGCGGCGCCTTTGCGGGTGCCGCGTGTTGTTGGCATGCCGGTGTCTAGCTTGGCCGGCGGCGGCGCGTAAAAGCCAGGCCAGCCAGTCCCGTGCCCAGCAGGAACAGCGTGCCTGGTTCGGGCACGACCAGGGGATCGATGACGACGATATCGGTGCGCGTGGATTTCGAAAAGTTCAAGGTATAGCTGCCGGCCGGCAGGGCGAAATTCGAGGTCAGGGAAAACATCGCAAAGCCATTCGTGAAGGCGCGCCCGCTGGCCGGGTCATTCGTGCCGGCCGTCATGTTCAGGCTGAACGGGTCGAGGCTGCCGGCGCCATGGTTGCCGTTGATGTCGCTGCCATTGTTGGCATCGCCATCGGGCGCGAACTGGAAGATCACGCCGTCGGCATTCGCTTTCGACAGGCAACCGACGGGACTGGCGCTGTTGCACGAGATATTGAAGATATCCATGATCGATACGTTCGACTTGTCGCCCATGGTCGTGACGTTGGCCAGTAGGTCGCGCCGTCCCATGAAGCTGAAGGTGATGAAGCCGGCGCTCGACAGGGTCAGGTTGACGGAGCCGGTGAGCGTGTCGCCGGCTGTGGAGGACGCCGCCCCCACCGTGTTGCGTTGCGCTTCCGACACGGCGCTGACGGTGGAACCGGCGGCAGTGAGCATGTTGCCGAAGGAATGCGCATCGCCGCGCGCGAATTCCAGCGCGGCGGTGGGCGCATAGTGGTTTTGCGGCGAGGCGCCGCAGCCGGCGCCGGAGCACACTTGCAGCACGTCGGCGTTGGCGGCCGGGCCCGTATTGACGGCGCGCGGATTGACGGCCACGCCGCCCTGAAAGAAGGCGCTGTCGCTGGCATTGCGATTGGCGCCGGCCAACGACAAGGTGCCGGCACTCGTGGTGATGCGGAAATTGTTTAATTCATTGACGGCCAGGCCGTACGCGCCGGCATGCACCTGGCCGCTGGCCAGCAGGCTCGCCGCCGCCAGTGCGCCCAGCCAGCCCAGGGTCTTGCTTCGTGTGTTATCGACGTTCATCGCAGCCTCTTATCGTGGTCAGTCTCGGAAAATCCGGGGGCAAGGAATCCAGTTCGACTTGCCTGGATTCATCTTGTAGACAGTGATAAGCAGCTTGCGTGCCACACAAAAAAAGCATATTGAATCAAACACTTGCGCAAAGCGGACTGAACTGGAGAGGGCAAAGTGTAAGAAAGGCCGACGCCGCTTGGCGGGTGGCGCCGGCCAGCCTCAGGTGCCCCGGTGATAGCCGAGGTGGCCGCCCGAATTGCGTGCGCAGCCGCAACCGATGCGCGCCACTTCCTCGCCTTCCGTCAATTTCCAGTTGGTAATCGTCGTGTGATTCCAGTCGATGTCGCTTTTCTTGACAGGTTTTACCGTCAAGATGCGTGCTTCCGCATCCGTGTACTCCATCAGCTCTTCGTCGTCGGCGATGTCGAAATGGCGGTGGATCAGGGAAATGCCGAAGCGGTCGAGTGCGCCATAGCGTTGCAGCACGTCGCGCAGTTCGCGAAAGCAGGCGAGATCGCCGGGCAGCAGCGGATCGACGGCAGAAATATCGGCGACGGGCTGCCATTGCATGGCGTGGATGTTCAGGCTGTGCATGATGTCCTCCTGTGCCCCTTGTATCAAGCCCAGGCTGCCAAAGGGGCCTGGCACGCCTGGTGACATGCCCATCGTGGCCGCAATGCCGCTGCGGTGCTTGCGCCAGATCAAAGGTGCGGCACATCGCCTCTCGCTGATCATTGCCCGGTAAAATAGGCCATGGCAAACAAAACCCCCATCTTCCCCGGCGCGCGCACGGGCCGCGGCCAGGTCCTGGCCGTGCTGCTGTCGAACCGCGACCAGTCCGGCGCCGAACCGCTGCAAGGCCGCGTCTCGTTGGCCGCTATCGTCAAGGCACTGAAACGCAAATACCACTGGCCGATTGAAACGCACAGTTTCCCCGCGAATACGCAGGACGGCCGCGCCAGCTGGGCGACCGTCTACAGCTTGCCGGAAAAGGTCATTGAGACCGCGCTGGACAGCGGCGGCCGGGAGTGGCTGGAGAGCCGGACAGTAGCCGGGCGGCGCTGAGCGCGCCGCAGTACGCTATTCGAGCCGGAAGCCGACCTTCAGCGTGACCTGGAAGTGCGCCACCTTGCCATCGACGATATGGCCCCGCGATTCCGTCACTTCATACCAATCCATGTGCTTGACCGTCAGCGCCGCCTTGGCAATGGCATCGCGTATCGCCTGATCGCTGCTCTCGGTCGATGTTCCCACCAGTTCGATCAGCTTGTAAGTATGTGCGGACATGATATTTCCCCAGGTAGGCAAGCCAGACATCGGGAGCCTGCTTTGCGCAAGCACATGCTCATCTTGCGCCTAAACGTGCTGATAGTCATTGCGCGGTGCAGCAATGCGCCACGGGAGTGGTTCGCGGAAGGGAGAAAAGAAAAAAGGGCTACCTGCCGAAGCATGTAACCCTTTGATTTCCTACTAAAATTCTGGTGCCGACTGCCGGTTTCGAACTGGCCACCTGATGATTACAAATCAACTGCTCTACCAAATGAGCTAAGTCGGCAAAAACTGCGCGTTGCGAATTATACGCTATTTAATGCGTGTCAGGGTCGGGCGGCCGCCTTTTTTTGGTGGCTCGTCGTCGCCGGGCGTGGCGTTGTCGCGTTGTTCGGGGGAACTGGTCGGCACGGACGACAGGGTCGGGGCGCTGGAGACCGGGGCGATCGCTGGCGGCGGGACGTCGGCGGAGGCCGGGCTGTCCGTCGGTTGCGCGTCGGGGTCATCGTTGCCCAACACAGGCTCGAAAGCCATGCCCTGGCCGTTTTCGTTGGCGTAGATGGCCATCACGTTGTCGACCGGTACGTAGATTTCGCGCGAGACGCCGCCAAAGCGGGCGTGGAAGCGGATGGCGTCGTTGTCCATCTTCAGGCCGCTGGTGGCGCCGAAGCTGATGTTGAGCACGATTTCGCCCTTTTTCACGTATTCCATCGGTACCGTGGTGCGCGAATCGACTTTGACCGCGAGATAAGGCGTGTAGCCGCTGTCGGTGCACCACTCGTAGATGGCGCGCAGCATATAAGGTTTGGTTGAGATTTCAGACATGGTAGACACTGTGAGGCGGGAGCGCCCCTGTCAATGACAGGGTGGCGCACCGGTAATTCAAAAGACTGGCTGCTGACGCAAGATGTCCCGGCAAGCGTGGCTTGCCGGGCATATCTTTTAGCGGCGCATAACTTTCTCGGATGGCGTCAGCGCTTCGATGTACGCAGGACGCGAGAAGATGCGTTCGGCGTATTTCATCAGCGGTGCTGCCGTCTTCGACAGTTCGATGCCGTAGTGGTCCAGGCGCCACAGCAGCGGCGCGACAGCCACGTCGAGCATCGAGAATTCGTCGCCCAGCATGTACTTGTTTTTCAGGAACAGCGGCGCCAGGGTCGTCAGGCGGTCGCGGATTTCCGCGCGTGCCTTGTCGTGGGCCTTGTCGTTGCTCTTGGCGCGTTCGCTTTCCAGCACGTGCACATGCACGAACAGTTCTTTTTCGAAATTGAACAGCATCAGGCGCGCGCGGGCACGCATCAGCGGATCGGCCGGCATCAGTTGCGGATGCGGGAAGCGCTCATCGATGTACTCGTTGATGATGTTCGATTCATACAGGATCAGTTCGCGCTCGACCAGGATAGGCACCTGGCCGTACGGATTCATGGTCGAAATGTCTTCCGGTTTGTTGAACAGGTCGACGTCGCGCACTTCGAAGTCCATGCCTTTTTCAAACAGGACCAGGCGGCAGCGTTGCGAAAATGGGCAGGTTGTACCCGAATAGAGAACCATCATTTTTTATAGTTCCTTAGAAACAAAGGGGGTGAAGCCGCGAACGGCTCACCCCAGGTCGCTTGTCCACTCATGCGGACAACGCAGAAACAGGCATAAACCGGCCTATGGCCGGCGCCTCACTTATTTGACTTCCTTCCAGAACGACGCGTTAAGGCGCCATGCCAGCAGAGCAAAGACCGACAGGAACAGCAGCACCCACACGCCCAGGCGCTTGCGTGTCTGCTGTGCCGGTTCGGCCATCCACTCCATGTAGCCGACCAGGTCGGCTACCGCATTGTCATACTCGATCTTGTTCAACGTACCTGGCTTGACCTGCTCGAAGCCGGCAAATTTGTGGATCTTCTTGCCAGCGTCGTGCGGATCATTCTCTTCCACGAACTTGGCAGACTGGACACCTTGCAATTCCCATAATACATGCGGCATGGCAACATTCGGCACGACCATGTTGTTCCAGCCGGTCGGACGAGTGTCGTCTTTATAGAACGTACGCAGGTAAGTATACAGGTAGTCGCCGCCTGTGCCAGCGGAAGATGATTTCGCGCGCGAAATTACCGACAAATCCGGCGGTACGACGCCAAAGAAAGCCTTGGCGTCCTGCGGTGCCAGGCTTGTCGTCATCAAGTCGCCGACTTTATCGCCGGAGAACAACAGATTCTGCTTGATCTGGTCTTCCGTCAAGCCCAGGTCGCGCAGCCGGTTGTAGCGCATCGACACGGCGGCGTGGCAATTCAAGCAATAGTTGACGAACAATTTGGCGCCATGTTGCAGCGCCGCCATGTTGGTCTGGCGGTCAGGAGCCTTGTCCAGCGGAAAGCCGCCTTCGCTGGCGAGAGCCATGGCAGGCACGAAGGCCAGGATGGCGAGCAGTTTTTTTGCAATCTTCATATGATGTATGTCCTTTGAGCGTGGCGTGAGAGCGGCTTAGTGCGGGTGAAACGTCACACGCGACGGCACGGTCTTGAACTTGCCCATTGCACTCCACCATGGCATCAACAGGAAGAAGCTGAAGTAAATCAGGGTGCACACTTGCGACACGATGGTTTTCGTATCCGTTGGCGCCTGGGTCCCCAGGTAGCCGAGGATCAGGAACGACAGGCCGAAGATGGCGTACACATATTTGTGCCAGGTCGGACGGTAGCGGATCGATTTCACGGGCGAATGGTCGAGCCATGGCAGGAAGGCCAGGATCACGACGGAACCGCCGAAGAACACCACGCCCCAGAATTTCGCGTCCAGCACCTGCGGCAGCATGCCGATGATGGCGACGATGGCGATGCCGGCGATGACCGACTTGACGATCGTCGACAGGCGCGACTTGAGCCAGATGAATACCACGTAGGCAGCCACGACACCCATCAGCACGTACATGAAGTCGGCCGTGGTGGCACGCAGCACCGAGTAGAACGGCGTGAAGTACCAGGTAGGCGCGATGTGCAGCGGGGTCTTCAGCGAATCGCCGGGCAGGAAGTTGTTGTATTCCAGGAAATAACCGCCCATTTCCGGCGCGAAGAAGACGACGGCGCTGAAAATGACGAGGAAGATCGACACGCCGAACAGGTCATGCACGGTGTAGTACGGATGCGAAGGAATCGAATCGACCGGGTGGCCATCGGCGCCCAGATTTTCTTTGACTTCGATGCCGTCCGGGTTGCTCGAACCGACTTCGTGCAGGGCGATCAAGTGCGCTGCAACCAAGCCCAGCAGTACCAGCGGGATGGCGATCACGTGGAAGGCGAAGAAGCGGTTCAGGGTCGCGTCGGAAACGACATAGTCGCCGCGGATCCACAGCGACAGGTCAGGGCCGATCAGCGGGATGGCGCCAAACAGGTTGACGATCACTTGGGCGCCCCAGTACGACATCTGGCCCCATGGCAACAGGTAGCCGAAGAACGCTTCGGCCATCAGGCACAGGAAGATGGCGAAACCGAACAGCCAGATCAGTTCACGTGGCTTGCGGTACGAGCCGTACAGCAGGCCGCGCGTCATGTGCAGGTAGACGATGATGAAGAAGGCCGAGGCGCCCGTCGAGTGCATGTAGCGCACCAGCCAGCCCCACGGTACTTCGCGCATGATGTACTCGACGGAATTGAAGGCCAGGGCCGCATCCGGTTTGTAGTGCATGGTCAGGAAGATGCCGGTGACGATCTGCAAGACCAGCACCAGCATGGCCAGCGAGCCGAAGATGTACCAGAAGTTGAAGTTTTTCGGGGCGTAGTACTTGCCCCATTGGTCGTTCCACAGCTTGGTCAGGGGAAAGCGGTCATCGACCCAGCCCAGTGCTTTTTCGGCGACGGGAGCGTCTGCCGGGAACTTCGTTTCTTTGAAAGCAGCCATGATCAAGCCTCGCCTTTCTCGTCTTTACCTATCAGCAATTTGGTGTCGCTCAGATACATATGACGCGGCACTTGCAGGTTGTCCGGCGCCGGCTTGTTCTTGAACACGCGGCCTGCCATGTCGAAGGTGGAGCCGTGGCAAGGGCACAGGAAGCCGCCTTCCCAGTCATCGGGCAGCGACGGTTGCGGGCCGGGGGTAAATTTCGAGGAAGGGGAGCAGCCAAGGTGGGTGCAGATGCCGACAGCGACGAGAATTTCAGGCTTGATCGAACGTGCCTCGTTCATGCAGTATTCAGGCGTGAATTCGGCGGGATTGCGTTGGGAATTGGCATCGGCGACCTTGCCATCGGTTTGTTTGAGCGACGCGATCATTTCCGGCGTGCGCTTGAGGATCCAGACCGGCTTGCCGCGCCATTCGACGGTGCGCATTTCGCCGGGTTGCAAGGTGGTGATGTCTACTTCGACCGGCGCGCCAGCCGCTTTCGCGCGCTCCGACGGCTGGAAGGTGCTTACCAAGGCTCCCGCGGTTGCCAATCCAACTACACTGCCCGCCGCGCACGTGGCGACGAGCAAGCCGCGACGGCCTGAATCGACCTGCTTTTCGTTACTCATGCAAACCCCAATCAGTCAAAATGCGAATCTTTATTATGAGTGGCAGCCGCGAAAAACCCGTCGCCGAAGCTCTTTCCCACTGATTGCCGCAACCCGCATCTTTGTACGGTAAAGTGGCAACATCCCTGCGGAACTTCGGACTATGGCGCAGCCCATGCCAGTTTCTTGTTGATTATCCGGAAGTGAAAAAGCCACTTCTGGCAACCGCAAATTATAAGTGAAGCAAACAACGAATAAAACAAAAACGTTGCTTGTACCATAATTTATATACTTTTGCAGGAGGTGGCTAGTTCTTTCGAACTAGATGCGCACGGCTGTGCCGGAATTGGTCTCGCCGGCAACCACAAGTTGGTGTACCCGGGAATCAATAGTATGATCGGCATGTTTTTTATACATATCCGAAGGAGAAATTCATGGCAATGATGAAAGAATTTAAAGAATTTGCAATGAAAGGCAACGTCGTCGATCTGGCGGTCGGTGTCATCATCGGCGGCGCCTTCGGCAAGATTGTCGATTCCCTGGTGCAAGATGTGATCATGCCACCCATCGGCCGCATTTTCGGCGGACTCGATTTCGCCAATTACTATCTGCCCCTGAATGGTCAAGCTACCACGATGACCCTGGTGGAAGCGAAAAAGGCGGGCGCCGTGCTGGCCTACGGTAATTTCCTCACCATTCTGCTCAATTTCGTCATTTTGGCCTTCATCATCTTCCAGATGGTGCGCCTGATGAACAAGGCCCGCCGCAGCGAACCGGTCGCGCCGGCAGTTGCACCGGCCACGCCGGAAGACATCGTGCTGCTGCGTGAAATCCGCGACTCCCTGCAGAAGAACGGACAGAATAGCAACGATCTGGCAAAATAAGTCGTTCCGGCACGGGCCGGCTGACCTGGGTGGAGTGCTATGCGACGATTCTGGTTATTGTTTGCGCAAACCGTGACGATCGCGTTGGCGCTGTACTTTGTGTACGGCGCGCTGCGCCCGGCCAGCCGGGTACAGCAACTGGGCTCTCCCAACAAGCCGGTGCCCGTGGTGGAAACGGCGTCCAGCAGCCTGGCGCCCGGTTCCTACCGCGACGCGGCGGCGCGCGCCATGCCCGCCGTCGTCAACATCCTCACCCTGCAAGTGCCCAAGCGCGGCGCCCATCCGCTGGCGCGCGATCCCTTCTTCAAACGTTTCTTCGGCGACCGCGACCCGGACGACGGGGATGACGACGACTTGAAAAACAGCCTCGGTTCGGGCGTCATCGTCAGCCATGAAGGCTATGTGCTGACCAACAACCACGTGGTCGAAGGCGCCGACGAAATCGAAGTCGTGCTCACGGATGGCCGCAAGGCGCCCGCCAAGATCGTCGGCCTGGACCCGGAAACGGACCTGGCCGTGATCAAGATCAACCTCGACAAGCTGCCTGTCATCGTGCTGGGCCAGTCGGAACTGGCGCGCGTGGGCGACGTGGTGCTGGCCATCGGCAACCCGTTCGGCGTGGGCCAGACGGTGACCATGGGCATCATCTCTGCACTGGGTCGCAACAACCTGCACATCAACAGCTTTGAAAACTTCATCCAGACGGATGCGGCCATCAACTTCGGCAACTCGGGCGGCGCCCTGGTCGACACGCGCGGCAATCTGATCGGCATCAATACGGCGATCTACTCGCAAAGCGGCGGCTCCGTCGGCATCGGCTTCGCCATTCCCGTCTCGACGGCCAAGACGGTGATGGAAGCCATCATCAAGGATGGCCACGTGGTGCGCGGCTGGATCGGCGTGGAAACGCAGGACATCACGCCCGAGCTGGCACAAAGCTTCGGCTTGCAGCGCACGAGCGGCGCCATCATCGCCGGCGTGGTGCGCAACGGCCCGGCCGACAAGGCGGGCATCGTGCCCGGCGACATCCTGCTGACGGTGGAAGGCAAGCCCGTCGGCGATACGACGGAAATGCTGAACCTGATCGCTCAACTGCCGCCCGGCGGAAAAGCTAAAATGACGGTGCTGCGCAAGAATCGCGAAGCGGCGCTCGACGTGATGGTGGGCAAGCGCCCCATCCCGAAAGAGCTTTCCAAATAGTTGCTGATCGGAATTTGACACATGCATGTGCGTGATTTGACCCAATTTTTACGTGAACTGAGCGACAACAACAACCGTCCCTGGTTTGTCATGAACAAGCCCCGTTACGACATCCTGCGCGAGGAATTCCTCGCGCTGGTCACCAGCCTGATCGGTGAGTTGGGCAAGTTCGACCCGGCCGTGAAGTACTGCAATCCGAAGAAGGCCTTGTTCCGCATCAACCGCGACGTGCGTTTTGCGCACGACAAGAGTCCGTACAAGACGCGCTTTTCGGCCGCCATCGCGCCGAACGACATGCGCCGTCCCAGCAAGGCGGGCGGCCCCACGTATTATCTGCAGATCGATGGCCAGGGCAATTTACTGTTCGGCGCCGGCGAATACATGCCGCCGCCGGGCCGCCTGAAGGCGCTGCGCGAGCATATGCTCAACGACGCGCCAGGCTTTTCCAAAGTGTTGAAAAATAAGCGTTTGAAGGCCCGTTTCGGCACCATCCAGAACGAGGGCAAGCTGCAGCGCCCGCCGAAGGGGTTTGACGCGGACGCCGAACATATCGAATTCATCAAGCTGAAGAGCTTTTTTGTCTGGACCGAAGTGCCGCTGCCCGTGAACGCGCCCGAGAAACTGCTGCCGACCCTGGCGGAAGGCTTGAAGGATGCGTGGCCGCTGGTCGAGTGGATGCGCGGCGCGAAAGAGCCGGAGGAAGTCACCGAGTAATTGCGGAAGGAGCACATGATGGCACTGGAGCACGCAAGTTCAGGACAGGTGATCGAGGTGCTGCGCAGGGACGGCGACGACCTGTCGCAGTTTTCCGCCATCGCGCTGGCCAAAACGGATGAGCTGGAATTGATCCGCATGTGCATGCCCAAAGGTAAGACCATGCCCGAGCATCACGTGCTCGGCGAAATCACCTTGCTGTGCCTGCAAGGGCAGGTGGCGGTGGAGGCGCATGGCGGCGTGCAGGTGCTGGGATCGGGGCAGATGCTGTACCTGCTCGGCGGCCAGGCGCACGCCCTGGAAGCGCGCGAAGACAGTCTGTTATTGCTCACCATACTCATGCACAAGGCGGGGCGCTAGCTTTCCGGGTGCTTCAAGCCGCCTCGGCGCGCGGATCGCGCGACAGCAGCTGCTGCACCATCACGTGCGGCAAGTCCCCATCGAACAGCACGCCGGCCACCGCGTTGGTGATCGGCATGTCGACGCCCATGCGGCGCGCCAGTTCGCGTACGGCCTTGGCGCAGGGCACGCCTTCGGCCACGTGACCGAGCTCAGCCACGATGGTGTCCAGCGCCTTGCCTTGCGCCAAACCCAGGCCGACGCGGCGGTTGCGCGACAGGTCGCCCGTGCACGTCAGAATCAAGTCGCCCATGCCCGTCAAGCCCATGAACGTTTCTGTCTGGCCACCCAGCGCCGTGCCCAGGCGCGTGATTTCCGCCAGGCCACGCGTGATCAGCGCGGCGCGCGCATTCAAGCCCAGGCCCAGGCCGTCGGCCACGCCGGTGGCGATCGCCAGCACGTTCTTGACGGCGCCACCCACTTCCACGCCCACCAGGTCGTCGCTCGCGTACACGCGGATGGTGCCGCCATGCAAGGCCGAGACGACGGCGCCGCGCAAGGCGGCATTGTGCGAAGCGATGGTCAGCGCGCACGGCAAGCCGCGCGCTACTTCCTGCGCGAACGAGGGGCCGGACAGGGCGCCGCCGGGAATCTTGTCGCCCAGCACTTCCTGCACGATCTGGTGCGGCAGCAAGCCCGTGCCGCCTTCAAAGCCTTTGCACAGCCACACCAGGTTGCCGATCGCCATGTCTTTCAGCTGATGCAGCATGGGCCGCAAGCCCGCCACAGGGCAGGCGGCGATCAGGAGGCCGTGTTCGCCGCTGGCATGCGCGACGGCGGCGTCGAAATCGGCGCTGATGCGCAGCTGCGGCGGTAAAGGGAAACCGGGCAAATAGCTGTTTTCACCGCTGGCGGCCATGGCGGCCATGGCCTCGCCGTTGCGGCCCCACAGCAGCACGTCATGACGGCCAGCCAGGGCCATGGCCACGGCCGTGCCCCAGGCGCCGGCGCCCAGGATGGTGATCTTGCGGGCGGCGGGAATACTATCGGGAGTGACTTCAGGAGAAACTTGCATGCAACCTCAACGGGGCAGGGGGAACGGACGCGGTGCTTACAGGCCCCACACTTCGCTGGTCTTGACGTAGCCGCTCTGGCCATCCTTGTGGCGCACCTTGACCCAGCCGGAGCTCTGCTGCTCGCTTATTTCCAGCAGCACGCCCTTGTCGACGAGGATGATGGGGGAGGCGGTGTCGTCGGGGCTGGCGCGAACCTTGAGGTTCGCGGCGCGCGCCACGACGTTGCGCTTGGCCGACAGGCCCTTGGCTTCCGTCCAGGCCATTTCGCCGCTGGCGTCGCGTACCTTGACCCATTCGCCGTAGCTGAGCACCACTTCCAGCGGCATGCCGCGTGGCGCCACGTACAGCTTGCCTCCCTTGGAGGATGGCGCGTCGTACAGGATCACGGGAGCGGCGCCCACCGTTTTGAAATCGACGGCGTGGCTGGCGGCGGTCGCCAGCAGCAGCACGGCGCCGGCCATCCAGCGGAACTTGCTCAAGAGCGCACTTTTCAACATGATATTTTTGAACCTTAACGAAACACGGCGGCCAGGCCGCCGTGTCAGGCCAGCCTTGACGGCTGGCGGGGTCTTGCAAGAGCTTAGTGCGTTTCGCTGGCTGCTGGAGCTGCGGCAGCGGCGTCAGCAATAGCTTGCAGACGTTGTTGGTAGAACACTTCGAAGTTGATCTCGGCCAGGTGCACTGGCGGGAAGCCGGCACGGGTGATCACGTCGGCGATGTTGGCGCGCAGGTAAGGGTAGATGATGTTCGGGCAGCCGATTCCCAGCAGTGGATCGAGTTGATCAGCAGGAATGTTGCGTGCTTCGAAGATACCGGCTTGCTTGCCTTCAACCAGGAAAGCGACTTTTTCGCCGACTTTGGCGGTGACGGTGATGGTCACGGTGGCTTCGAAGATGCCGTCGGCCAGAGGCGCAGCGCCCACGTCCAGTGCCACTTCGATGGCTGGTGCTTCTTGTTCCAGGAAAATAGCTGGGGAATTTGGTTGTTCCAGCGACATGTCTTTCAGGTAGACGCGTTGGATTTGGAAGACTGGTTGCAGATTTTCGTCAGACATGGAACGCTTTCGTTGTAAAGGACAAGAACGGCACACCGTTCAAATATGGTGCTTGCGGTATTCAAACCGCGCCGGATAGGCGCGGCCAGATCAGGTGCGAGGGCAATTGTATCAAAACAATACGACAAAAAACCAAGCAATTTCTCGAACCCGCTTTATATCAGGCTGCCGTGCCATTTAACAAGGGGTCCAGCTTGCCAGCTTGATCGAGCGCATACAAATCGTCGAATCCGCCCACGTGGGTATCGCCCACATAGATTTGCGGCACCGTGCGGCGGCCCGTGCGTTCCATCATCTTGATGCGCTCTTCCGGGTCGAGGTCGACGCGGATCTTTTGCACGGCGACGCCCTTCGATTCCAACAGGCGCTCGGCGCGCACGCAATACGGGCACACGGCGGTGCTATACACAATTACTGGGACGGTCATGATGATTCCTTCAGTTAATGCTGGTTTATTTCGCCAGCGACAAGGTTTTCAATGGTAAACCCTGCTTTTTCCATTCGTCGAGGCCGCCTTCCAGGCTCGTTGCCTCAGCGAAACCGGCTTTGCCCAGCAGGCCGACGGCGGTTGCCGAACGCGAACCTTTCTGGCAAACCACTACAATGGGGCGCGTTTTGAATTTTTCCAGCTCGCCCACGCGTTTTGCCAGTTCCGGCAGCGGAATATTTTTTGCGTCAGGCAAGTGACCCGTGGCGAATTCTTCCGCGCTGCGCACGTCGACGATGATGGTTTTGCCGCGGTTGATCAGTTGCGTGACTTCCAGCACGGTCGCGCGCTTGCCGCGCATCGACAGCAGTGGCCAGAGGAGGGCGCCGCCGGAAATAATGACGATGGCAAACAGAAAAATGTGGTCGATAATGAATTTCACGTAGGGTCCAATGGTTTAAGTCAATCCGCGCATTATAAAATAGAAGCTGGACGAGGTCTTTTTACGTTTTGCTTTTTTGATTTGAACCCCTTGAGAAGATAGAACTATGTACAAAATCGTTTTCATGCGTCACGGCGAGTCCACCTGGAACCTCGATAACCGCTTCACCGGCTGGACCGACGTCGATCTGACGGAAAAGGGCGTCAACGAAGCCAAGGCCGCCGGCCAGATCCTCAAGCAGGAAGGTTTTACGTTCGACGTGGCCTACACTTCCGTTCTGAAGCGCGCCATCCGCACCCTGTGGCTGGCGCTCGACGAGATGGACATGATGTATTTGCCAATCAAGAACGACTGGCGCTTGAACGAGCGCCACTACGGCGCCCTGCAAGGCCTGGACAAGGGCGAGACAGCCGCCAAGTATGGCGACGAGCAAGTACTGGTATGGCGCCGCAGCTACGATACGCCGCCGCCGCCGCTGGAAGCGAACGACGACCGCGCCTCGTACAACGACCCGCGTTATGCCGGCTTGCCGCAAGCATCGATTCCGCTGACCGAATGCTTGAAAGACACCGTGGCGCGCGTGATGCCGGCCTGGGATGAAGAAATCGCCCCGGCCATCCGCGCCGGCAAGAAAATCATCATTTCGGCCCACGGCAACAGCCTGCGCGCGCTGATCAAGATGCTCGACGGCATCAGCGACAGCGATATCGTCGGCCTGAACATTCCGAACGGCCAGCCGCTCGTGTATGAACTGGACGCCGACCTGAAACCGATCCGTCACTACTACCTGGGCGACCCGGCAGCAATTGCGGCAGCGCAAGCAGCCGTGGCGAACCAAGGGAAGGCCAAGTAACTTGTCGTCTTTCTTCCGCGGCACAGCCATCGCCCCCTCTGCTGAACGACCCCTGCCGGCGTGGCGCGCCGGTGCCATGCTGTGCCTGGCGCTGCTGCTTTGCAGCAGTGCCGCGCAGGGCGCCAAGCCCACCGAACGCAGCAAGCAGAAGGCGGCCGCGGAAGCACAACGTGCAGGACTGCAACAAAAGCTGACGGCGCTCAAGCGCGACATCAGCCGCACGGAAAGCGCCAAGGATGACGCGGCCGATACCCTGGCCGAGTCGGAAGAGGCCATTTCCAATGCCAACCGCGCCTTGCGCGACCTGGCGCAGGAACAAAGCGCGACGGGTGTGAAACTCAATGCGCTGGGGCAAGAGCACCAGCAATTGACGGCCACCGTCGAGAAACAAAAGACGCAGCTGTCGAAGTTGCTGCGTGAACAATATGTCGCCGGCAATGAAGACCGCATCAAGCTGCTCTTGTCGGGCGATAACCCGAACCGCATCAACCGCGACCTGCAATTGATGGCGTATGTGTCGCAGGCGCAGGCGCGCCTGCTGGAAGCCTTGCGCGCCAACTTGCTGGCCGTGGAGAAAAACCAGGCGGACGTGCAGAACGCCAAGGATGAGCTGGAAGAAATCGCGCAGGAAGAGCGCGACCAGAAAGCCCTGCTGGTGCAGGAGAAGGCGCGCCGCGCCGCCTTGCTGACGAGCTTGTCGCAACGCCTGGTGGCGCAGCGCAAGGAAGTGGGCAATGTCGAGCGCGACGAACAGCGCATGGGCAACCTGGTCGACAAGCTGGCAAAATTGATCGAAGAGCAAGCCGCCGCCGCAGCGGCTGAAAAGAAACGCCAGCAATTGCTGGCCGAACAGCGTGCCGCCGCCAAAGCGGCCGCCGACGCCAAGATTGCCGCGGAAAAACGCGAACGCCTGCTGGCCGCACGCGCCAAGGCCGCCCAGGCGCAGGCCGAGCGCGAGCGAATTGCAAAAGAGCAACAAAACAAATCGGGCAAGATCAAGCCGCAAACGCCTCCACCGCCGCCCGTGAAACTGGAACCGATCGACGACGACGAGCCGCCGCAAGTGGCCAAGGTGGCGACTAAGCCGGAACCCAAGCCGGAACCGGAGCCGGAGCGCCCGAGCCTGGGCCCGGCCGCGCCAGCCGGCGCCTTTGCCAGCCTGAAAGGGCAGCTGCGCGCCCCCGTGGCGGGCAAGATCGCCGCCCGTTTCGGCAGCAAGCGCGGTGACGGCCCCAGCTGGAAGGGCGTGTTCATCCGCACGGGCGAAGGCAGCGAGATCCACGCCATCGCCGGTGGCCGCGTCGTGTTTTCCGACTGGCTGCGCGGTTTCGGCAATTTGATCATCGTCGACCATGGCGGCCAGTACATGAGCATTTATGGCAACAACCAATCCCTGCTGAAAAGAGTGGGCGACGCCGTCAAGGGCGGCGACGCCATTGCCAGCGCGGGCAACAGCGGCGGCAACGAGGAATCAGGGCTATACTTTGAATTGCGTCATCAGGGCCGCGCCTTCGACCCCGCCACCTGGGTGAAGTTTTAATTCAGTTCCCACCATTGCTGCGGCAGCGAATTTGTAGATTGCGAAGAATACATGGGTATCAAAGTCAAAAGTATCGGCCTGATCGGTCTGGGCGTCCTGGCCGGCATCGGCATGTCGCTGCAGTTCCCGGCCGTGGCGCAGAAGATCACGAATGCCCCGCTGCCGCTCGACGAGCTGCGCCAGCTGTCCGACGTCTTTGGCCTGATCAAGTCCGATTACGTCGAGAAGGTGGAAGACAAGAAACTCTTGACGGAAGCCATTTCCGGCATGGTCTCGTCGCTCGATCCGCACTCCGTGTATCTCGATAAGAATGCCTTCAAGGAAATGCGCGAAAGCGTGCAGGGCAAGTTTGTCGGCATCGGCATCGAAGTGAGCATGGAAGACGGCTATGTGAAAGTCGTCTCGCCCATCGAGGACAGCCCTGCCGCCAAGGCCGGCATCCTGGCGGGCGACCTGATCACCCGCCTCGACAATATCCCGCTGAAAGGCTTGCAGCTGGAAGAAGTCATCAAGAAGATGCGCGGCCAGCCGGGCACCAAGCTGGTGCTGACGATGTCGCGCAAGGGCGAAAGCAAGCCGCTGGTGTTCCCCATCGTGCGCGAGGAAATCCGCGTGCAAAGCGTGAAGGCCAAGATGGTCGCGCCCGGCTATGCCTGGCTGCGCATCGCCCAGTTCCAGGAACCGACCGTCGGTGACATGGTCAAAAAGATCAACGCCCTGTATGCGCAAGACCCCAAGCTCAAGGGCCTGGTGCTGGACTTGCGTAACGATCCCGGCGGCGTCGTGCCGGGAGCCATTGGCGTGGCGACAGCATTTCTTCCGGGTAACTCCGTGATCGTTTCCACCAAGGGCCAATTACCCGAGTCGAAACAGGTGTTTTATGGCCGCCGCGAATTCTATGCGCCGCCGGGCGCCAAGGCCGACCCGCTGGCCAAGCTGCCGGCCGCGCTGAAAACCGTGCCGCTGGTGGTGCTGGTCAATGCCGGCTCCGCTTCCGCCTCGGAAATCGTCGCCGGCGCCTTGCAGGATTACCAGCGTGCCACCGTCATCGGCACGCAAACGTTCGGCAAGGGTTCCGTGCAAACCTTGCGCCAGATCACGGCCGACACGGCCGTCAAGCTGACGACGGCCCGCTACTACACGCCGAAGGGCCGGGCCATCCAGGCGCGCGGCATCGTGCCGGACTTGCTGGTCGATGAAACGGCCGAGGGCGACGGCTGGAACAGCCTGCGCATCCGCGAGGCGGACCTGGAAAAACACCTGAGCAGCAACGACGGCAAGCCGGAAGCGGCCAAGCCGACGATGGAAGGCATGCAGGATCAATTGGAAGAAGAGCAGCGCCTGATTGCCACGGCGAAAAAGCGCAAGCCGCTCGAATACGGCGCCAAGGATGATTTCCAGCTGCAACAAGCCTTGAACCATTTCCAGGGCTTGCCGGTGCAGCTGGCCAAGGTGGACCCGAAGGCGGAGAAGATCGGCGCCAAGCCGGAAATTGCTTCCGACATCAAGGCCGATGACAAGAAGATTCCTGTACAAAAACCGTAGTCGCCGCCATGAACGACCATCAGCTGCTGCGCTATTCGCGCCATATCCTGCTTGATCAGATCGGCATCGAAGGCCAGCAAGCCTTGCTCGACGCGCATGTGCTGGTGATCGGCGCTGGCGGGCTCGGCTCGCCGGCCGCCATGTATTTGGCCGCCAGCGGTGTCGGCAAGCTGACCCTGGTCGATGACGATACGGTCGATCTGACCAATCTGCAGCGCCAGATCGCCCACACGACGGCCCGCGTGGGCCAGCCGAAAGTGCTGTCGGCGCGCGAGACCTTGACCGGCATCAATCCCGAGATCGATATCATCGCCTTGCAGGAGCGCCTCGACGGCGCGCGCCTGGCCGAACTGGTCTGCTCCGCCACGGTGGTGCTCGACTGCACCGACAACTTCGCCACGCGCCATGCCGTCAACCGCGCCTGCGTGGCGGCCAGGGTGCCGCTGGTGTCGGGCGCCGTGATCCGTTTCGACGGGCAAGTGAGCGTGTTCGACCCGCGCACGGGTACCCAGCCATGTTATTCCTGCCTGTTTCCGCAGGAGCAGCAGTTCACTGACGAGGCGTGCTCGACCATGGGTGTGTTCGCGCCGCTGGTCGGCGTGGTGGGCGCCATGCAGGCGGCCGAGGCGCTGAAACTCATCATGGGCGCGGGCGAATCGCTGGCCGGCCGGCTGCTGCTGCTCGACGGTTTGCACATGGAATGGAGCAGCATGCGCGTCGCGCGCGACCCCGGCTGCGCCGTTTGCGGCGAAGTGGTCTTGCCGGCCTGACAGGCCCCGCAGAAATTTTTCCCTATATGACAGGCTTTGTCATATTTCCGCTTTATACTCTGCACTCATTACTCACCTTCTTCTCTCTTTCTTATGCAAAACGCAGCAAACCATCCGATACGCCAGCGCCGCGCGCGCGGCTTCACTTTGATCGAAATCATGGTCGTGGTGGTGATCATGGGTATCCTCGCGTCGCTGGTGGTGCCCAAGCTGATCGCCCGCACGGGCGAGTCGAAAGTGGCGGCGGCGAAAGTCGACATCGCTACCGTGATGCAAGCCTTGAAACTGTATCGCCTGGATAACCAGCGCTACCCGACCACCGAGCAGGGCTTGCAGGCGCTGATCGAAAAACCGACCACGGGACCGGCCGCGAATGGCTGGAAAGCGGGCGGCTACCTGGAAAAAATGCCGAAGGATCCATGGGGCAACCCGTACCAATTCCTGTCGCCGGGCGTGAAAGGCGAAGTCGACATCATTTCGCTGGGCGCCGACGGCCAGCCTGGCGGTAGCGGCGACGACGCCGATATCGGTTCCTGGGAACTGTAAGTTTTCCATTGCATGCCTGCCATGACCACCGGTCGCGCATTGCCCCGGCCACGCGCCAGCGGCTTCACGCTGATCGAATTGCTGGTGGTGATGGTCGTCATCGGCGTGACCCTGGGCCTGGTGTCGCTGAACGCGATGCCGAATGGCCAGCAAGCCTTGCAAAAGGAAGCCGAGCGCATCGCGCTGCTGCTGCAACTGGCGCGCGATGAAGCCATCGTGCGCAGCCGGCAGGTGGCGTTCGAGGCTGACGAAAATCAATACCGTTTCCTGGTTCTCAATGAAAAGCTGTGGCAGCCCGTGACGCAGGACGATTTGCTGCGCGAGCGCGCGTTTGCCAACACGCCCATGCTGCTCAGCGTGCAGCCCTCGAACAGCGTGGCCCAGCCGCTGCGCATCATCTTCGGCCGCGAACCGGTCGACAAGCCTTTCGTGCTGACCCTGGCCAGTGGCGAGCGCAGCGTGGCCATCCGCGCCGACGGCATCGGCCACTTCACGGTCGAGCAATGATGGCCTTCCCACGACAACGCCGCCAGCGTGGCTTCACTTTGCTGGAAGTCCTGGTCGCCCTCGTCATCGTCGGCACGGCCCTGGGCGCCTCCTTGCGCGCCGTCGGCAGCCTGACGCAAAACAGCGATGGCTTGCGCAGCGCCATGATGGCCACCTGGTCGGCGGAAAACCACTTGGTGCGCTTGCGCCTGGCGAAGACCTTTCCGCAGACGGGCAAGCGCACGGTCGACTGCCCGCAGGGCGATTTAAAACTCATTTGCGAAGAGGAAGTGGTGGCCACGCCGAATCCCCGCATCCGGCAAGTGCGCGTCAACGTGTATGACGCGCAATATCCGGCCCGGCGCATCGTGCGCCTGGTATTACTTTCCTTTAACGACTGATGGCGCGCCGCACTGTTCCTGCCGGCGGTTTCACCCTGATCGAGCTGCTCGTGGCGATCGGCATCCTGGCCATGGTCGCCGTGCTGGGCTGGCGCGGCCTGGACAGCATCATGCGCTCGCGCGAAGTGCTGACCAGCCAGCTGGAACAGGCGCGCGGCATGCAGCTGGCGTTTGCCCAGATGCAAAGCGATTGCGACCACCTGGCCGGCGCCGGCCAGAACAATACCCTGCTGAATGGCCGCATCAACCTGTCGGCGGAGACTGACCGCCTGACCCTGGTGCGCCTGGCCGCCTCGGAACAGGAGCCGCAGCAGTTGCAAGTGGTCACTTACCGCCTGCGCGGCGGCGTGCTGACGCGGCGCGAGTCGAACGGCACGCGCGACCTGGCCGTGCTCGACACCCTGTGGCAGGCGGCGCGCGACGATACCGATACCTCCAGCGCCGACGTCACCTTGATGAACGGCGTCGACAGCATGGTCATGCGCGGCTGGAACAATGGCGCCTGGAACGTGCTGACGGCGGGCGCCACCATCTCCACGCAAGTGCCGGGGCTGGAAGTGACCCTGCAGATGCCGGGCCAGGACGCGGGCCTGTCGAAAGTCTTTTTATTGGGGCCGGGATGACGCGCTACAAGTTTCCCTCGCGCCAGCGCGGCGTGGCCGTCATCACGGCCCTGCTGCTGACGGCACTGGCCATTACCGTCGTCGCCAGCCTGTTCTGGCAACAGCAGGTGCAGGTGCGCTCGATGGAAAACCAGCGCCTGCGCCTGCAGACGCAATGGGCCATGCGCGGCATGGTCGACTTCGCCCGCTTCTGGTTGCGGCAGGACAATCCCATGCTGACGGCGCTCGATGGCGTGTGGGCCACGCCCATCGAGGAAGCGCGGCTCGACGATTATGTGGACCGCGAAAAGGTCGACACGGAAAAATTCGACGCCACCGTCTCGGGCCGCGCACTCGATGCGCAGGCGCGCTTTAATATTACGAACCTGCTTGAAGCCACGGGCGGCATCAATGCGAAGCAGGTGCTGGCCTACCAGCGACTGTTATCCAACTTGCAGCTCGATAGTTCCCTGGCGCAAGCGACGGCCGATGCCGTGCTGCGCGCGAAGCCGAAACCGCGCACTGTTGCCAGCGGCACCGACGGCAAGACGCCCGCCGCCACGCCCGCATCGGGCGGCGGCAGCGAGCCGGTGGCGTTCACGCAGATCGAGGATTTGCTGGCCGTGCCCGGCTACACGCCACAGATCATTGAAAAACTGCGCGATTTCATCATCGTATTGCCGGAAATAACGCCCGTGAACGTGAATACGGCCCCGGCCGAGGTGCTGGCGGCCGTGACGATGATGTCGCTGTCCGAGGCCAGCGCCCTGACTTTGAGCAATCCGCGCAAAAAGTTTGTCGATAAGTTAAATTTCCAGAATAATATTAATGCTGCATTGATTGAAGGCGTGGAACTCGATGTGAAGAGCCGCTACTTTCTCACCGTCATCCGCGTGCGGCTGGACCGTGCCGCCCTGGACGCCGTGGCGCTCGTCAATCGAAAAACGGATCCGCAACGCACCACCAGCCTGGTCTGGCTGCGGGAAAATTAACAGCTGAAAGCGAGTCACTTTGACAATATTGTATATCCGTCACCCGGCCAAGGCGTCTACCGACAGCGCGCCTGCCTGCTCCTTCGTGCTGGCCGGCGACGGCGGCGCCTTGTTGCAGCAGGGCAGCGCGCCGCTGGGCAGCCTGGGCCAGCTGATCGCCGGCGCGAAGCAGGTGGTGCTGTTGCTGGCCGCGGCCGATGTGACCCTGCTGCGCCTGAAAATGCCGCCGCTGGCCGGCGCCCGTTTGCGCGCAGCCTTGCCGGGCCTGGTGGAAGAACACATTTTGGGCGACGCGCAGGATTGCCTGCTGGCTGCCGGCGCGCCCGACGCTGCCGGCATGCGCACGGTGGCCGTGGCGCAGCGCGCCTGGGCCGAGGTACTCGTGAAAGCCTTGCTGGCGCAGGGCGCGCGCAAGGTGGCGCTGCTGCCGTCGCAGCTGTGCCTGCCCTTGCAGCCGGGCAGCGTGACGGCATCCTTGCAGGCAAGCGGCGACGGTCTGGAACTGGCCTTGCGCCAGGCGCCGCAAGAGGGCCTGGGCCTGGTCTTGCCGCCCCAGCCGCAGCAGGCGCTGCTGACGACGCGCGCCTTTGCCGGCGATGTGCCGCTGACGGTCTATGTGGCGCAGGCCGAGCTGGCGCACTATCAACAGCTGGCCGCCGGCATGGAGGGTGTGACGGTGGAGCTGGACCACTGGGCGCACTGGATCGCCGGCGCCAAGGGCGCGGGACTGGACCTGGCCGGCGCCCTGGGCACGGCGACGGGCTCGGCCACCGAATGGCGCCGCTGGCGTTGGCCGCTGCGCCTGGCGCTGCTGGCCGTGATCGTCAACCTGGCCGGCATGAATATCGAATGGATGCGCCTGAAGCGCGAGGCCGCCACCGTGCGCACCTCGATGCAGCAAACCTTCAAGGCCGCGTATCCGAACGAAGCACCCGTGTATGGCCTGGAAGCGGAGCAGATGCGGCGCAATATCGCCGCGGCCCGCCTGCAGGGCGGGCAGGCCAGCATGGATGATTTCACGAGCATGAGCGCGGCGCTGGGCGAGGCGCTGGGCGGCCTGGCCGGGCGCGGCGTGGTGGCTTCGCTGGAATACCGCGAGCGCAGCCTGATCGTCAGGCTGAAGCCGGACATGGTCGACGCCAGCGCCCAGGCGCAGGTGCGCGATGGCCTGGCCGCGCGCAAGCTGGCCTTGAATGAAACGGCGCCGGGCGTGTGGAAGATCACGCCGGCCACGGGAGCAAAAGCATGAGTGCAGCAGTCAACAAGGCGCGCGCCGCGCTGGCGGGACAACAGCAAAATGTGCAGGCCTTCTGGGCCGAACGCACGCAGCAGGAGCGCAAGCTCTTGACCATCGGCGGCGTGGTGGCGGGGCTGGCCCTCGTCTACGCCGTGTTTTTCGAGCCGGCCTGGACGGGCCGCATCGCCTTGCAAAAGAGCTTGCCCGAGCTGCGCCAGAATGCGGCCCAGCTGCAGGCGCTGGCACGTGAAGCGGGCGACCTGGCGCGCCAGGCGCCCGTGCAGGTGGCGCCGATGAGCCGTGACAGCCTCGATGCGTCGCTGAAGGCGCGCGGCCTGGCGCCGCAATCGCTGTCGCTGACGGGAGAATACGCGCGCGTGCAATTGAACGGCGTGCCGTTCGCCAGCGTCATGCTGTGGCTCGATGGCTTGCGCCGCGAAGGCCGCGTGGCGGTGCAGGAAGCGAAGATCACGGCGCAGGGCAAGGCGGGCTTGGTCGACGCCAGTTTGAGCCTGCACCAGAGCCCGGGCGCGGCGCGATGATGCGCTTGCTTGGCTGGCTGCTGGCCATCATCGTCAGCGTCTGCGTCACCCTGCTGGTATTCTTCCCCGCCGCCTGGGTGGCCAGTCTCGTGGAAAAGCAGACGGGCGGACGTTTGACCTTGGGCGACGCGCAAGGTACCCTGTGGCGCGGCTCGGCCTTTGTCGGCGGGGCGGCCAGCGCGAATGGCGCCGTGACGCCGCTGCTGCCGGGGCGCTTCAGCTGGCGCATTTCGCCGTCGGTGCTGTGGGGATCGGTGGACGTGGAATTGCAGAATGCGCAGGCGCTGTCGCAGGCCGTCAATTTGCGCGGCTCGTGGTCGCACTGGCAAGTCAGCCCGGCGGCCCTGCTGCTGCCGGCCGATGGCCTGGGCGGCCTCGGTGCACCGTTAAATACCGTGGCGCCGACGGGCAGCATGCGCCTGTCGTGGAGCACCTTGCAGCTGGCACTGGAACAACAGCAGTTTTCCGCAGTCGGGCGCACGACCTTGCAGATGACGGACATGGCCTCGCGCCTGTCGTCCTTGCGTCCGTTGGGCAGTTACGAGCTTGATTTCGATTGGCAGGGGCAGCAGGCGACATTGACCTTGCGCTCCATCAAGGGACCGCTGCTGCTCGACGGCAGCGGCAGCCTGAATCAGGGGCGCATGCAGTTTTCCGGCCAGGCCCAGGCCGCAGCAGGATATGAAGAGACCTTGGCGAGTTTGTTGAATTTGCTGGGACAGCGCCGTAGCAATAGCGAAAAAAACATCATCGCCTTAGAGTTCAGACAATGAAAAAACCATCCGTGAGCCCCATTACCTCCTCCTTCTCGCTGCGCCGCCTGTCGGCCGCCGCCTTGCTGTGCTGTTCCGTGGCCGGCATGCCGGCGCCCCTCTGGGCCGCGCCCGGCGATGACGCGGCGCTCAATTTCGTCGGCGCCGACATCGAGTCGGTGATCAAGGCGGTGGGCCATTACACCAACATCAATTTCGTCATCGACCCGCGCGTCAAGGGCACGATCACGCTGGTGTCGGAAAAATCGATCAGCAAGACGCAGGCGTTCGCGCTGCTGGCCTCGGCCTTGCGCCTGCAGGGCTATGCGGTGGTTTCCGGCGACGGCTATGCGAAAGTGGTGCCGGAAGCGGACGCCAAGCTGCAATCCGTGCCGACCCAGGTGGGCAACGGCGCCAGCCAGGTGAAGGGCGACCAGATCGCCACGCAGGTGTTTTACCTGAACTACGAATCGTCGGCCAACCTGCTGGCCGTGCTGCGCCCCCTGATCTCGCCGAACAACACGATCAACGCCAACCCGGGCAACAACTCGCTGGTGATCACCGATTACGCGGATAACCTCAAGCGCCTGGCGAAGATCATCGCCGCGCTCGACGTGCCCGCCTCGACGGACCTGGACGTGATTCCCGTGCGCTATGCCATCGCGTCCGACCTGGCCTCGATGGTGAATAAACTGATGGAAGGCGGGAATGCGGCCGGCGCCGCAGGGGGCGACGCGGGCAAGGTGTCCGTGCTGGCCGACCCGCGCACCAATTCGCTGGTGCTGCGCGCGCCGTCGGCGGCGCGCGCCAACCTGGCCAAGTCGCTGATCTCGAAGCTGGACCAGCCGACCACGCAGCTGGGCAATGTGCACGTGGTGTACCTGAAAAATGCGGACGCCACCAAGCTGGCGCAAACCCTGCGTTCGGTGGTGACGTCGGACGGCACGGCCGCCTCGGCGCAGCAGCCGAGCAACAACAGCCTGAATACGAATAACCAGAATAACCAGGGCGGCGGCATGAACAGCACTGGCCTGGGCGGCAATACGCAAAGCGGCACCACGGGCGGCGCTTCGCTGAGCAACGGGCCGCAGCAGCTGTCGTCGGGCGGCGCGGCCGGTTTCATCCAGGCCGACGCATCGACGAATACCTTGATCCTGACCTGCAACGAGGCCGTCTACCGCAACCTGCGCGCCGTGATCGACCAGCTCGACGTGCGCCGCGCCCAGGTCTACATCGAGGCGCTGATCGTCGAAGTGACGTCGGCCAAGGCGTCCGAGTTCGGCGTGCAGTGGCTGGGGCTTTCCGGCGACAGCAGCAGCAGCTACCGCGTGGGCGCGCTGCAGTCGTTCGCCGGCGGCACCGACAACAATATCGCCAAGCTGGCGCTGGGCGGCGGCAAGGTGCTGCCGACGGGCGGCCTGACCCTGGGCATCTTCAAGCAGATCAACGGCGCGCTGGGCCTGGGCGCCGTGGCGCATGCGCTGGAATCGGACGGCAACGCGAACATCCTGTCGACGCCGAACCTGATCACCCTGGACAACGAGCTGGCGACCATCAAGGTGGGCCAGAACGTGCCTATCCTGACGGGCCAGTACACCAGCACGGCCGGCACCAACACGAATCCGTTCCAGACCATCGACCGCAAGGAAGTGGGCCTGACCCTGAAGGTGCGTCCGCAGATTTCCGAAGGCGGCACCATCAAGCTGGGCATCTATCATGAGACGTCGAGCGTCGACAAATCCACGTCGACAGCCGTCAGCGGCATCACCATCAACAACCGCGTGATCGAGAACAATGTGCTGGCCGACGACGGCCAGATCATCGTGCTCGGTGGCCTGATCGAGGACAGCACGGGCGACAACGCGGAAAAAGTGCGCGGCCTGGGCGACATTCCCCTGATCGGCAACCTGTTCAAGTACCAGACGCGCGAGCGCAAGAAAACCAATCTGATGATCTTCCTGCGCCCTGTCATCGTGCGCAACAAGGAGCAGAGCGGCAGCCTGGCGGCCGACCGCTACGACTACATGCGTTCGGCCGAGACGGCCGCCGTGCCGGCTACGGGCAATCTGATGCTGAAAGACCTGGGCACGCCCGTGCTGCCTGCCTTGCAGGATGGCCAGCCGGTGGGCGGCAACATGGTGACGCGTCCCGTGCCGCCGGCACCGACGCCGCCGCCAGGCGCGCCGGCCAACGCGGCCACGCCGCCGCAGTCGCTGCTGCAGCAATATCAGCAACAACCGCAGCAGCCGCAGAAGTGATGGGACAGCCATGAGTAATCTGCTTCCCTACGCCTACGCGCGCGATTTCGGCTTGCTGGCCCGGCCCGGCGCCGTCGACGGCGCCCCCGTCGAGGTGCTGGTGGCCGCATCGACGGCGCCGGCGGCGATTGCCGAAGTGTCGCGCCGTTTCGGCCAGGTCCAGCTGACGGTGCTGCCGCGCGGCGAACTCGATGCGGCCATTGCCGGCGCCTACGCGGGCGGCGGCGGCGACGCGTCGCAGATGGCCGATGAATTCGACGCCGACCTCGATCTGACCAAGCTGCTGCAGGACGTGCCGGCCATCGAGGATTTGCTGGAATCGTCCGACGACGCGCCCGTCATCCGCATGATCAACGCGCTGCTGACGCAGGCGCTGCGCGAAGGCGCGTCCGATATCCACATCGAGCCGTTCGAGCAGACCTCCGTTGTGCGCTTTCGCATCGACGGCAGCCTGCGCGACGTGGTGCGCCCCCGCAAGGCCATCCACGGCTCGCTGATTTCGCGCATCAAGATCATGGCGCAGCTCGATATCGCCGAAAAGCGCTTGCCGCAGGACGGCCGCATCACCCTGCGCGTGGGCGGCAAACCCGTCGACGTGCGCGTCTCGACCCTGCCCACCGGGCATGGCGAACGGGCCGTATTGCGTTTGCTGGACAAGGAAGCGGGGCGCCTCGACCTGCAGCACCTGGGCATGAGCGCGCCCATGCTGGGGCAGTTCGACGGCCTGATCACGCAGCCGCACGGCATCGTGCTCGTCACGGGCCCCACCGGCTCGGGCAAGACGACGACCCTGTACGCGGCGCTGTCGATGCTGAACGCCACCACCACGAACATCCTGACGGTGGAAGACCCGATCGAGTACGACCTGGCCGGTGTCGGCCAGACGCAAGTCAATCCGCGCATCGACATGACATTTGCCAAGGCGCTGCGGGCGATTTTGCGGCAAGATCCCGATGTGATCATGATCGGCGAGATCCGCGACCTGGAAACGGCGCAGATCGCCGTGCAGGCATCCTTGACGGGCCATCTGGTGCTGGCGACTTTGCACACGAACGACGCCTCTGCGGCCGTCACGCGTTTGCTCGACATGGGCATCGAGCCGTTCCTGCTGTCCTCGTCCCTGCTCGGCGTGCTGGCGCAGCGCCTGGTGCGCAAGTTGTGCGGTTCGTGCAAAACCTTCGACGGGCAATACTGGCAGGCGGTCGGTTGCGAGCATTGCGGCCAGACGGGCTACCAGGGCCGCGTGGGCGTGTATGAGCTGCTGCGCACGACGGAGCAGATCCGCGCGCAGATCCACAACCGCGCGTCGGAAGCGGAAGTGCGCGCGGTGGCCCTGCAGGACGGCATGACGAGCATGCGCGACGACGGCGAACGCTGGCTGCGCGACGGCACCACCACGCAGGCTGAATTGCTGCGCGTGACCAAAGACTAGGCCCGCCACCATGCCCGCATTCCGCTATGAAGCCGTCGACGCGCAAGGCGCCACCCGCAAGGGCGTGCTCAATGCCGACAGTCCCCGTTCCGCGCGCGCCGAGCTGCGCGTGCAAGGCCTGGTGCCGCTGGCCGTCGAGCCGATCACCGCGCAGGTCGACGCCGCGGGCGTCACCAAACGGCGCGGCTTCGGCGAGCGCCTGTCCAGCACCGAGCTGGCCCTGTTTACGCGCCAGCTGGCCAGTTTGCTGGAAGCGGGCCTGCCGCTGGAGCAGGCCTTTTCCGCCCTGCTGGAACAGGCCGAGCGGCCGTATCTGCGCGACCTGATCGCCTCGATCCGCTCGGAAGTGATCGGCGGCGCCGCGTTTTCCGACGTGCTGGCGCGCCATCCGCGCGACTTCGCGGAAATTTACCGGGCGCTGGTGGCGTCGGGCGAACAGATCGGCCATCTGTCGCGCGTGCTCTCGCGCCTGGCCGACTACATCGAGCGGCGCAATGCGCTGGTGCAGAAGGTCAAGCTGGCGTTTACGTATCCGGCCATCGTCACGGTGGTGGCGTTTTCCATCGTGATCTTCCTGCTCACCTACGTGGTGCCGCAGATCGTTTCCGTGTTTGCCAACACCAAGCAGAAGCTGCCCATGCTCACCATGATCATGCTGGCGCTGTCGGACTTCGTGCGCAACTATGGCCTCATCGTGGCCGTGATCCTGGCCGGCGCCTGGTTTGCCTGGCGCCGCGCCTTGCAGCAACCGGCCCTGAAACGCCGCTGGCATACCTGGCTGCTGACGGCGCCTTTGTATGGGAAATTTGAGCGCAGCCTGAATACGGCGCGTTTCGCCAGCACCCTGGCCATTACCACGGGTTCCGGCGTGCCGATCCTGCGCGCGCTCGACACCAGCCGCGACACCTTGACCAACGTGGCGATGCAGGAATTGGTGGCCGAGGCCAGCGGCGCCGTGCGCGAAGGCGTCAGCCTGGCGCGCGCGCTGTCGGCGCAAAAGCATTTTCCGCCCATGCTGATCCACATGATACGCGCCGGCGAAATCACGGGCGAGCTGCCGGCCATGCTGGAACGCGCCGCCAGCGCGCAGGAGCAGGACCTGGAACGCCGCACCCTGACGATTGCCGGCCTGCTGGAGCCGGCCCTGATCCTGGCCATGGGCGTGGTGGTGCTGCTGATCGTGCTGGCCGTGCTGATGCCGATTATCGAAATCAATCAGCTCGTAAGATAAGAATCCAAGGAAGCCATGAAGCGTTTGCCTCAAGTTACAAGTTTGCTCGCCGTCGTGGCGCTGTCCGTGTCGCTGGCCTACTGGGCCATGCAGCTGTTCAAGGCGCCGCAACGCCCCATCAATCCGCCCCCCAATCCGGTGGTGCAGGATGCCAGCGTGGAGGCGGGCGCTTCGCTGTTCGGCGGCCAGGTCAGCGTGGCCACGGCCAGCAACTACCAGCTCAAGGGCGTGGTGGCCGCCGGTAATGGTCGCGGCAGCGTGGCCATCATTTCGACCGATGGCAAGCCTTCCGTGGCCTTGCCGGAAGGCGCCGAGGTAGTGCCCGGCGTGACGGTGCTGGAGGTGCATGCGCGCCACGTGCTGCTGCGTGACGGCGGCGTGAGCAAGCGCATCGACCTGGTGGCCGACGACAAGGCGCTGGCCTTGCCGGGGCAAGTGTCCGCCACCCCAACGCCGGCCGCGGCCCCTGCGCCGGCATCGAATTTGGTGCCGCCGCCGCTGCCGATGGAGCAGCAGCGGCCGGCGACCATGATGCCGACGCCGCAAGTGAGCGGCAGCGTGCCGCCGCCGTCGAATTAACGCTGTTTTTATCGTATTTTGCCGATGGCGCCATGCCGCCATCGCCACAGGAGTCTTCATGTTCCCGATCCGTGCCGTCCTGGCGGGCTGCGTGGCGGCGCTGTGCGCCTTGCCGCCAGCTGCCGCAGCCGACATCCCCGCTGCCGCCACTGCCTCTGCCTCCGTTGCCCCGCTGGCCGTTCCCGTACCCGTGGCGGCGCGTCCGCGCATCGCCCTGGTGCTGTCGGGTGGCGGCGCGCGCGGCCTCGCGCATATCGGCGTATTGAAAGTGCTGCAGGAGCTGCATGTGCCGATCGACATGGTGGTCGGCACCAGCATGGGTGGCGTGGTGGGCGGCGCGTATGCGGCCGGCGCTTCCGTGGCGGACCTGGAAAAGATGGCGCGCGAGACCAACTGGGCGCGCGTGGTGGCTGACCGGCCGCCGCGCGACGAACTGGCGTTCCGCCGCCGCGAGGAAGATTTGTTGCTGCCGTCGCGCATCGAGTTTGGTGTGAGCCACAATGGCATTTCCACGCCGCCGGCCGCGGCCAGTAATGCGGCACTGGAGATGGCCTTGAACCGGCTGCTGCCGGCCGGCATGCGCGACCGCCCCGCCAGCCAGCTGCCGCTGCCTTTCCGTTCTGTGGCGTCGGACCTGGTCAATGGCGAGCTGGTGGAACTGGTGGACACGCCCCTGTTCCTGTCGATGCGCGCTTCGCTGGCCGTGCCGGGCGTGTTTGCGCCCGTGCGCGTGAATAACCGGCTGGTGGTCGATGGGGGGCTGGTGCGCAACCTGCCCGTCGACATGGCGCGCGCCATGGGCGCCGACATCATCATCGCCGTCAACGTGGGCACGCCGCTGGCGCCGGAAAAAGACCTGGGCAGCGCCATCGGCGTGGCGCAGCAGATGCTGCAAATCCTCACGGAGCAGAACGTGCAGCGCTCCCTCAAGGAACTGCAGGCGCAGGATATCCTGGTGGCGCCGGATTTGACGGGCGTCAGTTTCCTCGACTTTGAAAACTATGCGCGCGCCATGCGTGCCGGCGAGCAGGCGGCGCAGGCCCTGGCCGCCCGTCTGGCGCCGCTGGCCCTGCCGCCGGAGCAGTACGCGGCGCGCGAGCAGCTGCGCCTGGCCGCTCCGGCCCTGCTGGACGTGGCCCTGCCGCTCACGCGCCTGGCCGTGGAGAGCGAAGGCGATATCAATCCGCGCATCCTGCAGGCGCAATCGGGCCTGGTGGAAGGACAGTCGGTCAGCCAGGAAGATGTGCTCAAGGCGGCGGCCAGGCTGTATGGCCGCGGCGACGTGGCGCGCGTGGAGACGGAAGTGGTCGATTCCGGCGACCAGCGCGCCGTCACCATCAAGGCGGTCGAAGCGCCATGGGCCAGCAACCGCCTGCGCGTGGGCCTGGAACTGGCCAGCGATTTCAGGGACAGCAATAATTTCGCCCTGAAGCTGCTGCATGCGCGCTCGAACCTGAACAGCTGGGGCGGCGAGTTGCGCAGCACGGCGCAGATCGGTAATACGCGCGGCTATGGCCTGCAGTTCTGGCAGCCGCTGGGGGCCGGCAACCCGTGGTATATCGCGCCGCAGCTGCAATACACTTCGTCGGCGATAGATTTGTTCGACAAGGGCCGGCGCAACGCCCGCCTGGCCTATAACGGCCAGACAGCTGCACTGGTGCTGGGACGCCAGTTCGGTACCTGGGGCGATCTGCAGTTCGGCGTCGCTCGTACGGAAGTCAAGGGCAAGCTGGCGATTCCGGCCGACCCTACGCAGCCGGAGTCGCGCGCGCTGGGCACCACGCAGTTCGTGCGATTCCGCGCTGATACGCTCGATTCGCCGGGCTTTCCCACGCGCGGCGTCCTGCTTGAGGCCACCTGGGCGCGCGATACGACCACGGGGGTGGGCGAGGCGGCCCTGGGCCAATCGTCCATCACGGGCCTGAAGGCCTTTGGCCGCGGCAACTGGGCCGGTCACGTGTATGGCGAATGGGCGCGCTCACAGCGTGACGAAGCGCCGCTCAATCTCGGTGGTTTCCTGCGCTTGTCCGGCACGGAATTTGAATCGGTGAGAGGACGCAGTATCGCCTTCGCGCGCTTCGTGATGGCTCGCCGCATCGGTTCCCTGCCGAGCACCCTGGGCGGCGTGGTGCGGGCCGGCTTTTCGCTGGAGATGGGCGGAGGCTTCGATCAGAGCGAGCGCTGGAAAAGCAGCAAATTCACTCAGGCGAGCAGCGCCTTTGTGTCCGTCGACACGCGCTTCGGTCCCGTGTATGTGGCGGCGGGCGCGACCAAGGGCGGCGAGAGCACGCTTTATCTGTTCCTGGGGCCGGTCTGGTAGGGCGCCGCAGGGGCGGCCGTACTGCGGCGCAGGGCCGTGAAGGCGGCAAATTCCCATGAGCGAAAGCCCAGCAGCAGGGTAAAGCCGTCGCGCTCGGCGGGTGCCAGGCGCCGGTCGTTCTGGTGCAGGCGCGCCAGTTCCTCGGCCAGCTGGCGGATCTTTTGCACCAGCTCCTGCGCGCTCGACAGCGACAGGCGCGCCGGGATGCACATCAGGGTTTCGCCGGCGCCGTCAAAATGCCCGCTGAAATAATCGGCCACCACGTGTTCGCGGAAGTACTGCTGCACCGGGCCGTCGGCCAGCCAGTGGAAGGCGTTCGAGACGCGCAGGCTGTAGCGGTTCAGGGGCTTGAGTTCGATCAAGCCCAGGCGATCCAGTTCGGCCAGGCAGCCGATGCATTCGGCCTGCGTCAGCGCATACGTTTCCACCACCTGCTCCAGGCTCCAGTGGCCGAGGCAGCAGATCGCCACCAGCAGCAGGCGCGGATGCGCGACCAGCGACTTTTCCTGCACCAAGGTGAGCGTGTCGGCATGCGGCGTGATGTCGGCCGCGCCGCGCAGCACATCTTCCATGGCGATGCCCGAGGCCTTGCAGATCAGGGCCAGGCGCGACAGCGACATGTCGTGCTGGCCAAACATGCGCTTGACGCTCGATTCGCTCATGCCGATGCGTTCGGCCAATACCTTGTAGGTGATGCCGGCGGCGCGCAGTTGGGTGCGCAGCACGCGCAAAACCAGTTCAGGTGAACTCACGATAGTTCCTTTATGCAAGTTTGGTAGCGGTTGACGGTACCGAATGTAGCCGTTAATGGCACTTTGCACAAGGTGATAGTACTTTTCGGCGAAAGCGATGACACTCCCGCTTGTGGCTCGCGCAGCGCGCTACAACCAGGCAATCCATCCACTTGTAGAGGTTATCCATGTTCTCCAAATTTCATTTTTCAGCAGCGCTGCTGGCGCTGGCCGCCATCGCTCCCCTGCATGCCGCCGCAGCCGAACCGGCACCGGGTCCGTTCTATGCGGGCGCCAGCTATGGCTTTCGCGCCAGCACCGGCCTCGATTGCATCGCCGGACAAAGCGATTGCGACAAGAGCAGCAAGCGCAATGGCAAGGCCTACCTGGGTTACAGTTTCGACGCGCTGCCGTTTCAGGGCGGCGTGGCCCTGCCTTCGATTGAGCTGGTGGGGTACACGGGTGGCGAGGTCAAATCCGGTTTCGACACGGGCGCCGGCAAGCGCGCGGGCCGCGGCAAGTTCACGGGCCTCGGCATGCAGGGCGTGCTCGGTTACCAGTTTGACGCGTTTACACTGAGCGGACGCGCCGGCGCTGCCTACACGCAGGGCAAGGTCGATTATCTGGGCGGCGGTTCGGACAAGAAGAGCAAGATCGGCCTGACCTACGGCATCGGCGCGGCGTATGCGCTGAACCAGAACTGGTCGCTGCACCTTGACTGGGACCGCGTGCCGGTCAAGTACAACAGCAAGCAAACGACCAAGGTCGACATGTTTTCGCTGGGCGCGTCCTACCGTTTCTAAGGGGATGCTGCTGCGGCACAGAGTGGCCTGATGGCGGACGCCCTATGAAAAGGGTGTCCGCGGGCGGCCTAGTTGTCCGTTTCGACTTTCAACAGCAATTTCGCCAGCAGGCGTTTTTCCTGCTGGCGCTGGCCTGACACGGTCTTCACGTGCGCTCCGGCGGCGCGCTGCAGGGCGGCAGTGGCGACCGGATTGCGCGGTTTTTGCGAGGGTTCGACGCGGAACTGCATTTTCTGCCGCGTCGCCAATGCCTTGTTTGCCATCGGTTTCTCCCTTCCTTCCTACAGCACGTAGCGCGACAGGTCCTCGTTGACCGACAGCGCTTCCAGGCGTTCGTTGACGTAGGCAGCGTCGATCACCAGCAGGTTTTCCGTGGTGCTGCTGCCTTCGCTGGCCGTAAACGACACTTCTTCCAGCAGTTTTTCCATCACCGTGTGCAGGCGGCGCGCGCCGATGTTTTCCGTGCGCTCGTTTACCGAATAGGCGATTTCGGCCAGGCGCGTGATGCCTTCCGGCGCGAATTGCAGTTTCAGGTTTTCCGTCGCCAGCAAGGCTTCGTACTGCATCGTCAGGCAGGCATCGGTGCTGGTGAGAATGCGCTCGAAGTCCGAGATCGACAGCGATTCCAGTTCCACGCGGATGGGGAAGCGGCCCTGCAGTTCGGGGATCAGGTCCGACGGTTTCGACAGGTGAAACGCGCCCGAGGCGATGAACAGGATGTGGTCCGTGCGGATCATGCCGTACTTGGTGTTGACGGTCGTGCCCTCGACCAGTGGCAGCAGGTCGCGCTGCACGCCCGCGCGTGAAACGTCGGCGCCGCCCGATTCCGAGCGCGAGGCGATCTTGTCGATTTCATCGAGGAAGACGATGCCGTTCTGCTCGACGTTCTGGATGGCCTTCTGCTTCAGCTCATCTTCGTTGAGCAGCTTGGCCGCTTCTTCTTCGACCAGCAGTTTCAAGGCTTCCTTGATCTTGACCTTGCGCGCCTTCTTGCGCTGCCCGCCCACGCCCGAAAACATGGACTTGATCTGCTCCGTCATTTCTTCCATGCCCGGCGGCGCCATGATTTCCATCTGCGGGCCTGCCTCGGCCAGTTCGATCTCGATTTCCTTGTCATCGAGCTCGCCCTGGCGCAAGCGCTTGCGGAAGGTCTGGCGCGTGCTGTCGCCGCTGCTGCTGCCGCTGTCCACGGCCGCTGCCGTATTCGGCGTGAAGCCGAAGTCGCGCGCCGGCGGCACGAGGATGTCGATGACGCGGTCTTCGGCCGCATCTTCGGCGCGTGCGCGCACTTTCTTCATTTCCAGCGCGCGCGTCTGCTTGATGCCGATGTCGATCAGGTCGCGGATGATGGTGTCGACGTCGCGCCCCACATAACCGACTTCCGTGAATTTGGTCGCTTCGATCTTGATGAACGGCGCCTCGGCCAGCTTGGCCAGGCGGCGCGCGATTTCCGTCTTGCCGACGCCCGTGGGGCCGATCATGAGGATGTTCTTGGGTGTGATTTCATGGCGCAGGGGCTCGGCCACCTGCTGGCGGCGCCAGCGGTTGCGCAGGGCGATGGCGACGGCGCGCTTGGCTTTGGCCTGGCCCACCACGTGCTTGTCGAGTTCGGTAACGATTTCCGACGGGGTCATGTTCATGATCATAGTTGGCTTTCTATCTTTGCTCGGGGACGCTTAATCCAGCGTCTCGATGATGTGCGACATGTTCGTGTAAATGCAGAGTTCCGCGGCGATGGTCAGCGACTTCTTGACCACTTCGGCCGGCGACAAGTCCGTGTTTTCCTGCAGCGCCTTGGCGGCGGACTGGGCATAGGTGCCGCCCGAGCCGATGGCGCCAATGCCGTCTTCCGGTTCCAGCACGTCGCCATTGCCCGTGATGACCAGGGTCGACTCGCTGTCGGCCACCAGCAGCATCGCTTCCAGGCGGCGCAGCACGCGGTCGGTGCGCCAGTCCTTGGCCAGTTCGACGGAGGCGCGCAGCAGATTGCCCTGGTGTTTTTCCAGCTTGCCTTCAAACCGGTCGAGCAGGGTAAAAGCGTCGGCGGTGCCGCCGGCAAAGCCGACCAGGACCTTGCCCTGATACAACTTACGCACTTTGCGGGCCGTGCCCTTCATGACGATGTTGCCCAGCGTTACCTGGCCGTCGCCGCCCAGGGCGACTTGCTTGCCGCGCCGGACGCAGAGGATGGTGGTGCCGTGAAATTGTTCCATAGTGACCTCAAAAGATTCGTGCCGATGCGTGCAAGGCCATGCGATTGCGCGCCCATGGCTCAAAAGTGGGGATGGAAAAGGCAATTGCAAGCGGCACTTGCCGCTGCAGTGCCTGCTTCAGTGTAGTCGGCGCAGGACGAAAAAAAAGCACGCAACCGAAGGTTGTGTGCTTTTTTATGCGCCATCGCGCAGCCGCCGGGACGGCCGCGCAAGGGGCGGGTGATCAGTCGCCGTACAGCTTTTGCTTCAGTTCGCGCCGTTGCTGGGCTTCCAGCGACAGGGTGGCCGTTGGACGGGCGATCAGGCGCGGGATGCCGATAGGCTCGCCCGTTTCTTCGCACCAGCCATAGTCGCCGGCGTCGATGCTGGCGATCGATTGCTGCACTTTCTTCAGCAATTTGCGTTCGCGGTCGCGCGTGCGCAGTTCCAGCGCATGCTCTTCCTCGATGGTGGCGCGGTCGGCAGGGTCCGGTACGAGCACGGTTTCACGCAAGTGTTCCGTGGTTTCGCCGGCGTTTTTCAGCAGGTCTTTTTCGAGCTGCTGCAGGCGCGCCTTGAAGAATGCCAGTTGTGCCGGATTCATGTAGTCATCTTCGCTCATGGCGCGAATTTGGTCTTCGCTGATGAGAGGGATGTCTTGGTTGGCGGCCGGGGTCGATTTATTAGTTTTGGTCATAACTTCGCTTACCTTCGATACGACAGAGTTTTCAAATTGATCAGTTGATGCGGCGATACCGAGCAACTGTACAGGTTCCGCTTGGCATTGCTGTCCCGCTGTACTGCGTGCGACCTTGGCTTGCCGGCGAAAGCCAGGACTACCGGCCGGCTAAGGTGCCATGTTGATAACTTTTTACCGCTCTATGCCAGTCGCGCTATGCGCGCGTCAACAGGCGTGTTGGGTGGATCGGTTGCATGCCTGGCATGCGGCCAGCGGCAGTTTGCCAGCATTTCATGACAGGCGAACGACATGGGCCGTTTTCGTCGCTGATTTTGGCACGCTTTGCTTTATATTGCCATCCCGATTTGTTGACTAGCCGATCAGAAACGGCTACTTGTTGGTTTATGCCAGCAAGACGGGTGTCAGACAGCGGGAAAGCGTGCTTAACTTTCCCTTTTGTTTCTGCTTTGCAACGGATACTTTGCAAAACCCGGCTAGTTTATACCAAACATTGTTCGAGTCCGCGAATAAAAATGTCTTTTGGTAGATTCTTGCCAATAAACACCATTTTGCTGCCGCGCACTTCGTTTTCGCCCCATTTGGCGCCCAGGTCGCTGCCCATCAGTTGGTGCACGCCCTGGAAGACCACCTTGCGTTCGGCGCCCTGCATCAGCAGCACGCCCTTGTAGCGCAGCATGCGCGGGCCATACACTTGCACCAGGCCGCCGAGGAACTCATCGAGCTTGGCGCTGTCGAACGGTTGCGTGCTCTTGAAAACAAAGGCGGCGATATCGTCGCTGTGCTGCGCATGGTGGTGGTCGGCATGGCCGCAATCGGTGGCGCAGGCGTCGCTGTGTTCGTGTGCGTGTTCATGCTCGTGGCCGTGCTCCTCTGCGTGCGCATGCGCGTGATCGTGGTCGTGGACGTGCGCCGTTTCCGTGGCCAGGAAATCCGGGTCCAGTTCCAGCTTTTCATTCAGGTTGAAACCGCGGATGTCGAGCACTTCGGCCAGCGGGGCGCGGCCGAAATCGACCTTGGCGATCGGTGCGCGGGGATTGATGCGCTTCAGGCGGCGCGTCAGCGTGGTCACGTCCTCTTCACTGACGAGGTCGGTTTTCGACAGCAGCAGCTTGTCGGCAAAACCCACTTGCCGCTGGGCTTCCTCGTATTCGTCCAGTTGCTTCATGGCATGACGGGCATCGACTACCGTGATAATAGCGTCGAGCATGTAGTGGCTGCCCACTTCTTCGTCGACAAAGAAGGTTTGCGCCACGGGGCCGGGATTGGCCAGGCCCGTCGTTTCGATGACGACGCGGTCGAAGGCCAGCAAGCCGGCGTCGCGCTTGCGCGCCAGTTCCGTGAGGCCCACGATCAGGTCGCCGCGCACGGTGCAGCAGATGCAGCCGTTGTTCATCTCGATGATGTGTTCGTTGCTATCCTGCACCAGGATTTCATTGTCGATGTTTTCCTGGCCAAACTCGTTTTCGATCACGGCGATGCGCATGCCATGGTCTTCCTGCAGTATGCGGTTGAGCAAGGTGGTTTTGCCTGCGCCCAGGAAACCGGTGAGGATGGTGGTTGGAATCAGTGCCATGAGAGATGCCTTGTAATCGGTGGTGCCGCCGCGCAAGCGGAAGAATGCGGACGATTATGCCGGAATTTTGCAAAAGCTTGCAAATGCGCGCCCATCCGCTTGATATGGATCAGGCTGCCCCACTGGCGCGGCCGCCTACTTGAGCTTGGCGCGCGGGTGCGCCTGATCGTACACGTGCGCCAGGTGCTGGAAGTCGAGGGCCGTGTAGACCTGGGTCGAGGTGATGCTGGAATGGCCCAGCATTTCCTGTACGGCGCGCAAGTCGCCCGACGATTGCAGCACGTGCGAGGCGAACGAGTGGCGCAGCACGTGCGGGTGCACATTCGCGGGAATTTCGGTGGCCAGCGCGTGCGCCTTCAGGCGCAGTTGCAGCACGCGGGGCGAGATGCGCGTGCCGCGCGTGCTTAAAAACAAGGCAGCGCTGCCATCGGCCGCTGGCGGGCGCACGCCCAGCCAGGCGGTCAGGGCCACGAGGGCCGCCTTGCCGACGGGCACCTTGCGCATCTTGCTGCCCTTGCCCGTGACGATGACTTCGAAGCTGGCCATGTCGAGCCAGCCCAGCGAGGCGGGCTGGCCATTTTCCGCCTTGCAGTAATGGGTATCCAGGCTGGTCAGTTCGGACACGCGCAGGCCGCTCGAGTACAGCAGTTCGAACATGGCGCGGTTGCACAGTTGTTCCGGTTCCGCAGCGCCTTGCTGGTGTTGCGCGGGCGCCACGAGGCGCACGGCGTCATCCACCGACAGGGCTTTGGGCAACGTTTTGGCCCGCTTAGGGGCGCGGATGCCGTCGACGGGATTGGCGTCGAGCGCCGTCTCGCCGCTGAGCCAGTTGAAAAATCCCCGCCACGACGACAGCTTGCGGGCGATCGAGCGCGGGTCGAGGCCGCCGGCATGCAGCTTGGCCGTGTAGCGGCGCACTTCGTTGTGCGCCAGCGCCGTCCAGGGCGTGTTGCCGCTCAGTTCCAGCAAGGTGCGCAGGTCGCGCCCGTAGGCGTCGAGCGTATGCGGCGACAGCTTGCGCTGCGTGGCCAGCTGCGCCAGGTAGGCGTCGAGCCACTCGGCCTTGCCGCGCGCCTCGTTCATGGCTGACTCAGGCAGGCGAGCCGGCGCGCAGCGCGGCCAGGGCGGCGCTGGCCGTGGCGCCGATATGCACGAGGAAATCCGTGCCCATGCTCGAGGTAAAACGTTCGCTGTCGGGCGAACCGAGCACCAGCAAGCCGAAAGTGCCCGTCGTGCCAGGCGCGCGCAGGGCGATCATGACGGCCGATTCGATTTTATCTGCCTGCAACCAGTGCACGGCTTCGAAATCGCGGTTGCTGCCGCAGTACGGCGTTTGCAGGCTGTTGGCGAACATGCGCACATCGGCCGTGACATCGTCCGTGAACCAGCCGTTGGCGTGTTCCGGCAGCACTTGCCACAGGCGCAGGCTGACGTAGGGCACGTCGAAATTGCTGTGCAAGGCATCGACCAGCACGCGCGGCATGTCTGCATCGTTGCGCACTTGCAGCATGGCCTGATTCCAGCCGTGGAATTTGCTGGCGATGTCGCCATTTTCCTCGGCCAGGCGGCTCAGCTTGGACATGCGCAGTTCCAGCGCCTTGTACTTGTCGCGCATCACTTCCATCTGCCGTTCCTGCAGCGAGATGGTGCGTCCCGTCAGCGGGCTGCTCAGCTTGACCTCACCGAGCAGGGCGGTATGCTCTTCGAAGAAATTCGGGTGCTCGCTCAGGTACTGGGCGACGGTGCTGGAATCGAGTGTGGCGGTCATTGAGAATATCTGTCAGTGAAAGTTGAACACTTCATTCTAACCGAGAGTGCGGCGCCATAGGCGCAAAGGGGACGGTAGCGATGCATTTTCCGTGCGCCCATGAAAAAAGCGGCATGGTTGCCCATGCCGCCTTGTACTCCTGGCTTAGCAATCACCCGCGGAGGGTGACTGGCCGGCCATTAGAAGTTGTGATGCAAGCCCAGACCGATGTAGGTCTTCGAAACAGCATCCTTGCGGTTCGAGATGTCCGCGTACAGGTAGGTGCGCTTCGACAGGTTGTAGTCGTAGCCCAGCGATGCTTGTTTGGTCTTGGTCACGCCGTCTGGCGTTTTTTGACCGTAGCCAGCGCGAATCTTGCCTGGGCCGACGTCGTAGTTGGCGCCAACGAGCCATGCCTTGGTATCCGTATTGACGAGCTTGAAGTTGCTGTCATCCTGATGCTGGTACGATGCCATCAGTTTCAGTTCCGTGATTGGATTGAACGATGCGGCAACCGACCACAGTTTCGCTTCCAGCGCATTGCGCTCGTAGGCAGCCATGGCGGCGAATTGCGCGTTGTTGTACGTGGCCGAAACCGAGTACGGGTTCACTTCTGGCACGGCATTGAGCGGCACGGCGCGGTTGGCTGCCGTGGCAGGGACGGCGAAGTTGTTGTTGGCTTCCTTGGCGGCGACGGTGGCATTGATCTGGAAGCCGCTGAATACTGGCGAGTTGTAGAACACGGCGTTCGAGAAGCGGTTACGCGAATTGCCTGGCGCGCTCAGTGGATCGCTGCTGTAGGCGGCTACCGTGATGTCGGTTTGGAAACCGGCTGTCGTAGGCATGCCCGACCATGGTTCGAACGCGGTGCTCGATTCCTGGAAGGCGGTCAGGCCACGGCCCAGGCGCACGGTACCGAAGTCGCCTTGCAGGCCGACGCGGCTTTGACCCTGAAACAGGGGACGCGAATTGATGCCCGACGTGTTCTCAACGGTGCCGGTGTCGGATTCATAGCGAATTTCCAGTTGGAAAATAGCTTTCAAGCCATTGCCCAGATCTTCCGTGCCCTTGAAACCCAGTTTATTGTTGTCGCGTTTGGTGACGGCGGTGGTCGAACCAGTCGCTTTGCCCAGGCCTGCATCGATCGTGCCGTAGATTTGGACGGACGACTGCGCTTGTGCGGTTGCGGCAAAGGCGCCGAAGAGTGCGAGGGCAACGAGTGATTTTTTCATGTCTTATTCCCTATTAAAAGTGAGTTCCGTCCGAGATCCGAGCAGATTGAAACACGCTAACTGTCGCGTTTCGATGAATGAACCTTAATTCGTCGGCGCGCAAGACGTGCGGGATTGGTCAAATGTGCGTGAAAAGATTGGTGAAAAGCGGCATAACTGCATGCCCCTGTTGTATTTTTGTAACGCGCGGTTTCTGCCGGTCCTGCGCCGGGGGCACGCGTTTCCCCATCGTCACGCCAGCCGCGCCTCGTCATCTTGGCGTGTCCGGGCCAGGACATTGTTGCGTTGAATCAAGTTCTTAAGCCGGCTTTGGCGGATTTATGACACAAGGACGTTACACTAAGGGACGGCCTACATTGATGGGCCTGGAGACGGCTCACTATTATTAGAATCATTGACTCAATATCGAGAATCGATGGCAAATCGCGAAACATTAGGATTGATCAAGGGCGCACGCGCGGGCGATGTGGCTTGCCAGCTGGCGTTGGGACGCGTGTATCTGTTTGGACAGGGTGTGCCGCAAAGCTTGCCCACGGCCTTGCACTGGCTGGCGCGGGCGGCCCAGGAGGATAGCGAGGAAGCGTGCCTGCTGATAGGCACGCACGTGCCGTTCGAAGTGGCGCAACCGGCAGCCAAGGCGCTGATCCCGTATTACGCGCAGGCGTTCGACGCGGGCCTGGTGCAGGCGGGCCTGGTGCTGGCGCAGCTGGTGCTGGGCAATGCCGCCAGCCACTGTGAAACCATGCGCGCCAAGGCGCGCGTGGCGCTGGACGCCGCCGTGCGCGCCGGCTTGCCCGATGCGCAATGGTTGTTATCCATGCAAGAGGGATCGCTTGCCGCTTCCGGGCCGGCCACCAGCCTGGCTGGCGAGCACGCCTTCGATGGCGACGCGCCGCTGTACGCCTGGCTGGAGCAGGCATGGAGCCAGGGCAACCATGCGGGCTTCCTGTCGCAAGGCTTGCCGCTGGCGCGCGAATTGCTGCAGCGCCAGGCAACGGCCGGGGCGCGCACGATCGCCCTCGACGCGCAGCAGGTGCTGTTGCTGTCGCGGTGCGCCCAGGCCTTGGCGCCTGGCGGCGATGCGGAGGGATGGCAGTGTTGCGAACTGGCCGCGCATGGCGGCGACCGCACGGCGCAGCTGGAGCTGGGGCTCGGCTATGCGCGCATGGATGCGCATGGCCAGCGCCTGGCCACGCGCAATGGCGCGGCCAATTTCAAGCGGGCCGTGCGCTGGTTGACGCAGGCTGGCGAGCAGGGACTGGCCGAAGCCTGGTTCGTGCTGTCGCGCATCTATACGAAACCGGAATTTTCCCAACGCAATGTGGTCGAAGCCCATTCCTGCCTGGAGCGTGCCGCCGACCTGGGGCATGGCCCGGCCCAGCTCGAGTGCGGCATGCATGCCTGGCGCAATCGCCGCGACGGCGTCAACAATGATGTGCGGGCCGCGTACTGGCTGCTGCAGGCGCAGGCGCAAGGTAGTCGTGAAGCGGAGGCGGCGCTGGCGAAGATTGCGCCGCAAGGCGAACCCGGCGACTGGGGCCAGTGCGCCGCCATGCACGCCGATGGGCACTTGCGGCAATTGGGCCAGAGCCACCCCCTGCTGGCGGCGCGGCTGGCACTGGCGCGCTGCTTTCATCTGTCGCGTGCCGAGGCGCTGCTGCTCGATATCCATGCAGCCGACCAGGGGCATTGTCTGCTGATCGATATCAGCGCCACGCATGGGCGCGGCAAGCGGCGCCTGGTGCTGATCCGCACGGCGCAGGAGCGCCAGCTGCTCGACCAGGCGGTGCGCCTGTTCGAGCGCGTCGATTGCGGCGTGGCGGGGCCGGAAGGCAATTACCGGCAGCGCCTGTACCGCCTGAAGTGCTACCTGGCGGAACTTGATGTCGCGCAGGAACAGCAGTTTTTGGCGGCCTGACTTTTACTGCTCACTTTCACCCGTCTACAACTCGATCGTGCCTTCGAACACGGTCACGGCCGGGCCCGTCATCAGCACGGGCTGGCCGGGGCCTTGCCAGGCGATCGACAGTTCGCCGCCGCGCGCGCTGATGCGCACGGGGGAATCGAGCAAGCCGCGCAGGATGCCGGCCACGGCGGCGGCGCAGGCGCCCGTGCCGCACGCCAGGGTTTCACCCGCGCCCCGTTCAAACACGCGCAGTTTCACGTGCTGGCGGTCGACGATCTGCATGTAGCCGGCGTTGACCCTGCGGGGAAAGCGCGGGTGGTGCTCGATGCGCGGGCCCGTCACTTCCAGGTCTTGCGCATCGACATCGTCGACCACTTGCACGGCATGCGGATTGCCCATCGACACGACCGACACCAGCACGGGAGAGGTCTGGCCCGGCAAGGCCAGGTCCAGCGGCCACACAGTGTCGTTGCCTTGCGCCACGCCATCGATGCCGTTGGCATCGAACGGTACCAGCTGTGGCTCCAGCACGGGCGCGCCCATGTCGACCGTGATGCTGCCGTCGAGTTCCAGGCGCGGCGCGATGATGCCGGCCATGGTTTCTACGCGGATACTGTCCTTGGTCGATAAACCCTTTTCGCTGACGAACTTGACGAAGGCGCGCGCGCCGTTGCCGCACTGTTCCACTTCGCCGCCATCGTTGTTATAGATGCGGTAGCGGAAGTCGCAGCCGGGCAGGCGCGGCTTTTCCACCACGAGGATCTGGTCGGCGCCGATGCCGAAACGGCGGTCGGCCAGGCGCTGCCACTGGGCCGGCGTGAAGTCGATATCTTGATGGATGGCATCGATGACGATGAAGTCATTGCCGGCGCCATGCATTTTGGTAAATTGAAGTTTCATGTTCTGCCGTATCACTTGTGCTGGTTATAGAACGATGCTTCGCCTTCCGGACGCGTCTTGAAGCGTTTATGCGTCCAGAAATACTCGGCCGGCGCTTCGCGCACGCGCTCCTCGATGAATTCGTTCATGCGGCGCGTGGCGGCCGTGATGTCGTCGCCCGGATAGTCATCCCAGGCCGGGTAATACGTCACTTGCCAGCCCTGGTAATTGGGCAAAAAGGTGGCGATAACGGGAATGACTTGCGCCTTGGCGGCCAGCGCCAGGCGCGCCGTGGCCGTCAGGGTGGCGGCGGGCACGCCGAAGAAGGGCACGAATTCCGCATCCTTCTCGCCGAAATCCATGTCCGGCAGCATGAAATACGGCAAGCCGTCGCGCAGCGCACGCAGAATCGTCTTGATGCCGTCCTGGCGCGTAAACAGCTTGGGCGGCTTGAAGCGCGAACGGCCGTTGCGCAAGGCCTGGTCGAAGGCGGCGTTCTTTTGCTGCACATACATCGACGAGGCGGAGATCTCCATGGCGGTAGCGGCGCCGGCCACGTCGAGGCAGACAAAGTGCGGACACAGCAGGATGGTCGGCTTGGCCGCGATCTGCTGGCCGGGGAAGGCGGGCACCTTCTTGATCAGGCGGTTCAGGCGTGCTTCCGATGACCACCACAGGATGCTGCGTTCCCACACGCTGCGCGAGTACGCCTGGAAATGCTGGCGCGCCAGCGCCACGCGTTGCTTTTCCGTTAATTCCGGCATGCACAGGCGCAGATTCGTCAGGGCGATGTCGCGGCGCGTGGGCATGGCGATGAACAGCAGGCTGCCGACGGCCACGCCGAAACGGCCGAGGATGGGCAAGGGCAGCCAGTGCAGCAGCCACATGAAGGCGATCAGCAGTCTCATGCCTGCTCCTTGGCGGCATCGGACGTGGCGGGCGTGGGCGGCGGCGCGCCGCGCGGCACTTTATAGCGGTTGTAGCTCCACAGGTATTGCGCCGGGCTGCGCGCGATCAGTTGTTCCATGGCCGCGTTGATGGTGCGCGCCTGCTCGGCCGAAGTGCTGTCCAGCGATTCGGTAAACGGCACGAAATGCACGACATAGCCGCGTCCGCCCGGCAGGCGTTCCGCGTAAGTGATGATGACTTCGGCGCCGCCCATCTGCGCCAGCTTGGCCGGCAGGGTCATGGTGTAGGCGGGGCGGCCGAAGAAATCGGCCCACACGCCTTCGCCCTCTTGCGGCACCTGGTCGGGCAGCAGGCCGATGGGCTGGCCTTTTTTCAGGCATTTGGCGAAGATGCGCACGCCCGACATATTGGCCGGCGCCAGCATCAGGTTTTCGCGCGCGCGGGCCCCTTCGATCAGCGGTTTCAAGGCGGCGCGCTTGGGCGGGCGGTACATCACGGTGAGCGGCGTGCGCAGCGCGATCTGTTGCGCGACGATTTCAAAGCAGCCCAGGTGCGGCGTCAGGAAGACGATGCCGCGGCCGTGCTGCAGCGCCTTTTCCACCAGTTCCCAGTTTTCCACCGTCGCATGGCGCGCCACGCGTTCGGCCGGCGCGCACCAGATGAAGGGCAGTTCCAGCACGCTCTTGCCCGCTTCGGCCACGGCCGTGTGCAAGTGTTGCGAAAACCCCGCACCTTGCATGTTCTCGCGCATGCGGCGGCGGTAGGACGGGGAAATGGCGTAAATCACCCAGCCGAGCGCAGCGCCCAGGCCATGCAGGACGGGCAGGGGAAAGATCGATAAGAAGCGGAAAATTGGGACTAACATGTATAAGCGGTTTCCAGGAATGGCGTGTTGCCGTGCCAAAATTTTTTAAGAAGCGTAAAATACCACGTATGCAGTAACCGCTGAGTTAATAGACAACTTGCGATGCGGAATATAAATCTCGCTAAAGCGTCGCAGGCAAAATCCTCTTTACTGCGACAGAACATTCACATAGTAAACAGGAGCTTGCAATGTCAAACGACTATCTCTTCACTTCCGAATCCGTTTCGGAAGGCCATCCCGACAAGGTTGCCGATCAAATTTCCGACGCCATCCTTGACGCCATCCTGACCCAGGATCCAGCCGCCCGCGTGGCTGCTGAAACCCTGTGCAACACCGGTCTGGTGGTGCTGGCTGGCGAGATTACCACGCACGCCAATGTGGATTATATTCAAGTTGCACGCGAAACCATCAAACGCATCGGCTACGACAACACGGAATACGGCATCGACTACAAGGGGTGCGCCGTGCTGGTGGCCTACGACAAGCAGTCGCCGGACATCGCGCAAGGCGTCGATGAAGGTGCGGGGATTGACCTGGATCAAGGCGCTGGCGATCAGGGCCTGATGTTCGGCTACGCCTGCGATGAAACGGCCGAGCTGATGCCCGCCGCCATCCACTACGCGCACCGCCTGGTCGAGCGCCAGTCGCAGCTGCGTAAGGATGGCCGTCTGCCATGGCTGCGTCCGGATGCGAAATCGCAAGTGACCCTGCGCTACGTCGATGGCCGCCCCGTCGGCGTGCACACCGTCGTGCTGTCGACCCAGCATGCGCCGGAAATCTCGCACAAGCAGATCGAAGAAGCCGTCATCGAAGAAATCATCAAGCCGATCCTGCCGCGCGAATGGCTGACCGACACGAAATTCCTCGTCAACCCGACGGGCCGTTTCGTCATCGGCGGTCCGCAAGGCGATTGCGGCTTGACCGGCCGCAAGATCATCGTCGATACCTACGGTGGCGCAGCCCCGCACGGCGGCGGCGCGTTCTCGGGCAAGGATCCATCGAAAGTAGACCGTTCGGCAGCCTACGCGGCCCGTTACGTGGCGAAAAACATCGTCGCGGCCGGCCTGGCGCGCCAATGCCAGGTGCAGGTCAGCTACGCCATCGGTGTGGCCAAGCCGATCAACATCACCGTCTACACGGAAGGCACGGGCGTGATTCCCGACGCGGAAATCGCCAAGCTGGTGCTGGCGCACTTTGATTTGCGTCCAAAAGGCATCGTGCAAATGCTCGACCTGCTGCGCCCGATCTACCAGAAGAGCGCCGCCTACGGCCATTTCGGCCGCGAAGAGCCGGAATTCACGTGGGAGCGCACGGACAAGGTCGCTCTGCTGCGCGACGCTGCCGGCCTGAAGTAATCTAGTCAGACTTGCAAGAAAAGCGCCCCGGCCTCTGGCCGCGGGCGCTTTTTTTATGTGTTGTTACATGGCAATACATGGCGAACAAACTGGCGCGCCAGCCTTGCCAATGTTAAAATCCACAGTCCGAGGAGCGTTGCGACGAAGAAATTCGCCAGGCTCGGAATATCCTGCAACTGCGCTCACGTACCTTTTTCAACTGAAAGGAGGGCGTGATGAACGCCGTACTCAAATCGCAACACGACTACACCATCGCCGATATCACTCTGGCTGCATGGGGCGACAAAGAAATCAAGATTGCTGAAACGGAAATGCCTGGCCTGATGGCCATCCGCGAAGAATTCGCGGCAGCGCAGCCTTTGAAAGGCGCGCGCATCACCGGTTCCATCCACATGACCATCCAGACCGCCGTGCTGATCCAGACCCTGGAAGCACTGGGCGCGCAAGTGCGTTGGGCATCGTGCAACATTTACTCCACGCAAGATCACGCTGCCGCGGCCATCGCCGCCGCCGGCACGCCTGTGTTCGCCATCAAGGGCGAGTCGCTGGATGACTACTGGGAATACACGCACCGCATCTTCGAATGGCCGAACGTGGACGGCAAGGCGGTCTACTCGAACATGATCCTCGACGATGGCGGCGACGCTACCCTGCTGCTGCACCTGGGCGTGCGCGCGGAAACCGACCTGTCGGTGCTGGCGAATCCGGGTTCGGAAGAAGAAATCTGCATGTTCAACTCGATCAAGCGTCATCTGCTGGCCGACCCGACATGGTACTCGAAGCGTCTGCCGGAAATCCTCGGCGTGACGGAAGAAACCACCACCGGCGTGCACCGTTTGTACCAGATGCACAAGGAAGGCAAGCTGGCTTTCCCTGCGATCAACGTCAACGATTCCGTCACGAAATCGAAGTTCGACAACCTGTATGGCTGCCGCGAGTCCTTGGTCGATGGCATCAAGCGCGCCACCGACGTGATGATCGCCGGTAAAGTGGCCGTTATCGCCGGTTACGGTGACGTCGGCAAGGGTTCGGCCCAAGCCATGCGCGCCCTGTCGGCGCAAGTGTGGGTAACGGAAGTCGATCCGATCTGCGCACTGCAGGCGGCGATGGAAGGCTACCGCGTCGTGACCATGGATTACGCCTGCGAACACGGCGACATCTTCGTCACCTGCACCGGCAACTATCACATCCTCACGCACGATCACCTGACGCGCATGAAAGACCAGGCCATCGTCTGCAACATTGGTCACTTCGACAATGAAATCGACGTTGCTTCGTTGAAACAATACGAGTGGGAAAACATCAAGCCGCAAGTCGACCACATCATCTTCCCGTCGGGCCGCCGCATCATCCTGCTGGCCGAAGGTCGCCTGGTCAACCTCGGTTGCGGCACGGGCCACCCGTCGTACGTGATGAGCTCGTCGTTCGCCAACCAGACGATCGCCCAGATCGAGCTGTACGCGAACACGGCCAACTACCCGGTCGGCGTGTACACCCTGCCAAAACACCTGGACGAAAAAGTCGCCCGCCTGCAACTCAAAAAGTTAAATGCGCAGCTGACGGAACTGACGCAAGAGCAAGCCGACTATATCGGCGTGCGTCAAGAAGGCCCCTACAAGCCTGAACACTACCGCTATTAATCGGTAGCTCTGGGCTGTAACTCACCCTCTGAGGGCCGGCGCCTGCCGCCGGCCTGACCCTATTTTTGACAGGCTAGAGAAATGCGCTTGCTACTGATTTGGTTTATCAATGCGGCAGCCCTGTTTGCCGTCCCCTACCTGATGCACTCGGTGACGATGAGCAGCGGCTGGACGGCGCTGCTGGCCGCTGCCGTGCTGGGGCTGGTCAATGCGTTGATCCGTCCCTTGCTGATCCTGCTGACCCTGCCCGTGACGTTCTTGTCGCTGGGCTTGTTCATCTTGATCATCAACGGCTTCATGTTCTGGCTGGTGGCGCAGATGATCGATGGTTTCCATGTTGCCAGTTTCTGGTCTGCCGTGGGCGGTGCCATTTTGTACAGCATCATTTCCTGGGCCCTGTCGACCTTACTTTTGAGTAACGACGATGGAAAAGCATAATTTCAGTATTGAGTTTTTCCCGCCGAAAACCCCGGAAGGGGCGGAAAAGCTGCGTGCCACGCGTGTCAAATTGTCTGAATTGCATCCGAAGTATTTCTCGGTGACGTTTGGCGCCGGCGGCACCACGCAGCAAGGTACCTTGGACACCGTGCGCGAGATCCTGGCGGCCGGCGAACAGGCTGCGCCGCACTTGTCTTGCGTCGGCGGCTCGCGCGAATCGATCCGCGCCGTGCTGGCCGATTTCAAGGCGGCCGGCGTGAAGCGTATCGTGGCCTTGCGCGGCGACTTGCCCAGCGGCTATGGCGCCTCGGGCGAGTTCCGCTATGCCAACGAGCTGGTGGAATTCATCCGCGCCGAGACGGGCGACCATTTCCATATCGAAGTGGCCGCCTATCCGGAAGTGCATCCGCAAGCCCGTTCGCCGCAGGACGACCTGAACGCGTTCGCGCGCAAGGTGCAGGCTGGCGCCGATGCCGCCATCACCCAGTACTTCTACAATGCCGACGCGTATTTCCAGTTTGTCGAGCAGACGCAGAAGATGGGCATCAACGTGCCTATCGTGGCCGGCATCATGCCGATCACGAACTACACGCAGCTGATGCGCTTTTCGGACATGTGCGGTGCGGAAATTCCTCGCTGGGTGCGTCTGAAGCTGGCCAGCTTCGGCGACGACAGCGCGTCGATCAAGGCCTTTGGCCTGGACGTGGTGACGGGCTTGTGCGAGCGTCTGCTGGAAGGCGGCGCGCCAGGCTTGCATTTCTATAGCATGAACCAGGCGGCGCCTACGACCGCACTGTGGCAGCGCCTGGTGAAATAAACCGTCCTGACGCGTTAAAAAAGATCGCCCTCGGTCACGATGTGATCGAGGGCGATGTCGTATTCGCCGTTGGGAAAGCTGGCAGACAGGCAGGCATAGGCGATGCCGAGGGTGCGCGGACGGGGCGTGGCCGCCAGGGTGCGGTCATAGTAGCCGCCGCCATAGCCGAGGCGAAAGCGTTCTTGGTTAAAACCCAGGCAGGGCACCAGCAGGGTGGCGGGCGCCGCACGCAGGCGCAGTTGGGCCGGCACGGCCACGCCCATGCCATCCTTCACCATGGCTTCACCGGGCGTCCAATTGCTGAATGCCAGCGGCGCATGCTTTTCCAGCACCACCGGCAAGCTTAATTGCACGCCGCGCGCGGCCAATTGCGCATATGCGCCGTGCAAGTCCGGCTCGCCGTGCAGGGGCCAGTACACGCCCAGTTCCTCGACATTTTCCTGCGCGCACCAGTCCAGCAGGCGCTGCGCGATGGCCGCATCCCATTGCGCGCGCGTGGCGTCGGGCAGGGCGCGCCGGGCCGTCAGCAAGGCTTTGCGCAAGCCGGCTTTTTCCTGTGGCGCAATGGGTGGCCGTGCAGCCGGATCGCATGTTATTCTAGGGTCGCTATTCATATCACCATCAAGTTAAGATTGAGAGTCGTACATTGATTTCCCCACTGAAATGGATTGCCGGCACGATGCTGTGTGTTGCATCGGCCTTGTCTCCCCTGGCCGCCCTGGCCCAGGTATCGACCACCGCAACGCCTGCCGCGCCCGACACGCGCAGCGAGGACGATGCCTTCCTGCTGCTGCGCGACGCCGCGCGCAAGGATGACGTCGAAAAAGCCGACTTTTATGCGGGGCGCCTGACGAATTACCAGATTCCATCGTATGTTGACTATTATCGGCTGAAACCGCGCATCAAACTGCTGACCGAGGCGCAATTTCGCGATTACCTGAACCGCTACAAGGGCAGTGCCATCGCCGACCGTTTCCGCAACGACTGGCTGCTGGAACTGGGTCGCAAGCGCGACTGGGTCGTGTTCGATGAGCAATACCCGCAATTCGCCCTCGATGACGACACCCAGCTCAAGTGCTACGCGCTGATGTCGCGCGCGGCCAAGGGCCAGAACGTGGCGTCCGAGGCGCGCAACCTGCTCGTCTCGCCGCCTGGTTATGGCGAAGCGTGCGGCAGCCTGATCGCGGCATTGGCGCAAAATGGCCAGTTCGACACGAACGACCTGTGGGCGCAGATCCGCCTGGCGGGCCAGACGAATGCCACGGGCCCGGCGCGCCGCATCGCGCTGCTGCTGGGCGCGTCCGACGCGAAGATGGCGCAAGCCATCGATTTGCCCGCGCTGGTGCTGGCCAAGGGGGCGGGCGCCAGCCGCGCCGACCACGAGATGTATTTGGTGGCCGTCGGCCGCATGGCGAAAAGCACCTTGAAGCTGGGCGTGGTGGCCTTGCAAAAGGCCAGTGCGCAATTGACGGCGCAGGAACAGGCCATCGGCTGGGCCAGCCTGGCCCTGCAAGCGTCGTACTCGCTTGCCCCGGAAGCATTTGAATATTGGCAAAAAACCAATGGCGCACCGTTGACCCAGGAGCAGATGCAGTGGAAGGCGCGTATCGCCTTGCGCGAAGGCAACTGGCCGCTGGTAAAGGCTGCCATCCAGGCCATGCCGGCCTCCCTGCGCGCCGACCCGACCTGGGTCTACTGGCTGGCGCGCGCGCAGCAGGCGGAAACGCCGGGCCGCCCGAACGCGCAGGCGGACACCCTGTATCGCACGATTTCTGACCAGTCGAATTTTTACGGCTTGCTGGCCAATGAAGAGCTGGGCAACCACCTGGTCTTGCCGCCGCCGGGCCAGCCGATCACGCCGGCGGAAATCGCCGCCATGGCCGCCAATCCGGGCTTGCAGCGCGCCTTGAAATTCTTCAACATGCGCTTGCGCTTCGAAGGCACGCGCGAGTGGAACTGGGAATTGCGTTCGATGACGGACAGGCAACATCTGGCGGCTGCGGAATTTGCGCGCCAGAACAATGTGCTCGACCGCATGGTCAACACCTCGGACCGCACGCGCCTGGAAGTGGACTACACGCAGCGCTACCCGACGCCGCACGACGACGTCATGCACCCGGCCACGCAAACCCTGGGCCTGGACAAGGCGTGGGTGTATGGCTTGATCCGCCAGGAATCGCGCTTCATCATGGATGCGCAGTCGCACGTGGGCGCGTCCGGCCTGATGCAGGTGATGCCGTCGACGGCCCGTTACGTCGCCAAGAAGATCGGCCTCACCGATTTCGTTACAGAAACCTTGAGCGACGTGCGCACCAACGTGTTGCTGGGCACGAATTACCTGAACATGGTGCTTGGCGGTCTCGACGGTTCGCAAGTGCTGGCCAGCGCCGCCTACAACGCGGGGCCGGGGCGCTTGCGCATCTGGCGCGCCACCATGACGCGTCCGCTGGAAGGCGCCGTCTTTGCCGAGATCATTCCGTACACGGAAACGCGCGGCTACGTGAAAAACGTGATGGCCAACGCCACCTATTATGCGGCCCTGTTCGAGAAGAGCCCGCAATCGCTGAAAGCCCGCCTGGGTACCGTGGGCCCGAAAAACAGCGCTGTTTCTGCCGATTTGCCATCATCCAACTAAAGCTCGCCGACCATGCAAACGACCATCCTTGATCCCAGCCTGACGCAAACCCTGGCCGCCGCGCGCGAGCCGGGCCTGACCCTCATCATCGGCAACAAGAATTACTCGTCCTGGTCGATGCGCCCTTGGGTGGCCATGACAGCGTTCGGCATCCCGTTCCAGGAAGTGCGCGTGCTGCTCGACCAGAGCGACACGGCCACCAAAATTGCCGAATATTCGGCTTGCGGCCGGGTCCCCGTGCTGTTGGCGGGCGAGATCACGATCTGGGACAGCCTGGCCATCTGCGAATACCTGGCTGAGCAGTTTCCCGATAAACACATGTGGCCGCAAGACGTGGCCGCGCGCGCCATGGCGCGCTGTGTCTGCGCGGAAATGCACTCGGGTTTCACGGGCTTGCGCACGGATATGTCGATGAATATCAAGGCGAAGTTGCCGGGACGTGGCCGCACGGCCGCCGCGCAGGCGGACATCGGCCGCATCAGTGAAATCTGGGAAGAGTGTTTATCGCGCTTTGGCCACCACCAGTTCCTGTTTGGCGACTTTTCCATTGCCGATGCGTATTTCGCCCCCGTCGTCATGCGTTTCCGCACGTATGGCGTGAGCCTGGCGCCGGCCCTGAACGCGTATTGCGAGCGCGTGCAGGCGCACCCGGCCGTGGCCCGCTGGATCATGGAAGCGCTGGCGGAGACGGACGTTGCTGCCAAGCACGATGCGGAACTGCCTGATTAAGAAAAGAGTGTTATGAAGATATACACGGTCGGTGGCGCGGTGCGCGACCAACTGCTGGGCTTGCCCGTGAAAGACCACGACCACGTGGTCGTCGGCGCCACGCCGGAAGACATGCTGCGCCGGGGCTTCCGGCCCGTCGGCAAGGATTTTCCCGTCTTCCTGCACCCGAAGACGCAGGAAGAATACGCGCTGGCCCGCACGGAACGCAAGACGGCGCCCGGCTACCGGGGCTTCGTCTTCCACACGGCGCCCGACGTCACCCTGGAAGACGACCTGGTGCGGCGCGATCTCACCATCAACGCCATCGCGCAAGCCGAGGACGGTAGCCTGACCGACCCGTTCGGCGGTATTCAGGATATCGAGAACAAAATCTTCCGCCACGTTTCCGATGCGTTTGGTGAAGACCCCGTGCGCATCTTGCGCCTGGCCCGCTTTGCCGCCCGTTTTCATACTTTCACTGTCGCACCGGCCACCATGGAATTGATGCGCCGGATGGTGCAGGACGGCGAAGTCGACGCTCTGGTGGCCGAGCGCGTGTGGCAGGAAGTGGCAAAAGGATTGATGGAAGCGCGGCCGTCGCGCATGCTGACGGTGCTGCACGAGTGCGGCGCGCTGGCGCGCATCATGGGCGAAATCAGCATCAGCGAACGGTTGCTGCAAGTGGTCGACCATGCCGCCGCGCAAGGTCATGACTTGTCCGTGCGCTTTGCCGTCTTGATGCTGCATATGAGCAAGGATGCCATCGAACAACTGAGCGAGCGCCTGCGCGTGCCCAACGAGTGCCGCGAACTGGCCGTCATGGCGGCGCGCGAGCGGGACAATATCAACGGCGCGCTGGCGCTGAGCGCCGAAGCGATCGTCAGTCTGTGCGAACGCTGCGATGGACTGCGCAAGCCGCAGCGTTTCGTGCAGATGCTGGACGCCATCGCCTGCGATGTGCATGCACAGGATCCTGTATTTCCACAGTCCGCGTGGCTGCAAGCCATGCTGGCGGCCGTGCGCGGTGTCGATGCGGGAGCACTGGCACAAGCTTGCGCACAGGAACCGAGACGCATTCCGGCCGTCGTCCATGCGGCGCGCGTGGAGGCCGTCACGAACGTGATCAGCCGTACGGAACTCCCATGACCCTGCCCAAATTGTTCCAGAACCCGTTTCGCCGATGGCTGAGCCGTAGCGGCGGCGGGCGTCCGAGCGTGCTCGTCAAACAGTTGCATGAGCGCGACCGGCGCCGCATGATGAAGCATTTTCTTTCTCTTGAGAAAAGCGACCGCCTGCTGCGCTTCGGCAGCGCCTTGCCCGATGAATTGGTGGCCCAGTACGTGCAAAAGATGGATTTCTCGCGCGACATGATTTATGGCGTCTACAACAGCCTGTTCAAGCTGGTGGGCGTGGGACATCTGGCCTTCGCGCCGAAGGACACGTCGCCGGCGAAAAGTATCGTGACGGACAAGGAGCAGGTGGCCGAGTTTGGCGTGTCCGTGTCAAAATCCATGCGTGGCATGGGGGTCGGGTCAAAACTGTTCGAGCGGGCGGCGATTCACTGCCGCAACAACGATGTCGATACCCTGTACATGCACTGTCTGTCGTCGAACAAGACGATGATGCATATTGCCAAGAAGGCTGGCATGGAAATCCAGCGCGACTATGGCGAAGCCGATGCCTATCTGAAACTGTTGCCGCCGAACCCGAGCAGCATGCTGCAGGAAGCCGTGCAGGAGCAGTTCGCCATGTTCGACTACACGTTCAAGGCGAATGCGCGCGCCGCGTTCAAACTGTGGGATCGCTTGCCGGGGCGCAAGAAGAAGCCCGGACCGCCGGCACCGCCGTCACAGTAAGGGCAGGGCCGTCGTATCCTTGATGCGCTGCAAGGCAAAGCTTGATTTCACATCCAGCACGGCCGGGTGGCGCAGCAGGGTCGCCATCATGAAGCGCGAAAAGTGCTCCATGTCTTCCACGTGCACGCGCAGCAGGTAATCCATCTCCCCCGTCATCGCATAGCAGGCCACCACTTCCGGCCATTGCGCCACTGCCACGGCGAAGTCGGCGCGCGGCGAGGTGTTCGTCACCAGGTTCGGTGCCAGCACCCTCGCCGTGCTGTGGGCGGTGGCATCGCTGTGCTTTTCCAGCCGCACGTTCACATAGGCGAGCAGGCCCAGGCCGATCTTTTCCGGGTCTAGCAGGGCCACGTACTGGCGGATCACGCCCGCTTCTTCCAGCCGTTTGACGCGGCGCAAGCATGGCGACGGCGACAGGCTGACCTGCTCGGCCACGTCCTGGTTCGACAGGCGGCCATCGGCCTGCAGGACGGCGAGGATCTTGCGATCCGTTTTATCCAGCGTAATTTTGCTCATGCTTCCTCCGGTGGTTCTTGTTTCACGCAATATTATTGCGCAAATCATGATTGTTCGGGAGATCTTTGGCATTTAATGCCCACAGACCGCGCCTATACTGTGCGCTACTTCTTGGAGGAGACATCATGCAATTTCAGCCTTGGGATAACCCGATGGGTACCGATGGTTTCGAGTTCGTCGAGTATGCAGCACCAGACCCAAAAGCATTGGGCAAGCTGTTCGAGAACATGGGCTTCACGGCCATCGCGCGCCACCGCCACAAGGATGTGACCCTGTACCGTCAGGGCGACATCAATTTCATCATCAATGCCGAACAAGATTCGTTCGCGCAGCGTTTTGCCCGCCATCACGGCCCGTCCGTGTGCGCCATCGCCATCCGTGTCGACGACGCGGCTTTCGTCTACCGCCGCGCGCTGGAACTGGGCGCCTGGGGTTTCGACAATAAAACCGGTCCGATGGAGCTGAATATCCCCGCCATCAAGGGCGTGGGCGATTCGCTGCTGTACTTCGTCGACCGCTGGCGCGGCAAGGGCGCCGACAAGCCGGACGCGGCCGCACCGGGCGGCATCGGCGACATCAGCATCTATGACGTCGACTTCGTCGCCATTCCCGGCGCCGTTGCCAACCCCGTCGGCCATGGCCTGACGTATATCGACCACCTGACGCACAATGTGCACCGTGGCCGCATGAAGGAATGGGCGACGTTCTATGAAAGCCTGTTCAACTTCCGCGAAGTGCGCTATTTCGACATCGAAGGCAAGCTGACGGGCCTCAAATCGAAGGCGATGACTTCGCCATGCGGCAAGATCCGCATTCCGATCAATGAATCGTCGGACGACAAGTCGCAGATCGCCGAATACCTGGACCAGTACCATGGCGAAGGTATCCAGCACATCGCGCTGGGTACGGACAATATCTACGCGTCCGTGCAAGGCATGCGCGATACGGGTATCGATTTCCAGGACACGATTGAAACGTACTATGAGCTGGTCAACCGCCGCCTGCCGAACCACGGCGAGCAGCTGGAAGAACTGCGCCGCCTGCGCATCCTGATCGATGGCCACAGCACGGAAACCGAACGCGAACTGTTGCTGCAGATATTCACGCAGACGGTGATCGGCCCGATCTTCTTCGAGATCATCCAGCGCAAGGGCGACCAGGGCTTCGGCGAAGGCAACTTCCGCGCCCTGTTCGAGTCGATCGAGCTGGACCAGATCAAGCGCGGCGTGCTGAAAGATACGAACGCGGCGTAATGTTGCTTTGTAATAAACGGTAGTAAAAACAGCAGCAAAAAGGTAAGAACACAGGAGTGCAGCGCAGCAAAGAACTGCGCGCATTCCTGTGGTAGTCTACGACAAACAAGTCATTTTTCCGCACCGGCATTGTCCACAAGGCACAGCCGGTACGTGTGAGTTCAACCGACTTTGCACGCGTAGCACAGAGAATAATGGAGACAAGTAATGAATGCACCAATCAAGGGCTCGAGTCTTGAGCCGGGCGCGCACGCGTCTGAAATTTCGCTAAACGATAAATACACGCTGGAGCGTGGCCGCGCCTTCATGACGGGCACGCAAGCGCTGATCCGCCTGCCCATGCTGCAGCGCGAGCGCGACCTGAAGGCTGGCCTGAATACGGCCGGCTACATTACCGGTTACCGCGGTTCGCCTGTGACGTCCGTCGACATGACGGCGATCAAGGCCAAGAAATACCTCGATGAACATCACGTCAAATTCCACCCTGGCCTGAACGAAGACCTGGCCGCCACGGCCGTCTGGGGCACGCAGCAAACGAACTTGTTCGAAGACGCGAAATACGATGGCGTGTTCGGCATGTGGTATGGCAAGGGCCCCGGCGTCGACCGCTGCGGCGACGTGTTCAAGCACGCCAATAACGCCGGTTCCGCCAAGCATGGCGGCGCGCTGGTGCTGGCCGGCGACGACCATGCGGCCAAGTCTTCCTCGACGGCACACCAGTCCGACCATATCCTGAATGCCTGCGGCATCCCCGTGCTGTACCCGTCGTCGGTGCAGGAATACATCGACTATGGCTTGCACGCGTGGGCCATGAGCCGCTACACGGGACTATGGGTCTCGATGAAATGCGTGACCGACATCATCGAGTCGGGCGCCGCCGTCGATTTCGACCCGGATCGCGTGCAGATCACCCTGCCGACGGACTTCGAGATGCCGGCCGGTGGCTTGAACATCCGCTGGCCCGACACGGTGCTGGAACAAGAAGTCCGCATGAACAGCTACAAATGGTATGCGGCGCTGGCGTATGCGCGTGCCAACAAGCTCAATAAAATCATCTGGGACAGCCCGAAGGCGCGCATCGGCATCATCACGGCCGGCAAATCGTATCTCGACACGCGCCAGGCGCTGGCCGACCTCGGCATCGACGAGCAGACGGCGTCCGACATCGGCATCCGTCTGTACAAGATCGGCATGACCTGGCCGCTGGAAGCGGACGGCGTGCATGAATTCGCCAAGGGCCTCGATGAAATCCTCGTGGTGGAAGAAAAGCGGCAAATCCTCGAATATGCGCTGAAGGAAGAACTGTACAACCTGAAGGATGGCGAGCGTCCGCGCGTGGTCGGCAAGTTCGACGACACGGGCGAATGGAGCAACCAGAAGGGCACGGGCCACGGCGACTGGCTGCTGCCGGCCACGTATGAGCTGAACCCGGCCATGATCGCCCGCGCGATTGCCAGCCGTATCTCGCGCTACTACGCGGGCCACCCGGTCGAGCAGCGCGTGAAGGAGCGCATCGCCTACCTGGAAGCCAAAGAGAATGTGCTCAAAGCGATCAGCGTGAAACCCGATCCGCAAAAGGACCGCACGCCGTTCTTCTGCTCCGGCTGCCCGCACAACAGTTCCACGAAAGTGCCGGAAGGCTCGCGCGCGCTGGCTGGCATCGGCTGCCACTACATGGTGCTTTGGATGGACCGCGAAACGTCGACATTTACCCACATGGGCGCCGAAGGCGTCACGTGGGTGGGGCAGGCGCCGTTCACGAATGAAAAGCACGTGTTTACCAACCTCGGTGACGGCACGTATTTCCACTCGGGCATCCTGGCCATCCGCGCCGCCGTCTCGGCCAAGGTGAACATCACCTATAAAATCCTGTTCAATGATGCGGTAGCCATGACGGGCGGCCAGGAATTCGACGGTCCTTTGTCTCCGGCCATCATTTCGCGCCAGATCGCCGCCGAAGGCGTGGGCCCCATCATCGTCGTCACGGATGAACCGGAAAAATACCCGGACGATTACGCCTGGGCGGAAGGCGTCACCGTGCGCCACCGTTCGGAACTGATGGATGTGCAGCGCGAACTGCGCGACATGCCGGGCGTGTCGGCCATGATCTACGACCAGACCTGCGCCTCGGAAAAACGCCGCCGCCGGAAACGCAATGAATACCCGGATCCGGCCAAGCGCGCCGTCATCAATGAAGCCGTCTGCGAAGGCTGCGGCGACTGCTCCGTGCAATCTAACTGCCTGTCGGTGGAACCGCTGGAAACGGAACTGGGGCGCAAGCGCCAGATCAACCAGTCGTCCTGCAACAAGGATTTTTCGTGCACGACGGGTTTCTGCCCCAGCTTCGTGACGGTGGAAGGCGGCGGCCTGAAAAAGCCGAAGAAGGCAGCTGCCGCCGACAAGGACGCGCCAGCCGTGCCGGCCTTGCCGACGCCAAACATTCCCTCGACGGCCGAGCCGTTCGGCATCCTGGTCACCGGCATCGGCGGCACGGGTGTGGTGACCGTCGGCCAGATCCTGGCCATGGCGGCCCACGTGGAAGGCAAGGGCTGTTCCGTGCTCGACATGAGCGGCCTGGCGCAAAAAGGCGGCCCCGTGATGTCGCACGTGCGTCTGGCGGACCGCCAGGAAGACATCCACTCGACGCGCGTCGGCACGGGCGCGGCCGACCTGGTGATCGGTTGCGACCTGATCGTCACGGCCAGCCGTGACGCGCTGTCGCGCATGGGCGAAGGGCGCAGCTGGGCCATGATCAACTCGACCAGCTCGTCGACGGCCGCCTTCGTGAAGAACCCGGACTGGCAATTCCCCGGTGCTTCCGCGCGCATGGAAATCGAAAAGGCGTGCGGCAGCGACCACGTGGACTTCATCGACGCGGGCCAGATCGCCACGGCGCTGATGGGCGACTCGATCGCCACGAATATGTTCATGCTGGGCTATGCCTGGCAAAAGGGCAAGGTGCCATTGAGCGAAGCGGCCATCATGAAGGCCATCGACTTGAACAACGTCTCGGTGGCGTTCAACAAGGCCGCCTTCAACTGGGGCCGCGCGGGCGCTCACGATACGGCCAGCCTGGTGCGCATGACCACACCGGCGAAAGTGGTGGAATTCAAGCGCATCGAAACGCTCGACGACCTGATCGAAAAACGCGTGGCCCTGCTGACGGCCTACCAGGACCGCGCGTATGCGCAGCAGTATCTGGACTTCATCAAACAGGTGCGCGCCGCCGAAAGCGCCCTGAATGGCCCGCACTTGCGTCTGACGGAAGCCGTGGCCCGCTACTTCTACAAGCTGATGGCGTACAAGGACGAGTATGAAGTGGCGCGTCTGTACACGGACGGCGCCTTCCAGGCGAAGATCGCCGCCATGTTCGAAGGCGACATCAAGCTCAAGTTCCACCTGGCGCCGCCGATCATGGCCAAGACGGACGCCCAGGGCCACCTGGTGAAGAAGGAATTCGGCCCGTGGATGATGAAGGCGTTCGGCGTACTGGCCAAGTTCAAGGGCTTGCGCGGCACGGCTTTCGACGTGTTCGGCCATACGGCCGAGCGCAAGATGGAGCGTGCGCTGATTCTCGAATACCGCGCGACGGTGGGCGGCTTGCTGCCGAAACTGACGACGGCCAAGCTGGCGCAAGCCGTGGCGATCGCCAGCATCCCGGAAGACATCCGCGGCTATGGTCACGTGAAGGAGCGTCATTTGAAGGCGGCGAAAGAGAAGGAAGCCAGTTTGCTGATCGCCTTTAACGCGCCGACGCCGCTGCCGCCCGTCGTGGCGGCGCCCGTGGCGGCCACCGTGGCGTGATGCGGTGAACTTCACGCTGTAGCAATGGCGCCTGCGGGCGCCATTTTTTTTGTATCAAAGAAAACAACGCCTGTTTGTAAAAAGTCTTATAATTTTTCGATAATTTCTTTTCGGAAAGTTCGTCATGCCTGCCCTGCGCCTCTCGTCCCTGGCCGTTCCTCTCGTATTGTTGTTGAGTGCCTGTGGCGGAGGCGGCGGCAGCGACAGCGCGCCTGTCGTGCCGCCCGTGACGCCGACGGGCCCGACGGCGCTGGTCGCTTCCTCGACGGTGGCGAACCGCTGCGAGGCGCCGCGCAGCGGCAGCAGTATCGACAAGCCGGGCAGCTTGCTCGATGAGCAGACGTGGGTGCGCAGCTGGATCGATGAAACGTATCTGTGGTACCGCGAAGTGCCGACCACCTACCAGCCGCAAAGCTTCACCACGGCCAAGGCGTACTTCGATGTGCTGAAAACGACGGCCACGACGGCATCCGGCAAACCGAAGGACCAGTTCCATTTCACCTTGTCGACGGCAGAGTGGGAAGACTCGCTCAACGGCGTGGAACTCGGTTACGGCATGCTGCTGGCGCTGACGCGCACCACGCCGCCGCGCACGGCCGTGATCTCGATCATCGAGCCAGGCTCGCCAGCCGACCTGGCGGGCTTGCGGCGTGGCGACGTGCTGCAAACCGTCGATGGCGTCGATTTCGTCCATGCCCCCGACACGGCCAGCGTGAATATCCTCAACGCGGGCCTGTTCCCCACGGCGCAAGGCACGCACACGCTGGGATTCAGCCGCAACGGCGCGCCCCTGTCCAGGAGCCTGACGGCGGTGGACGTGAACACCAGCGCCGTGCAGAACGAGCGCATCATCGACACGCCCACGGGCAAGGTGGGCTACCTGACCTTCAATACGCATAACAACGTGGCTGAACGCCAGCTGGTCGAGACCATGACCCGCTTCCAGGCGGCCGGCATCAGCGACCTGGTGCTCGATGTGCGCTACAACGGCGGCGGTTATCTGGATGTCGCCAGCGAACTCGCCTACATGATTGCCGGCCCGCAAGTTACTGCCGGCAAGACCTTCGAGCAGGTGCTCTTCAATGACAAGACCCGGCCGGAAGCGCCCGTGCCATTCCATGCGCAAAGCCAGGGCTTTCCCGCGCCCAATCCCCTGTCCAAGGGGATGCCACTGCCCTCCCTGGGTCTCAAGCGCGTGACCTTGCTGACAACCGGCAATACCTGTTCGGCCAGCGAAGCGATCATCAACGGCTTGCGCGGCGTGGACGTGCAGGTCAACCTGGTCGGCGGCACCACGTGCGGCAAGCCCTACGGTTTCTTTCCCGCGCCGAATTGCGGCACCACGTATTTTGCAGTGCAATTCCAGGGCGTCAATGCCAAGGGCTTCGGCGACTTTGCCGATGGTATGGCGCCGACCTGCGACGTGGCCGATGATTACCAGCACCAGCTGGGCGATCCGGCGGAAGGCATGCTGGCGGCGGCGCTGCGCTACCGCAGCAGCGGCAGCTGCACGCCGGCCACGGGCGCCATCAGGCTGTTGAGTTCGATCGAGAGTCCGACCGACACGGCTACGCGCCTGTTACGGCCATTGCACAAGGAAATTGCCATCATGCGCCGTTAAGGCGCAGGTTCCTGCCATGCGCCAGGGTCAGCACGTGACGATTTCCTGCTCATGAATCTTTCTATATAACAATTTTGATATATAGAAAGATGAATCCATTCGTTCTGGAATGACTGGCATTTTGCTATCTTCCCGCTTTTCTCCCACCTTGAGAAGCGCAACGATGTCGAAACAGTTCAAGTTAACCCCGCTCAGCCTTGGCGTACTGGCCATCCTGGGCGGCACCGCATGGCAGGCGCACGCGCAAACGCAAGCGCCCGCAGCGGATCAGCAGCCGGCGGCCACCCCGCCAGCCGTCGTGGTCACCGGTTCGCGCATTCCCCGCGCCAGCCTGGAAGGCCCGTCTTCCGTCACCATCCTGACCGGCGATGAAATCACCAAGCAGGGCTACAAGAACGTCTTTGACGCGCTGACCAGCCAGGTGCAGAACAGCGGCTTTACGCAGGGCGAGGATTACGGCAATACCTTCACGCCGTCGGCCAACACCATCAGTCTGCGCGGCCTCGGTCCGAACCATACCCTGATCCTGCTGAACGGCCGCCGCCTGGCCGACTTCCCCATCGCCTATGACGGCGCCGTCAACTTCACCAACCTGGCGAACATCCCGGCTAGCATTGTCGACCGCATCGAGATCCTCAACGGCGGCGCCTCGGCCATCTATGGCTCGGACGCGATCGCCGGCGTGGTCAACGTGATCCTGAAAAAACAGGCGGAAGGCTTCGATATCAACGTCAAGGTTGGCGGTACCTCGCGCGGCGGCGCCGGCAACCAGCGCGTGCAACTGACGGGCGGCGGCAATTTTGACAAGCTGCATACCCTGTTCAGCGTGGAGCTGAGTGAACGCGATCCGCTGTGGAGCATGGACCGCGACTTCATGACCAGCCGCTCCGGCGTGCCGACCACGGTTGCTTCGCGCCGCACCCAGGCCTCCGGCACGTCCGGCAGTTATGTCGACCTGGGCGACACCTGCAACCAGTTCGGCGACATGTTCGGCGGCAGCGTCGTCAAGTACCAGGCGAAGAATGGCAGCTATTGCGCCAGCCCGAAAGCCCGTCCGACCTACTGGACCACGCAGACCAAGAACAGCAGCCAGAACGTGTTCGGCAGCGCCAATTACGAGCTCGATGCGGAGACCACGCTGTTTGCCGATTTCCTGCTTGGCAAGAACAAGACCGTCAACAATACACGCGGCCCGTCGTGGACCTCGGCATCGCTGAACGGCGGCTCTTTCCTGAACCAGAACACCGGCGCCTACGAAGAGTGGACCCGCTTCATGGCGCCCGAGGAAATCGGCGGCGTGCAGCGCTACAACCGCAGCTGGGAGGACCTGGCCACGGCCATCTCGCTGGGTGCCAAGGGCCGTATTTCTGGCACCGCCTGGCAGTATGAAGCCAACTACAACGCTTCCATCTACAAGAGCGAAGGCCATACGCCGCGCATGTTGTCGAACATCGACAGCTTCTTCCTGGGACCCAAGCTGGGCACGGATGCCAAGGGCGTGGCCATTTACGCGCCGGATGCGGCGCGCCTGTCGCGCCGCCTGACGGCTGCCGAATTCGACAGCATTACGGGCTACAGCGACAGCCGTGACAAGGCCTGGACGAATACCCTGAGCCTGGCCACGAATGGCGACCTGTTCCAGCTGCCTGCCGGCACGGTGAAAGTCGCCACGATTGCCGAGGCGAGCAAGCAGGGCTTCAGCAACGAACCCGACGCGCGCATCGACCAGGGCTATTTCAATATCGCTACCGGTTCGGGCACCACGGCCGGCACCCGTTCGCGCTATGCGCTGGGCGCGGAATTGAATGTGCCGCTGCATGAGAAGCTGACCGCTACCGTGGCTGGCCGTTATGACCGCTACAGCTTTGCAGGCCGCAAGGAAGGCAAGTTCACCTACAACGGCGGGCTGGAACTGCGCCCGACGCCGGACCTGCTGTTCCGTGCCAACTACGCCACCAGCTTCCGCGCGCCGGACATGAACTACATCTACCAGGCCCGCGGCAAAGGCTATTATGCGAGCACCACCGACTACTACCGTTGCGACGCCGCCGGACAGGCCATCGACGGCTGCGAGTACGCGAATAAATCGCCGGGCGCCGATTACGTGCAGAACGGCAGCCGCGACCTGCAGTCGGAAAAGGGCAAGTCCTTCGGCGTGGGCGCCGTCTGGTCGCCGAGTGCCAATTTCGACGTCTCGGTCGACTATTGGAACATCAAGATCGACGACCTGGTGACGAACCTGGACGCCGACAAGCTGCTGCGCGACGAATCCGATTGCCGCCTGGGCAAGGCCGACATCGGCTCGCCGACCTGTATCGACACCCTGGGCCGCATCGAGCGCTACGCGGCCAATGCCTTGAACAAGGCGGGTGAGATCAAGACCATCACCGTCAATCCGATCAACGCGGCCAAGCAAAGCAGCAGCGGCATCGACGTCAGCCTGAAGTATTTGCTGCGCACGACAGACTATGGCCGCTTCGCCTTCAAGGCCAACTACGCGCGGGTGCTGAGCAAGAAATCGCAGCAATTCGCCGGTGACGCAGAGACCGATGAAACCAAATCGATGACCAACAGGGATTGGCCTGACAAGCTGAACCTGAGCGTCAACTGGGGCGCAGGCGACTGGTCGAATACCTTGCTGGTCAGCCGCTACGGCAAGGTGCCTAACTCTGCCGGCAAGGGCTACCTGACGCCGACGGCGCTGGCCAACATCAGCACCGTGTACCGCATCAACGACCGCGCCACCGTGTCGCTGATCGTCAACAACGTGTTCGACAAGATCAAGCGCGATACCAGCAACGGCTGGCCGTACTACCCGATCGGCAACTACAGCCCGCAAGGCCGCCAGGGATGGGTCGAATTCAACTACCACTTTGGCTCGTAATTCACGCTTGCCAGAGCAAGGCCGGAGCAGCTGACGCTGTTCCGGCTTTTTTATTTGCCACGGCGTTTTTACCTGACCGCCACTCTATAATTGCCCGCTTGTCCTCTCTCGATGGAGTTTGACCCATGCTACGCCACGCCCTGCTGTCCGCCGCCTTGTTTTCCCTGTTTGCCGTCAATGCGCATGCCGCGCGCGATATGCGGCTGTCTTCCCTGAAAACGGTGGCCGAGTACTCGGGCTTCAAGAATACGGGCCGCTACGAGGAAGTGGAAGCCTTGTGCCGGCGCTTCGAGGAGCACCGTCCGAAACAGGTGCGCTGCTTTGAATTTGGCCGCACGCCGGAAAACCGCCCCATGCTGGCGCTGGCCGTTTCCAACACGGGTGCGCTGACGCCGGACGCGGCCAGGCTGCGCAAGATACCGGTACTGCTGGTGCAGGGTGGCATCCATGCGGGGGAAATCGACGGCAAGGATGCAGGTTTCCTGGCCTTGCGCGAAGTATTGGAGGGCAGGGCGGCGCCCGGAGCGCTGGACAAGCAGGTGCTGCTGTTCGTCCCCGTCTTCAATGTCGATGGCCATGAGCGCTTCGGCCAGTGGAACCGTCCGAACCAGCGCGGCCCCGTGGAAATGGGCTGGCGCAGCACGGCGCAAAACTACAATCTGAACCGCGAATACATGAAGGCCGATACGCCCGAAATGCAGCACATGCTGGCGCTGGTGAACGCCTGGGATCCGCTGGCGTATGTCGACCTGCACGTCACCGATGGCGCGCAGTTCGAACCCGATATCTCGATCCAGGTCGAACCCGTGCATGCGGGCGATGCGGCCTTGCGCGCGGCGGGAACGGCGCTGCGCGACGGCGTGCTGGCCGACCTGGCAAAGCAGGGTTCCGATCCGAAGCCGTTCTACATGTCATTTGCCGAAGAAGACAATCCGCAGTCGGGTTTTGTCGATTCGACGCCGAACCCGCGCTTTTCGCACGGCTATTTCCTGTTGCGTAACCGTTTCGGCGTGCTGGTGGAAACCCACTCGTGGAAGGACTACCCGACCCGCGTGCGCATCACGCGCAACACCATCATTTCCCTTCTTTCGCAGATGGCGCAGCATGGCGCGCAGTGGCGGCAAACCGCCATGGAAGCGGACCAGCGGGCGACGCAGCTGGCCGGCAGTGCGCTGCCCCTCAGCTACAAGACCACGGAGAAAAGCCGCATGATCGCGTTTCGCGGCTATGCGTATACGCGCACGCCGTCCGAGGTGTCGGGCGCCCTGATGACGCGCTATGACGAAAAGACACCGCAGATCTGGAATGTGCCGCTGCGCGACGAGATCGTGCCTGACCTGCAGCTGGCCGCACCGAAGGCCGGTTACCTGGTGCCGCGCGCGGAGGCGGCCATGGTGGGCGCCAAGTTGCGCCAGCACGGCATCGCCTACAAGGAAATGCGCAGCATCTTCGCCCGGCAGAATGTGGAAGTCTTCCGCGCCACTGCCGTCAAGTTTGGCGCGCAGTCGTTCGAGGGACGCCAGACGGCGGCGGTACAGGGCGAGTGGCAGAAAGAGGAGCGCCTCGTCGATGCCGGCGCGCTCTACGTGCCCGTCAACCAGCCGAAGGCGCGCCTGGTGGTGGCGCTGCTCGAGCCGCGCGCGCCCGACTCGCTGCTGGCCTGGGGCAGCTTCAACACGGCGTTCGAGCGCAAGGAATACATGGAGGACTATGTGGCCGAGGATGTGGCGCGCGCGCAGTTGGCGGCCGATCCGGCGCTGGCGGCGCAGTTCCGGCAGAAGCTGGCCGACGAGCCAGAGTTTGCAAAGAATCCACGCGCGCGCCTGGAGTTTTTCGCCCGCCGCCACGCCTCGTGGGATGAGCGGCTGAATCTGTATCCGGTCATGCGCGTCGACGTCGCGCCTGTCAGTTTCATGGATTTGTAACGCCAATACGCGCGTCGCCGCACGGTGCACACCGAAGTTGTCAAATCGCGCAGATTAATCGAAAGAAAATGCTATTCTCCGCTCGATGCTGGCGCCGCCACCACGAGCAGGGAACATGCATGGTCGACAAGACACTCTACAACCAGTACCGCGAGGCGTTTTTTCGCCTCTGCGACGCCGTCGGCGAGAATCAGGTGGAACAGGTGCGCAGCCTGCTCGAGGCCACGCCGCCGCTGCTGACCTTGCGCCGCTACAACATGGATGACGGCGAATCGCTGCTGCATCTGGCCGCGGCCGGCGGCAGCCGCGAGGTCTGCGCCCTGCTCGTATCGCTGGGCATGGACGTCGATCTGCCCCTGCCCGGTTACCGCAACCTTACGCCGCTGGACGCGGCGGCCAGCCATGGCCACCTCGATACCTGCCGCTGGCTGCTCGAGCAGGGCGCCGCCGTCGATGGCTTGCCGGACAATATACTGTCGCCGCTGGACAGTGCCTGCGTCGGCGGCCACCAGGACGTGGTCGCATTGCTGCTGCAGCGGGGCGCCAATCCGAACCGCCTGCATACGCGCTGGAACCAAGCGCCGGTCGATATCGCCACCGGCTGGGGCTTCCCCGGCATCGCCCGATTGCTCGCTGCCGCCGGCGGTGTCAGCATACTCGACGTGCCGCAGCAAGCGGCCGCCTCGCCGCAGGAAGCGATCCGCACCTTCATGCACAACAGTGCCGGCCGGGTGCTGCCGGCCGTGTTCAGCCCGGACAGCGGCGACGCGCGCTTTTCGCTGGGCATCAGCTGCATCGGCGGCAAGCGCGATTTCAAGCTGTTGTTTACGGCCGGCCTGTTCCAGCAATCGCCGATGACCGAACTGGCCATCTGCCTGCCGGCCCGCTGGCCGCTGACCGTGCATGGCTTCGCGGAGCACAGCCCCTGGCGCTTTCCCGTGGCGCTGCTGGCGCGCCTGGGACGGCGCACGCTCGACCTGGCCAGCCTGGCGGCGGGCGAGCTGCTGCGGCGCGACGATCCACACCTGGCGGACCTGGCCTGGCCGGACGGCGTCGATGCGTTGCTGGCCATCGACAAGCGCTGGAATCCGGCGCCGGAGGAAGACGACATCGCCGACGATGATAAGGTCACCATCTATCTGCTGGTGCCGGTGGCATTCACCAAAAAAGGCGCGCCCGACGCCAGCGCCTTGCCGGTCCTGATGGAACGCAAGCTCAAAGGCAGCTGGAAAGTGTCGGCCCTGCCCATCCCCGTCATTGGCTAGCGTGCACGCGCACAGGACCAGATCAAGCCGGCCAGCCTGCAGCGATGTTATCCTGACTATGCATCTTCCGCGTCCGCGCGCAACCTGTTCACGCATCGGTTTTTCATGACACAGAAAATTCTGCTCCTGAGCGTTTCGGCCGGCGCCGGCCACATGCGCGCGGCGCAAGCCATCGAGGCGTATGCGGCGCGCGATGACCACGGTGGCGGCGGCCCTGCGGCGCAGGCTCTGCATCTCGACGTGATGGATTTCGTCACGCCCGCCTTTCGCAAGCTGTATACGGATGTGTATATCAAGCTGGTCAACAAGGCGCCCGCGCTGTGGGGCTATCTGTATCACGCCACCCACGATGCGCCGCGCGACAGCTCGATGCAGCGCCTGCGCCGCGCCGTCGAGCGCCTCAACACGCGTGCGCTGATGGCGCAGATCGCCGCTTTCCAGCCCGACGCCATCATCTGCACGCATTTCCTGCCGGCCGAACTGCTGTCGCGCGCACTACGCCAGCAGCAGCTGGCTTGCCCCGTGTGGGTGCAGGTCACGGATTTCGACCTGCACCGCATGTGGGTGCACGAGCAGATGCAGGGCTATTTCGCCGCCACCGACGAAGTGGCGTTTCGCATGCGCCACGAAGGCATCCCCGCCGAACGCATCCACGTGACGGGCATCCCCATCATGCCCGCGTTTGCGCAGGCACCCGGACGCGTGCAGAGCGCGCAGGCATTTGGCCTCGACCCGCAGCGCACGACGATACTGCTGATGGGCGGCGGGGCGGGACTGGGCAGCCTTGAAACGGTCGCCGCGCGCCTGCTGGCGCTGCCGGGCGACTTCCAGCTGATCGTACTGGCGGGGAAGAACGCCGCCGCGCTGGCGGCGCTGCAGGCACTGGCTGGCCAGTATCCGGGCCGCCTGCTGGCGCAAGGCTTTACCAGCGAAGTCGAGCGCCTGATGGCGTGTGCCGACCTGGTGATCACCAAGCCGGGCGGGTTGACCACCTCGGAATGCCTGGCGCTGGGCTTGCCCATGATCGTCAACTCGCCGATTCCCGGCCAGGAAGAGCGCAATGCCGACTATCTGCTGGAGCAGGGCGTGGCCCTGAAGGCATTCGATGCCGTGACCCTGGAATACCGCGTGCGCCTGTTGCTCGATCATCCTGAACAGTTGCAATCGATGCGCGCGAAAGCGCTGGCCCTGGGCCGCCCGCGCGCCGCGTTGGACGTGCTGGCGCAGGTGCTGCGCGCTGACGCCGTTCTTCAATAACAAGGAAGCCATGATGTTGCATGTCGTACTTTTGACCCTCGCCCTGGGGCTGGCCGCCGTGCCGGCCGGGGCACAGCCATCGCCGCCACGCCACCCTGACTGGGCCACGCCGCTGCCGCAGGTGTCGAACCTGCACCAGGTCACGCCCGTCTTGTACCGCAGCGCCAGGCTGGACAGCGCCGACGTGGCCCAGTTGCAGGCGCTGGGCGTGAAGACGGTGATCAGCCTGCGCTCCTTCCACTCCGATACGCAGGTGCTCGATGGCAGCGGCATCCGCGCCGTGCGCATTCCCATCAATACCTGGGCCATTCGCGACAAGCACGTGATCGACACCATGCGCGCCATCCGCGCCGCCGGACAGCAGGGATCCGTGCTGCTGCACTGCCTGCACGGCGCCGACCGCACTGGCATGATGGCCGCCATGTACCGCATGCTGTACCAGGGCTGGCCGCGCGAGAAGGCGATAGACGAGCTGAAAAATGGCGGCTATGGCTACCACGCCGTGTGGAAAAATATCGAAAGCTACCTCAAGCGCGTGAATGTGGACGAACTACGCGCACGTATTGATGCGCCGCAGCCCTGATACCCCGCTGGCGCGCCACTTCAGGCATGATTGCGATTCCAATCACGTTTTTCCGGAATCCGCATGGAACACCACAGCTTTCTCATCAACATACTGTTTTATCTGGTCGCCGCCATCATCATGGTGCCGCTGGCCAAGCGCCTGGGCATGGGCGCCGTGCTGGGTTACCTGGTGGCCGGCGTCGTCATCGGACCGTGGGGCCTGGGCCTGATCAAGAACGTCGAGGTGATCCTCAGCTTTTCCGAATTCGGCGTGGTGCTGCTGCTGTTCCTGATCGGCCTGGAACTCGAACCGAAGCGATTGTGGCTGCTGCGCCGCCCGATTTTCGGCTGGGGCGGGGCGCAGGTGGGCGTCGTCAGCGCGGGGCTGTGCGCCGTGGCCATGGCCTTTGGCGTGGACTGGCGCACGGCGCTGGTCGGCGCGCTGGGGCTGTCGCTGTCGTCGACGGCCATCGTGCTGGCCACCCTGGGTGAACGTAAATTAATGAGCACGCCGGCCGGTTCCGCCGGCTTTTCCATCTTGCTGTTCCAGGATATCGCCGCCATTCCCATGATCGCGCTGGTGCCGTTGCTGGGCGGCCTCGTCACGCACAGTGGCGAACCGGGCTGGCTGCGCGTGGCCAAGCTGGCGGCCGTGCTGGCGGCGCTGGTGATCGGCGGGCGCTTCCTCGTGAACCCCATCCTGCGCTTCATCGCCCGCACGGACTTGCGTGAAATCTTCACGGCCTTTGCCCTGCTGCTGGTGATCGCCATCTGCGTGCTGATGGAATCGGTGGGCCTGTCGATGGCGCTGGGTACCTTCATGGCGGGCGTGCTGCTGGCCGATTCCGAATACCGCCATGAGCTCATTTCCGACCTGGAGCCGTTCAAGGGCCTGTTATTGGGCCTGTTCTTCATCGCCGTCGGCATGTCCGTCGATTTCGGCGTGCTGCGCGCCCAGCCCTTGCTGATCCTGGCCCTGGTGGCGGGCCTGCTGGCGGTGAAAATCGCCTTGCTGTATGTGCTGTCGAAGTTTGTCGACATTCCCCGCGGCCAGCAGCTGTTCTTTGCGCTGCTGCTGTCGCAGGGCGGCGAATTCGCCTTCGTCGTGTTTGCCGCCGCCGAGGCCGCGCACGTGTTTGCGCCGGAGACGGCCGCGCTGCTGGTCGTGGTGGTGACCCTGTCGATGGTGGCCACGCCCTTGCTGCTGCTGGCGCACGACAAATTCGTCGCGCCGCGCCTGCAAGGCGAAAAGAAGCGCCGCCCCGACGACCATATCGAGGCGCAGGACAATCCCATCGTCATCGCCGGCTTTGGCCGCTTCGGCCAGATCATCGGCCGTCTGTTGGCAGCCAATAAAATCGGCGTGACGGTGCTCGATCACGATCCGGACCAGATCGACCTGCTGCGCAAGTTCGGTTTTAAAGTATTTTATGGCGACGCCACGCGCGTGGACTTGCTGGTGGCGGCCGGCATCGAAAAGGCCAGGGCGCTGGTGATCGCCATCGACAACGTGGAAGACAGCCTGGCCCTGGTCGACGCCGTGCGCCTGCGCCTGCCGGAACTGACGATTTTGGCGCGCGCGCGCAACGTCACGCATTACTATGAATTGATGAAGCGGGGCGTGACCCTGATCGAGCGCGAGACGTTTGCCGCGGCGCTGCTGCTGGGCGAGCAGACCTTGCAGCAGGTGGGCTTCAGCGCGGAGCGGGCGCAGCGCGCGGCCGGCATCTTTGGCCGGCATAACCTGAAAACCCTGCTGGAAGTGGCGCCGCACTTCCAGGACCAGCAAAAAGTCATGTCCCTCACGCGCCAGGCGCGCGAGGAACTGGAAGACATGTTCGAGAGCGATGCGGCGGCGTTTGCGGCAGAGAAGGTGGAAGAACCGGGGTCAGACCCTCAACACCGCTAACGCAGAGGCTTGCGCTAACAATAGAGGGGGTCTGACCCCAGCCGTTCAGACGTTGGGGTCTTATTTCCCCCGTTTGCTCTCAATCGCCTCGATCTGATCCATGATGCCGTTCATGCGCGCCACCAGCGCCTGGTACGGTTTTGGCGAAGCCAGGTCGACGCCGGCCGCCTTCACCAGCTCATACGGGTAGGCCGAGCCGCCCGCACTGAGCATCTTCAGGTAGGCAGCCAGCGCGCCGGGTTCCTTGTCGAGGATGCGCTGCGCGAAATCCTGTGCCGCCGCGATCGAGGTGGCGTACTGGAACACGTAGAAGCCGTGATAAAAATGCGGCACATAGGCCCATTCCAGCGCGTAGGCGGGATCGATGGTCATGACGCCTTGCGCTTCGCCATGGTAGCGCTTGAGGATGCCGGCATAGATGGCCGTGATTTCTTCACCCGTCAGCGATTCTCCCTTGTCCACCTTGCCGTGGATGGCGGCCTCGAATTCGGCGAACATGGCCTGGCGGAAGTAGGTGCCGCGCAGGTTTTCCAGCGCCGCGCCCAGGTACAGCAGGCGCTCGTCGTCATCCCTGGCCTGCTTCAGGCGCGCGTCGAGCAGCAGCGCCTCGTTCGTCGTCGAGGCGATTTCCGCGACAAAGATGCTGTATGGCGCATAGATCGATGGCTGCGCCTTGTTGGCCAGCACCGAGTGCATGGCGTGGCCCCATTCGTGCGTCAGGGTGCTGACGGCTTCGTAATTGTCCGTGTAGTTAAGCAGCACGAACGGGTGCACGTCATACGCGTCGCCATTCATGTAGGCGCCCGCCACCTTGCGCGGGCGCGGGTACACATCCATCCAGCGCGCGTCCACGGCGGCGCTCAATGCCTTGACATAGTCGGGACCCAGCGGCGCGACGGAGGCCAGCATCATCTGCTTGCCTTCGGCCAGCGGGAACGTGCGGTCGCTTTTCAGCAGCGGCGCATAGATGTCGTAATACGCGAGGTCCTTGACGCCCAGCATGCGCGCGCGCAGCTTGAAGTAGCGGTGCAGGGTGGGCAGGTTGGCGTTGGTTTGCGCGATCAGGGTCTGGTAGACGGCAGGCGGCAGATGGTCGGCGTCGAGTGCGGCGCTTTGCGAGTCGGCATAGCGGCGCACCTTGGCGTAGGCGGCATCCGTCTTCAGCTGGCCGTACAGGGTTTCGCCGAACGTGCGTTCATATTCCTTCCACTTGCCGAAGAAGGCGTCGAACACCAGCTTGCGGTCGGCGCGCAGGTCGTCGTCGCGGTATTTGGTATAGGCCGCCTGGTCGAGGCGCACCTGCGTGCCATCCGACAGTGTGACGGTGGGCCACGCGATTTCCGCATTGGCCAGGGTGCGGTAGACGCTGGCGGCCGAGCTTGTTGCCAGGCCGAACTGGGCCACCAACTGTTCGCCTGCTGCGTCGAGCGTATGCGGTGCGCTGCGCAGCATGTTGCTCAGTTGAAAGCGGTACAGCTGCAAGTCCTTGTCTTGCGCCAGCATGGCGTCGATGCGCTTGCTGCCCAGGGCGAGGATTTCCGGCTGCAAAAAGGTCGTCGCCTGGGAAAAGTCGTTGCCCAGCAGGGCGGCGCGCTGGTTCAGCTGGTTGCCCTTGCTGTCGCCCGTGTCCTGGTCGTAATACTGCGCCGCATAGGTGCTGAGCGTGTTGACGCGCTTGCGCGCCTCGGCGACCAGACCCAGGCAGCTTTTCAGGCGGGCGGGCGAGGCTTTCAACTGCCCCTTGCAGGCGCCCAGTTGCTGCAGCTGGGCCGACAGCTTTTTCGCGTCGGCGTCGAAGGCGGCGTCGTTTTGATACAGCGCCGTCAGGTCCCAGCGGTCGGCTTGGCGGTCGGCTTGGCGGTCGGCGGGAGCGGCAGAGGCGGTGGCGAGGCCGAGGGCCAGCAGGGAGAACAGCAGGGGGCGCTTGAGCGCGGATGGCGTCATGGTTCATTCCAGTGAGGTTGTCGGAAGAATGCGTGCTGACCGCCGGGCAGGAATGCGCGCGTGACACATCGCGTACCGGCAGAGCTGACTACGGTACATCAAATGGACGCAGGGGGAAAGAGGAGGGATGCCGCCACCTGGGCGGTGGCGGCGAAAACAACACGGGCTTACAACAGCGGCTTACAGCGCTTGCAGCGGAATGGTGCCGAACGTGGTCGGTGTCGAGCACGGCTCTTCGTCAAACGCGATGTCGCCCATGGGGCTGGCTACGCCGTCCGCCTTCAAGTCCTTGAAACCGAACAGTTTCGGGTCCATCAAATGCGATGGTGCTACGTTCGACAGGGCCGAGAAGATGCTTTCCACGCGGCCGGGGAACTTCTTGTCCCATTCGCGCATCAAGCCCTTGATCTGCTTGCGCTGCAGGTTTTCCTGCGAACCGCACAGGTCGCATGGAATGATGGGGAAGCCTTTGACTTCCGCATAGCGCTGCGTGTCTTCTTCCTTCACATACGCCATCGGGCGGATGACGATGTGCTTGCCGTCGTCCGATTGCAGCTTGGCCGGCATGCCTTTCAGTTTGCCGCCGAAGAACATATTCAGGAAGAACGTTTCCAGGATGTCATCGCGGTGGTGGCCCAGCGCGATCTTGTTGGCGCCCAGCTCGTCGGCCACGCGGTACAGGATGCCGCGGCGCAGGCGCGAGCACAGCGAGCAGGTCGTCTTGCCTTCCGGGATCAGACGCTTGACGATGCTGTAGGTATCCTGGTTTTCGATGTGGAAGGCCACGCCCAGTTCCGTCAGGTAGGCGGGCAGGATTTCCGGCGGGAAGTTCGGCTGCTTCTGGTCCAGGTTGACGGCGACGATATCGAAGTGAATCGGCGCGCGTTCGCGCAAGGTCATCAAAATGTCCAGCAGCGCGTAGCTATCCTTGCCGCCGGACAGGCACACCATCACCTTGTCGCCGTCTTCGATCATGTTGAAATCGCCGATGGCTTGCCCCACCAGGCGGCACAAGCGCTTGTGCAGCTTGTTGTTTTCCAGGGCGATCTTTTCCGCCTTCTTGCGCGCCAGTTTCTGCGCTTCCACATTGGCCGGGAATTCCACAGCCGTTGTCGTTGTTTCCAGTACTGCGGTGTTGTTCATGTTGCTCATGCTTCATCCTTGATCTTGAATACTTCCACGCCCACGCCTTCGCAGTCGGGATACACGTCCGGTTTCATGCTCGACACACGCGCCGCGCGCACGCGCGGGTGGGCCAGCATGGCGGCGAGCACGTCGTCGACCAGGCTTTCCTGCAGCTGCACGTGGCCCTGCGCCATGCGCCTGGCGATGGTCTCGCGCATGAAGTCGTAGTCGACCACTTCTTCCAGCTGGTCATCCTTCGGCGTCGACAGGGCCAGGGGAATGTACAGGTCGACGTTGATGAGGACGCGCTGCTCGCCCTTTTTCTCGAAGTCGTAGACGCCGATGTTGATGAGAACTTCGTAATTGCGCAGGAACAGGCGGCGGCAATCGGCCAGGCGAGGATGGGACAGGGCGGACGACATAGGTTTTACCTTTTAGGGGATGCTGGAATGCTGGTTGTTTGGTATGGCTGCTGATTATTTGGTCAAAAACATAACATCGCGCGGCAAGCCGATCAAATGCTGGCCGCCATCGACCAGCAGGGTCGTGCCCGTCAGCGCGCGCGCGCCGGCCACGTAACAGACGCTGTCAGCCACATCCTCGGGCGTGCTGGAGCGTCCCAGCGGCGTGTTTTCATGCGCCTTGACAAAGTTCGCTTGCGTCTGCTCGCCGGAGACCATGGTGATGCCGGGTGCGATGCCCACCACGCGCACTTTCGGCGCCAGCGCCTGGGCCAGCATGGTGGTCGCCGACAGCAGCGCCGCCTTGGACAGGGTGTACGACAAAAAATCAGGATTGAGATTGTACAGTTTTTGGTCCAGCAAGTTGATGACCACGGCTTGCCCGCCTGCCGGGGTGGCCTGGTACAGCGCTTGCGCCAGCAGGATGGGAGCGGCCAGGTTGGCGTGCATGTGGGCGTCGAGCGCGGTGAAGGAAAAATCGCCCGCATTGTCGTATTCAAACAACGATGCGTTGTTGACCACGCAAGTAACCGGCCCCAGCGCCGCCTGCGCCTGCGGCAACAGCTGGCGCACTGCCTCTTCCTGCGCCAGGTCGCAGGGGAACGCTTGCGCGCGGCGGCCCAGCGCGGCGATGTCCGCCACCAGGCTGAGCGCCTCGTCGCGCGAGTCGCGGTAGTGCACGGCGATATCCCAGCCATCGCGCGCCAGGCCCAGCGCGATGGCGCGACCGATGCGGCGCGCGGCGCCCGTGACGAGGGCGACGCGGGGAGTGCTGTCGAATGGCGTTGTCGTTGCTTCTGTCATGTCTTTGCTATGGTTGAGATATTCGGTGGACGCCACACTGGCGGCATGCGCCGCCGATTCGCTACAATGCGGGAATGTCTCTTCCCGCACCCGATAGCGACGCGCTGGCCGCGTCCCATGCCTTGCAGCACCTGATTGCCGCCGAAATCGCGCGCAATGACGGCGCCATTCCCTTTGTCCGCTTCATGGAGCTGGCGCTGTATGCGCCTGACCTCGGCTATTACAGCGGCGGCGCCGCCAAGCTGGGCAAAGATGGTGATTTTACAACCGCGCCGGAGATTTCGTCCCTGTTCGGCGCCACCCTGGCCCATGTGGCTGCCGCTATTATGGCGCAAACGGCCCCGCGCATCCTCGAATTCGGCGCCGGCACGGGCAAGCTGGCCTGCGATATCCTGACGGAAGCGGCGAATGCCGGCATCGCTATCGAACAGTATGCGATCGTCGAATTGTCCGGCGAATTGCGCGCGCGCCAGGAGCTGGCCCTGGCCGCCTTCCCGCAAGTGGTGTGGCTCGACGGCTTTCCCGACAGTTTCGAGGGCGCCGTGTTCGGCAATGAAGTGCTGGACGCCATGCCCGTCAACCTGATCAGCAAGACGCCCGCCGGCTGGTGCGAACTCGACGTCAGTATCGCCGATGGCCAGTTCGTGTTTGTCGAACGGCCTGCCGGCGCGGACGTGGCCGCGCAGATCGCCGCCCAGGTGCCGGATGCCGATGCCTTGCCGGTCGGCTATGTCACGGAAATTCATGGCGTCGCCTGCGGCTTCATGCGCTCGCTGGCGCGCATGCTGACCAATGGCAAGGGTGGCGCGGCCGTGCTGTTCGATTACGGTTTTCCGGCGCATGAGTATTACCTGGACTTGCGCGCCACGGGCACGCTGATGTGCCATTACCGCCATCACGCCCACGCGGAACCGTTTTATCTGCCCGGCTTGCAGGACATCACGGCCCACGTGGATTTCACGGCCATGGCGGTGGCGGCGCAGGATGCCGGCCTCGATGTGCTCGCCTATATGAACCAGGCGTCCTTCCTGCTGGGCGCGGGCCTCGGCGACTTGCTGCTGCGCACCGATCCGGAACAGGTCAAGACCTATTTGCCGCAAGCCAGCGCCGTGCAAAAGCTGGTGTCGCCCGCCGAGATGGGGGAATTGTTCAAGGTGCTGGTGGTGGGGCACCAGGTGGCGTTGCCGGAAGCGCTGTTGTCCAGCGACCGCAGTCACCGCTTGTAAGCGCCTGCAATATCAAGGCAGGGCAGTGTTGCCCTGCAATTTCCTGTCCGCCGGTGGTTATTATCTTGTCATATCGTATATGATGACCGACACAGCACGGTTCCATCCTGCAAGAACCCGTCGCCGCGCACCGATTTCAAGATAGAACGATGGGAAAGATACATACACACTATGACAACCTGAAGGTGGCGCGCCTGGCGCCGCAGGAAGTCATACGTGCCGCGTACAAAGCCCTCAGCCAGAAATACCACCCGGACAAGAATCCCGGCGACGAAAAGGCCGCCCGCATCATGGCGATCCTCAACAGCGCCTATGGCACCTTGTCCGATCCCCAGCGCCGCAAGGAACACGACGAGTGGATCGCCGCCGAGGAGTGGGAAATCGAATGGCTGGAAAGCACCCACCAGGAAGAAGGCAAGAGCCGCGATGGCCGCGCGAAAGGCCATGCCCAGCCGCATGAACATGCCTGGGCGCAGGACGTTCCCCCGTCGAAAGGCAAGGAGCGGCGCGGCTTGCCGCCCGTCTGGCGCAATTGGCGCTGGTGGTTGAGTTTGCTAGTCTGCCTGTTGCTGGGCTGGCTGGGCGCCTTGCTGATGCTCGACACGTCTCAGCCCGTGCCTGCCGCGCTGGCGTCGGCCTGGAGCGGCCTGGCCCGCGATGGCGCCAAGCCCCATGCGGAAGCGGCCACGCCAGCGGCCAGTGCCGCGTCTTCGCCGAAAGGCGAGGCCGTGGCAGTCGATAGCTGGGCCGTGGGCAAGCCGTACGCGCCCGAACCCCCGCAAGCGAAGACGCCCGAGATCCGCGTGCTGGCCGTCTCCCAGCTGAGCTTGAAAGCCAGCCAGCCCGCCTGCGATGGTGCAGGCAAGGCCGAGTCCCCATCGCTGGTGGCGCCAAATGGTGAACCCTGGCCGGCCCATTCCGGCTATGTCGATGGATTCCCGATCGGTAACAAGGGCGATGAGCTGGCCGTGAGCATCGATAACAGCGGCAATGCCGCGCCCGTGTTCGTAAAGCTGTTTGACACGGAGCGGCGCTCGAACGTGCGCTACCTGTACATCCTTGCGTATGACAAGCTGCTGGTGGAGCAGCTCAGCGCGGGCAAGTATGAAGTGCGTTACCAGGCCGTCGGGCCCGGCCAGGACAATTGCGGCGGCGCCACGCGCAGCGGTGCCTCGGCATCGTCGCCGTCCGCCAGCGAAGGCGGTACGCAGAATCCTGTTGTAAGCAGCATCTAATCTGATTATGCTTGATATGCGTCAACGCAGCGTCCACATCGAACTTATCCATTAGGAGTATTCATGACCGACCTCAAAGCCGATGCAGATGATAACTGGCTGCTCGACGAAGATGAGCCGGTGGCCAGTCCAGCCGGGCTTGCCGCGCCTGACCAGCGCCTGTGGCGTGTCCTGATCGTCGATGACGACGTCGACGTGCATGCGGTCACGCGGCTGGCGCTGCGCAATGTCAGCTTCAAGGGGCGCGAGCTGGAACTGTTTTCCGCCTACAGCGGCCGCGAAGCGTACGACATCCTGCGCGACACGCCCGATATTGCGCTGGTGCTGCTCGACGTGGTGATGGAAACGGATGACGCCGGCCTGATCCTCGCCAAGCGCATCCGCGCCGACCTGAACAACTCCATCGTGCGCGTCGTGCTGCGCACGGGCCAGCCGGGCCAGGCGCCCGAGCAGCGTGTCATCATCGAATACGACATCAACGATTACAAGGCCAAGACGGAACTGACGACGCAAAAGCTGTTTACCACCGTCATTTCGGCCCTGCGCGCCTACGAGAGCCTGATGATGCTCGAACGCAGCCGCATCGGCCTGGGCAAGATCCTCGCCGGCGCCACCAATCTGTACCAGATCCATTCCCTGCGCGAATTCGCTTCCGGTGTGCTGAACCAGGTCAGCGCCATCCTCGACGTGGGCGCCGACGGCGTGCTGTGCCTGATGCAGGGCGGCGCCGGGCGACCCGAGGTGGTGGCCGCCACGGGTACCTATGCCATGCTGGCCGAGTCGGAAGCCTTGCCGGCCGACCACGCGCTCACCGCCACCATCGACAAGGCGTTCGCGGAAAAGCGCAGTCAGTTCGAGCATCCGGCCAATGTGCTGTTCATCCACACGGAAGGCAATCGCGAGCTGGCCATTTCCGTTACGCCGCCGTGGCCGCTGGCGCAGATCCAGCGCGACTTGCTGGAAGTGTTTTGCCAGCGTATCGCCGCCGCCTTCGACAACCTGTACATGTTCGGCCAGCTGCGCAAGGCGCAGGAGGCGACCGTGGTGGCGCTGGCCGACCTGGCCGAGTTCCGCGACAGCGACACGGGCGGCCACGTGCGGCGGGTGCAGCTGTTGTCCGACGCCATCGCCCGCCGCATGCAGCAGCGCGGCGTCTACGCCGATGAGCTCAGCCCGCAGTTGCTCGACATGATCGGCCTGGCCAGCATCCTGCACGATGTGGGCAAGGTGGCCACGCCGGACGCCGTGTTGCTGAAGCCGGGCAAGCATACGGATGAGGAACGGGCGCAGATGCAGCTGCACGCCAGCGTCGGTCGCACCATATTGGAACGGGCCGCCAACATGGTCGACGGCGTCAGCTACCTGACGTATGGCGCGCAGATCGCCGGCGGCCACCACGAACACTTCGATGGCGCCGGTTATCCGAACGGCCTGAAAGGGCGCGACATTCCCGTGGCCGCGCGCATCGTTGCCGTGGTCGATGTTTTTGACGCCTTGCTGCACGAGCGGCCTTACAAGGAGCCGTGGCCGTATCCGCAGGTGCGCGAATACATCGAGCAGCGCAGCGGCAGCCAGTTCGATCCGGAAGTGGTAACGGCGCTGCTGGAACTGATCGACCATGAGCCGCAACTGTGGCATCCGGAGCGCGCTGTCGCTTGAGCAGCAACTTCGTCGGCCTTTTTCGGCACGCCGCCATTCCCTTGCGCGCGGCGCCGTCATATACTCGGCAGCCTCATGCTGGCTGGCGCCACGCACCAGTGTGGCGCGCCGCGGAGTTTTCGGACATCACGACATGAAAGAACTCAAGGGCCTTAGCGCACTGATCATCGAGCCGCATCCGGGCATGCGCGCCAGCCTGCACAATATGCTCAACCTGTGCGGCCTGGCGAAGATCGACGACGCGGCCAGCTCCGGCCAGGCGATCCGCATGCTGGGCAGCAAATCGTATGATCTGATCCTGTGCGAATACGATCTCGACGGCGGGCAGGATGGCCAGCAGATGCTGGAAGACTTGCGCCACCACAAATTGATGCACGCGTCGACCATGTTCTTCATGGTCACGGGCGAAGGCAGCTTCGCCAAGGTGGTCAGCGCCGTCGAACTCTTGCCCACCGATTACATCCTCAAGCCCTTCACTGCTGACAATATGCTCGAGCGCATCGGCCGCGCGCTGGACAAGCGCAATGCCTTCGTGCCCGTGTATGAGCTGATCGACGTGGGCAATGAGCGCGCGGCGATTGCCGCCTGCGCCGAGGGCGCCAGCCTGTATCCCCGCTACGCCACGGATTTCCTGCGCCTGCGCGCGGAATTGCATTTGCTGCTGGGCGAGGCGGCCGACGCCGAGCCGATCTACGCGGGCCTGTATGAAGCCAAGTCTATCGGCTGGGCACGCCTGGGACAGGCCAAGACGCAATTCCTGCTGGGCGAGTACGAAGCGGCGCAGGGCACCCTGGAAGGGCTGCTGGAAAACAACAAGCGTTTTCTCGACGCGTATGACTGGCTGGCGCGCACGCACCTGGCGCTAGGCAAGCCGGAACTGGCGCAGGCCGCCTTGAGCGAAGCGGTAGCCCTGTCGCCGCACGCCGTGCGCCGCTTGCGCCGCCTGGGTGAGGCGGCCCTGGCGGCCGACGATATCGAGATGGCGGAAAAATCCCTCAAATTGGTCGTCAGCAAGGCCAAGTATTCGGAATTCCGCGACCCCGAAGACCATGTGCGCCTGGTGCAGACCCTCGTGCGCAAGGGCGACCCGCTGCAGGTGGGCGCCGTGATCCGCGACCTCGACAAGTCGATGGGCGGGCAAAAGAATGCGGAATTGTGCAGCGCCCTGTGCAGCGCCATGCTGCATGCGCATACGGGTAATGAGGAACGCCTGCAGCAATCGCTGGACGCGGCCCTGGCCGCTAACCGCCACAGCGTGGGCGGCTCGAACATGCTGAAAACGGAACTGGCGCGCCATTGCCTGGCGCATGGGCGCGAGGATGGCGCCGCCGAGGTGATGCGCGAAGTCATGCGCAACGCGCCCGACAGCGCGGCCATGACGCGCGCCATGGCCGTCTTCGAGCATGCCGGGCGCGAAGAGCTGGCCAAGGCGCTGGCGCGGCAAAGCCGCCAAGAAGTGGCGGACATGGTGGCAGCCGGCGCCGCCAGGGCGGGAGAGGGCGATTTCCGCGGCGCTGTCGATCTGATGGGCGAGGCCGTTACGCGCCTGCCCGACAATCCGCAAGTGGTCTTCAATGCGGCCGTGGCCGTGCTGAAATGCCTGGAGCACGAAGGCTGGGATGAACGCATGGGGCAGCAGGCGCTGACGTTTATCGCCGGCGTGCGCCGCCTGGATCCGCGCAACCCCAAATTGCCCGTGCTGTCGGGCCTGCATCAGCAGTTGCTGCGCAAATATAAGCCGCTGGGCAACTCCTGGATGCATCCGCCTGACGCCCGGTAAATGGAAAAAATGCGGGGTGCATGACGGGAAAATGCGGCTTCCCGCCAGGGGTGATAAAAAAAATCCAAAAAAAGTCGACTTTTTTTCGCCAACCCTTGCACATTCTCAAATCGGGAGCTTATAATCACGCCCCGAAGCAGCCAACTTCTTCTTTATACGCAAATGCAGCAGTCAGGCATCAGCAAATAAGGTTGACAGTTGTGAGTAGATGCTTCATACTCTGCGGTTCCCGCGGAGGGGTGGCCGAGTGGTTAAAGGCGACAGACTGTAAATCTGTTCTCTGTGAGTACGCTGGTTCGAATCCAGCCCCCTCCACCAAGTTTTTGCAAGGAAAACTGGGTAGTAGCAAAAAGCAAGTGAAGATAAAGTGAACGATACCTCGCGGGTGTAGCTCAATGGTAGAGCAGAAGCCTTCCAAGCTTACGACGAGGGTTCGATTCCCTTCACCCGCTCCAGTTTCCGTTCAGATGCTTGATGCATCGCATGCAACAAATTACAGCCCTTGTAGCTCAGTGGTAGAGCACTCCCTTGGTAAGGGAGAGGCCACGTGTTCGATCCACGTCAAGGGCACCAGAATTCGCAGCAGGCAGCACAGAAGCAATTCAAACCAGACCGTCGGGCGTGTGCCTGAGCAATCTAATCAAATCATTAGGAGTTCAAAATGGCAAAAGGTAAATTCGAACGGACCAAGCCGCACGTCAACGTCGGCACCATCGGCCACGTCGACCACGGTAAAACCACGCTGACCGCTGCAATCGCAACGGTTCTGTCGAAGAAATTCGGCGGCGAAGCTAAAGCATACGACCAGATCGATGCAGCACCAGAAGAAAAAGCGCGCGGTATCACGATCAACACCGCCCACGTCGAGTACGAAACGGAATCGCGTCACTACGCGCACGTTGACTGCCCAGGCCACGCCGATTACATCAAAAACATGATCACCGGTGCTGCCCAGATGGACGGCGCGATCCTGGTGTGCTCCGCAGCTGACGGCCCAATGCCACAGACCCGCGAACACATCCTGCTGGCCCGCCAAGTTGGCGTTCCATACATCATCGTGTTCCTGAACAAGTGCGACCTGGTCGACGACGCAGAGCTGCTGGAACTGGTCGAAATGGAAGTGCGCGAGCTGTTGTCGAAGTATGAGTTCCCTGGCGACGACGTGCCTATCATCAAAGGTTCGGCACGTATGGCGCTGGAAGGCAAAGAAGGCGAAATGGGCGTGGATGCAGTGTTGCGTCTGGCCGATGCCCTCGATTCGTACATCCCAACGCCAGAGCGCGCTGTTGACGGTGCATTCCTGATGCCAGTGGAAGACGTGTTCTCGATCTCGGGTCGCGGTACCGTGGTCACCGGTCGTATCGAGCGCGGCATTGTTAAAGTCGGCGAAGAGATCGAAATCGTCGGTATTATCGATACCGTCAAAACGACTTGCACCGGCGTGGAAATGTTCCGCAAACTGCTGGATCAAGGTCAAGCTGGCGACAACGTTGGTCTGCTGCTGCGCGGCACCAAGCGTGAAGACGTGCAACGTGGTCAAGTTCTGGCCAAGCCAGGCTCGATCAAGCCGCATGCGCACTTCACCGGCGAGATCTATGTTCTGTCGAAAGACGAAGGCGGCCGTCATACGCCATTCTTCAACAACTATCGTCCACAGTTCTACTTCCGCACGACGGACGTAACTGGTTCGATCGAGTTGCCAGCAGACAAAGAAATGGTCATGCCAGGCGATAACGTGTCGATCACCGTCAAGCTGATCAACCCGATCGCGATGGAAGAAGGCCTGCGCTTCGCTATCCGTGAAGGCGGTCGTACCGTCGGCGCCGGCGTGGTTGCAAAAATCCTCGCATAAGGAAATGTTTGCTTCCACCTGGGGCGTCCTGGGTGGTAGAATAGCACTCCTCGAAAGTTTTACGTAGGGACGTAGCTCAATTGGCAGAGCGTCGGTCTCCAAAACCGAAGGTTGGGGGTTCGATGCCCTCCGTCCCTGCCACCGTCAAGGTGCAGGGCACCGAAAGTAGAAAAATGTCAAATCAATCCGTGCAAACCGTTAGCACGTCGAGTGACAAGATAAAAGTCGCGCTGGCAATAGTGGCTGCGATTGCAGGAGTAGTCGGGTTTTATTACCTGGCAGGCCAACCAGCTCTGGTGCGTGCAAGCGCGCTTGTGGCTGGTTTGGTTATTGCTGTTGCGCTCTTGTATATCTCGACGACCGGCCGTGAATTTCTCAATTTCGCCAAAGAAGCCGTGCGCGAAACCAAGAAAGTCGTTTGGCCTACCCGCAAAGAAGCCACGCAGATTACTGCGATCGTGTTTGCCTTTGTGCTGGTCATGGCGATTTTCCTGTGGGGCACGGATAAATTGCTCGAGTTTTTGTTGTATGACGTAATTCTGGGTTGGAAAAAATAATGAGCGAAAATGTGCATGATGAAGCGGCGGACGAGTCCGTTCCGGGCGACGCTCCGGTAGCGGACACTGGTGCAGCGCTGAGCGTGCCAGTGAGCAGCAAGCGCTGGTATGTCGTGCATGCTTATTCCGGCATGGAAAAAAGCGTCATGCGCGCACTGACCGAGCGCATCGAGCGCGCGGGCATGCAAGACCAGTTCGGCCAGATCCTGGTGCCGATCGAAGAAGTTGTCGAAGTCAAGAATGGCGTGAAGTCCGTCACCGAGCGTCGTTTCTATCCTGGCTATGTGCTGGTTGAAATGGAAATGACGGACGAGAGCTGGCACTTGGTCAAGAACACCAGCAAGGTTACCGGTTTCATTGGTGGCAAGTCGAACAAGCCGACGCCGATCTCCGCGCGCGAAATCGACGGCATCATGAAGCAGATGCAGGAAGGTGTTGAAAAGCCCCGTCCAAAAACCTTGTACGAAGTGGGCGAGCAAGTCCGTATCAAGGATGGCCCGTTCACCGATTTCAACGGCAATGTCGAAGAAGTCAACTACGAGAAATCCAAAGTACGCGTTTCGGTCACCATTTTCGGCCGCGCTACCCCGGTAGAGCTCGAATTCGGCCAGGTCGAAAAAGTTTAAGCATTAGCAAGCGCCACCAGGAGCGTTGCGGCAGTCTCAGCAAAATCCGGTCAGAGGAGCCCCGCCAGGGTAGGATCGGCGGGGCGCTACTACTCAATCCAAGATAGGAGCCATCATGGCAAAGAAAATCATTGGTTTTATCAAGCTGCAAGTGCCAGCTGGTAAAGCAAACCCATCCCCACCAATCGGTCCAGCTCTGGGTCAACGTGGTCTGAACATCATGGAATTCTGCAAGGCCTTCAATGCACAGACCCAAGGTCTGGAGCCAGGCATGCCGATTCCAGTCGTGATCACCGCGTTCGCTGACAAGTCCTTCACCTTCGTGATGAAGACGCCTCCAGCAACCTACCTGATCAAAAAAGCTGCTGCGATCACCAAAGGTTCGCCGAAGCCACATACCGACAAAGTCGGTACGCTGACCCGCGCACAAGCTGAAGAAATCGCTAAATTGAAAACCCCTGATCTGACCGCTGCCGACATGGATGCTGCTGTACGCACCATCGCTGGTTCCGCTCGTTCGATTGGTATCACGGTGGAAGGTGTTGTATAATGGCTAAGTTATCCAAACGTATCAAGGCTTTGAAAGCCAAAGTCGACCGTACCAAAGTGTACGCTTTCGACAACGCTGTCGCTCTGATCAAAGAGTGCGCAACGGCCAAGTTCAATGAATCGATCGACGTATCGGTACAACTGGGTGTTGATCCTAAGAAATCCGACCAAGTGGTGCGCGGCTCCGTCGTGCTGCCAGCTGGTACCGGCAAAACCGTACGCGTGGCTGTATTCGCGTCGGGCGAAAAAGCGGAAGCTGCCAAAGCAGCTGGCGCCGACATCGTTGGTATGGAAGACCTGGCTGAGCAGATCAAAGCCGGCGACATGCCTTTCGACATCGTTATCGCTTCGCCAGATACCATGCGTATCGTTGGTACCCTGGGTCAGATCCTGGGCCCACGCGGCATGATGCCTAACCCGAAAGTTGGCACTGTTACTCCTGACGTCGCTACCGCCGTGAAAAACGCGAAAGCCGGTCAAGTTCAGTACCGTACCGACAAATCCGGTATCATCCACGCTACCATCGGCCGTAAATCGTTCGCTGACGCAGATCTGAAGTCGAATCTGGTCGCACTGATCGACGCACTGAACAAAGCCAAGCCAGCATCGAGCAAAGGCGTGTACCTGCGCAAAGTTTCGCTGTCGTCGACCATGGGCGCTGGCGTCCGTGTTGACCAGGCTAGCCTGGCAGCTTAAGTAACAGAATCAAGTCCCACGCGCCTTCGGGCGCTGTGGGCGCATCTTTGGGCTGTCTGCCTGGTGTTCGCACCAGGCAGGCAGACAATCAAAGACCGTTGGGCCGACTGCGATGGCACATGCAGAAGGTTAATAGGCTTGCCGGCAACGGCAGGTGCCCAACGCAGATGGTGTACCCGAACAAGTTTTGTAGTCCTCATGCTGCGTGAATCCATCCGCTCAGTTTAGTACTTCTTGACTTCGGACGCCGTGTTCGAACCGATGCAAGGCGCTCAACCACTCGGTTGTGATTGCCGAACATCATTTAAGGAGGTTGACCGTGAGTCTCAATCTGAATGACAAAAAGGCCGTCGTCGCCGAAGTTTCCGCACAAGTAGCAAATGCGCAAACGATCGTCGTGGCCGAATATCGTGGCATCCAGGTTGGTCACTTGACGCAACTGCGTGCTAAAGCGCGTGCCCAAGGCGTGTACCTGCGTGTGTTGAAAAACACTCTGGCTCGTCGCTCCGTTGAAGGTACCGCATTCGCCAGCCTGGCAGATGCCATGACCGGCCCGTTGATCTACTCGATCTCGGCCGATGCCGTTGCAGCAGCTAAAGTCATCGCTGACTTCGCTAAAACCAACGACAAACTGGTCATCAAAGCAGGTAACTACGCAGGCAAGCCGCTGGATACAGCTGCTGTCACCGCGTTGGCGAGCATTCCTAGCCGTGAAGTCCTCATTTCGCAGTTGTTGGGCGTTATGCTGGCTCCGGTTTCGGGCTTTGCACGTGGTCTGGCTGCCCTGGCAGCGAAAAAAGGCGAAGGCGCCGAAGCTCCTGCAGAAGCAGCAGCAGAAGAAGCCCCAGCAGCCGCTTAATTGCGCGCGCTTTTTTCTCTCAGTACCAATCTGATGTAACTAACGTAATAAATTTAGGAGTTTCAAAATGGCAATTAGCAAAGACGATATCCTGGAAGCAGTTAGCGCCATGTCCGTAATGGACCTGAACGACCTGGTTAAAGCATTCGAAGAAAAATTCGGCGTGTCCGCAGCAGCAATGGCTTCGGCCGGTCCTGCAGCAGGCCCAGCAGCAGCTGCTGAAGAACAAACCGAATTCAACGTCATCCTTGACACCTTCGGCGCAAACAAAGTTGGCGTTATTAAAGCAGTTCGCGAAATCACCGGCCTGGGCTTGAAAGAAGCTAAAGACCTGGTCGATGGCGCACCAAAAACTGTGAAAGAAGCAGTGTCGAAAGCTGACGCTGAAGCAGCACAGAAGAAACTGGTAGAAGCCGGCGCAACCGCTTCGATCAAGTAATATCTGTACCGGCGGCAGTTAGCGCCCGAGTCAAAGTCTGAGGTTTCCCCTCGCAAGGGGGGAAATCCGACTTTGGCTCCTTTGTCGTCTGCATCGTATTTGTCATGTAGTTGTAGCAGCAGTTTTTATTCGATTCAAGCCGGAAAGCAGAGCCTTGAGGTTTCGTCTGTGTCACACGCAGCGGTGCAAACGAACACTTGCAAAACCTGAATTTTCTATCCTTTCTGTCACTCACGGAGTGTCCATGCACTACTCATTTACTGAGAAGAAACGCATTCGCAAATCATTCGCGAAGCGCGCCAACGTTCACCACGTTCCGTTCCTGCTGGCGACCCAGCTCGAGTCTTATCATAGCTTCTTGCAAGAGGACATAGCACCGTCCGGCCGCAAGAATGATGGCCTGCAGTCGGCTTTCACTTCGATTTTCCCTATCGTGTCGCACAATGGTTTTGCGCGTCTCGAATTCTTGTCGTACGTTCTGGGCGATCCTGCCTTTGACGTCAAAGAATGTCAACAACGTGGCCTGACGTTCGCGTCGCCGCTGCGCGCGAAAGTGCGCCTGGTGATCCTGGACAAGGAATCGCCAACCAAGCCCGTCGTCAAAGAGATGAAGGAACAGGAAGTCTACATGGGCGAATTGCCGCTCATGACGACCACCGGTTCGTTCGTCATCAACGGCACGGAGCGGGTTATCGTTTCCCAGTTGCACCGTTCGCCTGGCGTGTTCTTCGAGCACGACCGCGGCAAGACTCACTCGTCCGGTAAACTGCTGTTCTCCGCGCGTATCATTCCTTACCGCGGTTCGTGGCTGGACTTCGAGTTCGACCCGAAAGACATCCTGTTCTTCCGCGTCGACCGCCGCCGCAAGATGCCAGTGACGATCCTGCTCAAAGCTATCGGCATGTCGCATGAGCAAATCCTGGCGAACTTCTTCGTCTTCGACAATTTCAACCTGCGCTCCGAAGGCGCGGAAATGGAATTCGTCTCCGAGCGTCTGCGCGGCGAAGTGGCGCGTTTCGACATCGTCGACAAGTCGGGCAAGACCCTGGTGCTGAAAGACAAGCGTATCAACGCGAAACACGTGCGTGATATCGAAGCTGCCGGCATCAAGCACATTTCCGTACCGGAAGACTACCTGCTGGGCCGCGTATTGGCGAAGAACATCGTCGATGGCGACACCGGCGAAGTCGTCGCGTCCGCGAACGATGAGCTGACCGAAGACCTGTTGGGCCGCCTGCGCGATGCCAACATTTCCGAAATCCAGACCTTGTACACCAACGACCTGGACCAGGGCGCCTACATCTCGCAAACCCTGCGTATCGACGACACCGCCGATCAGATGGCTGCGAAAGTGGCGATCTACCGCATGATGCGTCCAGGCGAACCGCCAACGGAAGACTCCGTTGAAGCGCTGTTCAATGGCCTGTTCTACAACTCGGACCGCTACGACCTGTCGGCCGTGGGCCGCATGAAGTTCAACCGCCGCATTGGCCGCGATGAACTGACCGGCGCCATGACCCTGTCGAACGAAGACGTGCTGGCCGTGATCAAGATCCTGGTGGAACTGCGCAATGGCCGCGGCGAAGTCGACGATATCGATCACCTGGGTAACCGTCGCGTACGTTGCGTAGGCGAACTGGCCGAGAATCAATTCCGCGCCGGTCTGGTGCGTGTTGAACGCGCCGTCAAGGAACGCCTCGGCCAAGCCGAAGCGGACAACCTGATGCCGCACGACCTGATCAACTCGAAGCCGATTTCGGCCGCGATTCGCGAGTTCTTCGGTTCGTCCCAGTTGTCGCAGTTCATGGACCAAACCAATCCTCTGTCGGAAATTACCCACAAGCGCCGCGTATCGGCTCTGGGACCCGGCGGTCTGACACGCGAACGCGCCGGCTTTGAAGTGCGCGACGTGCATCCGACCCACTACGGCCGCGTCTGCCCGATCGAGACACCGGAAGGTCCGAACATTGGTCTGATCAACTCGCTGGCTCTGTATGCCCGCCTGAATGAATATGGCTTCCTGGAAACCCCGTACCGCAAGGTCGAAGGCTCCAAGATTACCGATCAGATCGACTACCTGTCCGCCATCGAAGAAGGCCGCTACATCATCGCTCAGGCGAATGCGACCATCAGCGATGAAGGTACGCTGTCCGATGAACTGGTCTCGGCCCGTGAAGCCGGCGAAACCATCCTGGTCTCCCCGGAGCGCATCCAGTACATGGACGTGGCACCTGGCCAGATCGTTTCCGTCGCTGCCTCGCTGATTCCGTTCCTCGAACACGATGATGCGAACCGTGCATTGATGGGCGCCAACATGCAACGCCAGGCTGTGCCTTGCTTGCGTCCTGAAAAAGCGCTGGTCGGTACCGGTATCGAACGCACCGTTGCGGTCGACTCGGGCACCACCGTGCAAGCCTTGCGTGGCGGTATCGTCGATTACATCGATGCGGGCCGTGTCGTGATTCGCGTGAACGATGACGAAGCAACCGCTGGTGAAGTGGGCGTCGACATCTACAACCTGATCAAGTACACCCGTTCGAACCAGAACACCAACATCAACCAGCGTCCTATCGTGCAAGTGGGCGACCGTGTTGCCAAGCGCGACGTGATCGCCGATGGCGCATCGACCGACCTGGGTGAATTGGCGCTGGGCCAGAACATGACCGTGGCCTTCATGCCATGGAATGGTCTGAACTTCGAAGATTCGATCCTGATCTCGGAAAACGTCGTCAAGGACGACCGCTACACCTCGATTCACATCGAAGAGTTGTCGGTGGTGGCCCGTGACACGAAACTGGGTGCGGAAGAAATTACGCGCGACATCTCGAACCTGGCTGAAAACCAGCTGGCACGTCTGGATGAATCCGGTATCGTCTACATCGGCGCTGAAGTACAAGCCGGCGACACCCTGGTTGGTAAAGTGACGCCAAAAGGCGAAACCCAGCTGACCCCGGAAGAGAAGCTGCTGCGCGCGATTTTCGGCGAAAAAGCTTCGGACGTGAAAGACACGTCGCTGCGCGTGCCTTCGGGCATGATCGGTACCGTGATCGACGTGCAAGTCTTCACCCGTGAAGGCATCGTGCGCGACAAGCGTGCCCAGCAAATTATCGATGACGAACTGAAACGCTTCCGTCTGGATCTGAACGACCAGATGCGTATCGTCGAAGGCGATGCCTTCCAGCGTCTGGAAAAAATGCTGATTGGCAAAGTTGTCAACGGCGGCCCTAAAAAGCTGGCCAAAGGCGCCAAGATCACCAAGGATTACCTGGCCGATCTGGACAAATACCACTGGTTCGACATCCGCCCTGCGGACGACGATGCAGCGGTAGCGCTGGAAGCGATCAAGGAATCGATCAACGAGAAGCGTCACCAGTTCGATCTGGCCTTCGAAGAGAAGCGCAAGAAACTGACGCAAGGCGATGAGCTGCAACCAGGCGTGCAAAAAATGGTCAAGGTGTACCTGGCCGTGAAACGCCGCCTGCAGTCGGGCGACAAGATGGCAGGTCGCCACGGTAACAAGGGTGTGGTTTCCCGTATTGTTCCTGTGGAAGACATGCCATACATGGCCGACGGCACGCCAGCCGACGTTGTGCTGAACCCGCTGGGCGTTCCTTCGCGGATGAACGTTGGTCAGATTCTCGAGACTCACTTGGGCTGGGCTGCCAAGGGTCTGGGTATCCGCATCGGCGAAATGCTGAAGGCGCAAACCAAGGTCGAGCAAGTGCGCAAGTACCTGACGACGATCTACAACGACAATGGCCGCGCGGAAGATCTGGATAACTTCGACGACGAAGAGATCATGAAGCTGGCGGAAAACCTGAAAAAAGGTGTTCCATTCGCCACGCCAGTGTTCGACGGCGCCAATGAAGAAGAGATCCGCCGCATGCTGGACCTGGCGTATCCGGACGACATCGCCAAGAACCTGGGCATGACCGCTTCGAAAAACCAGGTGACCATGTATGACGGTCGCACCGGTGAAGCGTTCGAGCGCAAGGTCACTGTCGGCGTCATGCACATGCTGAAACTGCATCACTTGGTCGATGACAAGATGCATGCGCGTTCGACCGGTCCTTACTCGCTGGTGACGCAACAGCCACTGGGCGGTAAAGCCCAGTTCGGTGGTCAGCGTTTCGGTGAGATGGAAGTCTGGGCACTGGAAGCGTATGGCGCGTCGTATGTCTTGCAAGAGATGTTGACCGTCAAGTCCGATGACGTGAATGGCCGTACCAAAGTGTACGAGAACCTCGTCAAGGGCGACCACGTGATCGACGCCGGCATGCCGGAATCGTTCAACGTGCTGGTCAAGGAAATCCGTTCGCTGGGTATCGATATCGACCTCGAACGCAACTAAACGACAGCACCCTGTCATTTGGTTTGGGAAACACAAAGCCCGGCTGGGAAACCACGCCGGGCAATGTAGTCTCAGGAATATAGAAATTTAATCACCTCTGGAGTGATACATGAAAGCACTGCTCGATCTATTCAAGCAAGTACAGACCAACGAGACCTTCGATGCAATCAAGATCGGTCTCGCTTCGCCTGAGAAAATCCGTTCGTGGTCCTACGGCGAAGTCAAGAAGCCGGAAACCATCAACTACCGTACCTTCAAGCCTGAGCGCGACGGCCTGTTCTGCGCCAAGATCTTTGGCCCGATCAAGGATTACGAATGCCTGTGCGGCAAGTACAAGCGCCTGAAACACCGCGGCGTGATCTGCGAAAAGTGCGGCGTCGAAGTCACCCTGGCCAAAGTGCGCCGCGAGCGCATGGGCCACATCGAGCTGGCCTCGCCGACCGCGCACATCTGGTTCCTGAAGTCGCTGCCGTCGCGTCTGGGCATGGTCCTGGACATGACCCTGCGGGACATCGAACGCGTGCTGTACTTTGAAGCATACGTCGTGACCGATCCAGGCATGACCCCGCTGAAGAAGTGCCAGATCATGTCGGAAGACGACTACGCCGCCAAGTACGAAGAGTACGGCGACGACTTCACCGCCTTCATGGGCGCCGAAGGTATCCGTGAACTGCTGCGCTCGATCGACATCCACCGCGATGCCGAAACCCTGCGCGTGGAACTGAAGGAATCGAAATCCGAAGCCAAGATCAAGAAATACGCCAAACGCCTTAAGGTGTTGGAGGCGTTCCAGCGTTCGGGCATCAAGCCTGACTGGATGATCATGGAAGTGCTGCCAGTGCTGCCGCCGGAACTGCGTCCGCTGGTACCGCTGGACGGTGGCCGTTTCGCGACCTCGGATCTGAACGATCTGTATCGCCGCGTCATCAACCGTAACAACCGTCTGAAACGCCTGATGGAGCTGCGCGCTCCAGAGATCATCACGCGCAACGAAAAGCGCATGCTGCAAGAAGCAGTCGATTCGCTGCTGGACAACGGCCGTCGCGGCAAAGCGATGACCGGCGCCAACAAGCGTCCGCTGAAGTCCTTGGCAGAGATGATCAAAGGTAAAGGCGGTCGTTTCCGTCAAAACTTGCTGGGCAAACGCGTCGATTACTCCGGTCGTTCGGTCATCGTCGTGGGCCCGCAATTGAAACTGCATCAGTGCGGCTTGCCGAAACTGATGGCGCTGGAACTGTTCAAACCATTCATTTTCAATAAACTGGAACTGATGGGTCTGGCTACCACGATCAAGGCCGCGAAAAAGCTGGTCGAGATTCAAGAGCCGGTCGTGTGGGACATCCTGGAAGACGTGATCCGTGAACATCCGATCATGTTGAACCGCGCACCTACGCTGCACCGTCTGGGTATCCAGGCCTTTGAGCCAGTCCTGATTGAAGGCAAGGCCATCCAGTTGCACCCGCTCGTCTGCGCCGCATTCAACGCCGACTTTGACGGTGACCAAATGGCGGTCCACGTTCCTCTGTCGATCGAAGCCCAGATGGAAGCACGCACGTTGATGCTGGCATCGAACAACATCCTGTTCCCATCGAACGGCGAACCATCGATCGTTCCTTCCCAGGATATCGTGCTGGGTCTGTACTACGCGACCCGCGAAGCGATCAATGCGAAGAACGAAGGGATGATGTTCCCTGACGTCTCGGAAGTGATCCGCGCCTACGACAACAAGGAAGTCGAACTGACGACCCGCGTGACCGTGCGTATTACCGAATACCCGAAAAACGCCGAAACGGGCGAATTCGAGAAAACGGTAACCCGCTACGAAACGACGATCGGCCGTGCGATCCTGTCGGAAATTCTGCCTAAAGGCTTGCCGTTCTCCGTCCTGAACCGCGCGCTGAAAAAGAAAGAAATTTCCAAGCTGATCAACACGTCGTTCCGCAAGTGCGGCCTGCGCGCCACCGTGGTGTTCGCAGACAAATTGATGCAATCGGGTTTCCGCCTGGCGACACGCGCCGGTATCTCGATCTGCGTCGACGACATGCTGGTACCGCCTCAAAAAGTTACCCTGATCGCGACGGCCGAATCGGAAGTCAAGCAGATCGAACAGCAATACGCCTCGGGTCTCGTGACCGCCGGCGAGCGTTACAACAAGGTAGTCGATATCTGGGGCAAGACCTCCGATGAAGTCGGCAAGGCCATGATGGACCAGCTCAAAGTCGAAGACGTGATCCGCCGCGACGGCACCAAGTCGACGCAAGAATCGTTCAACGCCATTTACATGATGGCCGACTCCGGCGCGCGCGGTTCCGCAGCCCAGATTCGCCAGTTGGCCGGTATGCGTGGTCTGATGGCCAAACCGGATGGCTCGATTATCGAAACGCCGATTACCGCGAACTTCCGCGAAGGTCTGAACGTTTTGCAGTACTTCATTTCGACCCACGGCGCTCGTAAAGGTCTGGCCGATACGGCGCTGAAAACGGCTAACTCCGGTTACCTGACGCGTCGTCTGGTTGACGTGACGCAAGACTTGGTGGTGATCGAGGACGATTGCGGCACCATGAACGGCGCCGTCATGAAGGCACTGGTCGAAGGTGGTGAAGTCATCGAACCGTTGCGTGACCGTATCCTCGGCCGCGTGGTGGTGCATGACGTCGTCAATCCTGAAACCCAGGAAACGCTGTACGAAGCCGGCACCTTGATGGACGAAGACATGGTCGAAGAGATCGAGCGTCTGTCCATCGATGAAGTCAAGGTCCGCACGCCACTGACTTGCGACACGCGCTTCGGCCTGTGCGCCAAGTGCTATGGCCGCGATCTGGGCCGCGGCATGCTGGTCAACGCTGGCGAAGCCGTCGGTGTGGTGGCAGCGCAGTCGATTGGTGAGCCTGGTACCCAGCTGACCATGCGTACCTTCCACATTGGTGGTGCGGCATCGCGTGCAGCAGTGGCATCGTCGGTGGAAGCCAAGTCGAACGGTACCATCCGCTTCACGGCAACCATGCGTTACGTGACGAACGGCAAGGGCGCGCAAATCGTCATTTCCCGTTCCGGCGAAGTGCTGATTACCGATGACCATGGCCGTGAGCGTGAGCGTCATAAAGTACCGTACGGTGCGACCCTGATCGTCAAGGACGGCATGGTCATCAAGGCCGGTACGGCCCTGGCAACGTGGGATCCGCTGACCCGTCCGATCATTACCGAATACGCCGGTCAAGTGCGTTTCGAGAACGTGGAAGAAGGCGTCACCGTAGCCCGTCAGGTCGACGAAGTGACCGGTCTGTCCACCCTGGTGGCGATCGATGCGAAACGTCGCGGTTCGTTGACGAAAACGTTGCGTCCGCAAGTCAAGCTGATCAACGACGCGAACGAAGAAGTCAAGATCGCCGGCACCGAACACTCGGTGGCGATCGGCTTCCAGGTCGGCGCGCTGATCATGGTCAAGGACGGTCAACAGGTATCGGTTGGTGAGGTGCTGGCACGTATTCCTACCGAATCGCAAAAAACGCGCGATATTACCGGTGGTCTGCCACGCGTTGCGGAACTGTTCGAAGCGCGCTCGCCGAAAGATGCCGGTATGCTGGCGGAAGTCACGGGTACGGTTGCGTTCGGTAAAGAAACCAAGGGCAAGCAGCGTCTGGAAATCACGGACATGGACGGCAACAAGCATGAGTTCTTGATCACCAAGGACAAACAAGTGCTGGTGCATGACGGCCAAGTCGTGAACAAGGGCGAGATGATCGTGGACGGCCCGGCCGATCCGCAAGACATCCTGCGCCTGCTGGGTATCGAAGCGCTGGCACGTTACATCGTTGACGAAGTGCAGGACGTGTACCGTCTGCAAGGCGTGAAGATCAATGACAAGCACATCGAAGTGATCGTGCGTCAGATGCTGCGCCGTGTTCAGATCGTCAATGCCGGCGACACCAACTACATCGTTGGCGAGCAGGTAGAGCGTTCGGAACTGCTGGACGAGAACGATCGCATGGCCGTTGAGAACAAGATTCCAGCGACCTACGAAAATGTCTTGTTGGGTATTACCAAGGCATCGCTGTCGACCGATTCGTTCATCTCGGCCGCATCGTTCCAGGAAACCACCCGCGTGCTGACCGAAGCGGCGATCATGGGCAAGCGCGATGGTTTGCGCGGCCTGAAAGAGAACGTCATCGTCGGCCGCTTGATTCCTGGCGGTACGGGCCTGGCCTTCCACCGCGCACGCAAAGAGAAAGAAGCGTGGGAAGTGGAAGAGCGTCAAGCGCTGCTGCTGGCCGAGAAAGCCTCGATGGCTGGCGAAGCTGCCGAAGCGTTGCAGGACATCGAAACCCAGCAACACCACGGCGACGAAGCGTAATTTGCGCTGCTAGCTGGCAAGAACGGCACCTTCGGGTGCCGTTTTTTTTCGTCTTGAGATAAGTCAATCAGACCGCGTGGTCCGCATAGCCGTCGGGACGGATCAGCAGGCTCTTGATGCCGGCCAGTTGCGTGCAGCCGGGTTTGATGGTCAGCGAAGTGAGCCAGGCCGCGTCGAAACGATACGCTGGTGTCGCGTGGGCGGCATCGCCAACGGCCAGTTGCAGCCATTTTCCCGCATGCAGCAGTTCATGGATGCCCACGGCCGTGCCGTCGGCCAGACGCAGCAGCCAGTCGGGCACGCGCCGGCCGGTCCAGTCTGCGCTGCCGGTGTTCGCGTCAGCGCCCAGCGAGATGGGATAGCGCACGCCAAAGCCCGATAACTCGCTGGCCAGCGCGCGGTTGACGTCCGGCTGCGCCAGCATGTCGCTGATGGTGGCGCGCAGGGCCAGGGTACGCGCGTCAAAACGCGTCAGCATGGCCGTTTGCGCGAGGGTATTGTGCTGCACAGACAGGCCAACGGGATGGCGCTCCGCATGGTAGCTGTCGAGCAGGCTGTCCGGTGCATAGCCCTTGAGCACGCCGGCCAGCTTCCAGCCCAGGTTCATCGCATCCTGCATGCCCACGTTCATGCCCTGGCCGCCTGCCGGCATGTGGATGTGGGCGGCATCGCCGGCCAGGAAGACGCGCCCCTGGCGGTAGCTCCCGGCCAGCCGTGTTTCATCGCTGAAGCGCGACAGCCAACTGGCGTCATGCAGGCCGAAATCGTAGTCCGCGATGTCCGTGCTGGCTTGCGACAATTCCTCCACGCTGGCCGCTTCCGCTGCCGCGGGCTGGGGACGACGCGCATTCATGGTGATGACGCGGTGGCGGCCTTGCCCCAGCGGCACGATCATCAGGCTGCCTGCTGCGTTCGTCAGGGACAGCATGGGTGACGCGGGCGGATGGCGCAGCTGTACATCTCCCATGAGCATGCTGCAAGTGGCCGCCACGCCGTCGAAGGCGATGCCCGCCTGCTGGCGCACGAGGCTGCGACCGCCATCGGTGCCGACCAGGTAACGGGCACGCAGGCAGAAGGGGACGCCGTCATGCGTGCCGGCCACCGTGACGCCATCGTCATCCTGCTGTGTCTGTTCCACGAGTGCGCCGCGAACAATCGCCACGCCGTCTTCCAGCAATTGCTCTTCCAGCAGGCGTTCTGTCGTGCTTTGCGGCAGAAACAAGGTGTAGGGATGGGGCGTGTCGAAGCCGGAAAAGTCGAGCCGGGTATCGAGGCCCGCGTAATGGCCGCTGGAAAAGGGCGTGCCCAGCGCAACAAAGCGCTGGTCCAGACCCCGCAAGCCCAGCATTTCCAGGGTGCGGCCATGGATGGTCAGCGCGCGCGAATGCGCGTTGCGTTGCGGCCGCCGCTCGAGGATGGCCACGCGGATGCCGGCCAGGCGCAATTCGCAGGCCAGGGTCAGGCCGACGGGACCGGCGCCCACGATGATGACTTCGATATCGCTATTGTGCATGTCACTCTCAATCTAACGTTGTTAGTCTACGCAAAATGGTAAACTAACGACGTTAGAGTTTCAAGGGAAATGACAGGAAAATGAAAATTCAACGCGAAGCCGTGGTGGCCAGGGCGCTCGAGCTGCTGGACGAAGTGGGTATCGAGGGCTTGACCATGCGTCGCCTGGCCGATGCGATGGGCATCAAGGCCGCTTCGTTGTACTGGCATTTTGCGAACAAGCAGGCTTTGCTCGATGGCATGGCCGACGTGTTGATCGAAGATGTGGCAAGGAACGTCGATGAGGGGGCGGACTGGGATGCGCGGCTGCGCCAGGTGGCGGCGCAAATGCGCGCGGCGTTATCGGCCCGCCGCGATGGCGTGCGCGTCTTTGGCGGTACCTATGTGATATCGGAAAACGTGTTTCGCGTCGCCGAAGCGTTAATCGGCCCGATGCGTGCAGCTGGGGCATCGGAGAAACTGGCCAGCTGGAGCGCATTTACGCTGCTATATTATGTGCTCGGTTTTGTCATGGAAGCGCAAGGCGCGGGACCGGGGAGCGCCGCCATGAATGCATTATCGAGCCGGCGCGCCGATTTCACGGCCATGGCGGCCGATAATTATCCGCACGTGCTCGCTTCTATGGATGCTATTTTTAATGCGGATATCGATGATCGTTTTGATGCGGGCCTCGATTTGATTATGATCGGCTTGCAGGAAAAAATTAAAACAAATCAGGGTATATAGAGTTAATCTGTCTGACAGCTGTGTATTTTTATTGTCGGGTATATTCGATCATTTTCCTTCTTTTGCCGCGTATTTTATTGTTGCCTTGTTAGCTTTATAGTGAGCACTCACATTGATTTCCCTCGTCGGCACCATTGTGGATCGTGCCGTGGCCTGTCCGGCGATGCCGAGTGTCGCCAGCATGGCCGGCACTGGTCGCGGCCGGAACACGTGTTGCGCAAATGCCCGCTCATGGCCGGGCCACGCCAATTGTCAGTTTATTCATGCTAAGATTTGGCGCATGATTGCCCAAGCCCTGTTTACCCCCGCCCAGCAGAAACTGCTGGGATTGTTGTTTGTCCGCGTGAATGAAGGCTTTCACTTAAACGAGATCATGCGCCTGACCGGCCTTGGCAGCGCGTCGGCGCAACGGGAATTGCGTCGCTTGCATGAGTCAGGCCTGATCACGTCGGAGCGGATCGGCAATGTGCGGCGCTTCTGGCCCAACAAGGAAAGCCTCGTGTATCCGGAATTGAGCGGACTGGTGCAGAAAACTTTCGGCATCGTTGGCGTCCTCAGCATGACTCTGGCGCCCTTGCGCGACCAGTTGCACCTGGCATTCGTGTCGGGTGCCACGGCGAAGGGACAGGACATGCCTGGCAGCGCCATCGATTTGCTGCTGGTGGGCGAAGAAGCCAATTATGGCGATCTGTTGACGGGATTGGCGCCGGCGGAGCGAACCTTAAGGCGTAAAATCAATCCCAACTTATATACGCTGGCCGATTATCGCCGGCGTCTGCGTGAAGGCCAGCCATTCCTGCTGCAGGTATTACAGCAGCCGAAGTTGTTTGTCATCGGCGATGAATCGCAATTGCATGCGCTGGCATTGCCAGATTCCTCAATGCAAGCGATTGGCACGCCATCTGTATTCTAAAGGCCGGGCCTGGCATTCAATTTCTGATGCATGAAATTGTTGGCCAGAATAATATCTGAGGCGGATTGATCGTATGATGAATAAACTGCAGGCTTTCGGTTTGATTGTTTCTCAGGCGGTGCGCGGAGAATTAACGTTTCCCACGAGTGTTAATTCCGCATTGCAATTGCAATTGGCCCTGGCTGAACCGGACTGCCATATCGACCATGCGATCAAACTGGTATTGGCCGAGCCCTTGCTGGCCGCGCGCACGGTCGCGCTGGCCAACTCGGCCGTGTACAGCCGCGGCGATGCGGCACCCGTGACCAGCGTGCGCGCCGCTGTCATGCGCATGGGTTACCGCAATCTGTATGCGCTGGTGGCGGCCATGGTGGTGCGCCAGTTCGGCAGCAAGATCATCGACCCCATCCTGCGCCAGAAGGCGACCCAGCTGTGGGAGCACACGGCGCATGTGGCGGCGCTGGCGCACGTGCTGGCCCGCCGCGTGACGCACGTCGATGCCGACACGGCGCTGTTCGCCGGTATCGTGCATGAGGTGGGCGGTTTTTACCTGCTGTCACGTGCCGATGAATTTCCCGGCCTGCTCGACGACGATACGGATCACTGGATGGAGTCCGCCGAAGAGATCATTTCCCGCGAAGTCATGAAGAAACTGCTGATCCCGCTGGCCGTGAGCGAAGCCATCGAAGGCTTGCGCGATGGCTTGCTGTCCATCCCGCCCGACTCCCTGCTCGATACCTTGTTGTTGGCTAAGCAACTGTCGCCCGTACCGTCGCCCTTGCAGGTGACGTACGTGGAAATGCTCACGCCCTCCGATTCCGTCATCGATTTCATTATCGACAACGAGACCTTGCAAAGCATCCTGGCCGAATCGGCCGAGGAAGTGCGCTCGATGAGTGCGGCGTTGCTGGTGTAGCTGGAAACGCCAGCGGCAAAAAAAACGGCAGCGCCATCGAGGTGCTGTCGTTTTGTTTTCAGGCGCCGCCGCTTATTTCTGCTGCGCGATCCACCGGTCGACCTTGGCTTCCAGCAGTTTCAGGGGCAGGGTGCCGTCGCTCAGCACGACTTCGTGGAACTTCGGCAGGCTGAACTTGTCGCCCAGCGCCAGTTGCGCGCGCTGGCGCAGTTCGACGATTTTCAGCGAGCCGATCTTGTAACCCAGCGCCTGGCCCGGCCAGGCCATGTAGCGTTCCGTTTCGCTTTTCGCCACGGCGTCATAGCCGAGGGTGTCGCGCATGTACTTGATCGTTTGCTCGCGTGTCCAGCCCTTGGTGTGCAAGCCCGTGTCGACCACCAGGCGCACGGCGCGCAGCATCTCGTCGTTCAAGTGGCCGAAATACTGGGCAGGATCGTCGAACAGGCCCATTTCCTTGCCCAGGGTTTCCGCATACAGGGCCCAGCCTTCCGTGAAGGCATTGTTGCCGCCGAAGCGGCGGAAGTTCGGCAAATCCATCTCTTGCACCAGCGCCAGGTGGAAATGGTGGCCAGGCTTGCCTTCGTGCAGGAACAGCGTGGTCATGCCCGTGTCGCCATACAGTTTCGGATCCGTGACGACGGACCAGAACACGCCAGGGCGCGAACCATCGGCGGCCGGCGCCGTGTAGTGGTCGGCGGCCGTGTCGCGGCTCAGTTCAGGTTCCAGGCGCAAGTCCAGCGGCGCCTTCGGCACCAGGGTAAACAGGGCGGGCAATTTGCTGTCTAGCAGCACGTTCAGCTTGCGATAGACGTCGAGCACTTCCTGCTCCGTCTTGAACGGGCGGAATTTTTCCTGCTGCGACACCCACACGGGCAAGCCGGCGGCCGGGCCGTTGTAGCCCATCTTCGGGCCCACGATCGCATATTGTTCCTGGATGCGCGCCACTTCCTTCAAGCCGATGGCGTGGATCTGCTCCGGTTTCAGATCCGTGGTGGTGCTGCTGGCCACGCGCGCCTGGTACCAGGCAGCCCCATCGGGCAGGGCGCTCCAGCCGCTGCTCGCGCGGCCGGCCGGCAGGTAATCGCGTTCCATGAAGGTGGCCAGGCGCTGCAGGGCCGGCATCAGCTTGGCTTCGATGATGACGGTGTAGGTTTGCGTCAGGCGCGCCTTGTCCGCGTCGGAAAAGCTGGACGGCAGGTTCTTGACGGGCGTGTAATAGACGCTGTCCTGCGGCGTGGCGCTGACGAGCTTTTTAAATTGCGGCAAGGCCGATTCCGTCAGCGCCTTCGGCAGCACGATGCCTTTTTGCATGCCGACGCGCATATTGGCGATGGCCTGGTCTATCCAGCCCGGCAACTGGCCGATACGGCTCAGGTAAGCGTCATACTCCTTGACGGTGGTCAAAGGCTGCGATGCCTCGCCACCCGCATAATTGGCCAGGGTGACGGGCATGCTGTCCATCTGGTTCAAGGGCAGCAGGTATTCGGGGAAGCTCTCGAAGCTCAGCGCCGTGGCCAGTTCATAGTCGAGGATATCGTAGTTGATCTGGTCCTGGTGCGACAGCTGTGCGCGGGCAATGCTGCGCAGGGTCTTCTGGTACTGGCGGTACAGCGCGAACTGCTTTGCCCGCGCGGCAGGGACGATGGCTGAACCGAGCTGGTCGTCAAAACGGTTGTCGCCGCTCTCTGTGGCGTTGATCGGCTCGAAACGGGCCAGCGCATCGTAGTACTGATCGGCCACGACCTGCAACCGCTGCTTGGCTTGCGGCGCGCTGACGGCCACGCTTTTGGCTGCGGGCTGGGCAGCTTGCGCTATGGACGCGTAAGCAAGCAACAGGGAGATGGCCAGGGTGCCGAGGGTGCCGGCGGCAAAACGATGCTTCATGCGCGATGTCCTTTGTAAGGAGGGTATGAACGGAGGCTTAGCGATGTCGGGGTGGCCGGTCGTGAGGAACAGCCGGGGCGTAAGCATACGCCATTGCCCAGTACGTTTGGATAAATTGTGCGGGAGGAATGTTGCTATTTGTCTGCCGGCGCGAGCAAGGCTTTCATCGCCTGCCAGTGCTGGCTGGCCAACGGGACGCAGGCGGGGCAGGGCGTGGCGGCGATCAGGCTGCGGATCTGCTGCGCGCGCGCCGCCGTTTGCGGGTGCGAGGAAATCCAGCCCGGCACCTTGGCCTTGTCCTTGTCATCGAGCTTCTGGAAAAAGCGCAGCATGCCGTCGGGGCGGATCTGCGCGCGCTGCAAGGCCAGCAAACCGAGGCGGTCAGCTTCCTCTTCCATGTCGCGGCTGAAATACAGGGTGCCGGCCTGGTGCGCCAGCATGGCGGCCACGGCGCTGATGTCGCCGATAGTCACGCCCACCAAGGCGCCCCAGCCCAGGCTGCTGATCATTTGCCGCAGCGAATGGCGCTGCTCCACGTGCTGCACTTCATGCGCCAGCACGCCAGCCAGTTCGCCCGGATCGGCTGCCTGGCGCAGCAAGCCCGTATGCACGACGATGATGCCGCCTGGCATGGCAAACGCGTTGACCGTATCGTCCTGCTTGACCAGCCAGCGGTACTGGTAGCGCGAACCGGCCGTCAGCTTGCGGCCAATTTCCTGCACCGTCTGCTGCGCCACGCCGCTCTCGCTGATGCCGCCCTGCGCGCGCACTTGCGCGAGGGCCAGCTCGCCCAACTGCTTTTCCGTCGACAGGGGTATCCATCCCGCCAGCGCGCCGACGGCATGGCCGCCTTGCCACCACAGCAGGGCGGCCGCGACGACGGCCGCGCCCGTCAAACCGGCCAGCCAGCCCGACACTTGCCGCCGGTTGCGCTGGCGTTCGCCCCACAAGCGCTGCAATTGCGGCTGCAGCGCCGCCGGCGCTTCTTTTAACACGATGGCGATGTCGCTCGCCGTCAGCGGTTGCAACGACGCTTGCCGGCCTTGGCCATCGAGCCAGTTCAGGAACAGTTCCGGTCCATCGACACCGCCCACGCTGACAACCAGCTGCGCCACATCGACGCCATGGCCGGGCGCATCGATGGCCAGCTGCGCACCGAAAAAATGCGCGCTGACGGCCGTGCCGGCCGGGCAGCCGTCGGGGCCGGTCAGCAGTGCCTGGAAGGGTGTCATGCCGCCGCCTCGGCAAAGCGGCTTTCGTACAGGGCCGCCATCAGGTCGGACTGGCTGATGATGCCGGCCAGGCGCTCTTCATCGTCGAGGATGGGAATATGGTGGTAGCCGGCATCGGCCATCAGGGGGACCAGGTCGATGATGGGCGTGCCCAGGCGGGCCGTGTGCGGTGACGGCGTCATCAGCTGGCCCACCACTTCCGGCTTGTCGCTGTGGGACAGGCCGCTGCGCTGCAGCAAGCCGCGCAGGCGCTGGCGCATGCCCTGATAATCGTCGAGGCCGCCATGGCGCAGGAAATCCGTCTGCGTGATGATGCCGATGACGCGGCGCGCCCGGTTCAGCACGGGCAGGGCGCCCACCTGGTGCTCGCGTATGGTGCGCCAGGCCACATCGAGCGGCGTGCCGAATTCCACGCTGAGCACGTCCTTCGACATGATGTCGGCGCAGGTGACGACGCCGAAGCGGCGCTGGTAGGCGCGCATTTCCGTCTGCAGGAAGATCGCTTGCAAATCGTCGCGGCTGATGTCGAGCACTTCGCTGTGCTGGCGCAAGACGGCATCGAGGTCGTCCGGCGAAAAGCCCAGGCGATTGCTGGGTACGTCATCTTTGGTGGCGTGCGGATGCGGCGCGACCAGTTGCTGGATGTGCGGGTAGCGGCGCCCCGTCAGGTTGTTGTACAGCACGGCGCAGGCGACCAGCACGGCGGAATTGAACAGCACGGTGATGAAGACGAATTCAAAGCCGGCCGCATGCACGCTGGCGCCGCCGACCACGGTAGTGAGCGCCACGGCCCCGCCTGGCGGATGCAAACAGCGCAGGGCAAACATGGCGCCGATGGCCAGGCAGGCGGCCAGCGCCGCCACGCCCACGCTTGATCCCAGCCATTTGACGCAAGCCATGCCGACCAGGCCGGAGACGACATTGCCGCCCACCACGGACCACGGTTGCGCCAGCGGGCTGGCCGGCAGGCAGAACAGCAATACGGCCGAGGCGCCCATGGGCGCGATCAGGTAGACGCTGGCGCTGTCGGGGGCCAGCAGGAAATGGCAGATGAGTCCGGTCAGCAGCAAGCCGCAGATGGCGCCCGCGCAGGCGCGCAATTGTTCGCGGCGGCTGCCGTTGTTCGGTTGCGGCAGCCAGCGTGCCAGGAAAGAAGTCGTCATGGGGAGGGCGCGTTCGGGCCGCGTTGCTCTGTGTGAGCCCGATATTATCCCATGCGTTCCATTTCGCTGCCTGCGGGCATTAATCCTCGGCGCAGACGGCTTGCAAGCCGTGCCGCGCCAGCAAGTTCCTGACGGCCGCGACGGCGGACGGCGCCGGTTTGCTGCTGGCGCAGGCATAGATGTCATTGAGGACCAGCGCCGCATCCTTGCCCGTGACGGTGGCCATCAGCTCGGCCAGGTTGCGGTCGGAAAAGTGTTCATACAGTAGGGCCAGTACGGCGAAATACGCCGTGTCTGGCATGCCGCCGGGATAGGCACTGCATAGCATGCGCGCGGCGCCGGACAATGTCGGGGGCAGGGTATCTGGCATGCTCAAGCGGCTTCTCCTTGGCGTGCTTATACGTTTTTCGCATAAGCACAGTGCAATTAAATGGTGGATATTTCCTACAGGTACGCATATTCTAGACAATCACGCCCGCTGGCAGCTGTTCAGCTGGCCTCACGATTTCTCTCAGGAGTCCCGCATGCGCCTTTCTATTTTCTTTGCCAGCCTGCTGCTTGCCGGCACCGCCGTTGCCGCCGCCCCCACACCGGCTAACCCTGCCGCCACGCCGCACTTGCCGTACAACGCGGCGGCCGACGCCAAGGCCGACGTGGCCCGCGCGCTGGCCGAAGCCAAGGCGGCGCACGTGCCAGTCTTGCTGATCTTTGGCGCCAACTGGTGCGAGGATTGCCGCGCGCTGGACAAGGCATTGAAGGAAGGCAAGAACGCCGAGTTGATGCAACAGCAGTTCAAGGTCGTCAAGGTCGACGTGGGTAACTTCGACCATAACCTTGACGTGGCGCAAGCCTATGGCAATCCGCTCAAGAAAGGCATCCCGGCTGCCGTGCTCGTATCGAGCGACAGCAACCAGGTGCTGTACGCCACCAAGGGCGGCGAACTGGCGAATGCCCGTCGCATGAGCGAGAGCGGCATTTATGACTTCTTCAAGCAAGCGGCAAGCGTGAAAGCGCCGGCGATGTAATCTCTTCGAGCTTGAAGACGCTGACCACCTGCGCCAGGCGGCCGGCCTGATCCTGCAAGGACTGGGCCGCCGCCGCCGCTTCTTCCACCAGTGCTGCGTTTTGCTGGGTGGCGTCATCCATTTGCGTCACCGTGGCATTGACTTGCGCGATGCCCTGGCTTTGTTCCTGGCTGGCCGAAGCGATTTCTCCCATCAGGTCGGCGACGCGTTGCACGGAGACGACGATGTCCTGCATGGTGGCGCCGGCCGAGTCGACCAGCTTGCTGCCCGCTTCCACCTTGCTGCCCGAATCGACGATCAAATCCTTGATTTCCTTGGCCGCCGCTGCCGAGCGTTGCGCCAGGTTGCGCACCTCGGTGGCCACCACGGCAAAGCCGCGTCCCTGTTCGCCCGCGCGCGCCGCCTCGACCGCCGCATTCAGGGCGAGGATATTGGTTTGAAAGGCAATCCCGTCGATCACGCCGATAATGTCGGCGATCTTGCGTGAACTTTCCGTAATCGCGCCCATCGTCTGCACGACTTGTCCGACCACTTCGCCACCTTTGACGGCGTGACTCGAGGCCGATACCACCAACTGGTTTGCCTGACGCGCGTTGTCCGCGTTCTGTTTTACGGTCGATGTCAGTTCTTCCATGGCCGCCGCCGTCTCTTCCAGGCTCGACGCCTGGGCTTCCGTGCGCGCCGACAAGTCCAGGTTGCCCGACGCGATCTGGCTCGACGCGCTGGCAATCGACCCGGTACTGTCGCGAACTTCGCGTATCGTCACGTTCAGCGACGCGACGAAGCGATTGAAGGCGGCGGCCAGCGCACCGACCTCGTCTTCCGATTCCACGGGCATGCGGCGGCTCAGGTCGCCATTCCCGCTGGCGATCTCGCTGAGCATGTCGGCAGCCCTTGCGACGGGGGCGGCGATGGCGCGGCTGATGACATAAATGATGAGCAGGGCGATGCCGCCACCGACCAGGCCGGCGATCAGCGCGGCGATCAGGGCCGAGCGCGTGACATTGCCCAGCACTTCCGCTTCCGGCACTTCCGCCATCACATACAGATTCAGTTCCGGCACGAAGGAGGCGGCGACGAACTGGCGTCCCGCGGGCGCGGCATAGATGGCGTACGCGTATTTGTTGCCTGTCAGCAGGCTCTTGCTCAGGGGATCGCTAAAGCCCGGCAAATCCTTGAGTTGATGCTTGCCATCGGCCAGGGCCGTGTCGCGGTGCACCAGCAGCACGCCATTCGCGCGTGCCAGATAGACATGGCCCGTCTGGCCGATCTTGTAGCTGCGGATGGTGTCGGCCAGCGCATTGATGGACAGGCCCAGGCCGGCCGCGATCTGTTTGCCGCCCGCCGTCTGGCCACGCGCATTCAGATACAGCATCAGGTCGCTGGAGTTTTCCGCCTTGTCGATGTCGAGCGTATAAGCCTTGTCGCCGGCCAGCAAGCCATAAAACCACTGGTCCGCGGCCTGGTTCTTGTCCAGGGTGCGCAACAAGCCTTCGGTGGTGAAATACTTGCCCGTGCTGGCCGAGGCCCAGTTGATCGAGGCGGCCTTGTTCTTTTCCTTGAGCACGCTGGCGTAGCGCTGGAAGGTGGCGATCCCGCTGTCGGGCAAGCCAGCATCTTCCCAGTCTTGCAGATAGATATCGTTGGCCATGGTCTGCACCACGGACAGGGGCTGGCTGATCTGGCGCAGCACGTCGTTACGGATCTCGCCCACCTGGGCCGGCAATTCCTGGCTGACGACGCGTTCGCGCACGTAATCGCTGCTCATGCGTACGCTAAGGAAAGACGAGATCGTCATGAAGAGCAGCAGGCACAAGCCCATGCTGAACAGGAGTTTTTTCTGGATGGAGAGGCGGCGGAGCAGAGACATGGAAGACCTTGTGCGATGGCCTGCGCAAGAGGAAGAAAAGCGGGCAGGCAAGGGGACAGTATACCGGCCGCGCAGCGCGTCCCGCCTCACCATTGCTGCTTTTCGTTGATTTATGTTGCATTGCAGCAACGTGATTTTTCACCTCCGCCTGGCATGGCCGGAAAACGCCTCAGGCCGGCAAGCCGTGGGCGATCAATTCCAACGGTAATTCCGTGCTGCACTTGATTTGTTCCATGGAAAAAGCGGACGACACGCCCGTCAATTGCACCGCTTTGATGAGCTTTTTATAAAACGTGTCATAACCCTTGATATCGGTGGTGACGACTTTCAGCAGGTAATCGATGTCGCCGCTCATGCGGTGAAATTCCTGTACCTCGGGCAAGACGATGACGGCGGCGGCGAAGCGGCGTAGCCATTTTTCATCGTGCTGGCCCGTGCGCACGCTGACGAACACGGTCACGGGCAAGCCCACTTTTTGCCGGTTGACGATGGCCACGCGGCTTTCGATATAGCCCTCTTCCTCCAGGCGCTTGACCCGCTTCCAGCACGGCGTGCTCGACAGGCCGATCTTCTCGCTGAGGGCGGCGATCGACAAGGTGCCGTCCTGCTGCAGGGCGGCCAGGATGGCGCAGTCGAATTTGTCGAGCTGAGTACTTGGTGAATTCATTTTGTTATTCCGGCTTTTGTGGCATGAGCATGCTGCATGGTACCTTGTTTGCAGCATTTTTTGGCATATCTTCACGGGAGCAGGCCGGTAGACTATCCATACGTACCAGCCGCCTGCGCTGTGCCCTTTTTATAGAATACTCAGACTGCCATCATGAAAGAAATCTACCTCGACAGCAATGCCACCACTTGCGTGCTGCCCGCCGCCGTTGCCGCCGCCCGGCAAGCGATGGAGCAGGGCTATGGCAATCCCAGCAGCACCCACGCGACGGGGTTGCAGGCCAAGGCCATGATGGATGGCGTGCGCCGGCGCGCCAGCGACCTGCTGGGCGTGGGCGACGGCCGCTTGATGTTCAACAGCGGCGCCACCGAAGGCATCCAGACGGCCGTGCTGTCGGCCCTGTGCGCGCTGCGCGAACGGCGCGATGCCGGCAAGCGCATCGGCAGCCTGCTGCTGTATGGCGCGACCGAGCACAAGGCCGTGCCGGAAAGTCTGGCGCACTGGAACCGGCTCTTGGGCTTGAACCTGGAAGTGCGCAAGCTGCCCGTCGATGCGCAGGGGCGCCACGATCTGCAGGCGCTCGGTGCGCTGATCGGCGACGCGGCCATGCTGTGCACGATGGCGGCGAATAATGAAACGGGCGTCGTCAGCGATTTGTCCGCCATCGCACAACTGCTGCAGGAGCGCGGCGCCGATGCCTACTGGATGGTCGATTGCGTGCAGGCGCTGGGCAAGCTGAAACTGAACCTGGCCGCCACGCGCATCGATTACGCGCCGTTTTCCGGCCACAAGCTGTATGCGCCCAAGGGCATCGGCATGCTGTACGTGCGCGCCGGCGCGCCTTTTACGCCCCTGATGATGGGCGGCGGCCAGGAAGCGGGCCTGCGCTCGGGCACGGAAAACATGGCCGGCATCGCCGCCCTGGGCGCCGTGCTGGCCGCGCTCGACGATGGCAAGACCTTCCGCAGCCACGCCGACCTGGCCGCGTTCCGCGAGCAGCTGGTGGCCAGCCTGGAACGCGCTTTCCCCGGCATCGTTTTCAATATGCCGTTTGACTTGTCCTTGCCGACGACGCTCAATTTTTCCGTGCCGGGACTGTCGTCGAAAGAACTGCTCGACCTGTTCGACGCGGCGCGCGTGCGCGTCAGCTCGGGCAGCGCCTGTTCCGCCGCCAAAGCTCTCCCCAGTTATGTCCTGGAAGCGATGCACGTGCCGCAATGGCGCGCCAGCTCGGCCATTCGTTTGTCGTTCGGCCCCCTGATCGATGCGGCGACCATTACCGCTGCCTGCGCGCGCATCGAGCGTTGCGGCGAGGCCTTGCGCAGCAGTTGTTTGCTGCAGTCAGTGCTGGCGTCATCGCCGCAGGACGGCGCGCAGGACGGCGTAATCCAGCTGAGCGTCGATGGCCAGTGCACCTGGTTGCTCAGCGACGCTGCCAGCGCCAGCTGCGTCGTCATCGATCCCGTCGCCGCGCTCGTGCCGCGCCTGGCGGCCTTCATCCGCTGCCAGCATTTGACCTTGCGTGCCATCGTGCACACGACGGCGCCAGCCGACCATGGCGTGGCGCGCCTGTCGCTGCTGCAGGAACTCGCCATCGAACAGGTGGGCCGCATCGATATCGACGGTGAGCTGTCACTGGGCCAGCAGCGCCTGCTCCGCGTCGAGTGTGGCGAAAACCATGTGTATGTGCTGGGGCAGCGCTTCGCTTTTATCGGTACCCTGGCGCCCGAGGCGCTGACGCCCTTGCTGGATGCGGCGCTGGTGACGCAAGATACCGTGCTGTGCGCCGCATGCGACGACGGTAGCATTTGCGCTACCGTGCGCACCGTGCGGGACGGCATCGTGCCGGCCGCCGAATTGCAGCTCGATGCGGCCGCCTTGCCCGCCTTCCTGCGCCAGCATCCCGATGCCATCCTTGTCGACGTGCGCGAAGCGTATGAACACGCGGCTTGCGCCGGCACGGTATTCGAGGGCTGCGAGGTGCGCAGCGTACCGCTGAGCCGTCTGGCGGGACAGGTGGCCGCATGGTTGCAGCAGCCGCAGCGTCCGCTGGTCTTTTTCTGCCGTAGCGGCAACCGCAGCGCGCGCGCCGCCGCCTGCCTGCGCCGTCTCGGTCATGGCGCGGCATGGCAACTCAACGGCGGCATGGCAATGGCGGAGGCGACGCGTCACCCGCTGGCCATCGCTGCATGAGCTGCTTGAACTTTCTTCCTTGAAATATTGCACCGTGCCATCATTGGCACGGTGCTGCTACTCCTTTCCCTCCGTTCATTTCCTCCAGGCATTTTTCTCCCGCTTCACGCGCTGATTTCTTTGCCGGTACGCCCCTAAAGCGCCGGGTATGTACGCTAGCGCACGGTCTTGCGCGCAGGGCGCCCCTACGATGAAGTTCAGAAAATCTCCCTATACCCTGAGATTCGTCGCAACGCTCCGGCGCTTCGCTTTCCGTCTTCGCCAGTGTCCGATCGTGTTCTTCCAGACTGGGCCAGCGTGACGGAGGCCGCTGGCTGCCTGCGCGCACCTAGCGAGGCCAAGTTGAAAGAGTACACCGCAGTCGTCACGCAGCAGATCAAGGAACAGATTTCCAAAGTCAAGGAAATCTTCCGCGACCATTCCCTTGCACCGGACACCTTCGACGCCGCGCGCGACGATGCCTTGCCCCTGCGTTCCGAATTATTCAGCGCCATGCAGATGGCCGCCCACGGCAAGCACGTGGCCGCCGGCCATGCGGTAGGGCGGCATCACGGCCGCGACCGCCTGCTGGCGCGCCTGGCCGACAATGCGGCCCTGATCACGGCCACCGTCAACGAGCTGACGGCGACCGTCAAAAGCGGGCGCCAGGTCACGCCAGCCTCGGAATGGCTGCTCGATAATTTCTACCTGATCGAAGAGCAGATCCGCACCACGCGGCGCCACTTGCCGAAGAACTACAGCAAGGAGCTGCCACGCCTGACCTCCGGCGCGGACGCGGGCTGCCCGCGCGTGTATAAAATTGCGCTGGAAATCATCTCGCACGGCGATGGCCGCGTCGACCTGGAAAACCTGTGCCACTTCGTCGAGGCTTACCAGGACGTGGCCACCTTGACCCTGGGTGAACTGTGGGCCGTGGCCATCATGCTGCGCCTGGCCCTGATCGAAAACCTGCGCCGCGTCGCCGTGCGCGTGGCCGACGACCGCATGCAGCGCGACCTGGCCAATACCTGGGCCGACCAGATGACGGACATCGCCGAGCGCAATCCCAGCGGCTTGATCCTGCTGGTGGCCGACATGGCCCGTTCGAACCCGCCCATGACCAGCGCCTTCGTGGCCGAATTGTCGCGCCGCCTGCAGGGACAAAGTTCCTCGCTGACCCTGGCGCTGTCGTGGCTGACGCACAAGCTGGCCGAGTCGGGCCTCACCATCGAGCAGCAGATCCAGTCCGAAATCGGGCAGCAGGCGGCCGACCAGGTATCGATCGCCAACAGTATCGGCAGCCTGCGCTTTCTCGGCACCATGGATTGGCAGGAATTCGTCGAGACCATGAGCGTGGTCGAACAGACCTTGCGCCTGGACCCGGCCGGTACCTATAGCCTGATGGATTTCGCCACGCGCGACAGCTACCGCCACGCCATCGAACGCATCGCCAGGCGCAGCGCGCGCAGCGAAGTGGAAGTGGCCGAGATGGTGGTGCAGCTGGCGCACACGCACGGCAACGGCAATGACGCGCGGCGCGGCCACATCGGCTTTTACCTGGTGGGGCGCGGCGTGCTGGTACTGGAAAAGCAGGCCGGCGCCAGGCTGCCCTTCATCGAGGCGCTGCAGCATACGGCGCGCGCCGCGCCGCTGGCCGTCTACCTGGGCGCGATCTCGTTCCTGACCCTGGCGACGAGTGCGCTGCTGCTCGAACGCGCCGTGCGCCATGACGTGCAGGGCTGGCCCCTGGCGGCGCTGGGCGCGCTGGCGCTGCTGGGCAGCAGCCAGCTGGCCGTGGCCGTGGTGAACTGGCTGGCGACCCTGATGACGTCGCCGCACCCGCTGCCGCGCATGGATTACCAGGCTGGCATTCCGTCGGATGCGCGCGGCATCGTCGTGGTGCCGACCCTGATCTACAGCGAGGACAACGTGGCGGCCCTGTGCGAGGCGCTGGAAGTGCGCTATCTCGCCAACCGCGATCCGAACCTGCGCTTTTGCCTGCTGACGGACTTCGTCGACGCCGAGGCGCAAACGATGCCAGGCGACGACGCCTTGCTGCGCCAGGCGCAGGAGACTATCCGCAGCCTGAACGAGAAGTACCGCGTGGAGGGCGTCGCGTTCAAGGAAAACGGCGACCCGGCCGATCGCGAAGAGCTGGGCCATGTGGGGCCGTTCCTGCTGTTGCACCGTCCGCGCCTGTGGAATTCGCAGCAGAATGCGTGGATGGGGCAGGAGCGCAAGCGCGGCAAATTGTCCGACCTGCACGCGTTCTTGCGCGGCGGCGCGCGCGACAAATTCTCGCTGGTGGAAGGCGAGTTGCGGGGCCTGCGCACGGTCAAATACGTGATCACGCTCGACACGGATACGCAGTTGCCGCGCGACGCGGCGCGCGAATTCATCGCCACCATGATGCATCCGCTGAACCGTCCCGTGCTGGATGTGGCCGGCACGCGCGTGGTGGCCGGCTACGGCATCCTGCAGCCGCGCGTGGCCGTGGCGCTGCCCAGCGCGAACGCCTCGCGCTACGAACTGCTGTGCGGCGGCGAGCCGGGCATCGACCCCTACACGCGCACCGTGTCTGACCTGTATCAGGACGTATTTTACGAGGGCTCCTTCATCGGCAAGGGCATCTACGATCTCGACATGTTCGAGCGCGTGCTGGGCCAGCGCCTGCCCGACAATAAAATCCTCAGCCACGATCTGCTGGAAGGCTGTTACCTGCGCGCGGGCCTCTTGAGCGACTCGCAGCTGTACGAGGAATACCCGGCCCGCTACGACGCCGACGTGAGCCGCCGCCAGCGCTGGATACGCGGCGACTGGCAACTGGTCGGCTGGCTGATGGGCCGTGTGCCGGGCCGCGCCGGCAAGCGCGAACGCAATCCCCTGTCGATGCTGTCGCGCTGGAAGCTGTTCGACAACCTGCGCCGCAGCATCGTGGCGCCTGCCACCACTTTATCCCTGCTGCTGGTGTGGGGCTTCCTGCCGCACGTGGCCTTCTGGAGCGCGGCCGTGCTGGCCATCATCTTCCTGCCGCCCGTCTTTTCGGCCCTCTACGATTTGCTGCGCAAACCGCGCGACACCCTGTGGCGCCAGCACTTGGCCGCCTTCGAGCGGCGCTGCGGCGTGCAGTTTTCGCACGCCATGCTGACCCTCGTCTTCCTGCCGTACGAAGCGTGGCTCAGCCTGGACGCCATCGTGCGCACCCTGTGGCGCCTGGGCGTCTCGCACAAGCATTTGCTCGACTGGCGCGCCTCGAACCTGCACACATCGTCAGGCTCGCAGATCGATAGCTGGCGCGCCATGTGGTGCTCGCCCGCGCTGGCGCTGGCCACCTTTGCCGCCTTGCTGGCCTGGCGCCCGGCAGCCTTGCCTGCCGCCGCCGTGGTGCTGCTGCTGTGGCTAGCCGCGCCCGCCATCGCCTGGTGGATCAGCCGCCCCATCGAGCGGGCCGTGGCGCGCCTGTCGATGGAGCAGGGACGGTTCCTGCATGGCGTGGCGCGCAAGACCTGGGCGTACTTCGATACCTTCGTCGGCCCGGATGACCACTGGCTGCCACCCGATAACATGCAGGAGCATCCGAACCTGGTGGTGGCGCACCGCACCTCGCCGACGAATATCGGCCTGGCCCTGCTGGCCAATTTGACGGCTTACGATTTCGGTTACCTCACCTTGGGCCAGTTGATCGAGCGCAGCCGCGCCACCCTGCACAGCATGGGCGAGCTGGAACGTTTCCAGGGCCACTTCTATAACTGGTACGACACGCAAACGCTCAAGGCGCTGCAGCCGATGTACATCTCGACCGTCGACAGCGGCAACCTGGCGGGCCATCTGTTGACCTTGCAACCGGGACTGGTGGAACTGTACGACACTCCCATCATCGGCGCGCAGGTGGTGCAGGGCATACGCACGACGGCGCAGGTGCTGCAGGAATTTATCGCCGCCGAAGGCGAAGGCAAGGCCATGCGCGAGAGCATGCACTTGCTGCAGGCGCAGGCGGCACCCGCCAGCCTGGCCGAATGGCATGCTTATCTCGCCGCCGTGAATGGCGCGGCCGAAGCGCTGCTGTCGCAGACCTTGCAAAGCGAGGATGGCGAACTGTCGATGTGGACGGGCGCCCTGGCGCGCCAGTGCCGCGCGGCGCTGGCCGAATTGCTGCAACTGGCGCCGTGGGCGGCGCAAACGGGTGTCGATGCGGCGTGGCTGCGCGTGCCGACCCTGCGCGAACTGGCCAACCTGGAAACGCCGGAAGGCCTGCCTTCCGAGCTGGCCGCCTTGCTGGCGCAGGGCCGCGACCAGGCGGGCCGCCACATGCGCGACATCGCCCACGCGGCGGGCCAGGCGCGCGACTTTGCGCAGATCGAATACGGTTTCCTGTACAACCCATCGACAAAACTGCTGGCCATCGGCTACAACGTCAGCGAACGGCGCCTGGATCCCAGCTACTACGATTTGCTCGCTTCCGAAGTGCGCCTGGCCAGCTTTATCGCCATCGCCCAAGGCCAGCTGCCGCAGGAGCACTGGTTCGCCCTGGGCCGCCAGCTGTGCATGGTGGCTGGCCAGCCCGTGCTGCTGTCGTGGAGCGGCTCGATGTTCGAGTACCTGATGCCACTGCTGGTGATGCCGAATTATCCGAACACGTTACTTGACCAGACCTACCACTCCGTCATCGAGGCGCAGATCGATTACGGACGTCAGCGCGACGTGCCATGGGGGATTTCCGAGTCCGGCTACAACACGGTTGACGCCAGCCTGAATTACCAGTACCGCGCGTTTGGCGTGCCGGGGCTGGGCCTGAAGCGGGGTCTGGCCGACGACCTGGTGGTGGCGCCGTATGCCAGCATGATGGGCCTGATGGTCCAGCCGGAGGCGTCGTGCCAGAATTTGCAGCGCATGCAGGCGGCCGGCTACATGGGCCGTTACGGCTTTTTTGAAGCGATCGATTTCACCACGGCGCGCCTGCCGCGCGGGCAGGGCAGCGCCATCATCCGCTCCTTCATGGTGCACCACCAGGGCATGGGTTTTCTGGCCCTCAGCTATCTGCTGCACGACCGCCCGATGCAGCGCCGTTTCGAGTCCGATCCGTTGCTGCAATCGGCCTTGCTGGTGCTGCAGGAACGCACGCCGCAGGCTGGCGCGTTTTACTCGAACACGGCCGAACTGGCGGTGCTGCGCAGCGGCGCGCCCGAGCAGGCCATGCCGATGCGCATCCTCACGCAAGCCAACAGCGCCGTGCCGGAAACGCAGCTGCTGTCGAATGGCCGCTACCACGTCATGGTGAGCAATGCGGGCGGCAGCTACAGCCGCTGGAAAGACCTGTCCGTGACGCGCTGGCGCGAAGACTGCACGCGCGACAACTGGGGCAATTTCTGCTATCTGCGCGACCTTGACGATGGTGCCGTCTGGTCCACCATGTACCAGCCGACCTTGGCCGAACCGAAGAAATACGAAGTGATCTTTTCCGAGGGCAGGGCCGAGTTCCGCCGTGCCGACCATGGCCTCGACCTGTACACGGAAATCGTCGTCTCGCCCGAAGACGACATTGAAATCCGCCGCACGCGCATCAGCAATAATTCGAACCGCCAGCGGCGCATAGAGATCACCAGTTTTGCCGAAGTGGTGATGGCCCCGGCGGCGGCCGATGCGGCCCATCCCGCGTTCAGCAAGCTGTTCGTGCAGACGGAAATCCTCGCGCATGAAAACGCGATTTTATGCACGCGCCGGCCCCGCTCGAAAGACGAGCAGATGCCGTGGCTGCTGCATGTGATGACCGTGCACGATATCGAGCGCTACGAGGTATCGTTTGAGACGGACCGCGCGCGCTTCATCGGCCGCGGCAACACGGCGCAGCTGCCGCAGGCGCTGCAGGATAGTGGGCCGCTCAGTGGCGGCCACGGTTCCGTGCTCGACCCCATCGTGGCCATCCGTTACGTCATCACGCTCGAACCCGACCAGGCCATCACTGTCGACAGCGTCACCGGCATGGTCGAGCAGCGCGAGGCGGCGCTGCACCTGATCGACAAATACCAGGACCGCCACCTGGCCGACCGCGTGTTCGAACTGGCCTGGACGCACAGCCAGGTGGTGCTGCGCCAGCTGAACGCGAGCGAAGCGGACGCGCAGCTGTATGCGCGCCTGGCAAATGCCGTGATCTACCCGAATGCGGCCCTGCGCGCCGAGGCCAGCATCCTGATCAAGAACCAGCGCGGCCAGTCCGGCCTGTGGGCGTATGCCATTTCCGGCGACCTGCCCATCGTGCTGCTGCAGATACGCGACGCGGCCAATATCGAGCTGGCGCGCCAGATGGTGCAGGCACATGCCTACTGGCGGCTGAAGGGGCTGATCGTCGACCTGGTGATCTGGTATGAAGAGCAATCGGGCTACCGCCAGCTGCTGCACGACCAGATCATGGGCTTGATCGCCTCGGGCATCGATGCGCAGGCGATCGACCGCCCGGGCGGCATCTTCGTGCGCCTGGCCGAGCAGATCGCCAATGAAGACCGCATCTTGCTGCAGTCGGTGGCGCGCGCCATCATCAGCGACCTGCGCGGCACCCTGGCCGAGCAGGTCAAGCGTCCACCGAGTCCCGTCCTGCGCATGCCGCCGCTGCTGCAGGATCCGGCCCGCGAGCATGGCGGCGTGCCGCACCGGGCGCCAAGGCGCGAGCTGATCCTGGAAAATGGCTTCGGCGGTTTCACGCCCGACGGCCGCGAATATGTGATTACCACGGGTGAAGAAAAACAGACGCCGGCGCCGTGGTCGAACGTGCTGGCCAATGCGCAATTCGGCACGGTGGTGTCCGAAGCCGGCCAGGCGTATACCTGGAGCGAGAATGCGCATGAATTCCGCCTCACGCCATGGCAGAACGACCCCGTGTCCGACCTGTCCGGCGAAGCGTTTTATGTGCGCGACGAGCAAACCGGCCAGTTCTGGTCGCCCTCATCCCTGCCCGCGCGCGGCAGCGGCGACTACGTGACGCGCCACGGCTTCGGCTACAGCGTGTTTGAACACAGCGAGGGCGGCATCGCCACGGAATTATGCACCTATGTGGCGCTCGATGCGGCCGTCAAATACTCGGTGATCAAGGTGCGCAACGACAGCGGCGTGCCGCGCCGCCTGTCCGTCACCGGTTATGTGGAATGGGTGATGGCCGACCTGCGCGCCAAGTCCGGCATGCACGTGGCCACCGAAGTCGACACGATCAGCGGGGCCCTGTTTGCGCGCAATAACTACAACACGGAGTTTTCAGGCAGGGTCGGCTTTTTCAATACGGACGCCAGCATCCGTTCCATCACCTGCGACCGCAATGAATTCATCGGCCGCAACGGCAGCCTGGCGCAGCCGGCTGCCTTGCGCCGCGTGCGCCTGTCCGGCAAGGCGGGCACGGGGCTGGATCCGTGCGCGGCCATCCAGGTGCCGTTCGAACTGCAACCGGGGCAGGAGCGCGAAATCGTCTTCATCCTCGGCGTGGGCGGGCGCCGCAATGCCGACGCCAGCACCATGGTGCAGCGCCATGCGGGCAAGGAAGCGGCCCGCGGTGCGCTCGATGCCGTGCGCGCGCACTGGGACAGCACCCTGGGCGCCGTGCGCATCGAGACGCCCGATCCATCGCTCGATGTGATCGCCAATGGCTGGCTGATGTACCAGACTATCGCCTGCCGTTTGTGGGCGCGCAGCGGCTATTACCAGTCGGGTGGCGCCTACGGCTTCCGCGACCAGCTGCAAGACGCGATGGCGATGATCCACACGGCGCCGCAACTGCTGCGTGGCCACCTGCTGCTGTGCGCGGCGCACCAGTTTGTCGAAGGCGACGTGCAGCACTGGTGGCATCCGCCATCGGACCGGGGCGTGCGCACGCATTGCTCCGACGATTACCTGTGGCTGCCGCTGGCCGCCTGCCGCTATGTGATCGCCACGGGCGACGTCAACGTGCTGTCGGAAGTGGCGCCCTTCATCGAGGGACGGGCCGTCAAGCCGGAAGAAGATTCCTACTATGACTTGCCCGTGCGTTCAGGCGAGTCGGCCGACCTGTACGAACACTGCGTGCGCGCCATCCGCCATGGCCTGCGCCTGGGCGTGCACGGCTTGCCGTTGATGGGTTCCTGCGACTGGAACGACGGCATGGACAAGGTGGGCGAACATGGCAAGGGCGAGAGCGTGTGGCTGGCCTTCTTCCTGTACGAAGTGCTGCAGCGTTTCGCCGAAGTGGCCGTGCTGCGCGGCGACGCGGCGTTTGCCCGGTTCTGCCGCGACGAAGCCGTGACACTGGCGGCCAAGGTCGAGGAACATGCGTGGGATGGCGAGTGGTACCGGCGCGCCTACTTCGACGACGGCACGCCATTGGGTTCGCACACGAACGAGGAATGCCAGATCGATTCGATTTCGCAAAGCTGGGGCGTGCTGTCGGGCGCGGCCAACCAGGAACGGGTGGCCGGCGCCATGCGCCAGGTCGATGCGCGCCTGGTGCGCCGTGATTCCGGCGTGATCCAGCTGCTCGATCCGCCATTCGATAAATCCAGCCTGAATCCGGGCTACATCCGCGGCTACGTGCCGGGCGTGCGCGAGAACGGCGGCCAGTACACACATGCGGCCATCTGGACGGCGATGGCGTTTGCGCGCCTGGGCGATGGCGAAAAAGCGTGGGAACTGCTGCGCATGATCAATCCCGTGCGCCATGGCGTGGATGCGCAGGCGGTGCAACGCTACAAGGTCGAGCCGTATGTGGTGACGGCCGACGTGTATGCCGTGGCGCCGCACGTGGGACGCGGCGGCTGGAGCTGGTACACGGGATCGTCGGGCTGGCTGTACCGGCTGATCGTCGAATCCCTGCTTGGCCTGACGCGCGAAGCGGACGTGCTGCGCGTGGCGCCGGTCATGCCGGCCGAGTGGGACCGCTTCAAGCTGCATTACCGCTTCGGCGCCAGCAGCTATGCCATCACGGTGGAGCAGGCGCAGGGGCGGCCTGCGGGATTGTCGCTCGATGGCGTGGTGCAGGGTGGAAACAGCATCGCCCTGCGCGACGAGGGCCGCGAGTATGCGGTGCTATTGCTGCTCTAGTCTTGCCAGGTGTCGTAATCGGGACGGCGCCGGCCAAGCAGCAGGATCAGGCCGGCGCCCAGCAACAGCAGGTCGCGCGTGCGGACTTCGGGCTCGGATTGCGTTGTCGTCTGAGGGGGGGAGTTCAAGGGTGCCGCCATGGCGGCGGGGAACTGGCTGGCGCAGGCGGCCAGGCACAGCGCCGCGATCTTTCCATTCAAATACATACATTCCTCAAGAAAGCGCGCCGGCCGCTCGGGACAGGCGCGCCAGTGTTCATGTCGGCGACATTGTAATTATAGACATGAACATTGTAAATGAGAAATTATTTCATGTTATGTCAAAACCCCAGGGCCGCACCCGCACCGAGCAGGGTAGCCACGCCCAGCACGGCAAAGACCAGCGCCGCGATGCCGTGCACGAGGCGCAGCGACACGCGGTTGGCGATCCTGTCACCCAGGTAGACGGCTGGCACGTTGGCCAGCATCATGCCGAAGGTGGTGCCCAGCACGACGGAAACAATGTCGTGGTAGCGGGCCGCCAGCGCCACCGTGGCGACCTGCGTCTTGTCTCCCATTTCCGCCATGAAGAAGGCGATCAGGGTGGTCAGGAAGACGCCATATTTTGCCAGCTTCGTCTCGTCTTCATCGAGCTTGTCGGGGATGAGGGTCCAGGCGGCCATGGCGAGGAACGATACGCCGAGCACCCAGCGCAGCACGTCGGGCCCCAGCATGCTGGTGATCCAGGCGCCGACGGCGGCGGCAAACGCGTGATTGGCGATGGTGGCGACGAAAATCGCCAGCACGATGGGCAAGGGCTTGCGGAATTTGGCGGCCAGCAGAAAGGCCAGGAGTTGGGTTTTGTCGCCGATTTCAGCGAGACCGACGATGCCGGTGGAGATGAGGAATGCTTCCATGAGATTGCAAGAGGTACGTGGGCCGGACGAATTAACCAATGATCCACGGGCGACTCCGGCCCATGCGGCCGCCCTGGATCAATGGTCTCGTCAAGTTCTGCAACCACCTGCACCATGGCCTGCGGGCCAATTATGTTGATACAGGTTCCCGCGGCAGGACCGCGGGACGACTACTCCCCAATGTTCGAGGCGCATCATACGCCAATGCCCGCGCCGGCGCCAGTACTGCCGGGGCACAGCATGGCCTGGTGTGTGGGACTTCGACAACAATGATCGATTTGCAAACAGACTCGTCTTAGAATGCAGTCTGTCCACGACTCCCAGATGGAATGCGCCATGCCGGTCCTTGTCCGCTTGCTTGCCTTGTGTTTGACCTTGTTTGCTCCCTTGCCCGGCCTGTGCGCCGCCGCGCCCTTCGACGACAAGTTCCGCCAGCTCGAAGAACTGCTGCCCACGCCGAATGCCTATCGCACCGCGTCCGGCGCGCCGGGCCACGCCTACTGGCAGCAGCGCGCCGATTACGTGATCCGCGCCACGCTCGATGAGGCACGGCGCGCCATCACGGCCAGCGAACAGATCACCTATCACAACCGTTCGCCCGACAGCCTCGCGTATCTGTGGCTGCAGCTGGACCAGAATGGCTTGCGCCAGGATGCCGACCAGCGCCGCGTACTGAGTGCGCCGTCGCGCCAGGCCTGGCTGAGCGGTAGCGAAGACGAAGCGCTGAAATTCGAGGATTTGCGCGCCATCCATGCGGGCCGCGAATTCGACGGCGGCTTCAAGCTTACCGCCGTGAAAGCGGCCGGCGGCAAGCCGCTGCCGTATGTGGTCAACCAGACCATGCTGCGCATCGATTTGCCGGTGGCGCTGGCGCCTGGCCAGAGCATCACGTTCAACATCGACTGGTCGTATCAGATCAATGACCAGAAGGTGCTGGTCGAGCGCTCCGGCTACGAATATTTCGAAGACGACAAGAACGCGATTTTCCAGATTGCGCAGTGGTTCCCGCGCATGGCCGCCTACTACGACGCCGTCGGCTGGCAGCACAAGCAGTTCCTCGGCTCCGGGGAATTCACGCTGGAGTTTGGCGATTACGAGCTGTATCTGACGGTGCCGGGCGACCACGTGGTGGCTGCCACGGGCGAGCTGCAAAATCCTGTCGCCGTGCTGAGCTCCGTGCAGCGCGAACGCCTGGCGCGCGCAAAAAACAGCGATACGCCGCTGCTGGTGATCACGCCCGCCGAGGCGCTGGCGGCGGAAAAGGGCAAGGCGGCGGGCATGAAAACCTGGCACTTCAAGGCGGCCAATGTGCGCGACGTGGCGTGGGCGTCGAGCCGCAAGTTCATCTGGGATGCGCAGGGTTTGAATAGCGGCGGCAAGCGCGTGATGGCCATGTCGTATTACCCGAACGAGGGCAACCCGCTGTGGCAGCAGTACAGCACGCGCGCCGTCGTGCACGCGATCGAGCAGTACAACAAGTACAGTTTCGATTATCCGTATTCGAACGCGATCTCCGTCAACGGCGCCGTGGGCGGCATGGAGTATCCGATGATTGCGTTCAATGGCGGGCGCCCCGTGAAGGACAAGAAGACGGGCGAACGCACGTATTCGAAGACGGCCAAATATGACCTGATCGGCGTGATCATCCACGAAGTGGGCCACAATTATTTCCCCATGATCGTCAATTCGGACGAGCGCCAGTGGACGTGGATGGACGAGGGCCTCAATTCCTTCCTGCAGTACCTGGCCGAGCAGGCGTGGGAAGAGCACTTTCCGTCCTGGAATGGCGAGCCGCGCAAGATCGTTGACTATATGCGCAGCCAGAACCAGGTACCGATCATGACCAATTCCGAGTCCTTGCTGCAGTTCACGGCGAACGCCTACGACAAGCCGGCCACGGCCCTCAACATCCTGCGCGAAACCATCCTCGGGCGCGAACTGTTCGATTTCGCCTTCAAGCAGTACGCCTTGCGCTGGAAGTTCAAGCGTCCGACGCCCGCCGACTTTTTCCGCACCATGGAAGACGCTTCCGGCACGGACCTGGACTGGTTCTGGCGCGGCTGGTTCTATACCACCGACGCGGTCGACATCAGCATCGACGGCATCAGCGAATATGGCGTGAGCACGAAGAACCCGGAAGTCGAGAAGGCGTGGAAGAAGGCGCAGAAGGCGGCCCAGCCCATCTCGATCTCGGACCAGCGCAACAAGGCGCTGCCGAAGAAGGTCGACATCGATCCCGCGCTGAAGGATTTCTACAACCAGCACGATGACTTCACGGTCACCAACAAGGACCGCAACAGCTATGCGGAAGAACAGGAAACGCTGGAGCCGTGGGAGCGCAAGCTGCTGGAACAGCGCAACATGGGCAAGCATCTGTACCTGGTCGACTTTTCGAATCTCGGCGGACTGGTGATGCCGTTGATCCTGGAAATCGAACTGAAAAGCGGCAAGAAGATCATCGAGCGCGTGCCGGCAGAAGTATGGCGCTATGCGCCGCACAAGATCAGCAAGGTGATCATCACGGATGAACCGATGGTGGGCCTGGTGCAGGACCCGTACTGGGAGACGGCCGACATCGACACCAGCAACAACGCATGGCCGAGAAAAATCACGCCATCGCGCCTGGAGCTGTTCAAGCTCGATCGCGACAAGAACAACCTGATGAAGGATGTTAATACGCCGCTGAAGGCGCCCGAGGCCAAGGCCGAGACAAAATAAGGAAAAAGCGCCGGCCAGTCCGGCGCTTTTTTCTGCCAGGCCTGCGCCGGAAGTGCTATTCTGCGCGACGCCTCGGCGCACACGGACCGGGGCTTTCGCAAATCATTCAAAAGACGACCATGCAAACTTTGACCTTCCTGCGCGCGCTGGGCTGTGCGCTACTTTGCCAGGTAACCCTGGCCGCGCACGCCGACCCCCTCAGCTATGCGCGCTACGACCAGGTGCGCACGCGCGACCTGCAGCTGGACCTGAAAGCGGACTTCAAGCAAAAGACGCTGTCCGGCTATGCCGAGCTGTCCTTGAACTGGATCGACCCGGCGGCGCGCACCCTGGTGCTCGATACGCGCGATCTGTCGATTGCGAAAGTGCAGGTGCAGGACAAGCGCGGCGCCTGGCAGATGGCGCCGTACCAGCTGGACAAGGCCGACCCGGAAAAGGGCCAGGCGCTGCGCATCACCACCACGGGCCAGCCGGGCAAGGTGCGCGTCTACTATCACACGGCGCCGAACGCCATCGCGCTGCAGTGGCTCACGCCGCAGCAAACCATGTCGGGCAAGCTGCCTTTCATGTTCAGCCAGTCGCAAAGCATCAACGCCCGTTCGTGGGTGCCGTCGCAGGATACGCCGGCCGTGCGCTTTACGTACAGCGCGCGCATCGATGCGCCAGCGGGCATGCGCGTCGTGATGAGCGCCGAGAACGATGAAAAGGCGACGGGCAAGGGCGGCTGGAAATTCCGGATGCCGCAGCCGATTCCCTCGTACCTGCTGGCGATCGCCATCGGCGAACTGGAAGTGCGCAAACTCGGTCCCCGCTCCGCCGTGTATGCGGAACCGCCGCGCATCAAGGCGGCCGAATACGAGCTGGCCGACACGGAAAAAATGATACAGGCAGCTGAAGCGCTATATGGCCCGTATGGATGGGGACGCTATGACATGATCGTGCTGCCGCCATCGTTCCCTTACGGCGGCATGGAAAACCCGCGCCTGACCTTCCTCACGCCGACCATGATCGCGGGCGACCGCAGCCTGGTCGACCTGATCGCGCATGAACTGGCCCACTCGTGGTCGGGCAACCTGGTCACCAACGCCTCGTGGAAGCACATGTGGCTCAACGAAGGTTTCACCACCTACGTCACCACGCGCATCGTTGAGCAGCTGTATGGCAGCGAAGTGGCGCAGATGGGCGTGCAGGTCGACCAGGAAGAACTGGCCGCTTCGATCCGCGAATTGCCGGCGGCGAAAACGGCGCTGATCACGCGCGATGCGGATGCCAATCCCGCGGAAACGTACACGGACGACGGCATCATCTACCCGAAAGGCGCCTGGTTCCTGGCCACCATGGAGCGCCGCGCAGGCCGTGCCGTGTTCGATCCCTTCCTGCGCGGCTGGTTCGACCAGCACGCGTTCCAGAGCGTGACGACGGAGCAGTTCATTACCTACCTGCGCAAGAATTTGCTGGCGCAGCATCCGGACGTCATGCCGACAGCGGAGCTCGATGAATGGCTGTATGGCACGGGCGTGCCGGCCAGCGCGCAGCGCGTCGTCTCGCCGCGTCTGGCGCTGCTCGACCAGCACCGCGATGCCTGGCTCAAGGGTGAGCTGGCGACCAAGGACCTGGGCATGGACAAGTGGATCGCCATCGAATCGATGCACTTCCTGAACGACATCAACAACAAGGCCAGCGCGGCGCAATTGCGTGAGCTGGACCAGGTCTACGGCGTGGGCAAGAGCGGCAACAATGAAGTCGCTTACCGCTTCTATCTGGCCTCCGTGAACGCCGGCTACGATGTGCGTCAGCCCTTGCAGGCATTCCTGATGAGCGTGGGCCGCCAGAAGTTCGTCGTGCCCCTGTACAGCGCCTTGATGAAGACGCCGCAAGGCCATGCCTGGGCCAGGGACGTGTATGCGAAGGCGCGTGAACGCTACCACCCGGTGACGCAGGAAAGCGTCGATAAATTGATGGCCGCGCAAGCGCATTGAACCTTCCTTGGAACTCCTGACCATGCATACCATGAACCGTCTTGCCGCCGCCATCGTGCTGGCGTTTTCCAGCATCACCGTGCCGGCGCTGGCTTTTGACGCTGCCCCCGTCGTTGCCGCCGCACCGGCACCTGCGCCCGCCTTCGATCTTGAGCGCGACGTCGCCACCGCTTTGAAAGTGTTCGACGTGCCCGGCATGGCGATCGCCATCGTCAAGGACGGTAAAGTCGTCACCGCCAGGGGCTTTGGCGTGCGTAAACTCGGCGAACCGGCGGCCGTCGACGCGCAGACCCTGTTCGAAGTGGCCTCGAACTCGAAAGGCTTCACGGCCGCCGCGCTGGCCATGCTGGTCGACGATGGCAAGCTGGCCTGGGACGATCCCGTCACCAAGCACCTGCCAGGCTTCCAGATGCACGATTCCTACGTGACGGGCGCCATGACCGTGCGTGATCTGCTGACGCATCGCAGCGGCCTGGGCTTGGGCGCCGGCGACTTGTTGTGGTGGCCGACCACCACCTTCAGCACCGACGAGATCATCGAGAAGCTGCGCTACATCCGTCCGGCCACGAGTTTTCGCAACAGCTATGCCTACGATAACCTGCTGTACATCGTGGCCGGCAAGATCATCGCCGACAAGGCGGGGAAAAGCTGGGGTGAGGCCATGCATGAACGCATCCTGGCGCCGCTGGGCATGACGGGCACCACCACCAGCCTGGCTGAAAATGCGGGCAAGTCCGACGTCGCCAGTGCGCACAGCAAGATCGACGGCAAGATCGCCGCTGTCAAATCGATGCCCGTGCCGAACGCCGTGGGCGCCGTCGGCATCAACACGAATGCGGAAGATATCGCCAAGTGGATGATGGTGCTGCTCGATGGCGGCAAGATCGCCGGCGTGAAGGACAAGGATGGCAAGGACGCGCGTCTGTTCAGCGAAAAGCAGGGCCGCGAAATGTGGACGGCGCAAACGCCGATCAAGATTTCCGAGCCAAAGCCGGCGCTGGCCGCGACGAAACCGAATTTCAGCGCGTATGGCCTGGGCTTCCAGTTGCGCGACTACAAGGGCATGAAAGTGGCCATGCACGGCGGCGCGCTGCAGGGATTTTATTCGCGCGTGGTGATGGTGCCGGAAGCGAAACTGGGCGTGGCCATTCTGACCAATGCGGAAAATGGCGGTTCCATGACGGCGCTGCAATGGCGCATCCTCGACCATTACCTGCAGGCGGCACCGTCGGACTGGCTGGCCCTGGTGGCCAAGGTGGAACAGGATCAGCATGCGGAGGAAGTGAAAAAGCAGGGCAAGGCGTCGAGCGCGCGCGCGGCGAAATCGCAGCCATCGTTGCCGCTGGCGGCGTACGATGGCGAGTATGAAGATGCCTGGTATGGCAAAGTCGTGATCAAGCCGGAAGGGAAAAAACACATCCTCAGCTTCACGCGCACGCCGGACCTGACGGGCGAGCTGGAACACTGGCAGCACGACACCTTCATCGTGCGCTGGAAAGAGCGCAATTTCAACGCCGACGCCTACGTGACGTTCTCGCTCAATCCCGACGGCAGCATCGACCGGGTGAAGATGGCGCCCGTGTCGGCCGAGACGGATTTCAGCTACGACTTCCAGGATCTGAGCCTGGTGCCGGTGAAGCAGAAGGAAGTAAAGAAATAAGGTATCGATACAAGAACCGCAGCCTGTGCTGCGGTTTTTTTTCGCCTGTTTCCATGCAAATGCACGGCAGGAGGGCGGCGGGCCAGTTTTTATTCCATGAAATGGGATGAAAAAGAAACGTTATCTTGTTTTCTTGTTTGCGTATTTATTAACTTTTCAAGGTGTTACTATTTCCGTGCGCCATGAAATTCGTCTCTCGACAGGCAGTTTCTGGCGGCTGGCGTCTTTGTCTTCCAGTGGTTTTATATAACAACTCAACTCTTTGGGAACGGGATAAAAATGATCAATGTGAAAAAAGCCGTATTTGTCTTTTGCGCCGCCGTCGGTTTTGCCGGCGCCATCAGTTCCAGCGCTTATGCCTTGCCTTCGCGTGAAGCGTGTGAAGAAGCCCGCGACTCCTGTCTCGCCAACGGCAATGAAAACGATTGTGCTCTGGTGAAACGCCTGTGCGGCGTGTACGGCATCCACGTGTAGGCATCACCTCAGTTGGCGGCGCGCCAGGCAGGCGCACCGCCTGTCAGTCGCTATGGCTTGACGAACTTCAGGGTCATGCGGTCGCTCTCGCCGATGGCCGTGTATTTGGCACGGTCCACATCCTTGTTGGCGTAGGTGGGCGGCAGCGCCCACACGCCGCCCTGATGGTCTGCCGTGTCTTTCGGATTGGCGTTGATGTCCGATTTGCCCGCCAGTTTGAAACCTGCACCTTCGGCCAGCTTGATCACATACGCTTCGTGCATGTAGCCGCTGCTGGCCGTGGCATCTTGCGCCTTGTTCGCCGGCAGGCGGTGCTCGACGACGCCAAATACGCCGCCCGGTTTCAGGCTGTCATACACTTCCTTGAACAGGGTCTGCATGCCCGCTTCGCCGATCGGTATCCAGTTGTGGATATTGCGGAAGGTGAGCACCATGTCGGCCGTGCCCTTGGGCGCGATGCGGTAGGTGGTCGGTGGCGCGAAGGCGCCGATCTCCACCCTGCCGAAAGCGGCCGGATTGGCGTCGAGTTTTTGCTGGAAGCGCGCCGCGCCGCGGCGCGCGTTTTCGCTGGCGGATTGAGGATCGTTGCCGGCGGCGATCAGCTTGCCGTTGTCGCGCAGGTAGGGCGCCAGGATTTCCGTGTACCAGCCGCTGCCAGGCGCCAGTTCCACCACCGTCATGGTCGGCTTGATGCCGAAAAACGTCAGCGTTTCATACGGGTGGCGGGCGCTGTCGCGCAGCGCGTTGGCCGGCGTGCGCGCGCTGCCGGCGATGGCTGCCTTCAGGGCCGCGTCGCCCGCCTCGGCGGCCAGGGCCGCACCGCTGCCGCCACAGGCCAGCATGACCGTCAGGGCCGTGGCCAGGGATACTCGCTTCATCATCATATGCTCCATGCGTGATTGGATCGGTTGGTCAATTGGTGGCGATCGCCATCAACGCCGATCATCGGTCAAGCACGCAGGCCGGTCAAGCGGATTCAGTCCCCCATGCGGCGGCATACGCGGGCATCTCGCTGGTGTTGAGCGCATCGGCGACGGCCGCGCCACGGCCGTGTGTAAACGGCAGCTCGCCCGTCCAGACGGCATGCGCCATGTCGTCCGCGTCGTCGAGCGGGCCGCCCTTGCGCTGCTTGATGGCGCATTCGTCGAGCGCGATGCGCAGCACGGTGGTGGCCGCGTATTCCTTGGCGCTGCCGCCGCGCACGTGCGCCAGGCGTCCCGGCGCCAGCTTCTCCATCAACGCATCCATCGCCGCATGCTGCTGGCCGATGTCGCTGACTTTTTCAAACTGCCCGTACACCATCGCCGAGCGGTAGTTCATCGTATGATTGAAGGCGGAGCGCGCCAGTACCAGGCCGTCGAGATGGGTCACCGTCACGCAGACGCCCGTATCGCGCAGCAGCTGCTTGAGCATGCGGCTGCCGTTCGAGCCATGGATGTACAGGTGGCCACCAATGCGCCAGCAGGCGGTCGGGATGCAATGGTTTCCGTGCTCGTCCTGGAAAGCGATATGGCATAGATAGGCGGCGTCGAGGATGTCGTACAGGCTGGCTTGCTCGTAGCTGGCCAGTTCGGCGACGCGGCGCACGCGGGTACGGGGGCTGGGGGGCAGGGCGGTAGCGGTCATGGCGGAAATCCCGTTGGTTGAAGAAGCAGGCCGCACTATAATCGGCATCTGGCCCTGAAAAAAGATCCAGAGCCGATAAATAATATAGAGCCACGCTTGAAGGACGTATATGGATTTTGCTTTGCTGCTCAGTGCATTCGAGCGCACGCACCGCGAGCGGGGCTGGCCGCGCCAGCGCCTGCTGCATGAATGCCTGCGCGCGGCGATCCGCGGCGGCCAGCTGGCGCCCGGCACGCGGCTGGCCGCCACGCGCGTGCTGGCGGTCGAATTGGGCCTGGCACGCAATACCGTGCTGTACGCCTATGAGCAATTGGCCAGCGAAGGGTTTGTCTTGCCGGACCGGCGCGGCACCGTCGTCGCTGGCAGCGCCGGGGTGCCGGTGGTATCGTCAGTGAGCGGTGGCCATGATGGCTTGTCGCGCCGCGCCCGGCATTTGCGTGGCGTGGCGGGACAGGATGTGAATGCGGCGCTGGTGTTTCCCGCCGATGCCATGGGCGCATTCGCGCCTGGCGTGCCGGCGCTCGATGAATTTCCGCTGGCGCAGTGGCGGCGCATGCTGGACCGCGCGTGGCGCGCGCTGACGCCGCGCCAGCTCAATTACGGCGATCCGGCCGGCGAGCCGCAGCTGCGCATGGCCATCGCCGAGCATTTGCGCGCCGCGCGCGGCGTCGTCTGCGATGCGGGCCAGGTGTTCATCACGGACGGCACGCAAAGCAGCCTCGATGTTTGCCTGCGCGCCTTTGCCGACCAGGGCGACACCTTGTGGATCGAGCATCCCGGCTATGGCGGCGCGCTGGCGGCGGGCCGTGGCGCCGGCTTGCAGGTGGCTGGCATCGCCGTCGACATGGACGGTATCGCGCCGACGGATGACGACTGGCGCGACACGCCGCCGCGCCTGATCTACACGACGCCGTCGCACCAGTATCCGACGGGCAGCGTGCTCAGTCCCGCGCGCCGCATGGCGCTGCTTGAACGCGCGCGCGCGGTCGGCGCCCTGATCATCGAAGACGATTACGACAGCGAATTTCGCCATGGCGGTCCACCCCTGGCCGCGATGCAGGGACTGGTGGCCGACGCGCCCGTCGTGTACCTTGGGACCTTCAGCAAGACCATGTTTCCCGCCTTGCGCATCGCCTTTATCGTCGTGCCGGCCGCGTTGGCCGGCGCCTTCGCGCAGATGCAGGCGCAGGGCGCCGCGCGGGGCCGCGTGGCCGAGCAGCTGGCGCTGGCCGACTTCCTGCGCAGCGGCCTGTTTGCGCGCCACGTGCGCCGCATGCGCAGGCTGTATTGCCAGCGCCGCGACGCCTTGGGCGAGGCGCTGCAGCGCCATGCGTGCGGCGGCGCGGCCATTCATGGCGGCACGGCTGGCATGCACCTGGCGCTGCGTTTTCACGATCGCGCATGGGATGACCTGGCGCTGAGCCGCAGCGCCGCGCAGGACGGCTTCGTGGCGCTGGCGCTGTCTGCGCATGGCACGGGCGAGGGGGCGGGCTGGAACGGTTTCCTGCTCGGTTATGCCCAGGTGCCGGCCGAGAACATGGATGGCCTGGCGCGCCGCCTGGGCGGGCTGCTGCCGGCGTGATGCAACTACCCTATTGCTGGTCCTGCATCCACTGCTTCAAGCCGTTGACCCAGTTCTTGGCCGGCAGGTTGAACTGCTTCCTGATGGTGGCGGCGCGCTCGTATAGCTCGCTGAAGTCGAGCGATGGCGATTTTTTGAAAGCGAGAACGACGATGTTTTCATCTTCCATTTCCGGCACCCAGACGACGGCGTCGAAGACCAGTTCCATCGCCTGCAAATTCTTGTCGTAGTTGGGGAAGTCGCCGAAGACATTCGTGCACATGATGCCGTCGTCCGTCAGGCAGTCGTGGCAAGCCTGGTAGAACTCGGGGGTGTCGAGCACGGGGCCGCGCGCGTCTTCGTCATACAGGTCCACTTGCAGCGCGTCGACCGTGCCGTGGTTGGCCGGATCGAGCACGAAGTCGAGCGCATTCATTTCACGCACGTCGAGGCGCGCGTCGTTCGGCGGCAGCGCGAACTGGGCGCCGCAGATGGCGATCACGTTCGGATTGAGTTCGATGGCCGTGACCGTGGCATCGGGGAAGCGGCGGTAGCTGAATTTGGTCAGCGCGGCGCTGCCCAGACCCAGCTGCACGATGCGTTTGGGCTGCGTCTTGAACAGCATCCACATCATCATCATCTGCACGTATTCGAGCTCGATGGCGTCGGGCTTGTCCAGGCGCATGGCGCCCTGTACCCATTTGGTCCCCAGGTGCAGGTAGCGGATGCCGCGGTGTTCTGTGGTGGTGGCAGGCGGGTGGCCCGGGTGGCTGAAAGCGGTATGGGTGGTGGAGGTAAAGTCGGTCGTCATGGCGCCAGTTTAGCAGCCGGCCGAAAAAAAGACGCCGCAGCGTCTTTTTGGGGGAGAGCTCAAGATTGCTTGCGGCGGCGCGCCAGGAAGCCCAGTACGCCCAGCCCGGCCAGCAGCATGCCATACGTTTCCGGTTCAGGAACGGGGGCCAGGTTCAGGTTGAAGGTGCCGCCATAGCTGCCGCCATTGCTGTTGCCCATGACGGTGAGAACCATCGGACCGTTGAATAGCAGGCTGGTTTGCGCCAGCACCTCGCCCTGGGCATAGCCGAAGACGGTGGGTCCGCCAAAGCCCGTCAGCGCGATGCCGTTCAGGTTGGCGCCGCTGAAGTTGATGGAGGCCGCATCGCTTCCCGTGACCGACAGGTTGGCCAGGAAGGCTTGCGCGGTCGAGCCGAAAGTGGCGTCGGGAGTGAAGGTGAACGTATCGGTAAAGCCGCCGAGCGGAGTGGGCGTGGCGTTGAAGCCGCCCGTCCACAGGTCGCCAGTGGTGTTGGTCAGGTCCACGTTGTACGCTGTTGCCTGGGCTACGCCGATGGAAGCCGCGCTCAAGAGTGCTACTGCGATGAGTGATTTCAGTTTCATTTTTATCCCCGCGAAAAAACGATTGATGTTTCAAAAAAACCGTGCCGCTCAGATAAATTATCGCCAGGACATTTCATTGTCAATGAGCTATTTTTATATCATTATGCAAACTTAAATAGCTTATTTCTAACACACGGGCATGGCGCTCGCGATGTTGCAATATTAAAAACTCTAATTATCAATATAATACTGAAAAATAATTGCCCAGCGTGTGATGAAAAAATCGTTACACCAGTAACTAATTTCTGTCCAGCAAGGGAAGAATCAAGGTCACCGCCAGGCCGCCGTCCTCGCGGTTGGCCAGCGTGATGCGCCCGCCATGGGCTTCGGCGATTTCGCGCGCCAGGGCCAGGCCCAGTCCCGTGCCGCTGCGCTTGGTGGAATAGAACGGCACCAGCGCGTTTTCCAGCACGGCGCCGCTCATGCCCGGGCCGCGGTCGCGCACTTCGATGCGCAGCTGCCCTTGCGCCTGGCTGACGTGCAGGCCGATATGCTGGAGCTTGGAGCCGGACTCCAGCGCGTTCTTGAGCAGGTTCAGCAGTGCCTGCTGCATTTGCGCCGCATCGAACACGGCCGCCTGCGCGGGTGGCGGGCCGTCGAGCGTGAAGGCCGCCTGCGATGCCAGGCTGTCGAGGAAAGGCTGCCACTCGCACGGCGCCAGGCGCGGCGCGGGCAGCTTGGCAAAGCGCGCATAGCCGAGGATGAAGGTTTCCAGGTGGCGCGTGCGCTCCTCGATGGTGGCGAGGATTTGCGGCAGGCGTTCCGTCTGGCCGCGGCGTACCAGCTCGGCGCCGGAATGGGCCAGCGAGGCCAGAGGCGCCAGCGAGTTGTTGAGTTCATGGCTGATGACGCGGATGACTTTTTTCCAGGTCTGCACTTCCTGGCGGCGCAGTTCCAGGGTCAGCTGGCGCAACAGCAGCAGTTCGTGCTTGCGCCCGTTCAGGCTGAAGCTGCGCCGCGCCAGGTGATACACCTCTTCCTGTTCCCCCTCGCCGCTGGTAAACAGGCCGTCGTTGCGGCGCGCCAGCGCTTCGGCCAGGGCCGGTGCCGCCTGCTGCACGATGTCGGCCAGGTGATGCCCTTCGAGCCGGCGCCCCTGATGCAGCAACTGGCGCGCGGCCAGGTTGGCGTAGACGATGGCGCTGCCCTCGGCCACCAGCAGCATGGCCACCGGCGTGTTTTGCACCATGGTGTCGAGCAGCAGTTCGCGCTGCACCAGGTCCAGGCGCTGTTTGCGCAGCACGTCGCCGAGCGCGTTGTGGGCCGCCACCAGGTCGGCCAGTTCATCGTTCTGCTGCCAGCGCAAGCTGAAGCCGAAGTCGCCGTCCTGGTAGCTGGCGACCGTTCCGCTCAAGGCGCGAAACAGCGACAGCATCGATTGCAGCTGCGCGCGGATGGTAATGACGGCCACCGGCAGCACGCACAGCAGGGTACCCGCCAGCACCAGCAGCGGCTGGTCGGGTAAAAAATGCGCGAGCAGCAGGGCGATGACGATGCCCAGCACCAGCAGGGTGATGATCAGCGCCGTCCAGCGCGTGAGCAGGGAGAGACGCATGGGGCGGTAGGCCATCAGCCGCGCGCGATGCCCAGGCGTTCCATGCGCCGGTACAGCGCCTGGCGCGACAGCCCCTTTCCTGCGCCGCCTGCGCCACCACGCCGTGCGCGCGCGCGAGCGCCGCGGCGACGCTGTCGCGGTCCGGCTCCGTCACGGCAGCATCCTGCGGCGCGCGCAGCGACGGCATACCGGCCAGCGGCAAGCCCGTCTCCTGCGCGCCGATCACCGGACCGGCCGTCAGCAGGCTGGCGCGCTGCATGACGTTTTTCAGTTCGCGCACATTGCCCGGCCAGCCATGCGCCAGCAGGGTGGCCTCGGCCTGGGCGTCCAGGGTTTTTTCACTGCCCAGGAAATGCCGCGCCAGCACCAGGATGTCAAGCGGGCGCTGGGCCAGCGGCGGCAGGCGCAGTTCGATCACGTTCAGGCGGTAGAACAGGTCTTCGCGAAACGTGCCGGCCTTGATCATCGCCGGCAGGTCGGCGTTGCTGGCGCTGATGACGCGTACTTTCACCTGCCGCTCGCGGTTCGAGCCGAGGCGCTCGAAGCGTCCCGTTTCCAGCACGCGCAGCAGTTTCATTTGACCGGCCAGCGGCAGGTTGCCGATCTCGTCGAGGAACAAGGTGCCGCCGTCGGCCGCATCGAACTTGCCGTCGCGCGCGCGCGTGATGCCCGTGTAGGCGCCCGCTTCGGCGCCGAACAGTTCCGCCTCGATCAGCTCGACCGGCACGGCGCCGCAATTGAGCACGACGAAGGGGCCGCTGGCAACGTGGGAATTGGCTTGCACGATGGCGGCGATGCGTTCCTTGCCGCTGCCGTTCGGCCCCGAAATGAGCACGGCCACGTCGGCCCGCGCCACCTGGCACGCCAGGTGCACGACTCTTTCCGTGGCCGGGTCTTGCCACACCATGCCGCGCAAGTCGAAGTCGTGCTCCAGGGTGTGGCGCTGGCGCTGCTCGGCCACCACGCGCTGGCGCAGCGCGCGGTTGGCCTGTCCCAGTTCCAGCAGGTTCTGCACGGAAGCGATCAGGCGCCGGTCATCCCACGGCTTGGCCAGGTAATCGGCCGCACCGGACTTGATCAGGTCGACGGCCGCATCGAGCTGGGTCCATGCCGTCAGCAGGATCACGGGCAGGTCCGGGTGGCGCGCGCGGATGGCGTGGAACAGCGCGCTGCCTTCCTCGCCCGAGGTGGTGTCGGCAGTGAAGTTCATGTCCTGCACCACCAGGTCGATGGCGTGGCGTTCGAGCAGCTGCAGGCCTTCCTCGGGCGAGGCGGCGCGCACGGCGTCGATCTCGTGCAAGGAGAACAGCACGTCCAGCGCGATGGCCACGGCGGCATTGTCGTCAATAATCAGTACGGTAGGCATGCGCGCAGCATATCACTCAGGTGCCGGCTCAGGTACTGCGGGTGGCAGTGGCCGGCGAAATACTGGCCGCGCGCCAGGCCGGGCCGTACACGGCGCCCACGCCCAGCAGCCAGAACACGAGCGCGCCGGCCAGCAGATAGCCGGGTGGCAGGCGCGCCATTTCCAGCTGGCTCACCAGCAGCTGGTTCAAGCCCAATCCCAGCAGCACGCCGCACGCCACGCCGACGCTGGTGATCATGAAATTCTCGGTCAGGAAGTAGCGCAGGATGTCGATGCGGCGCGCACCGAGTGCACGGCGTACCCCGATCTGCTTGCGCCGCTGCGTCACCCACAGGCTGGCGATGCCGACGATGCCGCTGGCCGTCACCAGCAGCAGCAGGGTCGATACGGAGATCAGCATCCATGACAAGCCCTGGTCGGCCCGGTAGCGCGCCTTGCGATGCTGTTCCAGGGTGTCGGTGGTGACCAGCAGCCGGTCCGTGCTGGAGGTGCGGATGGCCTGTTCCGCCTCCTGCATCAGGCGGTCACGCTGGCCAGGTTCTGCCCGCACGGCGTACAGCAGCAGTCCACGCCCGCCCGTCAGGCGCGCCGGCAGCAGCGCCGAGTATTCGCCACGGGGCTTGGTTTGCGCTCCCTGGGTCTGCAGCCGCTCGACGACGCCCACCACGCGCAGTTCCGGGTCGTCCGAGCCGGTGCCCTGGTACAAGGTCTTGCCGACAAAGCTGGCCTCGCCGGGCCAGATCTTTTGCGCCGCCGCCCGCGTCAGTATCAGCACCTTGGGCGAGCTCTCGTCGACGTCTTCGTTGATTTCGGGCACCTCGTCGGGCTGGAAATCGCGCCCTTCGACCAATTGCAAACCATACGTTCTGATCAGCGAATCGGGACTGACATAGGTGGACACTTCGGCGCTGGCCGAGGCCTGGCCGCGCTTGGCCGACACGCTGGTGGAGTGGCCTGAGCGCGACAGCACCGCCTGTGACGTTTGCGCCACCGACATCACGCCCGGCAGTGCGCGCAGCAGTGCCGCCTGGCGCTTCTGTTCGGCGAGCTGGCGCTCATGGCTGCCTCGGTTGAGGTTCTGGATATTGACGTAAAAAACGTCGTTTTCAGCGGCCACGCCGCTGGGCCGCGCGGCGACGGCCTGGCGTACGTTGACGATATACAGGGCGTTGGCCAGGATGGCCAGGCTGATCGCGACCTGCACGGCCACCAGGACGGCGCCGGTTTTGCTGCGCATCAGCGCCGACAGGATGGGACGGATTTCCATGCTGGACCTCATGTAGGGTAAAGGATGTTCATTGGGATTTGAGCTGGATAGCCGGCGTCACCTGGCAGGCGCGCCAGGTGGGCAACAGGCCGGCCATCAGGGCCGCCAGCACCGACATGGCAAACGTCAGCAACAGCATCGGTACATCCATGTGCGCGACGGTGCCCAGGTCCTCGGACTGCCGGCTGACCACGGCCAGCGCGCCAAGCGCCAGCAGCAAGCCCAGTACGCCGCCGGCTAGGCCGATCACGCCGCTTTCGATCAGGAACTGGCGGAAGATGTCGCGCCGCGTGGCGCCCAGCGCGCGGCGGATGCCCACCTCGCTGGCGCGCACGGAAAACTTCGCCAGCAGCAGGCCGATGGTATTGACCAGGCATAGCAGCAGAAAGCCGAAGGCCAGCCAGGCTGCCAGCTTGTTGTCGTTGTCGACTACCTGCAAAAAGCTCATCCACTCGTTCAGGTCGTACAGGCTGTTCGGCGCGTTGCGCTTCATGCGTCCCAGCTTGCGCTGCTCGCCCGCATAGGCGTCCAGGTACTGCTGCAGCTGGCCACGCTCACCACTGCTGGCCATCTCGAACCAGAACTGCAGCCAGGTGCAGCCCGACGCGAGCCTGCCCTGGTAGCCGGGTGCGTTATTGTCGCCGTTGCAGCTCATGCCGCCATCGTGCTCGGTTTCGTGACGGATGGCGCTGGCAAACGGAATGAAAAATTCATCCTCCGGGCCGAATGCGCCCTTGCTGCCGATAATGTGATGGGCGCGTGGCACCACGTCCCAGGTGGCCAGCACGCCCGTCACCATGTAGGGCCGGCCCAGCACCGTGACACGCTGGCCGACCGGATTGCTGCTGCCGACCAGCTTTTCGGACAGCGCGCGGCTCAGCACGATCACATCGGCGCCGCTGGCGTCGTCGGCTTCGCTCCATGGCTGGCCGTACAGGAACGTCGGCTCGAACATGGCAAAGAAGTCGCGCGTGGGCGCCATGCCCTGCGCATTGAAGACGCCGATATCCTTGCGCAAGGGCTCGACCGGGCCGGCCACGCCGTACATCACGGTGCGGCGCACGCCCACTTTGCTGGCCATGAAATTGCGCGCGTCGATATAGCTCATCTGGGATTGCGCGAAGCTGGGTTTGTCGCCGGGCACGTAGCCTTTGACGGGCAGGATGTCGATCATCGGCACGAACAGGCGGTCGCTCTTGTGCGGCAGCGGATCGCCCGACATGGCGTGCAGGATGGTGACGGTGGACACGCTGGCGGCCACGCCGACGGCCAGGGTCAGCACCATCAGCGCCGTCAGGGCGCGGTTGCGGCGCAGGCTGCGCAGGCCCAGCGTGAAATAGTAGCGGAACATGGTCTCTCCTTACGCTGTCACGGGGTGCTGCGGCTTGGCCGACAGCGTGGCGCGGTGCTGCACCAGGTCCGACACCTGGCCGTCGATGATGTGCACATTGCGCTGGCTGCGCAGCGCCAGTTCCGGATCGTGCGTGACCATCAGGATGGTGGTGCCTTGCGCGTTGATTTCTTCCAGCAGTTCCATCACGCCGCGCGCCATCTGCGTATCGAGGTTGCCCGTCGGTTCATCGGCCAGCAGCAGCTTGGGCGAGCCGGCCAGCGCGCGCGCGATCGCCACGCGCTGCTGCTGTCCGCCCGACAATTCGGCCGGATAATGCTTCATGCGCGACGCCAGGCCGACCTTGGCCAGTGCTTCCTCGATGCGCTCCTTGCGCTCGGCGCGGTTGAAGCCCCGGTAGCGCAGCGGCACGTCGACATTGTCGAACAGCGACAGGTCGGGAATCAAGTTAAAACCCTGGAAGATGAAGCCCAGCTTTTCATTGCGCAGGCGCGAGCGGGCATTGTCGTCCATGCCCCTGACGTTGACGCCTTCGAGGATGTATTCGCCGTCCGTGAATTCCTCGAGCAGGCCGGCGATGTTCAGGAAGCTTGTCTTGCCTGAGCCGGACGGCCCCGTGACGGTGACGAATTCACCTTGTCGCACATGGATGTCGAAGCCGCGCAGGGCGTGGGTTTCGATCATGTGGGTGCGGTAGACTTTGCTCAGGTTTTGCATGCGCAACATGGAGGGCCTCTCAGGATATAAGTTGAATGATGTGTCAGTTAAGCGAGACGCGGGCAGCGTTCTCGAAGTTTTCCGTGCCGGCGACGACCACCTTGTCGCCCAGCTTCAGGCCGTCGAGGATTTCCACTGCCGCGACGCTGGTCGCACCCAGTTTGATCGGTGTGCGCGTCGCCACGCCGTCGCGCACGACGTAGGCGAAACGGCCGCCTTCGGCTTCGACGAAGGAGCCGCGCGCCAGCATCAGCACATTCGGTTTTTCATCGATCAGCAGGCGCGCCGCCACGCGCTGGTTCTGGCGCAGGCCGGCCGGTTGCGCGCCATCGAAACGCACGCGCGCCAGCACCTGGTTTTTGACCACTTCGGGCGACAGCGCCGACAGCTTGCCGGTCGCCTTGATGACGCCCGTTTCGATCTCGGCGCGCATGCCCAGGCCGATGTCGGCCACATAGGTTTCAGGCACCTCGAGTTCGACTTCCAGCTGCGACAGGTCGACCAAGGTCATCAAAGCCGTATTGGCTTGCACCACGCTGCGGTTGGCCACCGACAGGGTACCGATAAAGCCGTTGACGGGCGCGCGCACGGTCAGCTCGTCGACCCGGCGCTGAGCGTTGTCGCGGCTCAGGCGCTGGCGTTCGAGTTCATTGCTTTTTGTTTTCAGGGCCAGCGTCACGTCTTCGCTTTCCAGTCCTGCCGCCTGCGAAGCGTGCTTGCTGCGGATATCGGCCGAATTCAAGGCATCCTTGGCCTTCTGGTAATCGATCTTGGCGATGATGCCTACCTGCGCCACGCTTTCGTAGCGTTCGAGCGTGCGCTGTGCGGACAGGCGCTCGATTTCGGCCGTATCGGCTTCGCGCCGCGCCAGCAGCTTCTGCTTCTTGGCCAGGATCTGCTGGCGCGCCACTTCCGCCTCCAGCTGCTGCACGCTCGATTGTTCGCGCTTGAGGGCGTCGGACAGGTCCGGCGACTCCAGCACGGCCAGGATATCGCCCTTTTTCACCGTGTCGCCCGCCTTGGCTTTCAGCGTGACGGTGGCCACGGTGGTCGAATACAGGGTCGGGCTGATCGAGGCGACCACGCGGCCAGTGACGGCCGCGTCGCGGATCAGGGTGCCGCGCGTGACCTCGGCGATGCGCAGGCGGTTGCTGTTGACGGAATGCTCGCTGCTGCGCCAGCCGGCAACGACAGCGATGGCGCCGCCGATGACGATGACGGCTCCAGCCAGCAGCAGGGCGCGTTGCTTGTGGCGCTGGCCCGGCGGGGCGGACAGTACGGCGTCTTGGGAGGAAGTATCGCGGATCATGGTCATGTCTCGTGAAGGATGTCGTTTCCAGTGCACGATCCATGCCAGTTGTTAAGTCATTGATTTGAATGGTAAAAAAATTTGGCGTCCGGTTGTCCGCCGTGTCCGCGCTGTCCAGCGTGTCCGCGGGCGCCGCATTGTCGCGGCGTTTGCGCATGGATCTTGATATTCTGGCAATCGACCTGATCTGCGGCACAGGCAGTGATGGCGCGCGGCGCCATGCTGGCCCTTTTTTGGAGCATGATGTCGCCTTCGCCCTCTCTTTTTGCCCGCCTGCGTCCCTGGTTGCGCCAGTTTGCCAGCCTGCCCGAACCGCCGGAACTCGATTATCCATTTGCCGCCAGCGACATCGCCATGCTGCAGCGCATCGACGGTGGTGTGCCTCAGCTCGATATCCAGACGTGGAATGAAATGCTGCTGGATGCCTACCATGCGCAACTGGCCACGCAGACCAGCATTCTTGGCCAGCAGCGCTTGCATCAGCGCCTGGCCAGCGGCACGGCGGACGCCGCATCGTGTGCGCGTATCGAGGCCTTGCTGGCCGCGCCGGCACAGCAGGCGGTGATCGAGCAAGCCATGCTGCTGCTGCGCACGGCAGACGTGGAAGTGGCTGCGCTGCTGTGTGGTGCCGCGCCGCCCGCGCCGCCGTGGTGGAGCCGCTGGCTGCTGCTACCGCCGTTGGCGCTGTTGGCATCGCTGCTGACTGCGTGGCTGTTTGCGCCGCTGGCATGGGCCGTCGCGGTGGCCGTCTGGTTCTCGCTGATGGCGTTGCAGATGCGTTTTTACGAGCGTTGCAAGCCGTGGGAGCGCAGCGTCTTTACCTTGCAGCAGATACTGCTGGTGCATGGCCGTCTGGGGGCGCTCGATACGGCATTCACGGCGGAGCTGCGAGAAGGCGGACGGGCTGCCGGCGTGATCAGTCGGCAGATTACGCCAGTGCGCTGGATCAAGATGGTTCCCTTGCTGAGCGAATATGACGACTGGCTCATGTTGGGCAATATCCGGCGCTATTTTCACAGCCTGCGCGTGGTGCGGCGCGAACGCGCCTTCCTGCGCCAGAGTTTCCTGCTGTTGGCCGACCTGGAGGCGGACCTGGCCCTGGCGCGCCATCTGCGCGGTCGCGAAGAGTTTTGCTGGGCGCAGGAAAGCGATGCGCGGCAGTTGTCGCTCGATGCCATGGTGCATCCGCTGCTGGCAGGTGCCAAGCCCCTGTCGCTGCGGCTCGATGGCCGCGGCGCGTTCATTTCGGGGCAGAATGCGGTGGGAAAAAGTACCCTGTTGCGCGGCGTGGGGCTCAATCTGATCAGTGCGCGGGCTTTCGGCTTTTGTTATGCGCAGGCGGCCCTGGTGCCCATGCTGCCCTTGTATTCGAGCATGCAGAATGAAGACTCGCTCGATGGCGGCGAAAGTTTGTATATCGCCGAATTGCGGCGCGCGCGCGAATTGCTGGCGCTGGCCGAGAAGGGCGCGCCGGCGCTGTTCCTGATCGATGAAATTTTCCGCGGCACGAACCACCTTGAATCCGTGGCGGCCGCGGCCGCCGTGTTGCACAGCCTGGCCGCAGACCACCTGGTGATCGTCTCGTCGCACAACCTGGTGCTGGGGCCGCTGCTGGAAGACTGCCTGGCGCCGTGGTGCGTGCGCCGCGATGACGCCGGTGCGCTGCTGCTGGCGCCCGGCGTGCTGCAAGCGACGAATGGCATCGCCTTGCTGGCACAGCGCGGTTTTGACGCCGGCATCGCGGACAAGGCGGGGCGCGTCTTCGACTGGCTCAGCACGCATATGGCGCAACCGGCCGATTGCGGCGGCGTGCTCGAACGGGCCTGAGGGCCGGGCTTACTTTTCCTGCTTTTCGGGCGTGCTCTTGTCGATCACTTCGCGGCAATCGCCGCGGATGATGGCGTTGTCGTAGTTGGTCCAGCCATAGCTGTCGACGTAGCGCTTGTGCTGCTTGAAGCGGGGGCTGGCGATGCTCCATTCGGGCTGTTCGCCGGCAAAGCGGATGTCGCCCAGGTCAAGCAGGGTGTGGAACATGTTTTCCGTCGACAGGCGGGCCTTTTGATGGCGCCGCAGCTGCGTCACCTTGTCCGGATAGTGCTGCTGGAATTGCGGCGAATACCAGACGAAGGCGGGTACGTGGAATTCGAACTGCGTGTTGTGGCCGTGGAAGGCCAGGCGGCAGGTGCCGTCGTACAGCGTTTGGCCGTGATCGGCCACGTAGACGAGCGAGCTGCGCAGGGCGGTGCGCTGGCCGTCGTCCTTCAGCATGCCGATCACGTTCGACAGGAACCAGTCCGTGTACAGGATGGAACTGTCGTAGCTGTTGTTCAACTGCGGCTTGATGGCCGTGTCCGTGTAGACAGGCTTGTCGACGCCGAACAGCGACGGCTGCCACTTGTCGAACGCCTTCGGATAGCGCTGGCTGTAGTTCCAGTGGCTGCCCAGGGTGTGCAGCACGATGAGTTTTTTCGGTGCCGGGTCGGCCAGCGCGTTCTTGAACGGGTCGAACAGGATCTGGTCGAAGTTCGAATTGTTGGTGAAGCCGCCCAGGTTCAGGAATTGCACCACGTCCGCTTCCTTGGCAAACACGGACACGGGCGTATCGAACTGGCCGAACGAGATCTGGTTCGACAGCCAGTAGGTCTTGAAGCCCGCTTCCTTGTAGGCGGTGAGGAAGGATTTTTCCGAGAAACCATCCTTGAGGCTTTGCGTGGCCGGTTTGCGCGAGATGATGACGGGCACGGACAGCCGCGTGGCTGAAACGGCCGTGATGACGTCGGCCAGCGGCACTAGGTTGCTTTCCTGTTTCAGCAGGGGATTGGTATCGCGCTCGTAACCGTTCAGGCTCCAGCGGTCGTAGCGCGACGATTCGCCGATCACCATGACCACCACTTCCGGATGGGGATCGGGCTGTTGCTGGTGCGCGCCGAAACGGAAGCTGCTGCTTTTCTGTCCCAGTTCGGCCAGGTACCGGCGTTCTTTATAGAAGTCGAAGCCGCGCGCGGCCAGGCCGAAGGGCCAGGAATTGCTGACGGTGTCGAAGGCGTAGGGCAGGCGAGCCCAATGAGGCAGGCTGGGCCAGCCCAGGCCCGTCTCGTCGGCGCCGGCGATGCTGGCGTTCTCCGGCTTGCTGCTTTCCTCGTCTTCCTCGGCCGTGTCGTCGTCGGCCGAACTGGCGTCGCCGAAGCCTGAGGCGCCCGCCTTGCCGCTGGCCGCCGGTTGACTGGCCTTGGCTGATGCTGGGGCGCTGTGCAGGACTTTGGCGTCGAAACCGAATTCGTAGCCATACCACCAGAAGCCGCCCAGCAGGAGCAGCAGCACGAAGGCGGCCGGGCGCGTCTTGCCGCGCCAGTCGAGGTTGCGCGTGCGGGTGGCCGCATACCAGCTGAGCGCGCACCAGGCGATCACGCCCAGCATGACTGCGCCCATCAGCCAGACCTTTTGTCCGAGGAATTCCATTGCTTCCTTGGGGCTGGTTTCGAAGATGATCCCCAGGTGGTGCGTGGAAATGCCCTGGCCATAGAAGATGAACAGGTAGATTTCTGTCGGCAGGGCGAGGAAGGCCGGCACCAGCAGCCAGTGGAAGTAGGCGGGACGCTTGAACACGCTCCAGACGGCCAGCCAGGCCAGCAGCTCGAAGGTGAGCATCTGCCAGGGATGCTCGGGCGCACGCCCCAGCAGCGCGGGGACGAAAGGCACGGCCGTCAGCAAGGCATACGTCAGGAGCAGGAACAGATTGGCGGGGCGAAGCAAGGAGCGCATAAGGGGAGGGCAGCGAAAAATGTCCGCTATTATCAATCCTTTTGTTGTCTTGCGGTCATACAAGAATGTGCGCGCCCGATGCTTGGTTGCAGGGAAAGAATGCCAAATCATCAAGCGCCGCGAGGTGCCGGCGTCCGCGTGCTGCGGTCAAAGATTAGTCAAAATGCCACAAAAGTCGCGCTTTTTTGCCTTTTTTTATAGCAAAAAGCGGTAAACCGATTGACCCCCTGTAACACAAGGTCTAAACTAGCGAGTTCTCGATTTTATTCTGCTCATCGTTTACGTATTGCTTGGCATTTCATGGCCGCTCCTTATCGAGTGGCTGCGGGCGCCTCCGGTGCGCAGTAGATGAAAGCGGGACGAGGTTTTAGTCGCCGGGCATCTTGCCCGGGTTATTAATCGTAGTTTTTTGTTGGATTTATAACGATGCCAACCATCAATCAATTGATTCGCAATCCACGCGTCGCTTTGACCGTGAAGAGCAAATCGCCGGCGCTGGAAAACAGCCCGCAAAAACGTGGCGTCTGCACACGTGTTTACACCACGACTCCAAAGAAGCCTAACTCGGCTCTGCGTAAAGTCGCGAAAGTTCGTCTGACCAATGGTTTCGAAGTCATTTCGTACATTGGCGGTGAAGGCCATAACCTGCAAGAGCATAGTGTTGTGCTGTTGCGCGGCGGCCGCGTCAAGGATTTGCCGGGTGTGCGTTACCACATGGTTCGCGGTGCCCTGGATACCCAAGGCGTTAAAGACCGTAAGCAATCGCGTTCGAAGTACGGTACCAAGCGCGCTAAAGCAGGCAAGAAGTAATAAGTTGTACGCAGCAAACCCAAGTTTCGCTCAGTGGCAACTAGCTAAGTGAATGTAGTCGACCGCATCTGGTCGAGTAAGTGGAAGACTATGATGGTCGTCCGCGAGTGTGCGAAGAACGCGCGCTCAACTGAAGATTGAAAGGAATTGATATGCCACGTCGTCGTGAAGTACCCAAGCGCGAAATTTTGCCAGATCCAAAATTCGGCAACACTGATGTCGCTAAATTTGTAAACGTGCTGATGCTGTCCGGTAAGAAATCGGTTGCAGAAAACATCATCTACGGTGCTTTCGAGCACATCGCAGCAAAATCGGGTAAAGATCCACTCGAAGTTTTTGCTACCGCAATCAACAACGCCAAGCCGTTGGTTGAGGTGAAATCCCGTCGCGTCGGTGGTGCAAACTACCAGGTGCCGGTCGAAGTTCGCCCAGTCCGTCGTATGGCTCTGTCCATGCGTTGGTTGCGTGAAGCTGCTAACAAGCGCAGCGAAAAATCGATGCCACAACGCCTCGGCGGTGAGCTGATGGAAGCGGCTGAAAGCCGCGGCGGCGCGATGAAAAAACGCGACGAAGTCCATCGTATGGCTGAAGCGAACAAAGCGTTCTCGCATTTCCGCTTCTAATATAAAGCCAGCTACCGCAAGGCGGCTGTCAAGCATCTGTTGTTCGAGGCCGGGCTCATTTTTGCAAAAAAATGCTGCTCGGTTTTGTCCATTCATTTAGGATTAATTATGGCCCGCAAGACCCCCATTGAGCGCTATCGTAATATCGGTATCTCCGCTCACATCGATGCAGGTAAGACGACCACGACCGAGCGCGTCCTGTTCTACACAGGCGTGAACCACAAGCTGGGCGAAGTCCATGATGGCGCTGCCACCACCGACTGGATGGCACAGGAGCAAGAGCGCGGTATCACGATTACCTCGGCTGCTGTTACGTGCTTCTGGAAAGGTATGGCAAACAACTTCCCAGCTCACCACATCAACATCATCGACACCCCAGGCCACGTTGACTTCACCATTGAAGTGGAACGTTCGATGCGCGTGTTGGATGGCGCCTGCATGGTTTACTGTGCAGTCGGCGGCGTGCAGCCACAATCGGAAACGGTATGGCGTCAGGCTAACAAGTACAAAGTGCCACGTCTGGCCTTCGTGAACAAGATGGACCGTACCGGCGCCAACTTCTTCAAGGTCTACGATCAGATGCGTTCGCGTCTGAAAGCCAACCCAGTACCTATTCAGATGCCTATCGGCGCTGAAGATGTCTTCACCGGTGTTATCGATCTGGTCAAGATGAAAGCGGTTATCTGGGACGACGCTTCGCAAGGCATGAAGTTTGAATACGGCGAAATTCCTGCACACCTGGCTGCTGATGCTGCCAAGTGGCGCGAGAACATGGTTGAAGCCGCTGCTGAAGCGTCGGAAGACCTGATGAACAAGTACCTGGAAGAAGGCGACCTCTCGGAAGAAGAGATCAAGGCTGCCCTGCGTCAGCGTACCATCGCCAGCGAAATCGTTCCAATGTTGTGCGGTACCGCCTTTAAAAACAAGGGCGTACAAGCCATGTTGGACGCGGTCATCGAGTACCTGCCATCGCCAATCGACATTCCACCTGTCCCAGGTCTGGACGAGGACGAGCAGCCAGTCGAGCGCGCCGCTGACGACAATGAGAAATTCTCGGCATTGGCGTTCAAGATCGCAACCGATCCGTTCGTCGGTCAGCTGTGCTTCATCCGTTGCTACTCGGGTACCCTGAATTCGGGCGACTCGGTGTTGAACTCCGTGAAGCAGAAGAAAGAGCGTATCGGCCGTATCGTGCAGATGCAAGCGAACGAACGCGAAGAAATCAAGGAAATGCGCGCTGGCGACATCGCCGCCGTCGTGGGTCTGAAAGACACCACCACTGGCGATACGCTTTGCGACGAGAAGGCAAGCGTCGTTCTGGAGCGCATGGTCTTCCCTGAGCCAGTGATTTCGCAGGCAGTCGAGCCAAAAACCAAGGCCGACCAGGAAAAAATGGGCTTGGCGCTGAACCGCCTGGCAGCAGAAGATCCATCGTTCCGCGTGCGTACCGATGAAGAATCGGGCCAGACCATCATCGCCGGTATGGGCGAGTTGCATCTGGACATCATCGTTGACCGCATGAAGCGTGAATTCAACGTTGAAGCGACCGTCGGCAAGCCACAAGTGGCTTACCGCGAAACGATCCGTAAAGTGTGCGAAGAGTCGGAAGGCAAATTCGTCAAGCAATCGGGTGGTCGTGGTCAATACGGTCACGTGGTTCTGAAGATCGAACCGCAAGAACCGGGCAAGGGCTTCGAATTCGTTGACGCGATCAAGGGCGGTACCGTTCCTCGCGAATACATCCCTGCAGTTGAAAAAGGTGTGCGCGACACGCTGACTTCGGGCGTGATGGCTGGTTACCCAGTCGTCGACGTGAAAGTCACGCTGTTCTTCGGTTCGTACCATGATGTTGACTCGAACGAAAATGCATTCCGCATGGCCGCTTCGATGGCATTCAAAGATGGCTGCCGCAAAGCATCGCCAGTCATCCTGGAGCCGATGATGGCCGTGGAAGTGGAAACGCCGGAAGACTACGCCGGTACCGTGATGGGCGATCTGTCGTCGCGTCGCGGCATGGTGCAAGGTATGGATGAAATTGCTGGCGGTGGCGGCAAGATCATCAAGGCCGAAGTGCCTCTGTCGGAAATGTTCGGTTACGCCACATCGTTGCGTTCGTCGACCCAAGGTCGTGCGACTTACACGATGGAATTCAAGCACTATGCTGAAGCACCTAAGCATGTGACTGAAGCAATCGTAAGCTCGAAAGCTAAGTAATAGAAGTTCCGGGCCGGCTTTCACGAGAATGCCGGTCCCTACATTTAAATCATTGTTCTAAGGAAGAATAAAATGGCAAAAGGTAAATTCGAACGGACCAAGCCGCACGTCAACGTCGGCACCATCGGCCACGTCGACCACGGTAAAACCACGCTGACCGCTGCAATCGCAACGGTTCTGTCGAAGAAATTCGGCGGCGAAGCTAAAGCATACGACCAGATCGATGCAGCACCAGAAGAAAAAGCGCGCGGTATCACGATCAACACCGCCCACGTCGAGTACGAAACGGAATCGCGTCACTACGCGCACGTTGACTGCCCAGGCCACGCCGATTACATCAAAAACATGATCACCGGTGCTGCCCAGATGGACGGCGCGATCCTGGTGTGCTCCGCAGCTGACGGCCCAATGCCACAGACCCGCGAACACATCCTGCTGGCCCGCCAAGTTGGCGTTCCATACATCATCGTGTTCCTGAACAAGTGCGACCTGGTCGACGACGCAGAGCTGCTGGAACTGGTCGAAATGGAAGTGCGCGAGCTGTTGTCGAAGTATGAGTTCCCTGGCGACGACGTGCCTATCATCAAAGGTTCGGCACGTATGGCGCTGGAAGGCAAAGAAGGCGAAATGGGCGTGGATGCAGTGTTGCGTCTGGCCGATGCCCTCGATTCGTACATCCCAACGCCAGAGCGCGCTGTTGACGGTGCATTCCTGATGCCAGTGGAAGACGTGTTCTCGATCTCGGGTCGCGGTACCGTGGTCACCGGTCGTATCGAGCGCGGCATTGTTAAAGTCGGCGAAGAGATCGAAATCGTCGGTATTATCGATACCGTCAAAACGACTTGCACCGGCGTGGAAATGTTCCGCAAACTGCTGGATCAAGGTCAAGCTGGCGACAACGTTGGTCTGCTGCTGCGCGGCACCAAGCGTGAAGACGTGCAACGTGGTCAAGTTCTGGCCAAGCCAGGCTCGATCAAGCCGCATGCGCACTTCACCGGCGAGATCTATGTTCTGTCGAAAGACGAAGGCGGCCGTCATACGCCATTCTTCAACAACTATCGTCCACAGTTCTACTTCCGCACGACGGACGTAACTGGTTCGATCGAGTTGCCAGCAGACAAAGAAATGGTCATGCCAGGCGATAACGTGTCGATCACCGTCAAGCTGATCAACCCGATCGCGATGGAAGAAGGCCTGCGCTTCGCTATCCGTGAAGGCGGTCGTACCGTCGGCGCTGGTGTTGTTGCAAAAATCCTGGCTTAATTCTTAAGCCTGCATAAAAGAAGACGCGTCGTCGCCCGGCGCCCTTCTTTTTATTCAACTGCCGGGGTTGGCAAGCATTTTGGTGCTATCATGTCGACCCTGACGGTTGTTGCGTCAGAAATTCCCGTATGACCTCATTGCCGTGCAGACCGCGCGGTTCGTTCTTTTAAGGAAATATCATGTCGGCACCAAACCAAAAAATCCGTATCCGCCTGAAGGCTTTCGATTACAAACTGATCGACCAGTCCGCTCTGGAAATCGTTGAAACCGCGAAGCGCACCGGCGCTGTCGTCAAAGGCCCAGTACCACTGCCTACCCGTATTCAGCGTTTCGACGTGCTGCGTTCCCCGCACGTCAACAAAACTTCGCGCGATCAGTTCGAGATCCGTACGCACCAACGCCTGATGGACATCGTTGACCCAACGGACAAAACCGTTGACGCGCTGATGAAGCTGGACCTGCCAGCTGGTGTTGATGTCGAAATCAAACTGCAATAATCGTTTTTAAGCAGGCCGGCGGGGTGTCCCGCTGCCTGATGATGGGGCCGGGCCTGCTCACGATCGTGAGTGCGCCCGGCCCCATTGCTATTGGTGCCTGCGCATCTCTGCAAAATCGCTTTACAGTGCCGCGGCCGGCCGATAAAGTTGCTGCATGCTTAATGCCCTCGATACCCACCTGTTAAATGCCACTCCCCGTCAGTGCTTGCGCGGCTGGCCGCGCTTCCTGACCGAATTCCTGTATTTCGGCATCAAGGAGGCAAGGTCGTGCCTGTTTGTGGGACTGTTTTTTGCTGCCGTGTTCCTGGTGCCGCGCGCCGGCCTGTTCGGCCTGCCACGCTATGACGTATTGCTGCTGGTGGCGCTGGCGATCCAGGGCGCGATGGTCTGGAGCGGACTGGAAACGTGGGATGAATTGAAGGCCATCTGCCTGTTCCATGCGGTCGGCTTCGCGCTGGAAGTGTTCAAGGTATCGGGGACGATCCAGTCGTGGAGCTATCCCGACTTTGCCTATACCAAGGTGTTCGGCGTTCCCCTGTTTTCCGGCTTCATGTATGCGGCCGTCGGCAGCTACATCATCCAGACCTGGCGCCTGCTCGACATGCGGATTCGTCATCATCCGCCGTACTGGATGGCGGTGCTGATCGCCGTGTTGATCTACGCCAACTTCTTCACCCATCACTACATCGGCGACTATCGCTGGTATCTGGCCGCCTGCGCGCTGGGTTTGTACGCGCGCACCACGGTGGTATTTCGTCCGCTCGACCGCGACCGCAGCATGCCCTTGCTGCTCGGTTTCGTGCTGGTTGGCTTCTTCATCTGGCTGGCTGAAAACATCAGTACCTTCTGGGGCGTGTGGCGCTATCCGAACCAGCTTGGCGCCTGGTCGGTCGTGCATGTCAGCAAATGGAGCTCCTGGTCGCTGCTGGTGGTGATGACGTTCACCATCGTGGCCCACCTCAAGCACATCAAGGCCAGCATCCACGTCGCCCAGCCGTAGGCCGGGCTCCGGGGTTTGCTTATTACAGGCTGGCCGCCACCGCGTCGAAGCGATTGCCGAGCGCAGCCTGCGGACCGCCTTGCAGCTGCCTGGCGTACTGGCGCAGCACTTGCGCCGAATACGTGCGCGAGGCGGGCGACAGCTTCGGCAGCAACGGCAGCACGCGTTCCAGATAGTCTGTGCCTTCCTGCCACTTGCCTTGCGCGGCCAGGGCCGACGCCAGTTCCACCATGCGGCGGCCGACGCGCGCATCGCTGCGTGGCTGCGCCGATTCTTCTGTGGCCAGCGCTTGCCGGTACAGCTGCTCCGCTTCGGCATTCTTGCCCTGCAAGCGCTTGATGCGGCCCAGGTTGTACTGGCGCTGCGAGAGGATGTCCGCGCTGGCCCCGGCCTGCTCGGCGCTGTGCAGGGCCTGTACGCAAGCCAGTTCCGCTTCGCCAAACTGGCCCTTGAGCTCGGCCGCGTTGCAGGCGTCTTGCTGTTCATTGGAGGTGGTGATCGTCGCTGGCGCCGCGCAGGCGGCCAGCAGGCTGACAGCGCATAGCAGGCTGATGGTATGGTTCTTCATAGTCTCCTCGGACGGGTGTCAAACACGGTGTATCGGTGGAGTCATGCTGCGATAAATATACTATAAGTTTTTTCGAGCGGGTGGCTTTTTGCCGGCGCGTGGCAAGGCGCGCGATTGACGCCGCTTGCGTGCTTCAGGGATACTCCGGGTCTGTCCACTAATGCGTGCCGCCGCCATGTCCAAGACTGTCCTGATCGTGGAAGATGAACAGGCGATTGCCGACAGCATCGCCTATGCCTTGCGCACGGACGGCTTTACGCCGCGCCATGTGATGTTGGGCGAGCACGCCCTGGCCGCGCTGCGCCCAACGCCCGGCGAAGCCGCGCAGATGCCCGTTCTGGTAGTGCTTGACGTGGGCTTGCCCGACATGAGCGGGCTGGAAGTGTGCCGCCGGCTGCGCCAGTTTTCCGAGGTGCCGGTGATCTTCCTGACGGCTCGCAGCGACGAGATCGACCGTATCGTCGGCCTGGAAATCGGCGCCGACGATTACGTCACGAAGCCGTTTTCGCCACGCGAACTGGTGGCGCGCATCCGCGTCATCCTGCGCCGCGCGGGTGTCGCGCAAGCTCCCCGCGAGACTGGCATGACGATAGCCGCGCCTGCCGCCGCGCCGGCGCGCTTCGAGTTGCGCGCGCTGGAGGCGAAAGTGCTCTTTCACGGCCAGCCGCTGGACCTGACCCGCTATGAATACCTGTTACTGAAAACCCTGCTCGAGCATCCGGGCCACGTGCTGTCGCGCGCGCAGCTGATGGAGCGCGTGTGGAGCGGGGCGCCCGATACGCTTGAGCGCACAGTCGACGCACACGTCAAATCGCTGCGCGCCAAGCTGCGTGCCGTCGATGCGCAGGTCGATCCCATCCACACCCACCGTGGCCTCGGCTACAGCCTGGCCGGCGCATGAGGATCGGCCTGCGCATCCTGCTCGGCTACTTCCTGATCGTGGGCTTGGCTGCGTGGTTCCTGCTGAATGTCTTCATGGAGCAGGTCAAGCCCGGCGTGCGTTCGACCCTGGAAGACACCCTGGTCGACACTTCGCAGCTGCTGGCCAGCCTGGTGGCGCCCGACCTGAAGGCGGGCACGCTGGCGCAGTCGCCCGTGGCCGAACGCATGCAGGATTACGCGCGCCATGGCGTGGACGTCAATATCAATGGCGTGCGCAAGCGCACGCTCGATTACCGCATCACCATCACGGACCGGCACGGCATCGTGCTGTTCGATTCCAGCGGGCGCGACGTGGGGCGCGACTATTCGCGCTGGAATGACGTGTACCTCACCTTGCAGGGCAAGTATGGCGCGCGCAGCACGCGCAGCCGGCCCGACGACGAGATGTCGACGGTGATGCACGTGGCCGCGCCGATTCGCGACGGCAATGAGGTGATCGGCGTGCTGACGGTGGCCAAGCCGAACGCCAGCGTGCAAGCGTTTGTCGAGCGCAGCCAACGCAAGATATTGCAGCGCGGCGCCATCCTGTTGCTGCTGTCGCTGCTGATCGGCCTGGCATTCGCCTGGTGGCTGCACCATGCGCTGGGCAAGCTGATGCATTACATCGGCGACGTGGAAGCGGGGCGCAAGGTGGCGCTGCCGGCGCTGGGAAAGAACGAGATCGGCACTCTGGGGCGGGCGCTCGAGGCGATGCGCACGCGCCTGGAAGGCAAGGAATACGTGGAGCAGCTGATGCACACCCTGGCGCATGAATTGAAAAGCCCGATCGCCGCCATCCAGGCCTCGGCCGAGCTGCTGCAGGAAGACATGCCGCCGGCCGAGCGCCGCCAGTTTCTCGCCAGCATCCTGGAACAGAATGCGCGCCAGCGGCAGCTGATCGACAAGCTGCTGGCCCTCGTGCGCGTGGAAAAACAGCAACGGCTGGATCACCCTGAGCGCATCGCGCTGGCGCCCCTGCTGGCGCAAGTGGCGCAGGACGCGGCCGCCACCCTGGCGGCGCGCGGCGTGCGCCTGCAGTTGCAGGCGGAAGAGGGCAGTGTGGCCGGGGACGCCTTGCTGCTGCGCCAGGCGCTGGGCAATTTGCTCGACAACGCGGCCGGCTTTGCGCCACCGGACAGCTGCATCGACCTGACGGCGCGGCGCCAGGGCAGCCAGGTCGAAATTGCCGTGCGCGACCGTGGCGCGGGCATCCCCGCGTATGCGCTGGAACGCGTCTTCGAGCGTTTCTATTCCCTGCCGCGCCCGAGCGCCGGCAAGAGCACGGGCCTGGGCTTGCCCTTCGTGCGCGAGGTGGCCTCGCTGCATGGCGGCACGGTCGAGGTGCTCAATCATGCGGAGGGCGGCGCCTGTGCGCGCCTGTGTCTGCCGCTGCTGGCTTAGCGCACTTTATTTACTGGCTTCACACAGACTGCATCGTCAGCGCACACAGCTTTTTTACACTGGCCGCCTTACTTCAAGGATGCGCCATGCAAAAAACTCTGTTAGTCAAAGCGTTGATCGTGTTCGGCCTGATGCTGCTGATCGGCCTGCCTTTGCTGATGATTCAGGAAACGATCAAGGAGCGGATGGAATTCCGCCAGGAAGCCGTCAACAGCATCGCCGCCGATTCGGTGCGCGAACAAACCATCATCGGTCCCATCCTCGTGATCCCGTATGTGGAGCAATATGACGAGCGGGTCGAGATCGCCGTCGACAAGGAGCAGAAAGGCAGCGTGCCGGCGCAGACGCAGGTGCAGCGCCGCGTCATGCAGCGCCGCTTGCTGGTGTACCCGAACCTCTTGCTGCAGGAAGGCACCATCGAGACCGACCGCCGCTACCGTGGCATCCACCAGGTGCTGGTGTACAGCGGCCAGCATGCGTTCAAGGGCGACTTCACGGTGCCCAGTCTTGAGCAGTTGCCGCGCAAGACGCCGGACGCGCGCGTGACCCTGGGCGAGCCGTTTGTTGCCTTGTCCATCGAGGACGTGCGCGGCATCCGCAACATCCCGAAAATCGACTGGGGCGGGCGCCAGATCGAATTCGAACAGGGCACCGACCTGTTTGCCTTCCGCAGCGGCCTGCATGCACCCCTGGGCGCCATGCCGCTGGCGCAAGCGCAGCAGGTGAAATTCAGTTTTGACCTGGGACTGGACGGCATCGAACGCCAGCATTTCGTGCCGGTGGCGAAAAACAGCCAGATCAGCATCAAGTCGAACTGGCCCCATCCGCAGTTTGGCGGGCGCTTCCTGCCGTCGCCGAAACACCGCCAGATCAATGCCGATGGCTTTCAGGTCGAATGGAATATCTCGTCGCTGGCCAGCAATGCGCAAACGCAGCTGAGCACGATCGAGGGCGAGTTCAAGGTGCCCGACAGCGCACCGCTGGGCCAGGTGGACCGTTTCAGCGTCGGCTTCATCGAGCCGATCAATGTGTATTCGCAGTCGGACCGGGCCACCAAGTATGGCTTGCTGTTTGTGGCGCTGACGTTTGCCGCCTTCTTCATCTTTGAAATTTTGAAAAGTCTGCCGATCCACCCGGTGCAGTATTTGCTGGTGGGCCTGTCGCTGGTGATCTTCTTCCTGCTGCTGGTGGGCCTGGCCGAGCATATCGCTTTCCTTGCCGCTTACCTGATCGCCAGCGCCGCCTGTATCGCGCTGACCAGTTTTTACCTGGCGCATGTATTGCACAACGCCTGGCGCGGCATCGGCTTCGGCGTGGCGCTGACCATGCTGTATGGCGCCCTGTACGGATTGCTGAACTCGGAAAACAATGCGCTGGTGATGGGCAGCATCCTGCTGTTCGCCGTCCTGGCCGCCATCATGGTGGCGACGCGCAAGGTTGACTGGTATCAGATTGGCAAAGGAGCGCCGCAGGAATAGGGGCCATCCGGGCGCCATGCGCCTCCGCATTTGCAGCCAGCCGTGACGGTGATGTGTCCTGGCTGGCTTTTTATTTGGCCGGAACGAAGGTGGCACAATAATTGGTAGTTGGTTGGTATTGTTTACGGTATTCTATTGGCATTGCTTTTTAGGTAATGGCGGGCGCCGTGGCGCCGGCCCGGGGCGGTGCGAGGATGGCGTGTCGTCCTGGTTGTTGTTCCATCTGATAAACGGAGACGAAATATGATCAAGAAGACGATGGCTTTCCTGTTTGCACTGGGCCTGAGCGCCTCGTATGCGGTTGCCGCCGGCGATGTCACGCAGTGCTATAGCGAGTGCGGGCAGAAGGTGGCCAATTGCCGCGCGCATCTCGGCGGCAGCCCCATCTGTGAGGACCTGTACGAGCATTGCCTGGCCAATTGCCAGAAGTAAGCACCTGCTCCCGGCAGCTTGCTTGGGTGCGCTTTGATTCCTGAAAAACACACAATTGGAGACATGCATGTACAAGAAAATCGCGGTATTCCTGTTTGCCATCGGTTGCAGCGCCTCGTATGCCATGGCTGGCAATGATTGCACGCTGGAGTGCGCCATCCGGGCCAACACGTGCTCGGGCGGCATGCCCGGCTCGGCCTCGAGCCCGATTTGCGAGATGGTCTACCAGCATTGCATCGAGCAGTGCAAGGTCTGAGCTGAGTCGCCCTGCGCCGGGCGCCAGGCCTGATACAGGAGGGCAAGATGGAGGAGGGCAAGGGGCGCGTACGCCGTGTACGCGCCCTTGTTGTTTCCGTGGCTGCCACTGACTTGCCGTCGGCGGCGCCCGGTGCGGCAGGCCGCATGCCGCCGTGCTTTGGGGCCGTTAAATTGCCTTGCGGCAGCGTTTTTCAGGCGCGCCGACAATTCCCGCAGGGGCGTCTTGCAACACTTTGACATACCTCGTGTTAACTTGTTGCGTCAAGGGTTTTTGTGCTATATACTAGTCGGCTTCGGTATGGATTCGTCTTTTTTGAGTCCTACGTTACTTTGTAGTTAAACAAGCCCCGCCCAATCGCAGGTGGGAATGGAGAAAAAATGAGCCTAGGCCTTCTCGGTCGCAAGGTTGGTATGATGCGCATTTTCACGGATGAAGGGGATTCGATTCCTGTCACCGTGTTGGACGTATCGAACAACCGTGTTGCGCAAATCAAAACCCCTGAAACAGATGGTTACTCCGCTGTTCAGGTCGCATTCGGTCAACGTCGCGCTTCCCGCGTGACCAAAGCTGTTGCTGGTCATCACGCTAAAGCTGGTGTTGAAGCCGGTACTCTGTTGAAAGAGTTCCGTGTCGACGCTGCCAAAGCCGCTGAACTGAAAGCTGGCGATGTTGTCGCTGCTTCCCTGTTCGAAGTCGGTCAAAAGATCGACGTGCAAGGCGTTACCATCGGTAAAGGCTATGCAGGCGTTATCAAACGTTACCACTTCGCTTCTGGCCGTGCAACGCACGGTAACTCGCGTTCGCACAACGTTCCAGGTTCCATCGGTATGGCACAAGATCCAGGTCGCGTTTTCCCTGGTAAACGCATGACCGGTCATCTGGGTGACGTTAACCGTACGATCCAGAACCTCGTGATCGCCCGTATCGATGCCGACCGTCAGCTGTTGCTGGTCAAAGGCGCGATTCCAGGTGCGAAAAATGGCCAGGTAGTTGTCTCGCCAGCCATCAAAACCAAAGCCAAGAAGGGAGCTTAAACGATGGAACTCAAGCTTCTGAATGCGCAAGGTCAAGCCGCCTCGAACGTTGCTGCAGCCGATACGATTTTCGGCCGTGACTACAATGAAGCGCTGATCCACCAAGTCGTCATCGCTTATCAAGCGAATGCACGTAGTGGTAACCGCAAGCAAAAAGACCGTGAAGAAGTTCACCACACGACGAAAAAGCCATGGCGCCAAAAAGGTACCGGCCGCGCTCGTGCTGGTATGTCGTCGTCGCCACTGTGGCGCGGCGGTGGTCGGATTTTCCCGAACTCGCCTGACGAAAACTTCACCCACAAAGTGAACAAAAAGATGTATCGCGCAGGTATCTGCTCGATCCTGTCGCAGCTGGCTCGCGAAGAGCGCCTGATCGTCATCGACGATCTGACGATCGACGCGCCAAAAACCAAGCTGCTGTCGCAAAAATTGAACGGCCTGGGCTTTGATTCGGTTCTGATCATCACCGACGTTCTGAACGAAAACCTGGAACTGGCATCGCGCAACCTGCCTAACGTACTCGTCGTTGAGCCACGTCACGCAGACCCGATGTCCCTGGTGTTCTACAAGAAGATCCTGGTCACCAAAGCTGCATTGGCCAAGATTGAGGAGATGCTGGCATGAGCGCGATTTTGAAACATAGCGAAGAACGCTTGATGAAGGTGCTGTTGGCGCCCGTGATTTCCGAAAAGGCCACCATGGTCGCGGAAAAGAACGAGCAAATTGTATTCCGCGTACTGCCGGATGCAACCAAGCCTGAAATCAAGGCAGCGGTCGAACTGCTGTTCAAGGTTGAAGTTCTGTCCGTGCAAACTGCAAACCGCGAAGGTAAGCAAAAGCGCACCGGCAAGTTCAACGGTCGTCGTAACCATACCAAGCGTGCTTTCGTGTGCCTGAAGCCTGGCCAGGAAATCAACTTCTCCGAGGAGGCTGCATAATGGCACTCGTTAAGATGAAACCAACCTCGCCAGGCCGTCGCGGCATGGTGAAGGTGGTGAATGCTGACCTGTACAAAGGTCGTCCATTCGCTGCCCTGGTTGAAAAGAAATCCAAGACCGCTGGTCGTAACAACAACGGTCACATCACCACCCGTCATATCGGTGGTGGTCATAAGCAACACTACCGCTTGATCGACTTCAAGCGCACCAAAGATGGTATTCCAGCGAAAGTGGAACGTATCGAATACGATCCAAACCGCACCGCGAATATCGCTCTGTTGTGCTACGCCGACGGCGAACGTCACTACATCATCGCAACCAAAGGCATGGCCGTTGGCGACAGCGTGATGAACGGTTCGGAAGCACCGATCAAATCGGGTAACTGCTTGCCAATCCGTAACATCCCGGTCGGTACCGTGATGCATTGCGTCGAAATGCTGCCAGGTAAAGGTGCCCAAATGGCACGTACCGCCGGCGCTGGCGTTGTGCTGATGGCACGTGAAGGTACCTACGCTCAAGTGCGTCTGCGCTCGGGTGAAGTACGTCGCGTGCACATCGAGTGCCGTGCAACGGTTGGTGAAGTCGGCAATGCCGAGCACAGCCTGCGTAAAATCGGTAAAGCTGGTGCGATGCGCTGGCGCGGTGTTCGTCCTACCGTTCGCGGTGTGGTCATGAACCCGGTCGATCACCCGCACGGTGGTGGTGAAGGTAAAACAGCAGCTGGTCGTCATCCAGTTTCGCCATGGGGCCAACAGACCAAGGGTAAGAAAACACGCAGCAACAAGCGTACGACTTCCATGATCGTCTCGCGCCGCGGCAAGAAATAAGGGGTAGCACATGACACGTTCATTGAAAAAAGGGCCGTTCTGTGACGCCCACCTGGTGAAAAAAGTTGAAGCCGCGCAAGCAGCCAAAGACAAAAAGCCAATCAAAACCTGGTCGCGTCGTTCGACAATCATGCCTGACTTCATCGGCCTGACGATCGCGGTTCATAACGGCAAGCTGCACGTGCCGGTTTATGTTTCCGAAAACATGGTTGGTCACAAGCTCGGCGAATTCGCACTGACCCGTACGTTCAAGGGCCATGCAGCTGACAAAAAGGCTAAGAAATAATGGAAACTAAAGCTATCCTCAAAGGTGTGCGCCTGTCGGACCAAAAGGGCCGCCTGGTTGCTGACCTGATCCGTGGCAAGAAAGTTGACGCTGCACTCAACATCTTGCAATTCAGCCCGAAAAAAGGTGCTGCGATCATCAAGCGTGTTCTGGAATCGGCAATCGCCAATGCGGAACACAATGATGGCGCGGACATCGACGAATTGTTCGTGAAAACGATCTACGTCGAAAAGGGCCCGGTCCTGAAGCGCTTCACCGCGCGTGCAAAAGGCCGTGGCGACCGTATTTCGAAACAATCCTGTCACGTTTACGTGACTGTCGGTAACTAAGGAGCCACGATGGGTCAGAAAATTCATCCAACCGGTTTCCGTCTGGCGGTCACCCGTAACTGGGCTTCGCGCTGGTATGCAGGCAACGGTAATTTCGCTGCCATGCTGAACGAAGACTTGAAAGCACGTGCTTACCTGAAAAAGAAACTGAAGAACGCTTCCGTTGGCCGCATCGTTATCGAGCGCCCAGCCAAGAACGCGCGCTTCACGATCTACAGCTCGCGTCCAGGCGTGGTCATTGGTAAAAAAGGCGAAGACATCGAAGTACTGAAGTCGGCGCTGACCAAGATCATGGGCGTACCTGTTCACGTGAACATCGAAGAAATTCGCAAGCCAGAAATCGACTCGCAACTGATCGCCGATTCGATCGCTCAGCAGCTGGAAAAACGGATCATGTTCCGCCGCGCCATGAAGCGTGCAATGCAAAATGCAATGCGCCTGGGTGCTCTCGGTATCAAGATCATGTCGTCCGGCCGTCTGAACGGTATCGAAATCGCGCGTAAAGAGTGGTACCGCGAAGGCCGCGTGCCTCTGCATACCCTGCGCGCCGATATCGACTACGGTACCAGCGAAGCGTCGACCACCTACGGCATCATCGGTGTCAAGGTGTGGGTATACAAAGGTGACCGCGCGCCTAACGGCGATGCACCAGTCATCGATACCCCAGCTGACGAGAAGAAAAGCCGCGGCCCACGCCGTGACGATGGCAAGCCAGCTGGCCGTCCACGTCCAGCCGGTGCCGGTGCGAAACCATCCACAGCACCAGGTGCACGTGTGCGTACCGCCGCTAAACCGGCCGCCGCAGCAGCACCAGCTGAGAAAGCAGGAGAATAATCATGCTGCAACCAGCACGCAGAAAGTATCGTAAAGAGCAGAAAGGCCGTAATACCGGTATTTCGCACAGCCGCGGCACCGCCGTGTCGTTTGGCGAATTCGGTCTGAAGGCAGTTGCGCGCGGTCGTATCACTGCGCGTCAAATTGAAGCGGCGCGTCGTGCAATGACGCGTCACATCAAGCGCGGTGGCCGTATCTGGATCCGTATTTTCCCGGACAAACCGATTTCGAACAAACCGGCTGAAGTCCGTATGGGTAACGGTAAAGGTAATCCTGAGTACTACGTCGCTGAAATTCAGCCAGGCAAAGTACTGTACGAAATGGATGGCGTTGATGAAGCGCTGGCACGGGAAGCATTCCGTCTTGCCGCCGCTAAACTGCCACTGGCGACGACGTTTGTCATCCGCCAAGTCGGCCAATAATTGGAGTTGTATATGAAAGCATCTGAACTCCGCGGCAAGGACCAGCCAGCTCTGCAAAAAGAGCTGAATGACCTGTTGAAGGCACAGTTCGGCCTGCGCATGCAAATCGCTACGCAGCAGCTGAGCAACACTTCGCAGCTCAAGAAGGTACGCCGCGATATCGCGCGTGTGAAGACGGTAATGAATCTGAAGGAAGCCAAATGAACGAACCAGTGAAACAGTCGCTCAAGCGCACGCTGATCGGTAAAGTGGTTTCGGACAAGATGGACAAGACCGTTACCGTTCTGATCGAGCGCCACGTAAAACATCCTTTGTATGGCAAGATCATCATGCGCTCGAACAAGTATCACGCGCATGACGAGACCAACCAAGTCAAGGCCGGTGACACGGTCGAGATCCAGGAAGGTCGCCCGATCTCCAAAACGAAGGCATGGACGGTGACACGTGTGGTTCAAGCCGCACCAACCGTTTAAATAAAAACCACCGTTTCGGCGGTGGCTTTTAATTAGTACTTGCAGGCCCGCAAATTGTATGTAATACTTGCGGGCTTCGTTCATGTAACGCCGCAAAGTGTCTGGCCACAGACAGTAGCATTCGCGGTCAGTTGATGTATGAAGGTCATGCACCCAAACAGTGAAGCCCAGCAGGGCGGCTCTGGCGGGACCAAGACTGACCGTGGGTCTACATTGTGTGGATTCTTCGGCTTAAGTTGGGAAAGAGAATACTATGATTCAAACTGAAAGCCGGCTCGAAGTGGCTGACAATACCGGTGCCAAAGAAGTAATGTGCATCAAGGTATTGGGCGGCTCCAAGCGCCGTTATGCTGGCATTGGCGATGTGATCAAGGTAACCGTTAAGGTTGCTGCGCCACGTGGCCGTGTCAAAAAAGGTGAAATTTATAACGCCGTGGTTGTGCGCACCGCTAAAGGTGTTCGCCGCCAAGACGGTTCCCTGGTGAAGTTCGACGGCAATGCCGCCGTTCTGTTGAACGCCAAGCTGGAACCGATCGGTACCCGTATTTTTGGACCTGTCACGCGCGAACTGCGCACTGAGAAGTTCATGAAAATCGTGTCCCTGGCACCGGAAGTCCTGTAAGGAGTCGTAATGGATAAGATTCGTAAAAACGACGAAGTCATCGTTCTGACCGGGAAAGACAAGGGCAAACGTGGTGTGGTACAGCAGCGTATCGATGCTGAACATATCGTGGTTGACGGCATTAACATCGCTAAAAAAGCGACTAAGCCAAACCCGATGACTGGCGTAACTGGTGGTATCGTCGATAAGACCATGCCAATTCACGTGTCCAACGTTGCATTGTTTAATGCAGCGACTGGCAAGGCAGATCGCGTGGGTTTCAAAGAAGTGGACGGCAAGAAAGTTCGCATCTTTAAATCCTCCGGCGAAGTAGTGAAGGCTTAAGAAATCATGGCACGTCTCCAAGAATTCTATAAAGAAAAAGTCGTTGCCGACCTGACCAGCAAGTTTGGTTACAAGTCGGTAATGGAAGTTCCACGCCTGACCAAGATCACCCTGAACATGGGTGTTGGTGAGGCTATCGCGGATAAAAAAGTTCTCGAGCACGCAGTTGCTGACTTGACCAAGATCGCCGGCCAGAAGCCAGTGACCACCAAGTCCCGCAAAGCGATCGCAGGCTTCAAAATCCGTGAAGGTTACCCGATCGGTACGATGGTCACCCTGCGCGGCGCTCGCATGTACGAGTTCCTGGATCGCTTCATTACCGTGGCTCTGCCGCGCGTACGCGATTTCCGTGGTGTGAACGGCCGTGCATTTGATGGTCGTGGCAACTACAACATCGGTGTCAAGGAACAGATCATTTTCCCTGAAATCGAATACGACAAGATTGACGCGTTGCGCGGTATGAATATCAGCATCACGACAACCGCTAAGACCGATGACGAAGCCAAAGCTTTGCTCGCCGCCTTTAAATTCCCTTTCAGGAACTGATCATGGCCAAACTGTCACTGATTAATCGTGAGATCAAGCGTGCTGACCTGGTGGCGAAATTCGCCCCTAAGCGCGAAGCTCTCAAGGCCATCGTCGATGACCAATCGAAATCGGAAGAAGAGCGCTACGAAGCTCGCCTGAAATTGCAGGCGCTGCCACGTAACTCGAACCCGACGCGTCAACGTAACCGTTGCGCCATCACTGGTCGTCCGCGCGGCACATTCCGTAAATTCGGTCTGGGTCGTATCAAGCTCCGTGAATTCGCCATGCGTGGTGAAATTCCGGGTATGACAAAAGCAAGCTGGTAATAGGAGAATATGCAATGAGTATGAGCGATCCTATCGCCGATATGCTGACCCGCATTCGCAATGCACAAGGCGTGCAAAAGACGACCGTGGCCATGCCATCGTCGAAAGTCAAAATTGCGATTGCCAGCGTCCTGAAGGACGAGGGTTACATTGAAGATTTCGCTGTTGCCGAAGCTGGTGGCAAAGCGGAACTGAAAATCGGTTTGAAGTATTATGTTGGCCGTCCCGTCATTGAGCGCTTGGAGCGCGTGTCCCGTCCGGGTCTGCGCGTCTACAAGGGTAAAGACGAGATCCCTGTTGTGATGAATGGCTTGGGTGTGGCGATCGTGTCGACTCCGCAAGGCGTCATGACTGACCGCAAAGCACGCGCTACCGGTGTCGGCGGCGAAGTTATTTGCTACGTGGCTTAAGGAGTTACACATGTCTCGAGTAGCTAAAATGCCTATCGTAGTGCCAGCTGGCGCCGAAGTCGCCATCTCCGCACAAGCGATCACCGTAAAAGGCCCGCTGGGCGTACTTTCCCAGGCCCTTACCGGCCAGGTCAAAGTAGAAAACAATGCAGGAACCCTGAGTTTCGACGTGGCGAACGACAGCCGCGAAGCCAATGCCATGTCCGGCACGCTGCGCGCACTGGTCAACAACATGGTTGTTGGCGTCACCAAGGGTTTCGAGAAAAAGCTGAACCTGGTAGGCGTGGGTTACAAGGCGCAAGCTCAAGGCGACAAGCTGAATCTGTCCCTGGGTTTCTCGCACCCTGTAGTGCATGACATGCCAGCTGGCGTTACCTGCGCAACACCAACCCCGACCGAGATCCTGATTAAAGGTATCGACCGTCAACAGGTTGGCCAGGTAGCCGCTGAAGTTCGTGCTTACCGCGCTCCTGAGCCTTATAAAGGCAAGGGCGTTCGCTATGCGGACGAAGTGGTTAAGCTTAAAGAAACCAAGAAGAAGTAATTAGGGGCTGACGATGGATAAGAAAGAATCACGGCTTCGCCGCGGACGCCAAACCCGCATCAAGATTGCGGAATTGAAAGTAAATCGCTTGTCGGTGCATCGCACCAACCTGCACATTTACGCCAACCTGATCAGCCCGGACGCTAAAGTCCTGGTTTCGGCCTCGACGGCTGAAGCGGAAGTTCGCGCTGAACTGGCAGGCCAATCCGGCAAAGGCGGCAATGCCGCTGCTGCAGCCTTGATCGGCAAGCGCGTCGCTGAAAAAGCGTTGAAAGCAGGGATTACCGAAGTTGCGTTTGACCGCTCCGGTTTCCGTTACCACGGCCGTGTGAAAGCGTTGGCAGAAGCCGCACGCGAAGCCGGTCTGAAGTTCTAAGGATCAATCATGGCAAAAATGCAAGCAAAAATGCAAAGCGACAAGCCGGATGATGGCATGCGCGAAAAAATGATCGCGATCAACCGCGTGACCAAAGTGGTCAAGGGTGGTCGTATCATGGGTTTCGCCGCGCTGACCGTAGTTGGTGATGGCGATGGCCGCGTCGGCATGGGCAAGGGCAAATCGAAAGAAGTGCCAGTTGGCGTGCAGAAGGCAATGGAAGAAGCCCGTCGCAACCTGATCAAAGTACCGCTCAAAAACGGTACCTTGCATCACACGGTTGTTGGTCGTCACGGCGCCTCCAAGGTCCTGATGAACCCAGCTAAGCCTGGTACTGGCGTTATCGCTGGTGGCGCAATGCGCGCTATCTTCGAAGTGATGGGCGTGACGGACGTGGTGGCGAAATCCACCGGTTCGAACAACCCATACAACCTGGTACGCGCTACGCTGGACGGCCTGTCGAAAATGAGCACTGCTTCCGATATCGCTGCCAAACGCGGCAAGTCGGTCGAAGACATTCTGGCTTAAGGTGGACAAAATGACAAACACAGTCAAAGTGCAATTGGTCAAGGGCTTGATCGGTACGCGCGAATCGCATCGCGCTACCGTGCGCGGTCTGGGTCTGCGTCGTGTAAATTCGGTTTCCGAATTGCAAGACACCCCATCCGTACGCGGCATGATCAATAAAGTATCGTATCTCGTTAAAGTTGTCGGGTAAGCCTTCGGGCTTACACGAACGGAGCAAATCATGGAATTGAATACTATTGCACCAGCCGAAGGCGCTAAGCACTACAAGCGTCGCGTCGGTCGCGGTATCGGCTCCGGCCTGGGTAAAACCTCGGGTCGTGGTCACAAAGGTCAGAAATCGCGTTCGGGCGGCTTTCATAAAGTCGGTTTCGAAGGCGGTCAGATGCCTCTGCAACGCCGTCTGCCTAAGCGCGGTTTCAAATCGATGCACGCAACCTTCAAAGCTGAAGTGCGCCTGTCCGATCTGAACAACCTGGCTGTTGGCGATGTCGACATTCTGGTCTTGAAGCAAGCTGGCGTTCTGGGCGTGTTGGCCCGTGACGTGCGCGTGATCTTGTCCGGCGAAATCACCAAAGCGGTGAATTTGAAGGGCTTGAAAGTGTCCGCTGGCGCGAAAGCAGCCATCGAAGCAGCCGGCGGCTCGGTAGCCTGAGTTGACCGCTAACAGCTTGATCGGAGCGAAAATTGGCGACTAATCCACAACTTGCTAAAAGTGCAGCGGCCGGTTTCCCTTGGGGACGGCTCTGGTTTTTGCTTGGCGCATTGGTGGTTTATCGTATCGGTGCTCACGTCCCGGTTCCCGGGATTGACCCGACACAATTAGCCTCGCTGTTCAAGGAGCACGAAGGCGGCGTCCTGGGCATGTTCAACATGTTCTCGGGCGGTGCCTTGTCTCGTTTTACAGTGTTTGCGCTGGGTATCATGCCTTATATCTCGGCCTCGATCATCATGCAATTGCTGTCGATCGTGTCACCGCAGATGGAAGCGTTGAAAAAAGAAGGCGAAGCAGGTCGTCGCAAGATCACCCAGTACACCCGGTATTTCACGGTTGCCCTGGCACTGTTCCAAGCGTTAGGCATTGCAGTCGCACTGGAGTCGCAAGCTGGTCTGGTGTTGGAACCTGGTCTTGCATTCCGCTTCGTGACGGTCGTCACTTTGTTGACCGGAACAATGTTTTTGATGTGGTTGGGTGAGCAAATTACCGAGCGTGGCTTGGGGAATGGCATCTCGATCATCATTTTTGCCGGGATTGCAGCAGGTCTGCCGTCGGCGTTGGGTGGCTTGTTCACTCAAGTGTCGAATGGCTCGATCGGCAGCTTCAGCGCGATTTTCATCGTGATCCTGGTAGCACTGGTAACGTACTTCGTCGTATTCGTCGAACGTGGTCAGCGCAAAATATTGGTCAACTACGCGAAGCGCCAGGTAGGCAACAAGATTTATGGCGGTCAAACCAGCCATTTGCCGTTGAAGCTGAACATGGCCGGCGTGATCCCGCCGATCTTTGCTTCTTCGATCATCTTGTTCCCGGCCACTATCGTGGACTGGTTTTCAAAGGGCGCCGACAACGCTAACCCTGCGGTGCGGTTCTTGAAAGATTTGGCAGCATCGATGGGGCCTGGTGAGCCTATCCATGCGCTGTTGTACGCAGTGGCGATCGTGTTTTTCTGTTTCTTCTATACAGCGCTGGTCTTTAACAGCAAGGAAACAGCGGATAACTTGAAGAAAAGCGGTGCGTTCATTCCCGGGATCCGTCCAGGCGAACAGACAGCCCGTTACATCGACAAGATCCTGACACGCTTGACACTTGCCGGCGCAGTCTACATCACCCTGGTGTGTTTATTGCCGGAATTTATGCAAGCCCAGTGGAAAGTACCATTCTATTTCGGCGGTACTTCTTTATTGATTATTGTAGTTGTCACCATGGATTTCATGGCGCAAGTACAGAACTACGTGATGTCGCAGCAATATGATTCGCTGCTGCGCAAAGCAAATTTCAAGGGCGGAATTCCGACGCGTTAAGCGCGGTAAACATACCGAATGGCAAAAGACGACGTCATACAGATGCAGGGCGAGATTCTTGAGAATCTCCCAAATGCAACATTTCGAGTGAAGCTGGAGAACGGACACGTGGTGCTCGGGCATATTTCAGGTAAAATGCGGATGAACTATATTCGCATTCTCCCTGGAGACAAGGTGACGGTGGAGTTAACGCCGTACGACCTGAGCCGAGCCCGCATTGTGTTCCGTACCAAGTAACACACTGAATCAAACCAAAGAAGCGAAAGAAAGAGCCCAAAAATGAAAGTTCTCGCATCAGTCAAGCGGATCTGCCGCAACTGCAAGATCATCAAGCGCAAAGGCGTAGTCCGCGTTATCTGCGTGGAACCACGTCACAAGCAGCGTCAAGGTTAATCGAGGAATAACAAATGGCACGTATTGCAGGGGTTAATATCCCAAATCATCAGCATACCGTTATCGGCCTGACGGCCATCTACGGTGTGGGCCGTCCACGCGCAGAGAAAATCTGTGCATCGACCGGTGTAGCAACCAACAAAAAGATCAAAGATCTGGATGACAGCGAACTGGAAAAGCTGCGCGATGAAGTAGGTAAATTCATCGTCGAAGGCGATCTGCGTCGTGAACTGTCCATGAACATCAAGCGTTTGATGGATCTGGGTTGCTACCGCGGCATGCGTCATCGTAAGGGTCTGCCTTGCCGTGGCCAGCGTACGCGTACGAACGCACGTACCCGCAAGGGACCGCGTAAAGCCGCTCAATCGCTGAAAAAATAATCCGCTAGGGAATAATTATGGCTAAGTCGCAAAATAACGCCGCATCAGCACGCGTGCGTAAAAAAGTTAAAAAGAACGTCGCTGAAGGCATCGCGCATGTCCACGCTTCGTTCAATAACACCATCATTACCATCACCGATCGTCAAGGCAATGCCTTGTCGTGGGCTACCTCCGGCGGTGCAGGCTTCAAGGGTTCGCGTAAATCGACCCCGTTCGCAGCGCAGGTCGCCGCGGAAGCCGCTGGTAAAGTGGCTGTTGAGTGTGGCGTCAAGAACCTGGAAGTACGTATCAAGGGCCCAGGTCCTGGTCGTGAATCCGCCGTTCGCGCGCTGAACAACCTGGGCATCAAGATCACCGAGATCCAGGACGTGACGCCGGTACCGCACAACGGTTGCCGTCCACCGAAACGTCGTCGTATCTAAGATAGTGTTGCAGAGGGCGCTTCGGCGCCAGCTGCTTTGCTGTCTGTTGTAACTCAGTACAGTTGTGTGAAAACGCTGGAGCAGGGAGCCGGAAACGGTTATACTGCCCGGCTGTTCTTGCCTGTCAAATCCTGTTTGACGGGTTTTTCGTTTTCAGCCACCGTCTGATTGAAGCCAAATCAGACTAGCGCCTAACCGCATCAGTGTGTTTGATCATGCATGTGGCTGGGGCGTTATCATTTAAAAAAAGGAAGTATCGTGGCACGTTATATCGGACCTAAAGCAAAACTTTCCCGCCGTGAAGGTACAGACCTGTTCCTGAAGAGCGCACGTCGCTCGCTGGACAGCAAGTGCAAACTGGACGTCAAGCCAGGCCAGCACGGTGTCAAATCCGGCGCCCGCACCTCGGACTACGGTAACCAACTGCGCGAAAAGCAAAAAGTCAAGCGCATGTACGGCGTGCTGGAACGTCAATTCCGCCGCTACTTCGCTGAAGCAGACCGTCGTAAAGGCAACACCGGCGAAACGCTGTTGAAGTTGCTGGAAACGCGTCTGGACAACGTTTGCTACCGCATGGGCTTTGGCTCGACCCGCGCTGAAGCGCGTCAATTGGTCAGCCACAAAGCGTTCACCGTGAACGGTATCGTTGTGAACATCGCTTCGTACGCAGTCAAAGTTGGCGACATCGTTGCTGTTCGTGAAAAATCGAAAAAGCAAGTGCGTATCGTTGAAGCACTGTCGCTGGCTGAACAAGTTGGTATGCCTAGCTGGGTTTCGGTTGATGCCAAGAAAATGGAAGGTACCTTCAAGTCCCTGCCAGAGCGTAACGAAATCGCTAACGACGTCAACGAATCGCTGATCGTCGAGCTGTACTCGCGTTAATAGCAGTTAGCACCATCACCGCCCACTCGTTTTCTTTCGGGTGGGCGTTTTACTAATGCCATCAGCCTTATCGGTGTAATGAGCCGAGGGTATTGAAAAGGACATTTCATGCAAAACAGTTTGTTGAAGCCACGTATTATCGATGTTGAAGCTCTCGGTGCAGGTCACGCCAAGGTCGTGATGGAACCGTTCGAGCGCGGCTATGGCCACACATTGGGTAACGCGTTGCGCCGCGTTCTGCTGTCGTCGATGGTAGGCTACGCGCCGACCGAAGTGACGATCGCTGGCGTCGTCCACGAATATTCCTCCCTCGATGGCGTGCAAGAAGACGTCGTCGATCTGTTGCTGAACTTGAAGGGTGTGGTTTTCAAAGTCCACAACCGCGATTCGGTAACCCTGACCCTGAAAAAAGAAGGCGAAGGCGCGATCCTGGCCTCCGACATCGACCTGCCGCATGACGTCGAACTGATCAACCCTGACCACGTGATCGCCCACCTGACCGCTGGTGGCAAGCTGGACATGCAGATCAAGGTTGAAAAAGGCCGCGGCTACGTTCCTGGTAACGTGCGTCGCCTGTCGGAAGACACGAACAAGACCATCGGCCGCATCATCCTGGATGCATCGTTCTCGCCAGTGCGACGCGTATCGTACTTCGTTGAATCGGCCCGCGTTGAACAGCGTACCGACCTGGACAAGCTGATCATCAATATCGAAACCAACGGCGTGATCTCGCCGGAAGAAGCGATCCGCCAGTCGGCCCGCGTCCTGGTGGACCAGTTGAATGTGTTCGCAGCCCTGGAAGGCACGGAAGCCGCCGCCGAAGCGCCATCGCGCGCTCCGCTGGTCGATCCTATCCTGTTGCGTCCAGTCGACGACCTGGAGTTGACCGTGCGTTCGGCAAACTGCCTGAAAGCGGAAAACATCTACTACATCGGCGACCTGATCCAACGTTCGGAAAACGAACTGCTGAAAACGCCAAATCTGGGCCGCAAGTCCCTGAACGAAATCAAGGAAGTGCTGGCATCGCGCGGCTTGACCTTGGGCATGAAGCTGGAAAACTGGCCGCCTGCCGGCCTGGAAAAGTAATTCGTAGTTGTAGCAAACTGCCTGGGACAGGTGTCCCAGGCTTTTATTTTGTAGTACCAAACCGGTCCGCGGCTGTAAGGGGTTTCTCTCTCAGCTGATCGAAGAACTGGAATTTAAACACTCACCGAAAGGATTTATCATGCGTCACGGTCACGGCCTCCGTAAACTGAATCGTACCTCGTCCCACCGTCTGGCAATGCTGCGCAACATGACAGTATCGCTGCTGCGTCACGAAGCGATCAAAACCACCCTGCCAAAAGCAAAAGAACTGCGCCGCGTTGTCGAGCCAATTCTGACCCTGGGCAAAACCGACTCCCTGGCAAACAAGCGTCTGGCCTTCAACCGCCTGCGCGACCGTGAAATGGTCGTCAAACTGTTCGCTGAACTGGGCCCACGTTTCGCCAACCGTAACGGTGGTTATGTACGTATCCTGAAAATGGGTTTCCGCGTCGGCGATAACGCTCCTATGGCGTTCGTTGAACTGATGGATCGTCCAGATACGACCGAAGCAGTTGAAGTTGCTGGCGAGTAATCCCAGTAATTGCATCTGAGAAAGCCAGGCCTAGCCTGGCTTTTTTGTTTTCTGCTGCAGCTATCCTTGCTGCGGTGTACTATTCTTCTTTCGCGCCGGCCCGGCACAAGCGCTGCCTGCTCCGCGCGACTCTTGTCGAATGGCACAGCTGTTGCCGCAGAAAAAGGTCGTTCATGTCCCGTTTCCCCTCCAGCGCCACCGTGCGCGCCGCTCCCCTGCATCAACTGCTGCTCTGGTTTGCCACCTGTCTGCTGCTGGTCATGGCCGTCTTTGGCGCAAGCCAGGCCCGTGCCGATGATGAATTCCTCGATCCGGAACTGGCCTTCAAGTTTTCCGCCCGCATGCAGGATCCGTCCACCATCGCCGTCACGTATGTGATCGCCGATGGCTACTATATGTACCACGAACGTTTTAAATTTGAAGCTGTGGGCGCCAAGCTGGGCACACCCGTGTATCCGGCTGGCAAGGTCAAGTTCGACGACACGTTCCAGAAGAACGTGGAAACCTTCCGCAAGACGCTCACCATCACGATACCCGTGGACGCGGCAGGCGCGTTCACCCTGAAGGCGACGGGCCAGGGCTGCTCCGACAAGGGCCTGTGCTATGCGCCGCAGGATGCCACGGCCCAGCTGGTGGGCGGTGGCGGCGGCCAGAGCATCGCGCCGGGCGCAGGTCTGCCGTCGAAATTCGCCCTGCCGGCCGCGCCCGCAGTCGACACGGCGGCCGTCAACGGCCCGCAGGCGCAGGCGTCGCCTGGCGTGTCCGTGCTGAGCATTCCCCAGGCGAACATCACCAGCACACCCGAGCCGGTGGCGGCGGCCCCCGTGGCGGCAAGCGCCGCGCCCGCGCAAAGCGAGATGGGCAAGATCGAAGCGGCACTGAAGGGCGGCAAATTGCTCGTCATCGTGCCCCTGTTCATGCTGCTGGGCCTGGGCCTGGCCTTTACGCCGTGCGTGCTGCCGATGGTGCCGATCTTGTCGTCGATCATCATCGGCGATGGCGCCAAGGTCAGCCGTTCACGCGGCTTGCTGCTGTCGCTGACGTACGCCCTGGGCATGGCCATCGTCTACACGGCGCTGGGCGTGGCGGCCGGCCTGGCGGGCGAAGGCCTGGCGGCGCAACTGCAAAACCCGTGGGTGCTGGGTTTCTTTGCCTTGCTGATGGCCGGCCTGGCGCTGTCGATGTTCGGTTTTTATGAATTGCAAGTGCCGGCTTTCCTGCAAGGCAAGCTGACGTCCGTGTCGAACCAGCAATCGTCGGGCCGCCTGGCGGGCGTGTTCGTCATGGGCGCCATTTCCGCCCTGATCGTGGGACCCTGCGTGGCCGCGCCGCTGGCCGGCGCCTTGTTGTACATCAGCCAGACGCGCGACGTCGTCATCGGCGGCAGCGCCCTGTTTGCCATGGCCGTGGGCATGAGCGTGCCCTTGTTGCTGGTGGGCGTGTCGGCCGGCACTTTGCTGCCGCGCGCCGGCGCCTGGATGGATGCCGTCAAACGCTTCTTTGGCGTGCTGCAACTGGGCGTGGCCTGGTGGCTGGTCTCGCCCGTGCTGCCGGGCGCCGTGCAGATGCTGGGCTGGACGGTGCTGTTCGTCGGCTATGGCATGTATCTGCTGGTGGGCAAGAGCGGCGCGCAGAACGCCTGGATCGCCAAGGCCTTTGGCCTCGTGTTTGCCGTGCTGGGGGCGATGCAGCTGGTGGGCGTGGCCAGCGGTGGCCGCGACCCGTTGGCGCCACTGGCGCACCTCGGCGGTGGCCAAGTGCACGCGCAACCATTTACGCGCGTAAAGACCGTGGCGCAGCTCGATGCGGCGCTGGCCCAGCTGAACGGCAAGCCGGCCCTGCTGGACTTTTATGCGGACTGGTGCGTGTCGTGCATCGAGATGGAAAAGCTGACATTCGTCGATCCCGCCGTGCGCGAGAAAATGGGACAAGCCGTGCTGCTGCAAGTGGATGTGACGGCCAATGATGCGGACGACAAGGCCATGCTGAAACGTTTTCAGCTGTTCGGCCCGCCGGGCATCATCATGTTCAACCAGCAAGGGCAGGAAATCGCCCAGTCGCGCGTGATCGGCTTCCAGAACGCCGCTACTTTCCTGACCTCGTTGCGTAAGCTCGACGGGCAATAAGCGGTCGCTTGTCTCGCGAATAAGAAAAAGCCTGCAATGCAGGCTTTTTCTGTTTCTGCGCCAGTTAAAACTTAACCAGCTTTGGGCTGCCGATGCATGCCATGGTGCCCGCCGCGGTGGTGGCCACCGTGCTTGCCGCCAGGCACGCTGTCGTCAAACACTTTCTTTTGTTCGGGCGTCAGCACGGCGTAGAAGGTTTTCAGCGAGGCCAGGCGACTTTCCTGGCTGGCGATGCGTTCCTTCGACATGGCGATCCATTGCTCCATGCGCTCCGGCGCCGACAGCTTGGCCATCGCTTCGTGCTTGGCTTTCCAGTCACCCATCGGTTTTTTCGGCGCGTTGGCGGCCGTGAATGTGGCCCAGGCCGGTTCTTGCGCGGCTGTCAGCTTCAGCTTGTCGTGCAGGCGGGACTGGTACTTGGCCATGCGTTCGGCCGGGTTGCTTGCGCGGTGCTGGCCGCGCTGGCCTTCATGTTGCATCTTGGTACTGGCGGCAGGCGCGCTGGCGGCCGCTTCCTGGGCGTGGACGGTCAGCGATGCCGCACCCATGCCGAGTACACTCATGGCGATGATCAAATTCTTGCGCAAGGTTGTCATTGAGGCGTTCATCTGGATTCCTTTGTAAAAGTGAGGGATGTACATGTTGCTGCACATGAATCCATGTTGGACGTGCCATGTTTCCCCGAAGTGTCCGCTGCCAGACAGTTTGTATCTATATGTTTCTTCGGGTCTCCTATATACAAGACGATACAAATGCGCTGTGCAAGGCCGGGGGAAGTGGGGATAATTCGAATCATGGAACCCACTTCTACAATTCTCATCGTCGACGATGACCGCGATATCCGCAGCTTGCTGGCGGACTACCTGGAAACGAACGCCTACCGCACCCTGGGCGCGGCCGATGGCACGGCCATGTGGAAAATCCTCGATGAAACGCGGCCCGATCTGATCGTGCTCGATTTGAACCTGCCTGGCGACGATGGCTTGACCCTGTGCCGCAAGCTGCGCGCCCAATCGACGGTGCCGGTGATCATGTTGACGGCGCGCAATGAACCGCTGGACCGCATCCTGGGCCTGGAAATGGGCGCCGACGATTATTTGCCGAAGCCGTTCGAACCGCGTGAATTGCTGGCGCGCATACGCAGCGTGTTGCGCCGCAGCCATGCCATGCCGTCGAACGTGCCGTCGGACAAGGCGCAGCAAATCCGCTTTTCTGGCTGGACGCTGGATTTGACGGCGCGCCATTTGCTCAATCCCAGCGGCCTGGTGATCATGCTGTCGGGCGCGGAATTCCGCTTGCTGCGCGTGTTCCTCGAGCATCCGAACCGTGTGCTCAACCGCGACCAGTTGCTGAACCTGACGCAGGGCCGCGACGCCGACCCGTTCGACCGCTCGATCGATATCCAGATCAGCCGCTTGCGGCAAAAACTCGGTGAAGATGCCCGCTTGCCGCAAATCATCAAGACCGTGCGCAACGGCGGCTACGTGCTGGCCGGCCAGGTCAACGTGGAGCCGCACGCGTGAAGGCCTTCCTGGGATCGATGACGGGCCGCGTCTTCATGTTCCTGCTGATCGGCATTGTCGCCTCGGCCGCGCTGACGCAGTGGCTGGCCGTGGGCGAACGCCAGCGCGCCATCGAGCAATACCGCGACTATCACGCCGTCGAGCGGGCCGAGCAGCTGGTGATGGCGGCCGACGTGGTGCCGCTGGCCTCGCGCGCCGCCTACCTGAAGGTGGCCAACAAGGGCAGCGTGCGGCTGGAATTGCGTCCTGACACGGCACATACGCCCGGCGCGCCGACGGAGTTTTCCACCGCCCTGCAAGCCAAACTGGGTGAAGGTTTCAAGGTCAGCGCGCTGGCCGAACGTCCGGCCGCCTGCGTCAAGCCGCGCCAGTCGCCGGGCATGTTTTCCGCCAAGCCATGGGGCGGCACCTGCGAAAACCTCGACGTGCGCATGCAGGATGGCCACGTACTGCGCCTGATGGTCTTGCCGCCGCGCCAGCAGCCGCCGTTCAATGAACATAACGACTGGATGACCTTGCTACCTTTCCTGATCAGTATCGCTATCCTCGCCTACCTGGTCACGCGCATGACCATGCGCCCGCTCAAGCAACTGGCGCAGGCGGCGAAAGACCTGGGTAATGACATCAACCACCCGCCGCTGACCCTGTCGGGCGCCAGCGAAATCCGCCAGGCCAGCGCCGCTTTCAATGCCATGCAGGCGCGCATCCGCCAGCATATTTCCCAGCGGACACAGATGCTGGCAGCCATCACGCACGACTTGCAGACGCCGCTGACGCGCTTGCGGCTGCGCCTGGAAAAAGTGGCGGATACGGAATTGTATGACCGCCTGGTGGGCGATCTGTCAGCCATGCAAAGCATGGTCAAGGAAGGGCTGGACCTGGCCCGCTCGATGGACAGCACGGAAGCGATGCAGGCGCTCGATCTCGATTCCCTGTTAGACAGCGTCTGCTCCGATGCGGCAGATGCCGGCCAGAAAGTCACTCTAGGTGGACAGGCAGGCATGGCCCTGATGGCGCGCCCGATCGCGATGCGGCGCTGCCTGGTGAACCTGATCGACAATGCCGTCAAATATGGCCTGTACGCGCAGGTCACCGTCGAACGCATTCCCGGTGCCGCGCGCATACGCATCCGCGACGGCGGGCCAGGCATTGCGCCAGATCAGCTGGCGAAAGTGTTCGAACCGTTTTACCGCATCGAGACTTCGCGTTCGCGCGAATCTGGCGGCACGGGCCTGGGCCTGACCATCGCGCGCAATATTGCCGAGCAGCACGGCGCCACGGTTTCACTGCTCAATCATGTCGACGGTGGACTGGAAGTCACCCTGATCGTGCCAGAGTATTACGCAGGAAAGTGAGCATTTCCGTGCGACAATATTGTGCTTTATGCCCCCTGGCAACTACCTTCAACCTGCAGCCCTGCGCTGCAACAGCGTGACAGAACAATGAAAAAGACTAGTCTGGCAATCCTCGTGGGTGCGGCCCTGTGTATCGGTGGCGGCATCTGGTATTTCAATCATCAGTCCGGCGCGGCGAGCGGCGGACAGGATGGCAAAGGGGGCAAGGGCGGACAGGCGCCGACGACGGTGAGCGTGGTCACGCCCGTGCGCGAGGACGTGCCGATGGTGTTGCAAGCCAATGGCAGCGTGATGCCCATCAGCAGCGTGGATTTGCATCCGCAGACGACCAGCACGATTACCAAGGTGCATATCCGCGAAGGCCAGTTCGTCAAGCAGGGCGAGCTGATGTTTACGCTGGACGCGCGCAGCGAGCACGCGAATGTCGACAAGGCGCAGGCGCAGGTCTTGCGCGACCGCGCCTCGGTGCAGGACTTCGAGCGCCAGCTCAAGCGCAACCAGGATTTGCTGAGCAAGAATTTCATCGCCCAGGGCGCCGTCGATACCCTGCAAAGCCAGCTCGACGCGGCACGTGCCTTGCTGGCTGCCGACCAGGCCGCCTTGCGCGCCGCCCAGGTCGATTCCAGCTACACCGTCCTGCGCGCGCCGCAGGCGGGCAGGGTGGGCGCCATCAATGTCTACGCAGGCAGCCTGGTGCAGCCGACCACGTCGCTCACCAGCATCACCCAGCTCGACCCGATCGACGTGTCGTTCACCTTGCCGGAAAGCAGCCTGTCCGGCTTGCTGGCGGCGCAAAAGGCGGGCGAGGTGCCTGTCACGGCGCTGTTGTCCGATGCGGGCGGCAAGCAGCTCGATGGCAAACTGAACTTCATCGACAATGCCGTCGATCCCGCCACAGGTGTGATCAGGATCAAGGCGCGTTTCAATAATGGCGGCACCGATTTGTGGCCAGGCCAGTACGTGAATACGCAGCTGACCGTGCGCACCCTCAAGGATGCGCTGGTGATCCCGCAGAATGCCATCATCACGAGTACCTCCGGCACCTTCGTGTACTCGATGGAAGCGGACAGTACGGCCAAGATGCGCAAGGTGACACGCGTGTATGCATTCGGACCGAGTGCCGTCGTCACCGGTCTGGCAGGCGATGAAAAAGTCATCGTCGATGGCAAGCAGAACTTGCGCCCAGGCAGCAAGGTGCGCCTGGTGGAAAAACACAAGGCTGCCGATGGCGCCGCCGCACCGCAGGGCAAGCCAGCATGAACCTGTCCGAACTGAGCATCCGCCGCCCCGTCATGGTGGTGCTGCTGTCCCTCTCCATCATCCTGGCCGGCGTGCTGGCCTATCTGCAAATTCCCGTGGCGGCCTTGCCGAGCTACAACACGCCCGTCATCAACGTCAGCGCCGACCTGGCCGGCGCCAGCCCGGAAACCATGGCCTCGTCGGTGGCCTTGCCACTGGAAAAGCAGTTTTCCACCATTTCCGGCCTCAGCCTGATCACGTCCACGAGTACCTTGGGCAATACTTCGCTGACCCTGGAGTTTGACGCCAGCATCAACGTCAACGAGGCGGCCGTCGACGTGCAGGCGGCCCTGCTGCGCGCGCAGCGCCAGTTACCGACGGAAATGACGGATTTGCCGTCCTACCGCAAGGTCAATCCGGCCGATGCGCCCGTGCTGTTCATCCAGATGACGTCGCCGTCGCTGAACTTGTCGGACCTCAATGATTATGCGGAAAACCTGATCGCGCCCAGCCTGTCGACCTTGCCTGGCGTCGCCCAGGTCATCGTGAATGGCCAGAAACGCTTTGCCGTGCGCGTGCGCGCCCGTGCCGACCTGATGAATGCGCGCAATCTGACGATGGACGAGTTGGCCACCGCCTTGCGCACCTCGAACACGAATTCCCCGCTGGGCATCCTTGACGGTCCGAGCCAGACCCTGACCATCCAGGGCAATCCGCAAATGATGAAAGCGGCCGATTTTGCCGAACTGATCGTCGCCAGCCGCAATGGCCAGCCCGTGCGGCTGAAAGACGTGGCCGAGGTGGAAGACAGTTTTCAATCGATCAAGTCCGTCGGCAGTTTCAATGGCGAGCGCTCGATCAGCCTGATGGTGCAGCGCCAACCGGACGCCAACACCGTGCAAGTGGTCGATGGCGTGCGTCGTTTGTTGCCAGGCTTCAAGGAGCAATTGCCGCAATCGATACAGATCAGCCTGGTCAACGACCGTTCGCTGTCGATCCGCGAAGCCATCCACGACGTGAATCTGACCTTGGCGCTGACGGTGGTGCTGGTGGTGCTGGTGATCTTTTTGTTCCTGCACCGCGCGGCCGCCACCTTCATTCCCGCCGTCACCATGCCGATTTCCCTGCTCGGCGCCCTGGCCCTGCTGTACTGGCTCGGCTACAGCCTCGACAACGTCTCGCTGCTGGGCATTACCCTGGCCGTGGGCCTGGTTGTCGACGATGCCATCGTGGTGCTGGAAAACATCGTGCGCCATATCGAGATGGGCAAGAAACCGATACGCGCGGCCCTGGAAGGGGCGAAAGAGATGGGCTTTACCATCATCTCGATTTCCGTCTCGCTGGTGGCCGTGTTCATCCCCATCTTCTTCATGCCGGGCGTGATCGGCTTGCTGTTCCATGAGTTCGCCGTTGTCGTCTCGCTGGCCGTGCTGGTATCCGCCATTGTGTCGCTGACCCTGGTGCCTATGCTGGCCAGCCGCTTCCTGCCGGCCGATTCGCGCGAGCACAATGACAGCGACCCCAGTCATGGCGAAAAAACCTTTATCGGCCGCCATTTCGAAGCGGGTTTCACGGCATTGCGCAACGGTTATGTGCATCTGCTCGACAAGGCACTGGCGCACCGCAATGTGGTGCTGTTCGTTGCCGTGTGTACGTTTGCGCTGACGGTGCTGTTGTACGCGACGATACCGAAAGGTTTCTTCCCAGAGGAAGACCTGGGCCAGATCCAGGTCAATACGGAAGCGTCGGAGGATATTTCCTCGGCGGCACTGCAGGACTTGCAAGCCCGCGTGGCGGCCGTGCTCAAGGCGGATCCCAGCGTCCAGGATGTGACCTCGTTCGTCGGCGGCGGCAACACGGGCCGCATGTTCATGGTCTTGAAACCGCGCAGCGAGCGGCCGAAAATGCCCGTGGTGCTGGAAAACCTGCGCCGCGCGACGAGCACCGTGCCCGGCATGGCCGTGTATTTCCGTCCCGTGCAAAACTTGCAGTTGGGCGGACGCCAGAGCAAGAGCCGCTACCAGTACACCCTGCAAAGCGTCAGCCCCGACGCCTTGAATGACTGGGCGGAAAAGTTTATCGCCGGCATGCGCACGGATCCCGCCTTCCGCGACGTTACCAGCGATTCGCAGATCAAGGGCTTGCAGGCGTCGCTCAGGATCGACCGCGACAAGGCCAACCTGCTGGGCGTGCAAATGTCCGACATCCGCACGGCCCTGTACAGCGCCTTTGGCGAGCGGCAAGTGTCGACCATCTATTCGTCGGCCGCCAGCTATTACGTGATCCTGGAAGCGGCCACGGCCGACCGCCAGTATGACGATGCGCTCACGCGCGTGTCCGTGCGCAGCAAGACGGGCGAACTGGTGAAACTGTCGAGTATTGCCTACGTGGAACGCACGATCGGTCCCACGTCCGTGAATCACCAGGGGCAGTTGCAGGCCGTCACCATCGCCTTCAACCTGGCGCCCGACGTGCCGCTCGGTATCGCCACGGGCAAGATCGATGTGATGGCCAAGGACATGAACTTGCCGGCTTCCATCATCACGCGCTACGGCGGTGATGCGGCCGTGTTCCAGAGCTCGCAATCGAGCCAGATCATCCTCATCATTGCCGCGTTGGCCGTGATCTATGTGCTGCTCGGCGTGCTGTATGAGAGCTACATCCATCCGCTGACCATCCTGGCCGGCTTGCCGTCGGCAGCCGTGGGGGCGCTCCTGACCCTGCGCCTGTTCGGCATGGACCTGACAATGATCGCCATCATCGGCATTTTGATGCTGATCGGTATCGTCAAGAAAAACGCCATCATGATGATCGACTTTGCCCTGCATGCGCAGCGCAACGACGGGCTGGCGCCGGCCGAGGCCATCCGCCAGGCGTGCATCCTGCGTTTCCGCCCCATCATGATGACCACGGCGGCGGCGCTGATGGGCGCCTTGCCGATCGCCCTGGGCCTGGGCGCCGGCGCCGAATTGCGCCAGCCGCTGGGCCTGGCCGTGGTCGGTGGCTTGCTGTTTTCGCAAGTGATTACCCTGTTCATCACGCCCGTGATCTATTTGTTCCTCGATAAGTACAGCGGCACGGGACCGTTGACGGACGAGCAATTGGTGGCACTCGACAACAAGTCCTGAGCCGCCACACGGCCACCACCGGCGCCCCGTTCCTGCGTGAATGCGGCGCCGGTTTTGTATGGGCCGTGATACATACGGTAACAACCGTCAAGACACGGCTCAGGTACTCTGATACCGCTGCAAGGAATGTCGCTATCCTGTACGCTTCGGGTTGGAAATGCCGAGGAAGTGTTCCCAAAAGCAAGGGACTCTGGCACTATGGCTGCCCTGTAAGATTACTTTTGTCGCTACACAGAAAGCACGATTCATTTTGCATGACACGACCCATTTGATGGCTGCCGATTCCGATGTTTGCCCCACCTGCGGGCAAGTGATCAAGCCACCACCGGCCTACGGGTCCAGGACCAGCACCATGCGCAAGGTGGCGCTCGGCGTGTCCGTCTTGCTGCACGTGCTGCTGGCGGCGTATGTCCTGTTGCACAGCGACAAGATCGAAAAGATTCCGCCGCCGAAGAAGGAAAGCGCGATGGTCTACATCGCGCCGCTGAAAGACAAGCCGCAACCGAAGCCGCAACCGAAACCCACGCCGAAACCGAAGGACACGAAAGTGGCCAAGGTGAAACCGCCGCCGGCGCCGAGCAAGCGCGTGGTGACGAAAGACGTGCCGCGCGACAAGCCGAAACTGGAAACCTTCACGCCGCCGCTGGTGTCGAAAGTGCCGTTGCCGCCGCCGCCGGCTGAAGACATGAGCTCGATGATCGAGCAGCGCCGCAAACAGCGCCAGGCGCAAAATCCCGCGCCGCCGGCCGAAGAAAGCGAAAACGACCGTGCCATGCGCGTGGCCAAGGCGAATATCGCCGGCGCCCAGGGACGCAATTCCGGCAGCGACCGCGAGGATTCGGGCGGCGTGTTTTCCATCGTCAACCAGACTTCGTTCAGCGCGGAAGTCAAGTTCAAGGGCTGGAACGGCAACTTCAAGCGCAATTGGCTGAAGCAGGAAAAAGTGGAATTGGGCAATGAGCCCGATATCGAAACGGCCATCGTGAAAAAGATGATCCAGCTGATCCGTGCTGAAAAGCCTGGTGATTTCGTTTGGGAATCGCGCCGCCTGGGGCGCAATGTCAACCTCAGCGCCCGCGTGGAAGACACGGCCGAGCTGATGGCCTTCCTGCGCCAGGAATTCTTTTCCGAAAAACGCTCAGGGCCGGGACGGCGCTAGGCGCTCGGAAAACTGACGGCAATAAAAAAGGCTGCACCGTGTGAACGGGCAGCCTCTTTTACGCAGCGTTGATCTCGATCAAGCCGGTTTGTCGGTTCCCGCTTCCGGCTCGACGTCGTCTTCCATGTCGATCAGTTCGACCATCTGGGCCGCGCCATCTTCGCTGATGCCGGCCAGCTCCATGATCTTGTCGTTGGCTTCGTCGATGCCGACGCGCTTCAGGGCCGAGAACAGTTGCACGGTGAACGGGAAGCCGACGCCGTCTTCATCCACGTAGCTATCGAGCTTGGCTTTCGCCTGGCGCAAGGCATTCACGGATTCATTACGGTTCAGTTTATCGACCTTGGTCAGGATGCAGTGGATCGGCTTGCCTGTCGGGGCGAACCATTCCAGCATCTGAATGTCCAGGTCGGTGAACGGGCGGCGCGAATCCATGATCAGGATCAAACCGGCCAATTGCTCGCGGCGCTGCACGTAGTCGCCCAGCAGGCGCTGCCAGTGCAGTTTGGCCGAGCCCGAGACTTCCGCGTAGCCGTAGCCCGGCAAGTCGACCAGCAGGCATTCGATCTCTTCGACGATGGTGGCATCCTTGCGGTGCTGCGCCACGTGGGCGCCGCCGATGGAGAAGTAGTTGATGTGCTGGGTACGGCCAGGTGTCTTGGAGGCGAACGCCAAGCCTTTCTGATTACACAAGATGTTGATGGCGGTCGATTTACCGGCATTGGAGCGGCCGGCAAAGGCGATTTCCGGCACCGTGGTATCGGGCAGGTCACGCAATTGGTTGACGGTCGTAAAGAAGCGGGCTTGCCAGAGTTTTGACATGGGAGTAGTAAAGCAACAAAAGGGAGCGATAAGGGAGCGATAACGCCAAGAAGCTATTGTACAATAAGGGGTTGTTTATTGTTGCCGGCGTAGCAGCGATGCGGCTTGCGGCCCTGAAAATAAAGCAAAAATCCACAGGGCGCGGCAATGTCCACCACTAATTTCTCACTGTCTCAGGGTGCCTGAATGAATCGTGCGTTTTCACCGTTGTTCAAATCCATGCTGCTCGCTTTGCTGGCTGTATCGGCAACTGCCTCCGCGGTCGAAGCACCGAAACCGGCCGTCAAGGCCGACGCTGCCAAGGGCGCTGCCCTGTACGCCGATGGCGATGCGGCGCGCGGCTTGCCTGCCTGCGTCTCCTGCCATGGCGCGGCCGGCAATTCGACCATCACGGTCAATCCGAAACTGGCCGGCCAGCACGAAAGCTATATCTACAAGCAACTGGTTGACTTCACCACGCCGGAGCGCAACCAGCCTGTCATGACGACGTACGCGAAGATGCTCAGCGACGCCGACAAGAAAAATATCGCCGCCTACCTGGGTGCGCAGCTGTCCAAGCCGGGTGCCGCGAAAAACAAGGACACGATCGACCTGGGCAAGAAAATCTACCGTGGTGGCATTGCTTCGAAGCAAGTTGCTGCCTGCGCCAGCTGTCATGGCGCGACGGGCAATGGCATTCCCGTCCAGTATCCGCGCATCGCCGGCCAGCACCAGGACTACACGGTGGCCCAGCTGGCCATGTTCCGCAGCACCAAGGCTGATGCCCGCAAGAACAGCGCGCAAATGCACACCATCGCCGCCCGCATGTCGGATGACGAGATTGCCGCCGTGGCCGATTACATCGCCGGCCTGAAGTAAGTTTTCATAGTGGCAAGCGATTGCCAGGCGCACCAGCGCGCATGAACAAGGGCGGCCGTCTCAACGGGCTGCCCTTTTTTATGGCAAGGGCCAAACAGGAGTATGCTGCCGCCTTGCGCGGAGAAACTACTGCTCCATGCCTACATTTTCTTGAAGATTGCATATCCCGTATGAGTATCAACGTATGAGCACAGGCACGACCGGAATCGAGTTAAAGACCCAACGCCGCAACCTGGCTGAATTCGTCGAGCTGGTCTCGTCGATGCGCTTTGCCATCAGCCTGCTGACCCTGATCGCCGTCGCGTCCATCATCGGCACCGTGCTCAAGCAAAACGAGCCCATGCCCAATTATGTGAACCAGTTCGGGCCGTTCTGGTTTGCCGTCTTCGACAAGCTGAGCCTGTACTCCGTGTATTCGGCCTGGTGGTTCCTCGTGATCATGGGTTTCCTCGTCGCCTCGACCTCGCTGTGCATCGTACGCAATGCGCCGAAGATGCTCAAGGACATGCGCAGCTGGCGCGAAACCGTGCGCGAGCAATCGCTGCGCAATTTCCACCACAAGCTGGAATGGCAGGCGCCGCTGCCGCGCGCCGTGCTGGCGCAGCAGATGGTGATGCGCCTGAAAGACGCCGGCTACGCGGCCAAGGTAGTCGAGAAGGACAACGCCACCCTGGTCGCCGCCAAGCGGGGCGCCGCCAATAAATGGGGCTATATATTTGCCCACGGCGCCATCGTCATCATTTGCGTCGGCGGTTTGCTCGATTCGGAAATGCCGATTCGCGTACAGCAATGGTTCTTTGGCAAGACGCCGTTTTCCGGCAGCGGCGTGATCGCCGATATTCCCGCCCAGCACCGCCTGAGCCTGTCGAACCCCACTTTCCGTGGCAATACCATGATTCCGGAAGGCTCGTCGAGCAATACGGCCATCATTCCCCAGGCCGATGGCGTGCTGATCCAGGATCTGCCCATCACCATCCTGCTGAAAAAATTCCACATCGATTTCTACAGCACGGGCATGCCGAAGCTGTTTGCCAGCGATGTCGTCATCACCGACCATGTAACGGGTGAAAGTTTCCCTGCAACCATCAAAGTCAACCAGCCGCTGTTGTACAAGGGCCTGGCCCTGTATCAGTCCAGCTTTGAGGATGGCGGCAGCAAGCTCAAGTTGACGGGTTTTCCCATGACGGGCAAGACGACGAAACGCTTCGATATCGGCGGCGAAGTGGGCGGCAGCACGCCGCTCGAGCGCAGCGATGGCAATTCCTATACGGTGGAATGGTCGGGTTTCCGCCCGTTTAACGTGGAAAACCTCAGCGCGGGCCAGGATGTGCGCGCCGTCAGCAAGGCGGAAAGTTTCAACGATAAATTCGCTGTCGGCCTCGATAAACGCCTCGGCTCGGCCGCGAAGAACGCGAATAACAAGGACCTCAAGAACGTCGGTCCCTCGGTGCAATACAAATTGCGCGACAAGACGGGCCAGGCGCGCGAGTACCAGAACTACATGCAGCCCGTCACCGTGGATGGCACGACGGTGTTCCTGGCCGGCATGCGCGTCAACCCCAGCGATCCGTTCAGCTATTTGCGCATTCCCGCCGATGACAATTACAGTGTGAATGAATGGATGCGTTTGCGTGCCGCGCTGCAAGATCCCGCGCTGCGCCAGCAAGCCGCCACGCGCTATGCGGCGCGCGCCATGCCGCAGGCGGGCGCGGAAGCCCTGCGCGGCCAGTTGCAGGAATCGGCGGCGAAAAGCCTGGGCATCTTTGCCGGCAATGGGCAAGAGGGCGGTTTCCTCGCCATTTCGCGATTCCTGGAGAAAATTCCTGCCGCTGAGCAAGAAAAAGCGGCCGATATCTTCATGAAAATCCTGAATGGCAGCCTGTGGGACTTGTGGCAGGCGGCGCGCGCCCAGGATGGCTTGAAAGCCATCGAGGCCGATGACAAGCACGGCCGCTTCCTGCAGCTGGCCACGAATGCGCTGTCCGACAGCTTCTTCTATGGCGCGCCCGTGTATCTGCAACTCGATGACTTTACGGAAATCAAGGCATCCGTGCTGCAGGTGACGCGTTCGCCGGGCAAGAGCGTCGTCTACCTCGGTTGCCTGTTCCTCGTGATCGGCGTGTTTTCCATGTTTTATATTCGCGAGCGCCGCTTGTGGGTGTGGATCAAGGATGGCGAGGGCGGCAGCGAAGCCTTGATGGCCATGAGCACGCAACGCAAGACCCTGGATTTTGAAAAAGAATTTGAGAACTTGAAGGCAAAGCTGCCGCAATCGGCGTAAGCTGCGCTGTGTCTGGGACGCTTGCGCGTCGCCGGGAATGGAGAAAATGATGGAATTGGCAAACAAGCAAATATATACGCAGGAACCAGGATTTTTCAAGCGCCTGAGCCTGATCGATTGGCTGTATGGCGCCGGCTTGCTGGCGGCCTCCCTGTTCGGCCTGATGCGCTTTGGCGCCTTCATGGATATCTATGAAAAAGCCATCCTGCTGGCCGCGGCGCCCACGTTCGCGTGGCTGGGCTGGTACTGGAAACCCGTGCGCTGGCTGATCCCCGTGGCAGCCGTGCTGTCGCTGTTCGCCATCGAGTTGTACGCGGGCCACCTGGAAATGGCGAACCAGAAATTCTTCCTGAAATACATCTTGTCGAGCCAGTCCGCCATCCTGTGGATGGGCACGCTTTTCGTGCTGTCGACCCTGTTCTACTGGATTGGCCTGGTGGCGCGCTCGGAATTCGGCTCATCCGTCGGTTCCCTGCTGTGCTGGGCCGGCGTCGTGCTGGGCCTGACGGGCATGCTGGTGCGCTGGTACGAGTCTTACCTGATCGGCGCCGACGTGGGCCATATCCCCGTGTCGAACCTGTATGAAGTGTTCATCCTGTTTTCCCTGATCACGGCCATGTTCTATCTGTATTACGAGCAGCACTACGCGACGCGCCAGCTGGGCGCCTTCGTCATGCTGGTCATTTCGGCGGCCGTCGTCTTCCTGATGTGGTACACGGTCACGCGCGACGCGGCCGAAATCCAGCCGCTGGTGCCGGCCCTGCAAAGCTGGTGGATGAAGATCCACGTGCCGGCCAATTTCATCGGCTACGGCACCTTCGCCCTGTCGGCCATGGTGGCCGCAGCCTACCTGCTCAAGTCGAGCGGCTACCTGGTCGACCGCCTGCCGTCGCTGGAAGTGCTCGACGACGTCATGTACAAGGCCATTTCCGTCGGCTTCGCTTTCTTCACGGTAGCGACCATCCTGGGCGCCCTGTGGGCGGCCGAAGCGTGGGGCGGCTACTGGTCATGGGATCCGAAAGAAACGTGGGCGCTGATCGTCTGGCTCAACTATGCAGCCTGGCTGCACATGCGCCTGATGACAGGCTTGCGCGGCCGCGTCGCCTCGTGGTGGGCGCTGGTGGGCTTGCTGGTGACGACCTTCGCGTTTTTGGGCGTGAATATGTTCCTTTCTGGATTACATTCTTACGGCAAGCTTTAATTGTTTTTTGCATGACAGAAGCGTCATGAACGGCTCGGGAAAACTGGTGTAAGGTACAAATAATCACCTTTTCCCGGAGCCGCCATGTTGATCAAGCGCAGTCCCAACGGCATTGAGTTGCCGTATTCTTCCGAAATCACGCCGCGTGCCGTGTTTGAAGCGCGCCGCAGCTTCATCAAGCAAATCGCCCTGGGCTCCGTGTCCAGCGCGGCCTTGCTGGAAATGGCCAGCCGCGAAGCCTTCGCGCAAGGCACCAATCCCAAGCTGGCCGCCAGGCTCAATCCTGCCTATTCGGCGCTGGAAAAGCAGACGGCCTATAAAGACGCCACCAGCTACAACAATTTCTACGAATTCGGCACGGACAAGAGCGATCCGGCGCAAAACGCGGGCACCCTGCGCACGCGGCCGTGGACGGTCAGCATCGAAGGCGAGGTCAAGAAGCCGATGACCCTGGACCTCGACGCGCTGCTGAAGCTGGCGCCGCTGGAAGAGCGCGTCTACCGCCTGCGCTGCGTGGAAGGCTGGTCGATGGTTATCCCGTGGGTCGGTTATTCCTTCTCGGAAATCATCAAGAAGGTCGAGCCGACGGGCAATGCCAAGTACGTGGAATTCATCACCCTGGCCGACAAGAAGCAGATGCCGGGCGTGGGCAGCAGAGTGCTGCAGTGGCCGTATACGGAAGGCTTGCGCATCGACGAGGCGAACCATCCGCTGGCCCTGCTGACCCTGGGCATGTATGGCGAAACCTTGCCGAACCAGAATGGCGCACCCGTGCGCATGGTCTTGCCGTGGAAATATGGTTTCAAGTCAGCCAAATCCATCGTCAAGATCCGTTTCGTCAAGGAACAGCCGCGCACGTCCTGGAACCTGTCGGCGCCGTCCGAATACGGTTTTTACTCGAATGTGAACCCCAACGTCGATCATCCGCGCTGGTCGCAAGCTTCCGAGCGGCGCATCGGCGAGGACGGTTTCCTCACGCGCAAGCGCAAGACCCTGATGTTCAATGGCTACAACGATGTCGCTTCCTTGTACGCGGGCATGGATCTGAAGAAGTTCTTTTAAGGAAAGACCATGGCCTTCAACCCCACGCCGAGACAATTGTCGCTATTCAAAAGTCTGGTTTTTTTGCTGGCACTGCTGCCGTTTGCCCGCATGGTGTGGCTGACGTACATGGGGCAACTGGTGGAGCCGCTGGAATTCATCACGCGCGGTACGGGTGACTGGACCCTGTATTTCCTGTGCATCAGCCTGGCGGTGACGCCCTTGCGGCGCCTCACGCAATGGAATTGGCTGATCAAGTTGCGGCGCATGCTGGGCCTGTTCGCCTTTTTCTACGCGGCCCTGCATTTCACCACTTTTTTATGGTTCGATCACTTTTTTGATGTGCAGGAAATGTGGAAGGATGTGCTCAAGCGGCCGTTCATCACCGTGGGTTTCATCGCCTTCGTCTTGCTGATTCCGCTGGCCGTGACGAGCACGAACGGCATGGTGAAACGCCTGGGGGGCAAGCGCTGGCAGTGGCTGCACCGGTTGATCTACATCATCGCGCCGCTGGGCATCTTGCACTTCTGGTGGATGAAGGCGGGCAAGCATAATTTCGCGCAGCCGATACTTTTTGGTGGTATCGTCGCGCTACTGCTGTTAATACGCGTGGTTTTCGCCTGGAGCAAGCGGGAGAAGAGCGTCAGGGCGGCCAAGGCAGCCACCCCGGTACGCTCGACTTAGGTTGCCGGCACGATCACCGGTGGCGGCGGCACGGGCGCCGGTTCTACGGGGCCTTTGGCTGGCGCGCCCTTGGCCGCTGGCGGCTTGGGCAGGTACAGGGGGCCAGGCTGGCCGCAGCCGGCCAGGACGCTAGAAACCACAATGGCGGTGCCGATATAAAACGCTGAGGATGACTTCACGATTAGAATCACGGTTTGATTAAGATCTTTGGAGTGTAGCATGAGCGAATCGGAATTCCTGGCCCTGGCCGAAGCCACCCTGACCCAGATCGAGGCGGCGCTGGACCGGCTGAACGATGAAGACGTGCTCGACGTCGAATGCAGCCGCAGCGGCAATGTGCTGGAAATCGAATTCATCGATAACGGCACGAAAATCATCGTCAACAGCCAGGCCCCCATGCGCGAGATGTGGGTAGCCGCCCGTTCCGGCGGTTTCCACTATAAGCGCGTGGATGACGAATGGCGCAACACGCGCGACGGTTCGGAACTGTTTGCGGCCCTGTCGGCCATGGCCAGCGAGCAGGCGGGTGCTCCCGTTGTGCTGAAGTAATTGTTTTAGCCGCGCGCAATAAAAAAGGGCAGCCTCTTCAGGCTGCCCTTTTTGCGTCAAACGAACTTAGAACAGCTCGTTCTTCACGGCTTCCTTGGCTTTCTCTTCCTCCGGCGTGCCGCGCGCCGCGCCTTCCAGGCTGCCGACGCCCGTGCCCGGCGGATTTTCCGCATAGTAATACTCGTCGCCCACGTGGATCAGCCCTTCCGGCACGGCGCGTTCCTCGACGGGAATGCTCTTCAGGGCTTTCGCCATGTAGCTGATCCAGATCGGCAAGGCCAGGCCGCCGCCCGTTTCCCGGTTGCCCAGGTTGCGCGGCTGGTCGTAGCCGATCCAGGCGATGCCCACCAGCTTGGCCTGGTAGCCGGCGAACCACGCATCGATGGAATCGTTGGTGGTACCCGTCTTGCCGGCCAGGTCAGGGCGTTTCAAGGCCATGGCCTTGTTCGCCGTGCCGAAGCGCACGACGTCGTTGAGCATGCTGTTCATCATGAAGGCATTGCGCTCGTCGATGACCCGGTTGGCTTCCTCGCCCGCCAGGTCCGGCTTGGCTTGCGACAACACATTGCCATCGCTATCGGTCACTTTGGCGATCAGATACGGGTTGATCTTGTAGCCGCCGTTGGCGAACACGGCGTACGCGCCCGCCATCTGCAGCGGCGTCACGTTGCCGGCGCCCAGGGCCAGGGTCAGGTACGGCGGGTTCTTATCCGCGTCAAAGCCGAAGCGCGTCGCGTATTCCTGGCCATACTTGGCGCCGATCTTGTGCAGGATGCGGATGGAAATCATGTTCTTCGATTTCATCAAACCCTTGCGCATGGTCATCGGACCATCGTATTTGCTGTCGTAGTTCTTCGGTTCCCACGCCTGGCCGCCAGTCTGGCCCGCGTCGAACGAGATGGGCGCGTCGTTGATGATGGTGGCAGGCGACAGGCCCCGTTCCAGCGACGCGGAATAGATGAAGGGCTTGAAGGCCGAACCGGGCTGGCGCCACGCCTGTGTGACGTGGTTGAACTTGTTGCGGTTGTAATCGAAGCCGCCCACCATGGCGCGGATGGCGCCGTCCGTGGTGCTGGCCGAGACGAACGCCGATTGCACTTCCGGCATCTGCGTCAAGACCCAGGCGTTGCCTTCCTGCATGACACGGATCACGGCGCCGCGCTTGATGCGGCGGTTCGGCGCCGCTTTGTCCGAGAGCCAGGCCGCGCCGAAGGTCAGGCCGGGGCCGGTAATGGTGATTTCCTCGCCGGCCGAGGTGACTGCCTGCAACGATTTTGGCGATGCTTGCAGCACCATGGCAGCGATGATGTCGTCGCTGTCCGGGTGGTCGGCCAGTTCCGTCTCGATCGCGTCATCGGCTTCAGCCTTGGTTTTCGGAATCTCGATATACGCTTCCGGGCCGCGGTAGCCGTGGCGTTTCTCGTAATCCATCACGCCCTTACGCAAGGCGATGTAGGCGGCGTCCTGGTCGGCCTTGGTGATGGTGGTGTAGACGTTCAGGCCGCGCGTATACGTGTCTTCCTTGAATTGCTCGTAGACCAGCTGGCGCGCCATTTCCGACACATATTCCGCGTGCACGCCGAAGGCGCTGCTGTCGGTTTTCACTTTCAGCTCTTCATTCTTGGCTTCCGTATACTGCTCTGGCGTAATGTAGCCCAGCTGCGCCATGCGCTGCAGGATGTATTGCTGGCGCATGCGCGCGCGTTTCGGATTGACGACGGGGTTGTAGGCCGACGGCGCCTTTGGCAAGCCGGCCAGCATGGCCGCTTCGGCCACGGTCAGGTCCTGGATGTTCTTGCCGAAATAGATTTGCGCGGCCGAGGCGAAGCCGTAGGCGCGCTGTCCCAGATAAATCTGGTTCATATACACTTCGAGGATCTGGTCCTTGCTGAGGTTTTTCTCGATCTTCCAGGCCAGCAAGACTTCATACGCCTTGCGCTTCAGGGTCTGTTCACTGGACAGGAAGAAATTGCGTGCCACCTGCTGCGTGATGGTCGAGGCGCCTTGCTTGGCGCCGCCCGTCAGGTTGTGCAGGGCCGCGCGGGTGATGCCCAGGTAATCGACGCCGCCATGTTCATAGAAGCGGTCATCTTCGATGGCCAGCACGGCTTTCTTCATGACATCGGGAATATCCTTGATGTGCACCATGTTGCGCCGCTCTTCGCCGAACTCGCCGATCAACACACTGTCGGACGTGAACACGCGCAGCGGCATCTTGGGCTTGTAATCGGTCAAGGTATCGAGCGCCGGCAGGTTCGGATAGGCCATGGCCAGGCCAAAGACCACCAGCAAGACGCCGACGATGCCCAGGCCCAGCAGCGATACCAGGGCCATCAGCAGGAAACGTTTGGGTTTGCTACCCTTGGTGGGCGGCTTCGAGCCAGCGGGGCCAGCGGATTTTGAAGATGTCATGCGTCGTATGTCTTTCGGTTAATTATGCCGGCCAATTATAAGCGAGCTTGCCGGGGTGGCAGCGCGCCGTGGCGCTTGCCGGAGGGATAGTCGAAACTTGCCGATACTCTATATAAGCGTGTATTGGCCCGCTGGCAACCAGGATTTGGTAACAATTATTCTGCGCCAGATCACGGTCCGGCCAGATAGGCGCCACACGCCGCAGACTCCGGCGTGAAATCCGTTTACAAGCCAGCGCTGCCGGGACTAGGCTTTCGGATGGCAGGAACCCCTCCCACGCTGACGTTTCTCTATGAAAAACATGTCCATCAGCAGTTTGCTTGGCATCGGCTTGCTGGGCGTCGACATCGCGGACGATGCCGTGCGCGTGGTCGAGTTGCGGCGCCGGCGTGGAAAACTGTCGTGCCGGCATTGCGCTGCCGCCGCGCTGGCGCCCGGCGTGATACTGGAGGGCAATGTCGAAGACATGGTGGGTCTGGCCGATGCCCTGCGCCAGGTCCGCCGCGACAGTGGCAGCGCCTGCACGCGGGTGGCGCTGGCCATGCCGGCCACGGCCCTGATCACGCATGCGATCCGCCTGCCTGCCGGATTGCCGGAAGAACAGCTGGAAATCCTCGTGGAACTGGAAGCGGCGCAGTACATGCCGTTCGCGCTGGAAGACGCCAGCCTGGATTTTTTCATTCTCGGCCCCGCGCCGCCGCTGCCCGGCACGACAGGCAAGGAGGTCGACGTGCTGCTGGTGGCGGCGCGGCGCGCCAGCGTGCAGCGCCGTCTCGATGCGGCCACGGCTGCCGGCTTGCTGGCCGTCGTCATGGATAGCGAGGCACTGGCCTTGCAGGCGGCGCTCGCGCAGGGTGGCTGGCAAGCCTTGCCCGACGGTGGCGTGGCCTACCAGCTGGCCTGGGGCCTGGCCTTGCACCGGTACGCCCGATGACGCTCCGGGCACCCATGCAGCGCATCAATCTGTTGCCGTATCGCCCCGCAGCACGGCGCAGGCGTATTCAGTTGCTGCTGTGGCAGTTGGCGGGCGGGGCGCTGCTGGGATTGCTGCTGGCCGTGGCGGCAGGCGCCTGGCTGCGCTACCAGCTCGACGCGCAGTCGCGCCGCCAGGAAGGCTGGCGCAGTGCCATGCAGCAAGTCGATGCCATGCTTGTCGCCGGCCAGCGGGTGCGGGGCGAGACGGCGGCGCTGCTGCTGCGCCAGCAAGCCATGGCCAGTTTGCAAGAGCAACGCAATGCCTGGGTGCGCATGCTGGACGCGCTGGCGCGGGCGATGCCGGCTGGCGTGACCTTGCACAGTGTGCGCCAGGAAACGGCGATGGTGCGCTTGCAGGGGCACGCTGCGTCGCAGGACAAGGTCGCGGCATTGCTGCTGGCGCTCGAACAGGCGGCGCCCTGGTCCCGCCCGGAAGTGTTGGAAGTGCACGGCGCGGCGGATGGCGCCGTGGAATGGACGGTAAGGCTGGCTTTGGCACCCGATGGGCAATCTTAGTGGTGGAGGTTGATCATGCTGAGCTTGAAGACCGCGTCGCTGTGGCCGCTACCCGCGCGCCTCGCTTGCGCCACCCTGGCCGGTACGCTGGTGACGGCCCTGCTGTACCTTGCGTGGCTTGATGGACTGTTGGCGGCCGTGCAGGCGGGGCAAGGCGAGGAGGCCCGCGTGCGCGCCGCTTATCTGTCGGCCCAAGCCAGGGCGCAACAGTTGCCGCATTGGCGCGCACAGCAGCGCCAGGCCGGCGCCGAGCTGGCCCTGCTGGAACAGCAACTGCCCGACCAGCAGGCGATGGCGCTGCTGTTGACGCAGATTAATGCTGCAGGCCAGTCGCGCGGCTTGCAATTTTCCCTGTTCAAGCCCGGTGCGGCCCTGCCGCAAGCGCCGTATGTCGCCTTGCCGATCGCCATACAGTTGCGCGGCGGCTACCACGCCATGGGCGCGCTGCTGGCGGACCTGGCGCGCCTGCCGCGCATCGTCACGGTGCATGAGCTGGCCTTGAGCCTCGGCAAGGATCGTTTGCTGACCCTCGATGCCGTGCTGCACGCGTATCGCTTGCCCGAAGCGGGGGAACGGGCGGCGCAAGCGGCATTGTTGAACAAGACGGGTGCGCCCGCAGCTGCAGCGGCATGGCGCCCGCTTGCCGCTGTCGCGCCGCGTCCCTACGCGGCGGCCGCCTTGGCCGATCCTTTTCATGCATTGCCGCCAACGCCCGAGTCCGGTCAGCGTGGCGGCCTGGCGGGGCCTGATGCGCGCCGTGTGCGCGAAGCGCTGGAAAGCGTGGCCTTGCCGGCCATTAGCATGGTCGGCAGCGTGCAGCAGGACGGGCGTCTGAACGCGCTGCTGCTGGCGGGCCAGCGCGTGTACCGGGTGGCGGTGGGCCAGTACCTGGGGCAAGACCACGGCGTGGTGACGGACATCACTGAACAGGCCGTGCACTACCGTGAACTGCTGCGCGAGGCCGATGGCCCCTGGCGCGAGCGGCGCGGCAGCCTGGCCTTGCAGGTGGCGGGGGCCAGTGCGAAGGCCAGCTTGTCCGAGGCGGCGCCATGAGGCCGCGCCGCATGCTCCTGGCCGCCATGCTGTGTTGGCATGCCAGCAGCCTTGCCCAGGAAGCCGTGGTGCTGGTGACGGCGCCGCGTTTGTATGCGGGCGAGAAAATCTCCGTCGACTTTCAGAATGTGGGCGTGCGCGCGGCCCTGCATATCCTGGCCGATGCGTCCGGGCAAAATATCGTTGCCAGCGACAGCGTGGCGGGCAACGTGACCCTGCGTCTGCGCGACTTGCCGTGGGATCAGGCGCTCGATGTGTTGCTGCAGGCGAAAGGGCTGGACATGCGGCGCAATGGTAACGTGCTGTGGATCGCACCGCGCGAGGAAATGCTGGCGCGCGAGAAGCTGGAGCTCGAAACGCGCGCGCAGATCGCGGAACTGGAACCCTTGCAGTCGGCCATCTTTCAGCTCAATTACCAAAAGGCCGAAGCGTTTCGCAGCGTATTCGGCCTGGACGCGGGGGAAGGGCGCAGCCGGCTGCTGTCGCGCCGTGGCAGCGTGCTGATCGAGCCGCGCACGAACCAGCTGTTCGTCACCGACGTACCGGCCCGCCTGGAGCAGATTCGTCAGCTGATCGCGAAGACAGATATTGCTACGCGACAAGTGATGATCGAGGCGCGCATCGTCGAGGCGAATGACAGCTTCAGCCGTAACCTGGGCGCGCGCCTGGGTTTTACGGACCAGCGCCTGGCGGCGGGCCAGCTGCCCGGCTTTTCCTTGGGCGGCAGCGGGCGCCGCGCGGCCATCGGCGGCAGTTACCAGGGCGTGGGCGAGGCGACGGGGCAAACGGTGGCCGGCGCCGGCGCTTTCGTGCCGAACACGCAATTCGTCAACTTGCCGGCCGCCAGCATCAATGGCTTGCAGCCGGCCAGTTTCGCCCTGAGCCTGTTTTCGGCGGCCGCCAATCGCTTCCTGAACCTGGAACTGTCCGCGCTGGAAGCGGACGGCAGGGGCAAGATCATTTCCAGCCCCCGCGTGGTGACGGCCGACAAGGTGCTGGCGCTGATCGAACAGGGCATCGAACTGCCGTACCAGGTGGCCACCAGCAGCGGCGCCACGTCGATCACGTTCCGCAAGGCGAACCTGCGCCTGGAAGTGACGCCGCAGATCACGCCGGACGGCAACGTGGTGCTGGAAGTGGATGTCAACAAGGATAGCGTGGGCCAGGAAACCCGTTCCGGCTTTGCCATCGACACCAAGCATGTGCGCACGCAAGTGATGGTGGAAGACGGCGGCACGGTGGTGCTGGGCGGCATTTATCAGCAATCCGAGCGGGGTACGGACAGCAAGGTGCCGCTGCTGGGCGACATCCCCGTGCTCGGTGTTTTTTTTCGCAGCACGGGCCGCAGTCAAGAAAAAACGGAACTGATGGTGTTTATTACGCCGAAAATAGTGGCAGATCGGCCAGCAACACGTTAATGTCACATCTTTACGTTTAAGTAACAATGCAAACGAAAGCGGACTGATGGCGACTATGCGGAATGTATCTTGTGGCAACACTTATTGGAGTAGGGTATCGAATTGGCTGGTCTTGCTGGCGCTGGGCACCTTGCTGGCCGCATGTGGCGGCGGTGGCGGTGATCCGACCCTGGGCGTCAAGGATGGCGCGAATGCCGGCGTCGGCAGTGTGGTACTGGTTGCTGGCGCAACAACGATTGCTGCCTCGGGCGCGGACGGCACGGAAGTCGTGCTGACGGCAGTGGTGAAAAATCCCGGCAACAATGCCATGACAGCCCAGACGGTGACCTTCACCGCCAGTTCCGGCATCATCAGCAACACCAACCGCGTGACGGATGCCAATGGCACGGTGACGGAAAAGCTCAGCGTCAAAGGCGATGCGAGCTTGCGCGACATTACCATCAAGGCCAGCAGCGGCGGCGTTGAATCGGTCCCCGTGGTGGTGAAAGTGGTGCCCGTGACCTCCGGCATTGCCAGCTTGCTGCTGACTTCTTCCGGCGGCACCCTGGCCTCGTCGGGCGGTACGGCCGTCAACATGATCGCCTTTGTCAAGGACGCCAATAATGCCGTCGTGCCCAATGCCAGCGTGACATTCAGTGCTGATTCGGGCGCGCTGGGCGCGACCAAGGTGAATACCAATGCGCAGGGACAGGCTCAGGTCAGCCTGAATACAGGCGGCGACGCCAGCTTGCGCACGATCAAGGTCACGGCCAGCGCCGGCGCGCAGACGGCCAGCACGGACATTGGCGTCAGCGGCACCCGGCTGGTCATCAGTGCCTTTTCGACGGTGAACCTCAATACGAACACCGACATGGTGGTCAAGCTGGTCGATTCGAGCGGCAATCCCCTCGTCGGCAAGCCGGTGACCTTCAGCGCCCGCAGCAATGCGATTACGGTCAAGGGTGGCGGCGCCAGTCCCGCGCTGACCGACAACAACGGCCAACTGGTGTTGAGCTACAACGCCCAGGCGGGCAGCAGCGACAGCATCAGCGTCAAGGCGCAGGGCGACAGCGTTGTGTTGCCTATTGCAATTAATGCATCGAACTTCACGATCAATGCCGTGTCGGGCGGCAACGTGGCATTGACCACCTTGAACACGAATACCTGCTATGCGGTGACGGTGCATAGTGATGTGGCTGGCGTGCCACAAACGGGCAGCGTGCGTTTCAGCACGTCGCGCGGCGCCATCTATCAGGATGCCGCCTGCGGAACGCCATTGCTGGCGCCGCTGGCGTTGGTGGGAGGCAATGCCATCGCTTACGTGCAGGCCAGCGGCGCCGGCCTGACCGCCCTGACGGCGAAGTATGAAGGCAGCGGCGCCTCGGTGCAGTCAGAAGTGGAGTTTGTTGCGCCACTGACGGCGCAGGCCACGATCAGCTTGCAAGCCGACCCGGCGGTCATCGGCGCCAATACGGCCGGCAGCACCGCGCAGCGCAGCGCCTTGCGCGCCATCGTGCGCGATGGCACGGTGGAAAACAACCTGGTCAAAAATGCACAGGTGAGCTTCTCGATCCAGTCCGATGCCAGCAATGGTTCCCTGAGTTCGCCTTCTCTGGTCGCCACCGACAGCGATGGCGTGGCCACGGTCAGCTATATCGCGGGGCAGGGTACCACCGGTGTCGATGGCGTTGTTGTCAAGGCGCAACTGCAGGGCGTGTCGAGCAATGCCGCCACGGTCAAGCTGACGGTGACGAAAAAATCGCTGTTCATCAGCGCCGGCAGCGGCAATGCGCTCGACGCCTCCGACAGCAGCACCTATCGCAAATCGTATAGCGTGTTTGTGACGGACGCCGCCGGCAACCCTGTGCCGGACGTGATCATCACGGCCGCCGCCTGGCCCCGCTATTATTACAAGGGGTATTTGCAGTATTCCCAGGCTGCCCAGTCGTGGCTGGTCGTGAGGACAGCGAACGCATGTGACAATGAAGACCGGGACCGCAGCGGCACCTTCAATCCGAATAATGACTTCAACCTCAACGGCCGTCTCGACCCGGGCATTCCGCTCAATCTGTCGACCGGCGGCAAGACCGACAGCTCGGGAACAGCGATCGTCACCCTGACTTATCCGCGCGACAGAGCGAACTGGCTGGACGTCGAATTGACGATTCGTGGCAATAGTTCCGGGACGGAGGCAACTTATGTCGGTTACACTTTGCTTCCGGGGCTGGCGACGGACTTTAACCGCGTGGATGTTTCACCTCCAGGCGTCATTAGTCCGTATGGGCAAGCCACTGATTGTCGTAATCCAAATTAATTGTCGCAGCACATGCAAAATCTGTTTTTAGTAGGCCTCATGGGCGCAGGCAAAACCACGATCGGGCGCATCCTGGCCCGCAAGCTGGGCTTGCGCTTTGTCGATTCCGACCACGAAATCGAGGCACGCACGGGGGCGACCATCCCGTGGATCTTTGAAATCGAGGGCGAGGCCAGCTTTCGCCGGCGCGAGGCCGAGGTCATTCGCGACCTGAGCGCCCAGGAAGGCATCGTCATGGCCACGGGCGGCGGGGCCATCCTCAACGCCGACAGCCGGGCCTATCTGAAGGAACGGGGCACGGTCGTCTACCTGCGCGCCAGCGTCAGCAACATCCTGGCGCGTACCAGCCATGACAAGAACCGTCCCCTGCTGCAGACGGCCGACCCGCGCCGCAAGCTGGAAGAATTGACGTCGCAGCGCGAGCCCCATTACATGGAAGTGGCCGACATTGTGATCGACACGGGCCGTCCTAACGTACAATCGATGGTTCAGACCATCCTGATGCAGCTGGCCAGCCTCGAATGCGAGGCTTCGCCCAACTGCGTCATTCATGCAGAGCCTTCGATGAACGAGCAATCCAAAATGTTGTTGAGCGTAGACCTCGACGAACGCAGTTATCCGATCGCCATCGGTCCCGGCCTGCTGGCCGACGCCGATGCGCTGCTGCGCCATATCAGCGGCCACAAGGTGGCCATCGTCACCAATACTACCGTCGCGCCCCTGTACCTGGGCCGCCTGCAGGCGGCGCTGGCCAGCGATGGCCGCGAAGTGATCAGCATCGTCCTGCCTGACGGCGAAGAGTATAAAAACTGGGCCAGCCTGATGCAGATCTTCGACGCGCTGCTGGCCAATAAATGCGACCGCAAGACCACCCTCGTGGCCCTGGGCGGCGGCGTGATCGGCGACCTGACCGGCTACGCGGCGGCCAGCTACATGCGCGGCATCGGCTTCGTGCAGGTGCCGACCACCTTGCTGGCGCAGGTCGATTCCTCCGTCGGCGGCAAGACGGGCATCAACCATCCGCTGGGCAAGAACATGATCGGCGCCTTCTACCAGCCGCGCGCCGTGATCGCCGACACCTCGACCCTGGAAACCCTGCCGGCGCGCGAGCTGTCGGCCGGCCTGGCTGAAGTGATCAAGCATGGCGCCATTATCGATGCCGCGTTTTTCGACTGGATCGAAGCGAACATGGGCAAGCTGATGGCGCGCGACAAGGGCGCGCTCGCGTATGCGATCGCCCGCTCGTGCGAAATCAAGGCCGATGTGGTGCGCCAGGACGAACGCGAAGGCGGCTTGCGTGCCATCCTGAACTTCGGCCACACCTTCGGCCACGCCATCGAGGCGGGCCTGGGCTACGGCCACTGGCTGCACGGCGAAGCCGTCGGCTGCGGCATGGTGATGGCGGCCGACCTGTCGTGCCGCATGGGCTATATCGATGAAGCGGCCGTGACGCGCGTGCGCGCGCTGGTCGCCGCCGCCGGCCTGCCCGTCAAGGCGCCGGATCTTGGTGTCGCGCGCTGGCTGGAACTGATGGAAGTGGACAAGAAGAACGAGGGCGGCGCCATCAAGTTCATCCTGTTGCAACCCCTGGGCAGCCCGAGCATCACGTCCGCGCCGCACGAACTGGTGCTGGCCACCCTGGCCGCCGGAGTGGCTTGATCATGATGCCCGAAGACTTCCTCGCTCCCTATGCGGCCCATTCGGCACAGGGGCAGGGACGTCGCTTTGCCGAGGCGCCGCACGCCTCGCGCAGCCAGTTCCAGCGCGACCGCGACCGCATCATCCACTCCTCGGCCTTCCGCCGCCTCGAATACAAGACGCAGGTGTTCCTCAACCACGAGGGAGATTTGTTCCGCACGCGCCTGACGCACAGCCTGGAAGTGGCGCAAGTGGGGCGTTCCATCGCGCGCAACCTGCGCCTCAACGAAGACCTGGTCGAAGCCATCGCGCTCGCGCATGACCTGGGCCACACACCGTTCGGCCACGTGGGCCAGGACGTGCTCAATGAATGCATGCAGGCGCACGGCGGCTTCGAGCACAACCTGCAAAGCCTGCGCGTGGTCGACACGCTGGAAGAGCACTACGGCGCCTTCGATGGCTTGAACCTGATGTTCGAGACGCGCGAAGGCATATTAAAACACTGCTCGCTGGCGCATGCGCGCGAACTGGGCCCGGTGGCACAGCGCTTCATCGACCGCACGCAACCGACCCTGGAAGCGCAGCTGACCAACCTGGCCGACGAAATCGCCTACAACAGCCACGATATCGATGATGGCTTGCGTTCCGGCCTGATCACCATCGCCCAGCTGGAAGAGGTGGAATTCTTCGGCCGTCTGTGGCGCGAGGTGCAGCAGGCGTTTCCCGGCCTGTCCGGCCGGCGCGCCATTTACGAAACCCTGCGCCGCCTGATCACGGCCCTGGCCGACGATCTGATCGTCACCTCGAATGCGTTGATCCTCGACGCGGCGCCGCGCGACGTCAGCGAAGTGCGCGCCAGTGCCCCACTGATCCGTTTTTCGGATGCCATGCGCAAGGATGCGACGGAACTGAAACGCTTTTTAAGGGCGAACCTGTACCGCCATTACCAGGTCAACCGCATGCGCGTCAAAGCGAGCCGCATCGTGCGCGAACTGTACGACAGCTTCATGGCCGAACCTGCCCTGCTGCCGCCCGACTATCAACTCAAGGATGGCGACGTCACGCACCAGGCGCGCAAGATCGCCGACTACATCGCCGGCATGACAGACCGCTACGCGATTCGCGAGCACCGCAGGCTGTATTCGCTCGACGAGCTGTAAGCGCATTACCCCCATTCCTCTCCTCTGTCAATTGGCATGATCATCTAGGTCCCCACCCGATCACCCCAATATCCCCGCAGCACCTTCTTTTCTATCATGGCAGCAAGTCAACAAGGGCTTGCCGCCCATAGTCAAGGAGAGTGTCATGATTGAATCGCGCCGCAGTTTCTTGCGCGCCTTGCCAGCCGTAACCATCGGGGCGGCCATCGCGCCGCTGCCCAGCAAGGCCGCAACGAAGGGCGAAGGCGGCCAGCGCTGGGCGATGGTGGTCGATGTGCAGAAATGCATCGGTTGCCAGGCTTGCACGGTCTCTTGCATCATGGAAAACGCCGTGCCGGAAAACAGCTTCCGCACCGTCGTCTCGACCTATGAAGTCAAGGAAGAAAACCGCTGCGGCACCTATATGCTGCCACGGCTGTGCAACCACTGCGCCAATCCCCCCTGCATTCCCGTCTGTCCCGTGGGCGCCACCTTTCAGCGCAAGGATGGCGTTGTCGTCGTCGATGGCGACCGCTGCGTGGGCTGCGCCTACTGCGTGCAGGCGTGCCCGTACGACGCGCGCTTCATCAACCACGAAACGGGCAAGGCCGACAAATGCACGTTCTGCGCGCACCGGGTCGACGAAGGCTTGCTGCCGGCCTGCGTGGAAACCTGCGTGGGCGGCGCGCGCATCTTCGGCGACCTGAATGACCCGGAAAGCATGGTGCACCAGCTGCTGACCGAGAACAAGGTGAAGGTGCTGAAACCCGAGCAGGGCACCCAGCCCCACGTGTTCTACCTGGGACTGGACACGCGCTTCGCCGGCCACGTCGAAGGCGAAGCGACTCTTTGGCAACCGAGCAAACACGGGAAATAAACCATGGACAGCCACATCACCGAAATTCTCAACGTCACGCGCGAGGCGGCATGGCTGCCGTGGGCGGTGCAGTATTTTTTCCTCATCGGCCTCAGTTACGGCAGCTTCATGCTGACCCTGCCGTACTTCGTTTTCGGCCGCAAGGCGTATGAACGCCTGGGGCGCATCGCGCTGCTGGCCTCTCTCGTCTGCGGCATGACGGCGCCCGTGGCGCTGCTGGCCGACCTGCACGGGCCGGGTCGCTTCTACCATTTCTATATTTACTTCCAGCCGCAGTCGTGGATGTCGTGGGGCTCGTTCTTCATTCCCCTGTATCTGGGCTGTCTGATGCTGTACGCGTGGCTGGCGCTGCGCGTGGACTTCGCCACGCGGGGGCAGGGACAGGACCGTCTGGCCTTCCTTTACCGCTTGGCCGGGCGCGGTGGCGCCGCATCGCGCAAGGCCATCGTCACCGCCGCCGCTTTCACCTTGCTGGCCGCCTTCGTGGTGGGACTGTACACGGGCATGGAAGTGATGGTGGTGCGTGCCAGGCCCCTGTGGTTCACGCCATTCCTGCCGGCGCAATTTGCCGCCACGGCATTCGTGGGAGCGGTGGGTCTGGCGCTGCTGTTCAACCGCTTCCTGCCGGGTCGCGACAAGGCGCTGGAAGTGTCGCTGAACCGGGCGTTGGCCCTGTCGCTGGCGCTGGTGCTGGCCCTGGGCGGCGGCTGGCTGTTCGTGAGCCTCTCTGGCGTGAGCGCCAGCCACAGCATGGCCTTTACCCAGGTGGCTGGCATGCCGCAATGGCAGTTCACGGCCGTCTGGGCCGTGCTGTCGTCCATCGTGCCGATGGCGCTGGCCATCTGGCGCCCGGCCACGAGCGGCCTGGCCAATGGCCTGATCGCGCTGCATAGCGCCTGGATGATGCGCTGGACGATTTTCATCGGCGGCCAGACGATCCCGAAAACGGGCGCCGGCCTGTATGACTACCACCTGCCGATGGGGAACGATGGCTTGATGGGGATTATCGGCACGGCCGGCCTGTGGATCGCGCTGCTGTTGCTGATGCTGGAATTTTTGCCATGGGCGGGACGCATGCTGCGCAACCGTCCCGCCATGGCCACGCACTGAGGAGTCAAAAATGAACGAACGCACAAACAACGACGACCGCAACGACGGCCCTGAAGACGAAAACGAAAAGCGCCGCAAGCTGCTGCGCTACGGCGCCATCGGCGGCGGCCTGGCCGCGTTTGCCGCCAGCTTTTCCACCACGGCCGGCCGCATGGTCGACCACGCGCTGGGCAAGGACAAGCCTGTGCAGAAACTACATGGCAATTCCCTGCCGCCCGAGTTTTCCGTCGACACGGCCACGGGCAAGCTGACCGTCAATCCGGACCAGCAGGTCAGCTACACCATGTGCATGGGCTGCACCACGTTTTGCGGCGTGCGCGTGCGCCTCGATAAAAGAAGCGGCAAGGTCTTGCGCGTGGCGGGCAACCCATACAGCCCCCTGTCGGCCGACCCGGCGCTGCCATATCAAACCTCGATACGCGACAGCTTTGTGTCGCTGTCGCGCTTCCAGGAAAAGGGTTTGAAAGGGCGCTCCACCGCTTGCGGCCGCGGCAACGGCGTGCTGGAACAGATGGAGTCGCCGTTCCGCGTGCTGGCACCCATGAAGCGCGTGGGTCCGCGCGGCGGCGGCCAGTGGGAGCCGATCGCTTTTGACCAGTTGGTCAAGGAAGTGACGGAAGGCGGCGACCTGTTTGGCGAAGGCCATGTGCAGGGACTGCGCGCCTTGCGCGAGCTGGAAAAGCCGATCGATCCGGCGCAGCCGGAACTGGGCCCGCAAGTCAATCAGGTGGGCCTGATGTGCAGCACCGATGATGGCCGCCTGGCGTTCGGCACGCGCTTTTTCAAGCAGTCGTACGGCAGTCTGAACCTGGTCAACCACGGCTCGTATTGCGGCGGCGCCTACCGCAGCGGCTCGGGCGCCATGTTCGGCGACATGAAGAAAATGCCGCACGCGAAAGTGGATCTGGAAAACACGGAGTTCTGCATTTTCGTCGGCACGGCGCCGGGCAATGCGGGCAACCCGTTCAAACGCCAGGGCACCTTGATCGCCAAGGCACGTTCCGGCAAGCGCGAATTCAGCTACGTCGTCGTCGACCCCGTGCTGACGAATGCGGACAGCCTGGCCGCGGGCGACCGCAGCCGCTGGGTGCCGATCAAGCCGGGCACGGATGGCGCGCTGGCCATGGCAATGATCCGCTGGATCATTGAGCACGAACGCTATGACCGCAACTTCCTCGTCCAGCCGAATCTGAAGGTGGCGGAAGCGGCGGGCGAAGCCGCCTGGTGCAACGCCACGCACCTGATCATCAACGAGAAGGGCCACGCGCGCGACGGCCGCTACCTGCGCGCGTCGGACATCGGCGCCGTGGAACTGGCGGAAGAAGAGCGCTACAAGGATGGCGACGCCTACTGCGTGATCGACGCCGCCACGCAAGCCATCGTGCCGCACAATGCCGCCAAGGGAGAAGGGCGTTTGTTCTTCGACGGCCCGCTGGACGTGCTTGGCGCGCCGCTGCACCTGAAGACGGCCATGACGATGCTGAACGAGGAAGCGCAGCGCCACAGCATGGACGAATACTCGGCTGCCTGTGGCATCGGGCGCGACATCATCGAAGGCTTGGCGCAGGAACTGACCAGCCATGGCAAGCGCGCGGCCGTCAATGCGCACGGCGGCATGATGTCGGGCGCCGGGTTTTATAACGCGTATGCGCTGGTCATGCTCAATACCCTGATCGGCAATTTGAACCGCAAGGGCGGCACCCTCGTCAATGGCGGCAGCTTCAAGGATGCGGGACCCGGTCCGCGCTACAACCTCGAGAGTTTCGACGGCGAGATCAAGGCGGCCGGCATGCCGATAGGGCGCAATGTGCCGTATGAAAAAACGTCGGAATTCAAGCTGAAGAAAGAAGCGGGCAAGGCGTATCCGGCCAAGGCGCCGTGGTATCCGAATGCGCCCGCGCTGGCGACCGAATGGCTTACCAGCGCCATGAACGGCTATCCGTATACCTTGAAGGCGCTGATCCTGTGGAGCTGCAATCCCGTCTACGGCATCACTGGCTTGCGCGCGCAGATCGGCAAGGAACTGGCCGATCCGAAGAAGATTCCCCTGATCGTCGCCATCGACCCCTTCATCAATGAAAGCTCGGCGTTTGCCGACTACCTGCTGCCCGATACCTTGTTGTATGAAAGCTGGGGCTGGGCCGGCGCCTGGGGCGGCATGCCCGTCAAAATGAGCACGGCACGCTGGCCCGTGGTCGAACCGCGCGTGCAAAAGACGCCGGACGGCCAGACCATCTGCATGGAATCGTTCTTCATCGCGCTGGCGAAAACGATGGCCTTGCCCGGCTTTGGCCCGGACGCATTGCAAGACATGGATGGCCAGCGCTTCCCCCTGCAGCGCGCGGAAGACTGGTATCTGCGCGGCGGCGCCAACATCGCCTGGCAAGGGAAAACGTCCGTGCCTGACGCCAGCGACGACGATATCGACCTGTCCGGCGTGGCGCGCATCCGCCCCGAACTGGAGCGCACCCTGAAGCCGGAAGAGTGGCGCAAGGTGGCCTTCATGCTGGCGCGGGGAGGCCGCTACCAGAGCTATGGCGAGATGTTCGGCCTGCGCCTGCCGCCAGCGGCGAATGCCAAGGCACCGGCAGCTCCTGCACCTGTGATCGACGAGACGCCATATCCGCAGGACTGGTCCACGCACCGCTATCTGAAACCGATGATGCTGTACAACGAGGGCCTGGGTGTGAGCAAGAATAGCCTGAGCGGCAAGCGTTTTCCTGGTACGCCCGCGTGGCGGGTCGCGGCGTTTGCCGACGGCACGCCCGTGCGCAAGACTTATCCGGCCAGCGAATGGCCGTTCGAGCTGATCAGTTTTAAATCCGCGCTGCAAAACTCGTACAGCATCGGCGCGCGGCGTTTGCGCGGCATCCACCCCGACAACCCGGTCGCTGTGCACCCCGACGATGCGGCGCGCCTGAAGCTGCAAAATGGCGATACCATTTACCTGGAAACGCCGGGCGGCAGGGCCAGGGCCACGGTAATGCTGCGCCATGGCGTGCAGCGGGGCGTGATCGCCATCGAACACGGTTTCGGCCACAAGGAGCACGGCGCGCGCGCCCACCGTATCGGCAAGTCGCGCCAGCCCGATGAACCGGCCATCGGCGCCGGCATCAACCTCAACGACCTGGGCTTGACGGATCCGAGCCGCGGCGACAAGAACGTGTTTGTCGATCCCGTCTCGGGCACGTCAGTGCGGCAGGGACTGCCGGCGCGCATCGTGCGGGCTTAAATCTCTCCGCTGGCCATCAGCAGCCGGGCCACCTCGGCTGCTGAATGCAGGCCCAGTTTTTCCATCGTGTTATGGCGGTGCACCTGCACCGTCTTGTCGCTGATGCCCAGTTCGCGGGCGATGACTTTCGAGGCTTTGCCTTCGGCCATCAGCAGCGCCACTTCGCGCTCACGCGCCGTCAGTGTCGCCAGCGCCGCTTGCGCCGTATTCGCGCTGGCGGCGCTGCGGCTTTCTGCCACGCTGCGGGCTACGGCGCGCGAGACGGCATCCAGCAGTACCTGGTCCTTGCACGGTTTTTCCAGAAAATCGCAGGCGCCTGCCTTCATCGTCTGCACGGCCATGGCCAGGTCGCCGTGACCGCTGAGGAAAATCACGGGCAGCGCGATGGCGTGGCACGACAGCTCCTGTTGCAGTTCCAGCCCGCTCATCAAGGGCATGCGCACGTCGAGCAGCAAGCAGCCAGGCGCATGGCCCTCGTAGCGCTGCAGGAAGTCGCGCGCGGACTCGAACGTCTCCACTTTCCATCCAGCCGAATCGAACAGATAGGCCAGCGAGCGGCGCATGGCGGCGTCGTCGTCGACGACAAAGATGATCGCATCGCTTTCATTCATGGTGTTTTCTCTTGTCTTTCCTTGTGCGCGTCCATGCCGCTATCTTCGGGCAGGCGGAACCAGACCGTCAAGCCGGGCGCATCGGCATTGGCGTGCGCCGACAGGCTGCCGCCGAACGATTCGATGATGCTTTTGCTGAGCGACATGCCCAGACCCAGGCCTTCGGCCTTGGTGGTGAAAAACGGTTCGAACAGGCGCGCCATCTGCGCCGCATCGAGGCCGCAGCCGGCATCGCGCACGGCCACCGTGCAGGCGCCGTTTTCACGGTGCAGCAGCACGCCGATGGGGTGTACGGGATTGTCGCCTTCCACCTGCGCGTCGAGCGCATTTTTCAATAAATTGAGCAGTACCTGCTGCACTTGCTGCGGGTCGGCCAGCACGCGCGGTGCAGCGCTGACCGTCTCGTGGCGCCAGGCTATCTTCGCTTGCGGATGGGCCGCGCGGAACAGCGATACCGCTTGCTCCACAGCGTCGGCCAGGGCGAAGGCCGTGCTGTGCGCGGGACGCTTTTGCGCCATGGCGCGGATGTGGCGGATGATGGCGCCCGCGCGCTCGCTTTGCGTGGCGATTTCCTGCGCGCCGTCGAGCAGGGGCGCCGCATCGAGCCTGCCCGCCGTGATGCGGCGCGCCATGCCGCGCGCGAAATTGCCGATGGCCGCCAGCGGCTGGTTCAATTCGTGCGCGATGGCGCTGGCCATCTCGCCCAGAATCGCCAGGCGCGCCGTGTGATCGAGCGTGGCCTGGCGCTGGCGCGCCTGCTCTTCCAGCGCGCGCTGCTGGTGCTGGGCCGCGCGCAATTGCTCCGTGCGCCGGCTGACCAGGTATTCCACGCGCACCGTATGCACGGCCCAGGCCACGAGCAGGGCCAGCACCAGCAGCATCCAGCCCCAGTAACGGCGCAGCGCCGTCTCGAATGTCAGCTTGTCCAGATAGGCGTAGGGGCCGATGTGCAAGTCGCGGAACAGTTCATCGACGATCTGGTAATCGCTGGGTACCGTCCAGCTGTAGCCTTCATCGGTACGCGGCATGGCGAGCAGAGCCTGCGCCACTTTTTTCGCCAGCGCGGGCGGCGTCTGGCGCAGGGCCACAAAGGGCCAGTCCGGATACAGCCGCGACGAGCTGGCGCAGCGAAAACCGGGAATCGGCCGCGTGGTGATCACGCGCAGTTCATCGGCGCGCACTTCGCCGCGCGTCACCATCTGTTCGAGCAAACAGGTGCGCACGATGCCCGCATCCATGCGCCCCGCACGCACGGCGTCGATGATCTGCTGCGAGGGAAAACCGCTGTAGCGCAGGCTGGAAAAATCATGCGTGGGGTCGATGCCCGCTTCGCGCAATTCGCGCGCGGCGATCTGGTAGCCGCCAAAGGCGTCAGGTGCCACGGCCATCACGTTCTTGCCCGCCAGGTCGGCCAGGTCATGCAGGGGCGACGCGCTGCGCACGACGATGGCCGAACCGATGGCCTGGCGCGGTGACTCCGTCCACGGCGATTCCAGGGTGGCGATGCGGCTGGCGCCGTCGCTGTGTTCGAGCGCCACGTAGTGGCCGCTGCTGGTGATGGCAAAGGCAATCGCCTGCGACTGCACGGCGCGCGTCAGGCCCGCCTGGTCATAGTCGGCCAGGATGAAACGGATGCCGGGAATGCTGGCCTGCAGGTGGCGCGTCACGTACGACCAGTCTTGCTGCACGGCGTCGCCGCCCTTGTAGGCCAGCACGCCAATGCGTACCTCCGGCAGTGCCGTGTCGGCATGCACTGGCGCGAGCAGGAGCGCCAGTGCCAGTAGGACAAGCCTGCGCACTAGAACATGCTGCGCTGCGCCGAACGCGCATCGCCGAACAGGTCCAGCAGCAGTTTTTTGATGGGGGCGGGCAGCGGCGCGTCCGCGATTTTCGCGCCGTCATACCAGACGTGCGTGGTTTCCCCGGCCAGCGCCAAACGCCGCGCCAGGGTGATGCGGCAGGGGACGATGTGCAGTTTGTAGTGCGTAAACACGTGCACGATGGGCAGCAGCCGTTCCTGCGTTTCGATTGCGCCAAACGGGGCCACGGCGCGCATGAGAGCATCCTCGTTTATCTCTCGCGGACAGTCCTCTCCGGCCAGCACGTGGCCATCGAGTTCTGGCAAGGACAGCAAGCCGCCCCAGATACCCGAACCGGGGCGCTGCTCCAGCAGCACCTTGCCGTCGTCGATGATGACCAGCATGACGGCGTGTTTTTCCGGGCTGGTTTTCTTCGGTTTGCGCACGGGCAGATCCTTGGTGCGGCCGGTGGCGTAGGCCACGCAGCGCGGCTGCAGCGGACAGCGGCCGCAATCGGGACTGCTGCGCGTGCACAGGGTGGCGCCAAAGTCCATCAAACCCTGTGTGTAGGCTTCGATACCTGTTTCAGGCAGCAGCGCTTCTGCGCGGCGCCACATGGCTTCCTCGATGCGTTTTTCGCCGGGATAGGCATCGATGCCAAACGTGCGCGCAAAGACGCGCTTGACGTTGCCGTCCATGATGGCCGCGCGCGTGCCGCTGGAAAACGCGGAGATGGCGGCCGCCGTCGAACGGCCGATGCCGGGCAGGTCGGCCAGCAGGGCCGGGTCGCTGGGGAAGATGCCATCGTATTCGGCCACCACGCGCTGCGCGCACTTGTGCAGGTTGCGCGCCCGCGTGTAGTAACCAAGGCCGCTCCATTGCGCCATCACTTCTTCGACGGGCGCGCTAGCGAGGTCGCGCAGGGTGGGGAAGCGTTCGAGGAAGCGCGCGTAATAGCCGAGCACGGCGGTGACCTGCGTTTGCTGCAGCATGATTTCGGACAGCCAGATCAGGTAGGCATCGCGCGTGTTTTGCCATGGCAGCGCGTGGCGGCCGTGCTGCTTTTGCCAGGCGATGACGGTGGCGGAAAAACTAGGGTCGATATAGTCTTCTAAAGGTGCCGCGCCCGTGGCGGGCGAGAGTTGATGCAGCAAACGTTTCATGCAGGGTTCCAGTGTTCTGTTGTTGGATGTTGCTGGTGCTGCGCTCAGCTTGCGCTGGCGGCGCGCAAGGTGGCCAGCAATTGCACCAGCTGCGCCTTGTCGCGTTCGAGCGCCGCCAGGCTCGCTTCAAAGCCGGCGATTTTCTGTTCCAGGCTGCCCGTGGCGTCGTGGATGCGCTGGATCGAGGCAAAGCGCAGTTTCAGCTGTTCCTTGTATTCGACGATCTGCGCTTCGAGCGGCGCCATGATGACTTTCAGCCAGGCGCTGGCGTCGTCGTTGGCGTTGGTGAAACTGCGGCGCACGCGCGAGGCGATGGTGTCGAAGAATTTTTCCATCAGCACGACCCGGCTGGTGGTGAGCAGGGTCGCCGTGCCGAATTGCTTATGGTAGACGGCTTCGATGTCGGCGATTTCCTGGCGATAGCGGGCCAGTGAAAACGGCATCGGCAAGGCCAGCGCCAGGCCATGCTCGGAAGCGAATTTGCGGTACATCACGTTCATCATTTCCGTGATCTCGGACGTCTTGCCTTCCGAGCGGTCCAGGTTGCTGGCGATGCGCTCGAAATACTGGCGCACGGCTTCGCGCAGGCCCGTGAAAAAGCGGCTGCGCTGCATGGCCGCGCGCACGCCATCGATATCGTCGCGCACGATGTCCATGCCGAGACTCGTGTACAGCTCCGTCGACAGGCGCGTAAATACGGCGCGCGTCGCTTGCAGCTTGAACAGGCTGCTGTCGAATTCCTTCTTCTCGATATCGATGCGCCGCATCATGTGTGCGATCACGCTCTGGTTCTTGCCGCGCAGGCTGTGCAGCTCGTGCAGCTGCTCGGCGATGCCGCGCGCGCGGGCCGCCGCCTGCACCTGCTGCGCCGCTTCGATGGCGTCCAGGTCGAACGCCAGCTGGCACCGGATGATGTCCTTGCGCGCGGGGATCAGCTCCTCGAACAGGGCCGTCTCCAGCGCCTGCAAGCGGCTCTTTTCCAGCAGCGCCGCATCGTGGTTGATCTTGCCCACCAGGGCTTTTTGCGCGGAGACGGGGAATACCTGGCCAGGGTCCAGTGTCAACAGATGCGCCACGCTGGCCTGCTGGCGTTCGATCGCTTGCGCCACCTCGGCATCGCCGCGCAATTCGTCCCACATGCTGTCGATTTTGTTGAGCACCACCAGGCGCCCCGCGCCGGCGCCGATATGGTTGCGCCATACCTCGATGTCGCTGCGCGTGACGCCCGTGTCGGCCGCCAAAATGAACAGCACCGCGTGCGCGTTCGGGATCAGGTTCAGGGTCAGTTCCGGTTCCGTGCCGATGGCGTTCAGTCCGGGCGTATCGAGGATGACCAGGCCCTGTTTCAGCAGCGGATGGGGGAAGTTGATGATGGCGTGGCGCCACATGGAGATTTCCACCTGGCCGTGCTCGTCGAGCATGGCGGGGGCGTCCGCGTCGTCGGCGTCGTACAGGCCGTAGCGTGCCGCTTCCTCGACGCTGACTTTTTTCGTCAGGCTCACCTGGCGGATGGCTTCCTGCATGTCGCCGCCCGCCTCGATGTTCAGGGACAGCACGCTCCAGGCGGCGGGCAGGTCGCGGTAGTCGCTGGTCGACAGGTTTTGCGCGCGCGTCTCGATGGGCAGCAGCCGGATCGATGGCGGCCAGGCCGCGTCGTACAGCAGCTCGGTGGGGCACATGGTGGTGCGGCCCGCGCCCGAGGGCAGGATGCGCTGGCCGTAGCCGGCAAAGAAGATGGCGTTGATCAGCTCGGATTTGCCGCGCGAGAATTCCGCCACGAAGGCAACAGATAAACGGTCGTCAGTCAGGCGGGAGACACAGCGCGCCAGGCGCAGCGCGGAGGCGCCGTCGACCAGGCCCGCCGCGCTGGCGGCTTGCCGGTATGCCTGCAAGGCGGCCTGCACGTCCTGGCGCCACGCGCTGTATTGTTCCAAGTCCCTGACCATCTGGCTCCCTTTTTCCATGACTTACTTTTGACCGCTATTTCTGACAGTTCACGCAGTAAAACGTGGAACGCTGTCCCTGTACGATCTGGCGGATCGGTGCGCCGCACACGCGGCATGGCTTGCCTGCGCGGTTGTACGTGAAATACGTCTGCTGGAAGTATCCGGACTGGCCGTTCACGCCGATGAAGTCGCGCAAGGTGCTGCCGCCCTGCACGATGGCTTCGGCCAGCACGTCGCGGATCGCTTGTGCCAGTTTCTCATAGCGGGCCAGGCCGATGCGCCGGGCTGGCGTCTTCGGGTTGATCCCCGCGCGGAACAGGCTTTCGGAACAATAGATATTGCCCACGCCGACGACGATGTCGCCCGCCATCAGCACCTGCTTGATGTTGGTGCCCTTGTTGCGCGTTTTCTCGAACAGCAGCTGGCCCGTGAAGCCGCCTTCCAGCGGTTCCGTGCCGAGTCCCCGCAGGAGCGCGTGGCCGTCCAGCGGTCCGTCGGCCTCGTCGTGCCACAGTACGGCGCCGAAGCGGCGCGGGTCCGTCATGCGCAGCACCTGGCTGCCCCCTTGCGCGTCTTCCACGACGAGGTCGAAATGGTCGTGTTTTTGCGCCTCCGTCCCCGTCGGCAGCACGCGCAAATGACCCGACATGCCCAGGTGGATGATCAGGGTGCCGTGGCGGAAGTGGATCAGCAGGTATTTGCCGCGCCGCCCCGTCAGGCCGATGGTTTGCCCGGACAATTGTTCGCCCAGGGCAGGGGGGAAGGGCCAGCGCAGGCCGTCGCGGCGCAGCACGACGGAGCGCACGGCGCGTCCTTCGAGATGGGGCGCGACACCGCGCCGTGTGACTTCGACTTCTGGCAATTCTGGCATAGGGCTCGAATGGTGGAAAACCGGGTAAAAAACAGGCGGGTTGCCGGCCGATGGCTGGCCCGGACACGCTGCGCCGCCACGACATATATATTTCGTTACATACGTGAAGTACGCGATAGCCGCGTTGGGCGTAGAATCAGACTTTGCCGTTTAGCCAGGATCAGCCTTTGAAAAACGCTTTCGCCATTGTAACCTTGTCCGCCCTGATGGCCACGCATGCCATGGCACAGACGCCTGTCGCCCCTGCCGATGCCGCGGCCGGCCCCTCTGCGGCCGCGCCCGCCGCGCCGCAGGAGCCGGACACCTCCAAGGAGGGGGCCGGCGGCGACGGGCTGCCGAAGGTCGAATTGAGCAGCGATTTGCTGTACAAGCTGACCAAGGCTGAAATGGAATTCAAGAGCGGCCAGTGGCAAGGGCCGTACGTGACGATGATGGTGGCGGCGCAGCAGACGCGCGACCCGCGCCTGGCGCGCCGCGCTTCCGAAATGGCGCTGGCCGCCAAGCAGGGAAGCGAAGCGCTGGCGGCCATCCGTCTGTGGCGCGAGCTGGCGCCCGATTCCGACGAGGCGACGCAGTTCTTCCTCGGCTTCGTCGTGTTGACGGACAAGATCGAGGAAGCGGAGCCGATCTTCGCCGAGCGCCTGGCCAATGCGCCAGGGGGCGCGCGCGGCGTGGCCCTGTTCCAGATGCAGCAAATCCTGTCGCGCTCGAATGACAAGCTGTTTGCGTATGCCATGCTCACGCGCCTGGTGCAGCCTTACCTGGACATGTTCGAAGCGCACCTGGTGCTGGCGCAGGGCGCCTTGTCGCTTGGCGAGCGTGAACGCGCCATCGGCGAAGCGAACAAGGCGCTGTCGATCAAGCCGAACTCCGAGCTGGCCGCACTGACCCTGGCGCAGGTGACGGGCGAACCCGAAGCGGCAAACAAGGTGCTGGCCACGTTCCTGCAAAAGAATCCCGATGCCGTCGAAGTGCGCGGCGCGTACGCGCGCCTGCTGGTCGAGCAAAAACAGCTGGAGCCGGCGCGCGACCAGTTCCTGCTGCTGTTGAAAAGCCAGCCCGATAACGTGGGCGGCCTGTATGCGCTGGGCATCGTGGCGCTGCAGCTGGAAGACACCAAGGGCGCGGAGCAGTACTTCAAGCGCTTCCTGGCCGTGCTGGATAAAAATCCTGGCGACGCGCGCGATCCGTTCAAGGCCTTGATGATACTGTCGCAGATCGCCGAGACGCGCGGCGACACGGCCGGCGCCATCGCCTGGCTGGACAAGGTCGACAACAGCGCTTCCGCCGGTTATGTCGAGGCGCGCTTGCGTCGCGCCCAGCTGATCGCCCGTGGCGGCAATCTCGATGCGGCGCGCAAGGCGCTGACGGAAATCGAAACGGACGATCCGGCAAGCCAGGCGCAGGTGCTGCTGGTCGACGCGCAATTCCTGCGCGATGCCGGCTACGTGCAAAGCGCCTATACGGTGCTGGAAAATGCCTTGCTGCGCTTCCCCGACAATCCGGAACTGCTGTACGACTACGCCTTGCTGGCCGAGCGCCTGGATAAACTCGAGCTGATGGAAGCGAGCCTGCGCCGCGTGATGGCGCTGGCGCCCGACAATCAGCATGCGTATAACGCCCTGGGCTATTCGCTGGCCGAACGGGGCATCCGCCTTGAGGAGGCCCATGCGTTGATCGAAAAAGCGTTGCAGATGGCGCCGGGCGACCCGTTCATCATGGATAGCATGGGCTGGGTGCAGTTCCGCATGGGTAACCTGGCCGCCGCGGAAAACGCGCTGCGCCGCGCGTATGCCGTGCGCAGCGACCCGGAAATCGCCGTCCACCTGGGCGAAGTGCTGTGGCAAAAGGGCGACAAGGCCGAAGCGCAAAAACTGTGGCGCGAAGCGCGCAGCAAGGACCCGAAAAACGACGCGCTGAAAAGTACCCTGGCGCGCTTGAATGTCAGTTTGTGATTGAACCGATTAACTCAACTATAAAAAACCAGCGCCATGGCGCTGGTTTTTCCTTGTGCCCATGTTAAAAAAACTCCTTCCCCTCACACTGGTCTGCCTGGCCCTCTCGGCCTGCTCGACCCTGTCATCTCCCTTTTCGTCTGGCGCCGCGCCCTCCGGTAAAACCGTCGCTGCTTACCGCGAACAGGTCGATCTGACGGGCCGCCTGAACGTCGTGTACCAGAAAGATGACAAGCCCGAATCGGCCACCGTCAATTTCAACTGGCAGCAGACGGCGCAGCGCACGGATGTGACCTTGTACTCGCCCGTCGGCAGCACCCTGGCGACGATCGCCGTCACGCCGCAGCAAGCCGTGTTGACGCAAAGCGGCAAGGCGCCGCGCAGCGCGCCCGATGTCGATACCCTGAGCGCGCAGATGCTGGGCTGGTCCTTGCCCGTGTCGGGCTTGCGCGACTGGCTGCAGGGCTATGCCGTGGGCGCCGATGGCAAGCGCTTCGTCGCTTCACCGGCCAACGACAGCGTGACGACCAAAGACGGCTGGCGCCTGCGCTATGTGTCGTGGCAAGAAGTAGGGCAAAATGCGGCCGACAATACGCCGGGCGCCTTGCCCCAACCGCGGCGTATCGATGCCGAACGCAATGCCAGCGCGCAAGCCGATGCCGTCTCGCTGCGCATCGTGCTCGATCCCGCCCCATCCGTACCTGCACCATGACATTGACGACCCTGAATAACTGCCCGGCACCGGCCAAACTGAACCTCTTTCTGCACGTCAACGGCCGCCGCGCCGATGGCTACCATCTGCTGCAGACGGTGTTCCAGTTGCTCGACCATGGCGACACCCTGCACTTCGCGTTGCGCGACGACACGGCGATCCACCGCGTGACGGCACTGACCGGCGTGCCGGAGGAGCAAGACCTGATCATCCGCGCCGCGAAACTGTTGCAGGCCGAAGTGTTGCGCCGTACGGGCGCCTTGCCGCGCGGCGTCGATATCGCCATCGACAAGGTGCTGCCCATGGGCGGCGGGCTCGGTGGCGGTTCGTCCGACGCGGCCACGGCCCTGATGGCGCTCAATCGTCTGTGGCAGGCCGGTTTGACGCGCGAGGAATTGATGGCGCTGGGCTTGCCGCTGGGCGCCGATATCCCGTTTTTCATCTTTGGCGAAAACGCCTTTGCCGAAGGCGTGGGCGAAGCCCTGCAGCCCGTCGCCACGCCCGAATGCTGGTATGTGGTGATCGAGCCGGGCGTGCAAGTGCCTACCGCCGCAATTTTTTGCGCGGAAGGCTTGACGAGAAATACCGAACCCGTCACAATAGCGGACTTTTCCAGGCACCTCGCAGAAGGAAACGATGCGGGCGGGTTTGGTAAGAATGATTTACAGCAAGTGGCATGCAGTCTTTTCAAGCCGGTAGCAGATGCGGTAGAATGGCTGGGTGCTTACGGTGAGGCCAGGATGACTGGTTCCGGTGCTTGTGTGTTTAGTGCGTTTGATAGTCAGGAAGAAGCGGATGCGGTGCTCAGCAATGTGCCACCAGTCTGGATCGCCTGGAAGACAAAAGCGCTGAATCGCCACCCGATGCTCACCATGTTGTAGAGAGCAAAAAAAGATTTTGCTTAGCGTCAAATAGTCGGTATAATACTGGCCAACATGACGGCAAGCAGTCAGTAACGTAGGGGAATCGCCAAGCTGGTTAAGGCACTGGATTTTGATTCCAGCATGCGAAGGTTCGAATCCTTCTTCCCCTGCCACCATTTCACCGTAGTCTGTCGATGCGAAGTTAGCGTCCAGTACGGGAAAAAGCAGATGTGTCGCCACGCGGCATATACTAAACAATGACTGACCGGGCCTATGCCCGGTTAGTGCTTTTCAAGACTTCTATATCACCTCTTGGGACTCCCATGGCTTACGAAAACCTGATGGTTTTTACCGGCAACGCGAATCCAGCGTTGGCAGAGGGGGTCGCAAAAAACCTCGGCATCCCTCTCGGTAAAGCAAACGTTTCGAAATTCTCCGACGGCGAAGTAATGGTCGAGATTAACGAAAACGTACGCGGCAAGGATGTTTTTGTTTTGCAATCCACCTGTGCTCCAACCAACGACAGCCTGATGGAAATCATGCTGATGGTTGATGCCTTGAAACGTGCTTCCGCTGGCCGTATCACCGCCGCAATTCCTTACTTCGGCTACGCCCGCCAAGACCGTCGTCCCCGCTCCGCGCGTGTGGCGATTTCGGCCAAGGTGGTGGCGAACATGCTGGAAGAAGCCGGTGTCGAGCGCGTCCTGATCATGGACTTGCACGCTGATCAGATTCAAGGTTTCTTCGATATCCCAGTCGACAATATTTACGCTTCGCCAATTTTGCTGGGTGACCTGCAAAAGAAAAACTACCAGGATCTGCTGGTGGTGTCGCCGGACGTCGGCGGTGTGGTACGTGCGCGCGCCCTGGCAAAACGCCTGGGCTGCGACCTGGCCATCATCGACAAGCGTCGTCCAAAAGCGAACGTGTCCGAAGTGATGAACATCATCGGTGAAGTCGAAGGCCGCAACTGCGTGATCATGGATGACATGGTCGACACGGCAGGCACCTTGACCAAGGCTGCCGAAGTGCTCAAAGAGCGCGGCGCGAAAAAAGTCGTGGCGTATTGCACGCACGCAGTGCTGTCGGGCCCGGCGATCGACCGTATTTCGGCCTCGCCACTCGATGAGCTGGTCGTGACCGATACGATCCCCCTGTCCGAAGCGGCCCTGGCCTGCGGCAAGATCCGTCAATTGACGTGCGCGCCGCTGCTGGCCGAGACGTTCAAACGCATCATCAAGGGTGACTCGGTCATCTCGCTGTTCATCGATTAATTCGGTAAGAGCAGCAACAGACGTAATGCCTGCGGCGCGACCGGCTTTTTGCCTGTTGCGCCGCAGTGTTTTAGTTTTCGGGGTGTTTTGCACCCATTTTCGAGGATTCCTGGTCGCGGGAGTCTTCATAACACAAGGCGCAAGCCTTGTTCTTCTTGGAGTTTCACATGAAAGTTATCGCATTTAAACGCGAATTGCAAGGTTCCGGAGCGAGCCGCCGCCTGCGCATTTCCGGCCAAACCCCTGGTATCGTCTACGGTGGCGCTGAAGCCCCTGTGCTGATCTCGCTGGATCACAACGCCCTGTACCATGCGTTGAAAAAAGAAGTGTTCCACTCGTCGATCCTGGATCTGGAAATCGACGGCGTTTCCCAGCAAGTTCTGTTGCGCGACTTCCAAGTCCACGCATACAAACAACTGGTTCTGCACGCTGACTTCCAGCGCGTTGATGCTAAGCAAGCTATCCACGTGAAAGTGGCGCTGCACTTCGTAAACGCTGACGTTTCCCCAGCAGTCAAACTGCACGGCGCGACCATCAGCCACGTAGCCAACGAAATCGAAGTTTCGTGCCTGCCAGGCCAACTGCCAGAATTCATCAACGTTGACCTGTCGAACATCGACGTCGGTCACTCGCTGCACGTTGGCGACCTGGTCCTGCCAGCTGGCGTGACCGCTGTCACCCACGGCGCCAACCTGACCATCGCTACCGCTTCGGTACCGGCTGGCCACGTTGCTGCTGAAGCCGCTGCTGCTGAAGTTGTTGCTGACAAGAAGTAATTCTGCCGCCGCAGCAATGCGGTAGTCGCAAGGAAAAACCCGTCCGGTTCGCTCCGGACGGGTTTTTTTCTGCCCGTTTTCACCGATAATACGTTTTTACACTGCAGACACAGCCATGCCCATACGCCTGATCGTCGGCCTCGGCAACCCGGGACCCGAATACGAACAAACCCGCCACAATGCCGGCTTCTGGCTGGTGGACAACCTTGCCAACAGCTTGCCCGGCACGCGCTTGCAGCGCGATTCGCGCTATAACGCCATGCTGGCCAAGACTTCCATTGGCGGCAACGAAGTGTGGCTGCTCGAACCGCTGACCTTCATGAACCGCTCGGGCCAGTCCGTGGGCGCGCTGGCGCGTTTCTTCAAGATCGCCGCCGATGAAGTGCTGGTCGTGCACGACGAACTTGATCTGATGCCCGGTATCGCGCGCCTGAAAAAGGGCGGCTCGGCCGGTGGCCACAATGGTTTGAAAGACATCACGGCCGCGCTGGGCACGCAGGATTACTGGCGCTTGCGCCTGGGTATCGGCCACCCGCGCACCCTGAGCCTGCAGCAGCAGGTGGCCGACTTCGTGCTGCACCGCCCGCGCCGCGAAGACCAGGAACTGATCGAGCAAGCGATAGAAAAATCCTTGCAGGTCATGCCGCAGATCATCGAAGGCAAGTTCGAGGCCGCAACCATGAAGCTGCATACGGCCTGAGAACAGGGCCTGATGGCGTCACGATACGGCTGTTTTGGCGTCATTTGCCCATCATCGGGCTTTTGAAGCGCGCGCGACACGGGTACAATTGACCCCTTGAAATGCAGCACACGCACTATCCCCGGAAAAGGGCGAAGCATCGTCCCGTTTTCCCTAACAGCACGGCAAGCACGCCGATAGACGGCGCCATGTGCTTTGATTATTAAAGGTTTTCCATGAGTCTCCAATGCGGTATCGTCGGCTTGCCGAACGTCGGCAAGTCCACCCTGTTCAATGCCCTGACGAAAGCCGGCATCCCGGCTGAAAACTATCCGTTCTGCACCATCGAGCCGAACGTCGGCGTCGTCGAAGTGCCGGACCCACGCATGGATGCGCTGGCTGCCATCGTCAAGCCGGAACGCATGGTCAACGCCATCGTGGAATTCGTCGATATCGCCGGCCTGGTGGCTGGTGCATCGAAGGGCGAGGGCCTGGGCAACCAGTTCCTGTCGCACATCCGCGAAACGGACGCCATCGTCAACGTCGTGCGCTGCTTCGAAGATGACAACGTCATCCACGTGGCCGGCAAGATCAATCCGCTCGACGATATCGAAGTCATCCAGACCGAACTGGCACTGGCCGACATGGGCACCGTGGAAAAAGCCATCCACCGCGAAAACAAGAAAGCCCGTTCGGGCGACAAGGACGCGGCCAAGCTGCTGGCCATCATGGAACGCATGATGCCTTACCTGAACGATGCAAAGCCCGTGCGCGCCATGGGCCTGGACGCCGACGAAATGGAACTGATCAAGCCGCTGTGCCTGATCACGGCCAAGCCGGCCATGTTCGTGGCCAACGTGTCCGACACGGGCTTCACGAATAACCCGTTGCTGGACCAGCTGACGGCGTATGCGCAATCGCAAAACGCCCCTATCGTCGCCATCTGCGCCGCGCTGGAAGCGGAAATCGCCGACCTGGACGACGCCGACAAGGGCGCTTTCCTGGCCGACATGGGCATGGAAGAGCCAGGCCTGGACCGCCTGATCCGCGGCGCCTACAAACTGCTGGGTCTGCAAACCTACTTCACGGCTGGCGTGAAGGAAGTGCGCGCCTGGACCATCCATGTGGGCGACACGGCGCCGCAAGCAGCCGGCGTGATCCACACCGACTTCGAACGCGGCTTCATCCGCGCACAAACCATCGCCTATGACGACTTCATCGCCTACAAGGGCGAAGCGGGCGCCAAGGAAGCGGGCAAGATGCGCGCCGAAGGCAAGGAATACGTCGTCAAGGATGGCGACGTGCTGAACTTCCTGTTCAACGTCTAAGGACAGATGCTTGCTGGCGAGCGCCAGCAACATACTGCATTCGTCCATTGCGAAATGCCGCTCAGTGATCTGGGCGGCATTTTTTTGTCTGTGATGTGAAAGGCTTGCCATGCAGTCAGAGAAACAACCGCTCGTTTCCATTGTCATGGCCACGTATAACCGGAGCAATATCCTCGGGTATGCGATTCAATCGCTACTCGCCAGCACCGTGCAGGATTGGGAACTGATTATTGTCGGCGATTGCTGCACCGACGATACCGCCGAGGTGGTTGCCGCGTTCGGCGACGCGCGCATCCGCTTTGTGAATCTGGAAACCAATTACGGCGAACAGACGGGGCCCAACAATCTCGGCGTCAGCCTGGCGCGCGGCTCCTATCTCGCATTCCTGAACCACGACGACCTGTGGTTGCCCGATCATTTGCAAAGCAGTATCGATGTCCTCGAGCGCACCGGGGCTGACCTGGTTTTTGGCCAGGGACTGGTGGTCTTGCCAATGGAATATCACATGGTTGGGGCGCTGGCTGACGGTGTGCAGCCTTACCGTCCGTGGATGGACGTGCCGGCCACTCTGTGGGTCATGCGGCGTGAGCTGGCCCGGCAGATCGGCCCATGGCAGCCATCATGGGAAGTGCGGTGCTGGCCATCGCAAGCCTGGTTGCACCGCGTGTATCGCGCGGGCCGGCCTATGCTGGCCCATCCCCGCATCGGCGCCATCCTGATCCAGTCTGGCAGCCGCAGCAATGCCTATCTGGAGCGGCAGCACAGCGAGCATGCGTTCTGGTGGGAGCATATGCAAAATCCCGTGAATATTTTGCAAGCTGTCGCAACGCTATGCGGCAAGCTGAGTCGGGAGCGCTACATTTCTCCGGTCCAGTGTGCACTGCTTGCCATGAAAGCTTTGCTGCGGCGAATCTTTTATTCATTGGGCCTGTGGCCGCCACAACCCATCTATTGGCTCAAGTATTGGCGTAGAGGTACTTTTTTACGTGAATTGCGCCGCCGCCGGGGATTGAAGGAGATGCCGCGGCGATAGATAATGCGATTGCAATACATAAGAGCATTTTTATAAAATTTCTGGGGGTAGATCTGGTGGCTGAGAAAGATAACTGGTTGTTGGCTGGCGCGAAGCAGGATGGCGAAAGCATTACCAAGGAATGGAAGCCGACGACACCTTCCTTGATCGATGGTGTGATCTTTCAGGAAATCAAGCCTGTCTTGACGGCGTACGGCAGCCTGACTGAAATTTTCCGTACTGAATGGGTGCCCGATGCGGCGCAGATAGGCCAGATATTCGCCTCGACCCTGGAGCCGGGCGGACTGAGCGCCTGGCATGCGCATGCCATCACGACGGACCGCCTGTTCGTGGCGGCGGGCCAGATGCGCGTGGTGCTGTACGACGCGCGCGCGGATTCGCCGACCTTTGGCATGCTCAACGAATTCAAGCTGGGCACCAGGCGCCCCGGCCTGCTCGTCGTGCCGCCGCGCGTCTGGCATGGCGTGCAGAATTACTGCAGCACGCCGGCCATCCTTGTCAATGCGGTGGACCATGCGTATCGCTATGATGCGCCGGATCACTGGCGCGTGCCGGCCGATTCGGACACGGTGCCGTATCGTTTCTCCAACGACAGGCATGGCTGAAATGCCCTGCCCGGCTGAATGATGCGCCTGACCCGTCTCGCGGGTTTTTCAGCCGGCCCCATCTTGTCGCTGCTGTGCAGCCTTGCCACCGTGCCTGCCGTGGCCTGGCTGTTTCCGCCTGCCGACCTCGGCAAGCTGGATTTCTTCATGACCGCATGCACGGTGGCCGGTTTGCTGCTGTCGCTGGGGCTGGATAAGGTTTTCCTGCATGAATACCATTACAGCACCGCGCGTAGCGGCTTGCTGAAAGCGTGCCTGTTGCCGGCCCTGCTGCTCGCGCCCGTGGCCCTGGCCGTGATACTCGTGTTTGCCGCGCCGGTAGCACAACTGTTATTTGATGTGGCGCAACCTGCACTGGCTGTCCTGTTCGCTGCCGGCATGCTGAGCGCCCTGGCCAATCGCCTGATCGCGCAACTCTTCCGCATGCAGGAGCGCGCCTGGGTATTCAGCCTGGCGCAGGTATTGCCGAAAATGTCGCTGCTGTTGCTGCTGCCTGTCCTGTGGTGGGATCCGCAGCGCAATTTCGTGCACCTGGCAAGCCTGGTCGTGGCCAGCACCTGGCTGGTCACGCTATGGCTGCTGTGGCATGCGCGCGTATCGCTGGCGCAAGCGTGGAGCGCCGCCGTGGACCGGGTGCTGCTGCGGCGCCTGCTTTCCGAGGCGGCGCCCCTGCTGGTGAGCGCCATTGGCTACCTTTCCATGTTGTCGGCTGGCATGGGCTTGCTGCGTTTCTTTGCCGGCTTTGACGAACTCGGTATTTATGCGCTGGCCACGCGCGTGGCCGCCGGCGCTTGGCTGGTGCAGTCGATTTTTACGATTGTGTGGATACCGCAAGTACACAAATGGGCCGCGGCCGGCGGCGACCTGTCGAATATCGCGGCCATTTGCCGTCATGCGCAAGCCGTCGTGGTGGTGGGCTTTTGCCTGGCGGGCGCCCTGGCCTGGCTGATCGGTTGGGTCTTGCCTTCCAACTATCATGGCGTCGCCTACCTGGCGGTGGCCACCGTGGGACAGCCGCTGTTGTATGCGCTGGCCGAAGTGAGCGGTGTCGGCATCAATCTGGCCCGCCGTCCAGCATGCTCCATCGCCGCCTTTGCGGCAGGCTTGCTGGGCACCTTGCTGGCGGGCGCCGTGCTGGTGCCACGTTGTGGCGCCACGGGCGCCGCCGTCTCGCAGCTGCTGGGTTTCCTCGTGTATTTTGTTGTCAAGACGGAGCTGGGCATGCGCGTCTGGCGTCCGCTGCCGCGCCGTTCGCTGTACCTGAGCGCCTGCCTGCTGTCGCTGCTGGCGGCAGGCCACGCGTTTTTTGCCCAGCGCCTTGGGGTGCTTGCTCCGCTGGCGTGGGGCGTGCTGCTGGTGGCCGCACTGTACGTCTACCGGCCTTCGCTGCAGGCCGCGTTCAGGCTGCTCAAACCCGTCCGCCAGCAGGGCTGACAGCGTTTGCCGCCTGTCGCCGTCTTGCGTTTTCCTGCTTACTCCGCGTACAATGAGAATAATTCTCATTTATAATCCGATGCGCCTGTGCTTGCCGGCCGTTGGCGACAGGAAGGGTATCGTGAGCACCGCCGAGTTAGCGCTTCAGCAGCAAGTCAGCAGTCTGTACACCGACCACCATCACTGGCTGCGTGGCTTGCTGCGCCGTAAACTGGGCAATGCCTTCGATGCGGCCGACCTGGCGCACGATGTGTACCTGCACCTGATGAAGACGGGCAGGGTGCCGCCGGCCGGGGAGTCGCGCCGCCACCTTACGCAGATCGCCAACGGCATGGTCATCGACCTGTACCGCCGCCGCCAGATCGAAACGGCCTACCTGGAAGTGCTGGCCCTGGTGCCCGAAGCGCTGGCGCCGTCCGAGGAAGAGCGCGCGCTGGTGATCGAGGCGCTGACGGAAATCGACGCGGTGCTGCACCAGCTGCCCGCCAAGGCGCGCAAGGCCTTGCTGTTGTGCAAACTTGATGGCCTGAGTTACCGCGACATTGCCGCCGAATTGCAGGTGTCCGTCTCGTCCGTCGAAAAATACATCGCCGCCGGTTTGCTGGCCTGCTACCAGGCCATGCACGCCCAGGTAGCCTGAGCCATGGAGGTGGTGATTGCACCGGCCATCGTGCAGCAGGCAGCCCAGTGGATGGCGCGCCTGTGGTCCGATGACGCCAGCGACGCGGACCGGGATGCCTGTGCCCGCTGGTGTGCCGCCCATCCGCACCACGCCATCGCCTGGCAGCGTTTGCAGGCGTTCGAAGGCAAGCTGCACAGCGTGCCGCGCGACGCGGCCCGGCACGCGCTGCGCGAACCGGCGCCGGCCGCCTACCTGAACCGCCGCCGTGCCCTGAAACTGCTGGCCGTGTTGCTGCCCGTGGGCGGCATGGCGTACCTGCTGCGCGGCACGGATGCCTGGCAAGTGGCCACGGCAGGGCATAGCACCGACACGGGCGAGATCCGCGAGATGATCTTGCCTGACGGCACGCGCGTGATGCTCGCTTCCGCTTCCGCCATCGATGTGCGCTTCGATGCCAGCGAGCGCTTGCTGATCCTGCGCAGCGGCGAAATCCTCGTCACCACGGCGCACGATCCCGACCCGGCGCAGCGGCCTTTCCGCGTGCAGGGCCGCCACGGCACGGTGCAGGCGCTGGGTACGCGTTTTACCTTGCGGCAAGACGAATACACGTCGCGCGTGGCCGTCTTCGAGGGCGCCGTCGAAATACGCCTCGCGCATGCACCGGGCCACGCCGTGGGCATCGCCACTGGCTACAGTGCCATCTTCTCGGCGGACATCGTGCAATCGGCCGCCCCCGTGCCTGCCAGCGCGGCGGCCTGGACGAAGGGCGTGCTGGTGGCCGACAACATGCGCCTCGATGATCTGCTTGCGGAACTGGCCCGTTACCGCCCCGGCCTGCTGCGCTGTGACCCGGCCGTGGCCAGCCTGAGCGTCAACGGCGTGTTTTCCCTGCGCGACACGGACCGCGCGCTGCACAACCTGGCGCTGGCCTTGCCCGTGCAAATCGTTGCGCGCACGCGCTACTGGGTGACCGTCCAGGCCGCTGCCTGACTATTTCGCGGGCCTGATTGAGGGTTTTGCATTCTCGTTCGGGATATAGGGTGAGAGCCACCCTTATCCATTGAACTTATGCACGTTTTTTCCTGTTTCTCCCATGAGTAGCCCAAGCCGTCAAGCCGGCCCGATCAGCCGGATACTGCAGCCCATCCGCGGGCGCCTGATCGCCGCCGCCGTGCTGGCCGGCACGGGTTCCATGCTGACCCTGGTGCCGCTGGCCGGCATCGCGCAGCTCGCGCACATCGCCCTGAACCCCGCGCTGGCGCAGGGCGATGTGTGGCAGATCATCCTCGTCAGCGTCGCCTGCCTGTTTGCCGGCATGGCCCTGATCTCGCTGGGCGAGCTGGCCGCACACCTGGCCGACAACCGCCTCACCCATCAATTGCGCCTGCAAGCCATGCAGCGCCTGGGGCAGGTGCCGCTGGGCTGGTTCACCAGCCGCGCCTCGGGCGAGGTCAAGCAGGCGATGCAGGACGACATCAATACCTTGCACAGCCTTACCGCCCACTTCTATACGACGACGGGACGCGCTGTGGGCGCCATCGCCATCTCCGTCATTTACTTGTTCGCCATGGACTGGCGCCTGGCCATCGTTTCGATATTGCCATTTCCCGGCTTTTTCCTGTTCTTCGGCCGCGCCATGAAGGCCAGCGGCGGCAACATGGAACAATTCGTCGCCGGCATGGGACGCATCAACAATGCCGTGGTGGAGTTCGTCAACGGCATTCCCGTGGTCAAGGCCTTTGGCGCCACAGGACGCGCACACGGCAGCTACCGCGCGGCCGTCGATGCGTTTGCCGACGCGTTTGCCGCATTTACGCGTCCGCTGGTCGGTTCCATGGCCAACGCCAACGCGCTGATCGCGCCTGTCGCCGTGCTGGGCGTGGTGGTGCTTGCCGGCACGGCCTTCGTGGCCCTGGACTGGATGGCGCCCGTCGATATCCTGCCGTTCGCCCTCGTGGCGCCCGGCATTTCCGCACCGATGCTGCTGCTGCACTACCTCACGCATGACCTCAACAACGCCACGGGCGCGGCCCAGCGCGTGCAAGCCTTGCTCGATACGCCCGTGCTGGCGCAGCCGGCGCCCGGGCAGCAGCAGTTACCCATCGGCACGGAGATCCGCATGGAGAACCTGGGCTATGCCTACGATGGCCAGAACAAGGTGCTGTCGGACATCACGCTGACCTTGCAACCTGGCACCGTGACGGCCATCGTTGGCGCTTCCGGTTCCGGCAAGTCGACCCTGGCGCGGCTACTGCTGCGCTTTTTTGATCCGACCGAAGGACGCATCACCTTGGGTGGCGTCGACCTGCGGCACATCGCCACGCCCGAGTTGTACCGGCGCATCGGTTTCGTGCTGCAGGAAGTGCGGCTGATCCACGCCAGTGTGCGCGAAAACATCGCGCTGGGCCGGCCATCTGCCAGCACGCATGAGATCGAAGCGGCGGCGCGCGTGGCGAATATCCACGAGCGCATCCTGGCCTTGCCACGCGGCTACGATTCCGTCATCGGCGAGGATGCGCAACTGTCCGGCGGCGAGTTGCAGCGCGTGAGCATTGCCCGCGCCGTGCTGCTCGATCCAAACGTGCTGGTGCTCGATGAAGCGACGGCGGCGGCCGATGCGGAAAACGAAGTGGCGATCCAGGATGCGCTGTCGCGCTTTGCCCAGGGCCGCACCCTGCTGGTGATCGCGCACCGGCTCGACACCATCATGCATGCCGACAACATCGTAGTGGTCGAGAACGGCGTCATCGTCGAGCAGGGCAGCCATGCCGGCTTGCTTGCCCATCAGGGCCGCTATGCGCAACTGTGGGCGCTGGGCGGCTACCAAGCCACCTCGGAAGAAACGGTGCTGCCATGCTGAAAACATTCATTCAATTGCTGGGCGATGATGCACCCGTGTTCCGCCGTTATGTTGCCATGGCACTCGCGTATGGCGTGCTCAGCGGGCTGACGATCACGGCGCTGGTGCTGGCCCTGGGCCGGCTGCTGGCTGGCGACCTGGACGGCGCGGCCCTGTGGCTGCTGGTGCTGCTGGCCGGGCTGGTCGCCTGCTGGGCCTGGCGGCGCCAGGTGGAAAAGGCGGGCGTGCGCGTGGGCGTGACGGTCTTGCAGGGCGCGCGCCAGCGCCTGGGCGACCATGTGGCGCGCCTGCCCGTCGGCTGGTTCACGCCGGACAACACGGCGAAACTCGGTCACGTCATTACGCAAGGCATGATGAATGTGGCGCAACTGCCTGCCCATGTGCTCACACCCGTCATCTGCGGCGCCGTCACGCCCGTCGTGATGGCCGCTGCGCTGTTTGCGCTGCACTGGCAGCTGGGTCTCATCGCGCTGCTGGCGCTCCCCCTGCTGGCCGGCGCCTTGCGGCTCACGGCATACCTGGGCCAGCGCGCGGACGATGCCTACCACCATCATTTTGCCCAGACCAGCCAGCGCCTTGTGGAGTTTGCGCAAGCCCAGTCGGTACTGCGTGCATTTAACGGTGAAAATGTGGATGGTGGCACGCGTTTCCTCAAGCAAGCCATCGACGCGCAGCGCCACTCAGGCACGCGGCTGATCTATCTTTCCGCGCTGTCTTCCGTGCTCAATGCCTGGACCGTGCAAGCCATCTTCGCCGCCTTGCTGGCCGCCGCCGCGAGCCTGCTCGGTACGGTAGCGGTGGCAGACGCCATCGCCATCATCGTGGCCTTGCTGCTGGTGGTGCGCTTTGTCGACCCGCTGCAGGAAGTGGCCAGCTATGGCGAAGTGCTGCGCGGCGCGCGCGGTCCGCTCGATGCGGCGCGCGATATCTTTGCCGTGAAACCGCTGCCGGAGGTACACGAGCCGCAAGCGCCGCGCGATGGTTCCGTTGAGTTGCGCGACGTGGCTTTCCGCTATGCACAGGATCAGCCCGACGTCTTGACGGACATCAACCTGTACATCGCGCCGGGCAGCATGACGGCGCTGATCGGCGCCTCCGGCTCCGGCAAGACGACCCTGGTACGCCTGATGGCGCGCTTCTTTGACGCCAGTGCAGGCACGGTGCAGGTGGGCGGCGTCGATGTGCGGAATATGTCCAGCGAGCAATTGGCTGGCCAGATCAGCCAGATTTTCCAGGACAGTTATTTGTTCCAGGGCAGCATCGGCGACAACATCCGCATCGGCAAACCGGATGCGACCGAGGCCGAGGTGCTGGAAGCGGCGCGCCAGGCGGGCGTGGCCGAGATCATCGCCCGCTTGCCGCAGGGACTCGATACCCTGGTCGGCGAGGGCGGCGCGCGCCTGTCCGGCGGCGAACGCCAGCGCATCGCGATTGCCCGCGCGCTGGTCAAGGATGCACCGATTCTGCTGGTCGATGAAGCGACGGCCGCGCTCGACGCGGAAAACCAGGCCGCCATCGCCGAAGCGCTGGCGCGGCTGCGCGGCAAGCGCACGGTGATCGTCATCGCCCACCAGCTGTCGACGGTGGCCATGGCCGACCAGATCGTCGTGCTCGATGGCGGCATGCTCCGTGAGCAGGGCGCGCCAGCCACCTTGCGTGAGCAGGGTGGCCTGTATGCCCAATTCCTGGCCCAGCGCCAGGCGGCCAAGGGCTGGCGCATCGCCGCGCCCGCGCCGGAGTCCGGCATTTGACACACGCGCGGCTGTTTTCCCTGTTCTTTCTGCTGTGCGGTGCTTCGCTGCTGGTGGGCGCCAGGCAGATGGAGTGGGCACAGCTGTTGTCCTCGTCCGACGCGCTGTCCGCCGATGCCTGGCTGACCCTGACGGCCAGCCGGCTGCCCCGCCTGGCGGCGCTGGTGCTGACAGGTGTCGGCCTGTCCGTGTGCGGCGTCATCCTGCAGCACATCGTGCGCAACAAATTCGTCGAGCCGGCCACCTCGGGCGGCCTCGACGCGGCCAAGCTGGGCATCCTCGTGGCGCTGACCGTTGTGCCTGCGGCGGGTACGGCCGGCAAGATGGCGTTCGCGCTGGCCTTCTGCCTTGCCGCCAGCGTACTGTACGTGGCCCTGATCCGCCGCATCCGCTTCAAGAACACAATCCTGGTGCCTGTCATCGGTCTCGTGTATGGCGGCGTGCTCGGCGCCGTGGCCGAGTTTTATGCCTATCGCAACAATATGTTGCAAAGCATGCAGGGCTGGCTGCTCGGCGATTTTTCCCGCATCGTGCAGGGCAACTATGAAATCATTTATCTGATCCTGCCCATCGTTGTCCTCACGTATGTGTACGCGCAGCGTTTTACCGTGCTGGGCATGGGAGAGGGCATGGCTACCAGCCTGGGCCTGAACTATGCGGGCACAGTGGCGCTGGGCCTGATGCTGGTGGCCGTCACGGTGGCGGCCACGGTGATCACGGTAGGGGCGATTCCGTTTGTCGGCCTCGCCATCCCCAACCTGGTGGCCTTGCGCTACGGCGACAATCTGGGCCGCACCTTGCCCCTCGTCGCCCTGTGCGGCGCGTCGCTGCTGCTGGCCTGCGACATCGCCGGGCGCTTGCTGATCTACCCGTTCGAAGTGCCGATTGGCCTGACGGCGGGCGGCGTGGGTGGGCTGCTGTTCCTCATATTGATCATCCGGGGGCGGCGATGAGGCGGCTATTCAAGCAGCGGACGCTGTGGCTCGCCGTGCTTGTTTTGGCCGTGGTGTTCCTCCTCCTCGGCGCGAACTTCGATGTCGATTACATCATCCCCAAGCGCCTCTCTCGCCTGGCCGCCATCGCCATCGGCGGCGTTTGCGTGGCCGTGTCCTCGATCGTGTTCCAGACCATCGCCGGCAACCGGATACTGACGCCGGCCGTCATGGGTTACGAAGCCGTGTACCTGCTGCTGCAATCGTTGCTGATCCTGGCGATGGGCATGCACAGCGTAGTGCTGCTGGGACAGAACGGCAATTTTGTCGTGTCCATCGCGTTGATGCTCGCGTATTCCTGGGCCATCCACTATTGGCTTTTTCGTGATGGCAAGAACAACGTGTATTTCCTGTTGCTGCTGGGATTCGTGCTGACGATGGTGATCGGCACATTTACCCAGTTCATCCAGCTGCGCATCAGTCCGGGCGAGTTCGCCATCTTGCAAGGCTTCAGCCAGGCCTCGTTCAACAAGGCGCAGCCCGCACAATTGCTGACCTCGGCCGTGCTGGCGGGCGCCGCCTGCATGGCCGTGCTGAAAACCTTGCCGGCGCTCGACGTGCTGGCGCTGGGGCGCGAACAGGCGATCTCGCTCGGTGTCGACTACCGGCGCATGGTGCAGCTGCAACTGGCCCTGATCGCCATGCTGGTGGCGGTGTCGACGAGCTTGCTGGGCCCCACGGCCTTCATGGGTATCTTTGTGGCGAACACAACGTATGCTCTGGCCCGCACGGCGCGCCACCGCGTCACCTTGCCGCTGGGCTGCGCCATCGCCATCGCCATCTTCCTGGCCGCCCAGTTGCTGGTCGAGCACGTTTTCAATTACCGGACCACGGTCGGCATCCTCGTCAATCTGGTGTGTGGCGCGTATTTCCTCGCGCTCATGGTCCGCACCCGAGGCACCGCATGATCCACGTCAAACAGATTGAAAAAAGCTACGGCGCCAGGTGCGTGCTGGACAAGGTCAGCGCGCAGTTTCCCAAGGGAAAAGTGACTTCCCTGATCGGCCCGAATGGCGCCGGCAAGACCACCTTGCTGATGCTCATCGCGCGCCTGCAGGAAGCGAATGGCGGCGAGATCACGATAGACGGGCGTAGCATCGCGGCCATCAAGATCCAGGACTATGCGCGGCAAGTGGCCACCTTGCGCCAGTCGCCCGATTTTCACTTGCGCCTGACGGTGGAAGAGCTGGTCGCCTTTGGCCGCTTTCCCTACAGCCGAGGTAGCTTGACAGCGCAGGACCGGCAAGCGATCGATGACGCCATCGCCTTTTTGTCGCTGGAAAATTTGCGCGCCGCCTACGTCGATGAACTGAGCGGCGGCCAGCGGCAGATGGCCTTCCTGGCCATGACGATCGCCCAGCAGACGGATATTTTGCTGCTCGACGAGCCGCTCAACAACCTCGACATGAAACACGCCGTGCAGATCATGCGCGCGCTGCGCCGCCTGTGCGACGAGCAGGGCCGCACCGTGATCCTGGTGATCCACGACATCAATTTCGCAGCCAATTATTCCGACCACATCGTCGCCATGCAGGGTGGCACCGTGCGCTTCAGTGGCCCCGCGCATGAGGTCGTCACCGAGGAGCGCTTGCGCGCGCTGTACGACATCGATTTTCACATTGTGCGCAATGAGCGCGGCTGCGTCTGTAATTACTTTACCCCCACAGGAGCTTGAGATGATCTGGAACAAACCCCGTCTGGCAATCGCCGTGCTGCTCGCCGCCATGGCCGCCCTGCAAGGCTGCACCGACAAGAGCACGACGACGGCAGCAGCGCCTGCCTCGGCGTTTACTCCGATCACAATCGAGCACAAGCTGGGCACGACGGTGATCAAACAGCGTCCGCAGCGCGTGGCCGTGCTGGACATGAACGAAGTTGATTTTCTCGACCAGCTGGGCGTGCCAGTGGCCGGCATGGTGAAGGATTACGTGCCGCATTTCCTCACCCGCTACAAGGATGACCAGGCCATCCGCGACCTGGGCGCCATCGTGCAGCCCAATCTCGAGCATATCCATGCGCTCCAGCCCGATCTGATACTGATGACGTCGATCCAGGCCAACCATTACAAGGAACTGAGCCAGATCGCGCCGACCTTGCATTTCGACGTGGATTACCAGAACAGCGAGAGCAAGCACATCGAGGTGGTCAAGCAACACTTGCTGACCCTGGGCCGCATCTTCGGCAAGGAAGACCTCGCCAGCCAGAAAGCGCAGGAGCTTGACGCGAAGGTGGCGGACGCGCGCAAGGTGACGCAGGAACGTCCCGAGAAGGCGCTGATCGTCTTGCACAACAATGGCGCCTTCAGTTCATTCGGCGTGCAGTCGCGCTACGGTTTTGTCTTCGATGCGCTGGGCGTGAAACCTGCCAGTTCGGCCATCGAAGCGGGCTTGCATGGCCAGCCGATTTCCAGCGAGTTCATCCAGCAAGCCAACCCCGACATCATCTATGTGGTGGACCGCACGGCCGTGATGGAACACCGTCCCGTCATGACGGCCGAGCAGATGGCCAATCCGCTGCTGCGCCAGACCAATGCCTGGAAGAACGGCCGCGTGGTCTTCGTCGATGCGGACGCCTGGTACATCACGGCGGCCAGCGTGACGTCGCTGAAGCGGGTGATCGACGATGTGCTCAGGGGCTATCAATAATCTAAGTTATTTTTGTAATGATTCGTATTTGCATTGAGGGTTTTGCCTTTTCGTTCGGGAGATAGGGTGAGAACAAGCAATCATCCCCTCTGAAAGGATTTACCGTATGACACACCGCATGGCAACGCGCCACCTTCCCGCCTTGAATTTGAGCCGCATCGCCACCGCCGCGCAACTGGCGCTCATCACGGGCTTGACCGTGGGGGCGCTGGGCGTGGCGGCTCCGCCGGTCTTTGCACAAGCGGGGGCGGGGCAGGCCCGGCAAGCGTTCAGCGTGCCGGCCGGCTCGCTGGGCCAGGCGCTCAATACCTTTGCCGCCGAGGCGGGCGTGGAATTGACGGTCGAGGCTAGCCTGCTGCAAGGCAAGAACAGCGCCGGCTTGTCCGGCAGTTACAGCGTGCCCGAAGGCTTTTACGAATTGCTGCGCGGCCACGGCTTGCAAGCCGTGCGCGAGGGTAATGGCAGCTATACCTTGCGCCGCGAACCGGCGCACAGCGCCGCCGCCGAGGCCGCCGCGACCATGCCGGCCGTGACGGTGTGGGGCAAGGGCAACACGGTGACAGATGCCTATGCAGGCGGGCAAGTGGCGTCCGGTGGCCGCGTGGGATTCCTGGGCGACAAGGATTTCATGGAAACCCCGTTCAACACCATCAGCTATACGGATAAATTCATCGAAGACCGCCAGGCGCGCGACATCACCGATGTGATTTCCGCCACCGACCCTACCGTTTTCAGCAGCGGCATGACGGGCATCATCGGCGAGAACTATTCGATACGGGGCTTCAGCTCGAATATCGGCGATGTGGCGTTTGGCGGGCTGTACGGCATCTCGCCCTACTACCGCACCTCGCCTGAAATGTTCGAGCGCATCGAGGTGCTGAAGGGACCGTCAGCATTGCTCAATGGCATGCCACCGGGCGGCTCGGTAGGCGGCAGCATCAACCTCGTGCCCAAGCGCGCGGGTGACGTGCCGTTGGCGCGCGTGACGGCATCGTATATGTCGGATTCGCAGTTCGGTGGGCATGTTGATCTGGGTCAGCGCTTTGGCGAGCATAAACAGTTCGGCATCCGCGTCAACGGCGTCTACCGCGATGGCGACGGCGCCATCGACCACCAGAAAAAGAAGACCCGGCTCGTTTCCGTGGGCCTGGACTGGCGTGGCAACGGCGCGCGCCTGTCCGCCGACCTGTATCACAGCGAGGACCGCGCCGATGGTTTGAACCGGGGCGTCAACCTGGCCCCCGGCTTGCCCGTGCCGCGTCCGCCGAAAGCGGAAACCTTGTTGAATCCCAGCTGGGCGTTTTACGATACCAAGGACAAGGGCGCCATGCTGCGTGGCGAGCTGGACTTGAACGCGCAGGTGATGGCGTATGCCGCCGTGGGCGCCAGCCGGGCCGATTACCAGTCGACGGGCGCGTACCTGATCCAGGTGTTCAACACGGCAGGCGACTACCGCACCAATCTTGCCGACCTGGGTTTTGACGTGGAAAAGCAGTCGGCGGAAATTGGTTTGCGGGGCAAGCTGCGCACGGGCGACATCGGCCATCAATGGGCCGTCAACGCCACGTATTATCACCACACGGACAAGCAGTACGGGCGCCGTAATACCCTGGCGAAAGACTGGATCACGAATATCTATAACCCCGTCTGGGGACCGGCGACGCGCTTCGAGGCGCCGCAAATTTCCAAGGCGGAACTGCGCCTGGCCAGTGTCGGCCTGGTCGACACGCTTTCTTTTGCGCAAGATACCGTGCAGCTGACGGTGGGCTTGCGCCGCCAGGAAGTACTCAGCGATAACTTCAACATCAAGACGGGCGCGCGCACCTCGCGCTATGACGAAGGCGCCACCACGCCGGCCGTCGCCCTGCTGGTCAAGGCCAGCAAGACTATCTCTCTGTACGGCAACTACATCGAAGGCTTGAGCCAGGGCGCCACGGCGCCGCTGACGGCGGCCAACTCGGGCGAAGTCTTTGCGCCCTACAAGTCGAAGCAGGCGGAGCTTGGCGTCAAGGTCGACCTGGGCGAGTTCGCGCATACGCTCAGCTTGTATGAAATCAAGCGGCCCAGCAGCTATGTCGATCCAGTCAGCAATCTCTTTTCCTTCGGTGGCGAACAGCGCAACCGTGGCGTCGACTGGGGCTTCTTCGGTTCGCCCCTGCGCGATGTGCGCCTGATGGGCGGCGTGGCGTATGTCGACCCCGTCTTGAGCAAGACCGTGGGCGGCAGCAACCAGGGCAAGCAGGCCACGGGCGTGCCCAAGCTGCAAGCCAAGCTGGGCGTCGAGTGGGATACGCCCGCCATCCCCGGCGTGACCCTGACGGCGAACGCGACGGCGGCATCGAAGCAATACATCAATGCCGACAATTCGATGTCCGTGCCGGGCCGCACCGTGTTTGACCTGGGCGCCCGCTATGCGACGCAGGCGGCTGGCCGGCCCCTGACCGTGCGCGCCAGCGTGACGAACGTCGGCAACCGGGCGTACTGGGCGCTGCCGCAATGGACCAGCCTGGGCCTGGGCGCACCGCGCACTTTCATGCTGTCGGTGACCATGGATTTCTGACGGTGGTTTGTCGCACCTGCTGTTTGACAATGCCCCGCCTGTACGGGGCATTGTCGTTCTCGGGCCACGGTGCATGTTCAGATCGGCTTTCGGAGTTGGCTCAAGAAATACCGCTGCCGCAGCTGATAAAAATCAAAACCAGAAGGCGCGCAGCGCCAGGATTGGTGTTACTATTTTTCGAATGTTTGTGAAAAAACTATGCCTGTAGTGTGTGCATGCGAAGTTGCACGCTATTTTGCAGGAACCGATATCGTTGGGATTTGGCTGCTTGCAGCCAGGAGCAAGACGTCAAAGGGCTAACCATGGTGATGACTTCCTTAGAGCAAACGCAATGCCAGATATTTTTGGAGGGAGAGGGTGACCGCTGGTTTGACCGCAATAGATCGACATTGAACCAGCAGAAGTCATTCTACGAGAACGAAACGATCAAGCGCGTCCTGGGCAGTCATCGTGAGCGTATCGGGCATATCCTCGAAATCGGCTGTGGCAACGGCGTCAAACTGGCGGATCTCTGCCAGTTTTTTGCTGCGCAGGGCCATGGTATCGATCCTTCTTCCGAGGCTGTGCGCGAAGGCATGGATAAATTTCCGAATGTTAACGTTCACCTGGACGTCTCTATCGCGTCGCACATTCCGCACGGCGATGCCAGCATGGATTTGGTGTACTTTGGTTTTTGCCTGTACCTGGTAGACCGGACGGAAATTCTCAAGGCGGTTGCCGAGGCCGATCGGGTATTGAAGAGTGGTGGATTTCTGGCCATCCTGGACTTTGATCCAGGCAATCGTCATAAGCGGGCCTATCATCACAAGCCTGGCCTCTTTTCCTACAAAACGTCCTATGCTGATTTCTTTACCGCCAGCGGTCATTATTATCTGGTCGCCAAAGACAGCTTTTCCCATAGCGAACATGCCTTTTCGCTCGACAGCGATGAGCGCGTTTCCATCTGCATCCTCTATAAAGAACCCGAGCCCTATGGCAAGGACTGACAAGGCTGTCCTTAACGGGTGAAATGGTTGGCGGCCGTGCCCTGGCACTGCGAGCACAGGCGTTACCACATCGCGAGATGCCGCAGACTGCATCCGTTGTTCTGCTCTCCCTCCATTCGGTCGGCTCGTCCAGTATCCGGCTTTCCATTGGCTGGTGCATGCTTCTTATTTTTCCAGACGTTTTGCAATCCAATGACCGAGTGAGATCAAGGGCGTTTCTATGAGCTTGTACATGAGAAATGCAAGAAGTACGGTGGCGACTGTTATTGCTATTCGATAACTTTCAGCCCAGTGGTCCGGTAGCTCGAACTCGACCTTCCATTTGTTACGCCCGAGTTCCATGAAAATGACCCAGTGAACCAGATAGAGCGAGAATGATGCGTTGCCAATGGCGATCTGAACTTTGTGTATCTGCTGTGCCAAAAGCTATCTTTGTTGTTGGCATTCAATTTCTCCGAATTCAGGAAGGCCATAATTAACAGGGCTGAGCATATGCTCGTTCCCAATGTGGTGATCAAGGTGTTCCAGCTTGCATTCGGCCAGCCCAACATGTTTTCCCAAAGGAAAAATACAATAGCAGAGGCAAGCAGCGGCCCGGCTGATTTGAATTTCAAAAGGCGATCTTGATTTTTGTAAATCAAAATTCCTGTTAGGAAGTTAATGTGAGTTGGAGGCAATAAATGGTAATCCCAGAAAGGTTGGAGTGTGCCATGGTTAATCAGGATGGGTAAAGCCAGACCGATTCCGCCAAGCAAGGCGAGAATGATGATTAATGTTATAAAGCTGGAAAAATATAAAACAATTGCACTCAGGAGATAGAATATTATTTCATGCTCCAGTGTCCAGCCGACGGCGTAGGGTGGATGATTTTCCAGAGGGAAGATGGTAAAAGACTTGATGATTTCCGAAATTCCCAGCTCGCCGCCGCCAAGGTTGTAATCGTGGCATATTTGCAGATAGATAGCCAGGCCGCAAAATATCCAGTATAGGGGATAAATTCTGAAGAAGCGTCTTGTTAAAAAAGATGCTGCTTGAATTTCCCCCTTGCTTGCGATATGGGCAATGATGAAGCCACTGACGACAAAAAAGAGATCGACGCCGAGATAGCCTCATTTATAAATAAATGGAAGAGTGACTTTATACTGGTCCGGGAAGGAAGCGACGACAAAATGAGAATGAAACATCACGACGGACAGCGCTGCAATTGCTCTAATTATCTGAATTGAGGAGAATTTCTGAAGCATTGGTGCAGTCTGTCAGTTGTGGGGACATGATTATAGTAAGGTCTTGAGGAATAAGCTAACCCTTAATTCCTTGTTATAGAAGAAAGAAATGCACATGCGGCGATGTGGTTTTTTTCAATCCCAGCTGTCGATTGCCTTATTCATCGCTGGTGTAGGCGATGCCTTGCACTGCTTATGACCGGGTTGGCTAGCCACCGTTGGCAGCGATTCCAGATGGACTAACGCGCCCAGCGCCCTCGCTTGATGCCAGCCCAGTTCATTGCGCACGGCCAGGGCTTCTGTCGCCTTGCCCTGGCGTTCATACTGGTCGATCAGCGCCTTGTCGCTGAGCGCGCTTGATTGACCGCTTTTCTTTGCCAGCGCGATGGCCTGGCGGAAATGAAATTCGGCCGCATCGTAGCGGCAGGCCCCGCTGGCGGCGCGTCCCGCCTGGTGGTGCAGGTGAGCTTGCCAGGCGGCATCTCCGTGACCCAGTTCGGCATTGTCGGCCGCGGCCGCGTAACTGCGCATGGCCCGCTCCCAGTCGCCCTGGCTGGCCGCCTCCTGCGCGAACTGTTCCTGTTGCGCCGCCGTGCGCAGTTCGATTTGCGTGGAGCAGGCGCTCAGCGCCATCAGGACGAGCGGCAGGACGAGGCAGGCGCGGAGGGGGAGTAGTGTGGACATGGCGCCACTGTAGCGCATGGGAAGGCGCACACGTTTGCGCGGGACGCATGAATTGGGGGATTCGTGCGGCACTGATGACATATAATTTGCACACGACTTTGTTATTTTTGACAGTACACCTCACGGGAGCACCATGTTTTCACGCAAATTCCATTCTTGTGCACAGCTGATGCTGGCTACCATGCTGATGGGCTTTATCGCCGCGTCCCCCGCGCGCGCGCAGCAGGCGGCCGTCAAATTGCCGAATGTGGTGATTCTGGCCACGGGCGGCACCATCGCCGGCAGCGGCGCCGACAGCACCACCACCGTCGGCTACACCTCGGCCACCGTGGGCGTCGAGCGCCTGATCGCGGCCGTGCCGGAATTGAAAAAAGTGGCGAACGTGAAAGGCGAGCAAGTGTTCCAGATCGCCAGCGAAAGCATGGGCAATAGCCACTGGCTGGCCCTGGCCAAGCGCATCAACGTGCTGCTGGCCTCGAACGATGTCGATGGCGTGGTCGTGACGCACGGCACCGACACCATCGAGGAAACGGCGTATTTCCTGAACCTGACCGTGAAAAGCCACAAGCCGGTCGTCGTGGTGGGCGCCATGCGTCCGTCGACGGCCATCTCGGCTGACGGTCCGATCAACCTGTACAACGCCGTGATGCTGGCAGGCAGCAAGGAAGCCGTGGGCAAGGGCGTGCTGGTGGCCTTGAACGACCAGATCAACGCTGCGCGCGAAGTGACTAAAACCAACACTTCGACCACCGACACCTTCAAGTCGCCGGAACTGGGCATGCTCGGCTATATCCAGGGCAGCAAGGCCTTTTTCTACCGCCAGTCGACGCGCAAGCACACCTTGGAATCGGAATTTGACATCAGCAAGCTCGATGCCCTGCCGCAAGTGGACATTGTGTATGGCTACGCCAACATGAACCGTGTCGGCATGGACGCCTTCATTGCCGCCGGCGCCAAGGGCATCATCCACGCGGGCGTGGGCGATGGCAGCGTGGCCGCGCAAATGAAACCGGCCCTGGTGGAAGCGCGCCAGAAGGGCGTGCTGATCGTGCGTTCGAGCCGTGTTGGCCAGGGCATCGTGGCGCGCAATGGCGAAGCCAACGACGATGAACTCGACAGTGTCGTGTCCGACACCCTGAACCCGCAAAAAGCCCGTATCCTGCTGATGCTGGCTTTGACCAAAACGAATAGCACGCAAGAAATCCAGCGTATTTTCTACACGTATTGATCCTTCTCATGCCAGGCCAGCCTTATTGGCTGAGCCTGGCCGATTTACGCTTGCCCGCTTTGCTGCCATACTTCGCTTCTGAATAACTTCCTGGCAGAAGCAGCAACACTGTTCCTTGTCACTGGTTCATGGCTATCCTGTCCGACATCATCCTGTATCCGATCAAATCGTGCGCCGGCATCCATTTGCGCGAGGCCGTCCTGACGCGTTCAGGGCTGATGAGCGAGCACGTGTTCGACCGCGAATGGATGGTGGTGGACGCGCAAGGCCGCTTCCTGACCCAGCGCGAACATCCGCGCATGGCGCTGATCGTGCCGTCCATCAAGGCCACCACGCTGGAATTGCGCGCGCCGGGCATGTTGCGGCTGGAAATCGAGCTGGGCTTGCCGCATCCGCAACTGGCACCGATGCTGGACGTGCAAGTGTGGGACGATAGCGTGCGCGCCTACGATTGCGACGACGTCACGGCCACCTGGTTTTCCAACGCCATCGGCGTGTCGTGCCGCCTGGTGCGCTTTCACCCGGACGTGGTGCGCGCCACCAGCACCAAATGGACGGACGGCGTGGCTGCCGAGACCATGTTTGCCGATGGCTACCCGGTGCTGATCGCCGGTGCCGCTTCGCTCGATGATGTCAACGACAAGCTGCGCGCCGCCGGCCGCGAGGCCTTGCCGATGAACCGTTTCCGCCCCAACCTCGTCATCGGCGAGATCGGCGCCTTCGAGGAAGACTACGCCGACTTCCTGCAATTCGGCGCGACCGTGTTAAAACCCGTCAAGCCGTGCTCGCGCTGCCCGATCCCGTCGGTGGACCAGGCCACGGGCGTGCCCGGACCGGACCCGCTCGACGTCATGCATGGCTATCGCGCCAAGCCCGAGCTCGACGGCGCCATCTGCTTCGGCATGAACGCCATCGTCACCGATGGCGGCGATGAGCGTATCGTGGTGGGGCAGGACATCGGTTTCGAACTGGCATTTTAAGCATGGCGCCCGCACAGAAGGGTTTAAGGTTTCTATGAATCAAGCAATACCGCCGGACCCGCGCATTGCCAGCCTCGAAGCCGAAAACCAGGCCTTGCGGGCGCGCATGGCTTTCCTGCTGGAACAGGTCGAGCGCAACCACGACATCATGTGCCGCCACCAGGCGTTTGACCTGGAAATCGTCAGCGCGTCCACGTTTCCCGAACTGATCGGCACCATCTTCCGCACCTTGCCCGTGATTTCCGACCTCGACGGCGTTACCTTGAGCCTGCTCGACGAGGATGACGATATCGTGCTGGTGATGGAAAAGCTGGGCGTCGATTTCAGCGCCTTCCCGCAGTTGCTGTTCGTGCATGCCGTGGCGGAGCTGGGTTTTGCCGCACCAAAGCCCGTGGCCGAGGGGGAAGCGGCCTTGCCGCCGCTGCCGCTGCTGGGCGCCTTTGATGCGACCGTGCATGGCCCGCGTTTTCCGCAGATCGACGCTCTGCGCAGCGTGGCGCTGGTGCCCTTGCTGCGCAACAAGCGCCTGATTGGCAGCCTGAACCTGGCCAGCAGCGACGTGACGCGCTTTACGCCCGCGCTGGGTACGGATTTCATCAAGCACATGGCGTCCATCATCGCCATTTGCCTGGAAAACGTGATCAGCAATGAAATGCTCAAATACATCGGTTTGACCGATTCCCTGACGGGCGTCTACAACCGCCGCTATATCGACCGCCGCCTGCTGGAAGAAATCGCCCGCGCGCGGCGCCAGAATTATTGCATCTCATGCATGTACATCGACATCGATCATTTCAAATTGGTCAATGACACGCATGGCCACCAGGGCGGCGATGAAGTGCTGCGCGAAGTGGCCACGCGCATCCGCACGGAATTGCGCCGCTCCGATGCGCTGGGCCGCTTCGGCGGCGAGGAATTCGTCGTGCTGCTGATCGACGCCGACCTCGACAGTGCCACGTTCGTGGCCGAACGCATCCGCGCCAGCATCGCCGGCACCATGTTCGACTTGCCGGGCAGCGCGCAAGCGTGGGTCAGCGTGTCGATCGGCGTGGCCAGCCTGGAAGCGGACGCGGCGCTACTCCCCATCGAAACGGTGGCGCAGCAACTGGTGGCGCACGCCGACCAGGCCCTGTACCAGGCCAAGGCCGATGGCCGCAACAAGGTCATCAGCTGGCAGGCGCAGTCAGGTTAATTATTTAAGTAGTAATGTTTCTGCTTTGGCCACGGCGTCGGCCGTGCCGCGCAGCACCACCACGTCGCCGCTGGCCAGTTGCGTCTCGGGGGTTACATCGAGGCGGCCTCGGCCGCGGCGGATGGCCGTGACAAACGCGCCGCAGCCGGCCACGTCGATCGCACTCAAGGGCAAGTCCACGCAGTGCGCGCCTTCGCTGACGGTGACCGTATGCAGGCGTTCCAGCTCGGCATCGTCGCCCGCGTCGCTGGAGCCGTGGAAATAGCCGCGCAGGGACGCATAGCGCTCCTCGCGCGCCGCCTGCACCCGGTGCACCACGCGGCGCAGGGGCACGCCCATCATGATCAGCGCATGCGAAGCGAGCATCAGGCTGCCTTCCATCAATTCCGGAACCACTTCGGCAGCGCCCGCCTTCTTCAATTGGTCGAGGTCGGTATCGTCGTGGCTGCGCACGATGACGGGCAAGGTCGGTGCCATTTCGTTAAGCAAATGCAATAACTTCAGTGCCGAAGGCGTGTTCGCATACGTGATCACCACGGCGCTGGCCCGGTAGATGCCGGCCGCCACCAGGCTTTCGCGCCGTCCCGCGTCGCCATACGAGACATGCGCGCCGGCCAGCTGCGCTTCCTGCACCCGCTCCGGGTCCAGGTCCAGCGCGTGGTATTCGATTTTTTCTTCCGCCAGCAGGGTGGCCAGGCTTTGCCCGCTGCGCCCGAAGCCGGCGATCAGCACGTGCTTTTGCGAGGCCATGGTGCGCGTGGCGATCTTGGTCAGGGCCAGCGACTGCATCATCCAGTCGTTGGCCGCCAGTTTCATGACGATGGCGTCGGACTTGGCGATGAGGAAGGGCGCCACCAGCATCGACAGCACCATCGACGCGAGCACCACCTGCACGACGAACGGGTCCATCAGCTTGATGCCGCCAGCCAGGTTCAGCAGCACGAAGCCGAACTCGCCCGCCTGCGCCAGTCCCAGCCCCGTGCGCAGGGCCACGCCGTTGCTGGACCCGAACAGCCGGGCCAGGCCCGCGATCAGGGCGAATTTCAGCAGCACGGGACCGCACAGCAAGAGCAGCACGAGCCACCAGTTATCGAGCACCACGCGGATATTGAGCAGCATGCCGACGGTGATGAAGAACAGGCCCAGCAGCACGTCCCGGAAGGGCTTGATATCTTCTTCCACCTGGTGCTTGAATTCCGTCTCGGAAATGAGCATGCCGGCAACAAACGCGCCCAGGGCCAGCGACAGCCCGGCCCGCTCCGTGATCCAGGCCGCGCCCAGGGTGATCAGCAGCAGGTTGAGCATGAACAATTCTTGCGAGCGGCGCTTGGCGACGATGGTCAGCCAGCCGCGCACCATCTTCTGGCCGATGAACAGCAGCAAGATCAGCACCACCAGGGCCTTGCCGCCGGCCCAGGCCAGGGTTTCGGCCAGGTTGTCCGAATCGCGCGTGAGGGCGGGAATGAGGATCAGCAGGGGCACGACGGCCAGGTCCTGGAACAGCAAGATGCCGATGATCTTGCGGCCGTGTTCGCTTTCGAGTTCCAGCCGCTCCGTGAGCATTTTCGAGACGATGGCCGTCGACGACATGGCCAGCGCGCCGCCCAGGGCGAACGCGGCTTGCCAGCTCAGGTGGATGTAGGCGGACAGATAGCGCGCGACGAACCAGCCGAAGACGACGGTGGCGATGATGGTGGTGACCACCTGCGCCATGCCAAGGCCGAAGACGATGCGCCGCATGGCGAGGAATTTGGGTAGAGAGAACTCAAGCCCGATGGAAAACATCAGGAAGACGACGCCGAACTCGGCCAGGGTGTGGCTGGCTTCGTTTTCCGCTGCCAGGCCCAACGCGTGGGGACCGATGACGATGCCAACGGCCAGGTAGCCCAGCATGGGCGGCAAATGCAACATTCTGAAAGCGACCACGCCCAGCACGGCGCTGCCGAGTAACATCAGGGTCAGTTCAAGCGAGGAAAACATGGGTTGCCCGGTACGGTCAATGGAAATCGTTGTTTGTTGTGACTGGCAAGTTTTTTGCTTTCCTAATTCGTTTATACTTTGGGCATGAGTGTAACCCATGAAAAAACAATGCTGAAAGCTTTTGATCGAATTGACATGCAAGCGACGACCGAGCGCGCTGTCGCGCTGGCCCGCACCACCTTGCAGATCGAGTCCGACGCCATCGTTGCGCTGCACGCGCGCCTGGCCACGGACGACAGTGTGGGCCGCGCCGTGGCGATGTTGCTGCAATGCAAGGGAAGAGTTGTCGTCTCCGGCATCGGCAAATCCGGCCATATCGCGCGCAAGATTGCCGCCACCCTCGCTTCCACCGGCACGCCGGCCCTGTTCGTGCATCCGGCCGAAGCGGCCCATGGCGACTTGGGCATGGTCACCTCGGACGATGCTTTTATTGCCATATCGTACTCCGGCGAATCGTCGGAACTGATGGCCATCATGCCTGTCGTCAAGCGCATGGGTGGCGTACTGATTTCCATGACGGGTAAACCAAACTCGAGCCTGGCCCAGCTGGCCGATGTGCACCTGGATATTTCTGTTGAGAAAGAAGCCTGTCCGCTGAACCTGGCGCCGACGGCCAGCACCACCGTCACCCTGGCCCTGGGCGACGCGATTGCCGTGGCCTTGCTCGACTTGCGCGGCTTCAAGGAAGAAGATTTCGCCCGCTCGCATCCGGGCGGCGCCCTGGGCCGCCGCCTGCTCACGCACGTGCATGATGTGATGCGCAGCGGCGAACGGGTGCCGCAAGTGCCCGTGGACGCTTCCTTGCTGCAGGCGCTGGAAGAAATGACGAAGAAAGGCATGGGCATGACAGCCGTCGTCGACGCTGACAACCGCCCCGTGGGCGTGTTTACGGATGGCGACTTGCGCCGCATGTTCGAGCGCGTGCAGGATTTCACGCAAGTGGCGATCCGCGACGTCATGCATGCGCAGCCGCGCAGCATCGCGCCCGAACGCCTGGCCGTCGACGCCGTGGCCGTGATGGAGCAGTTCCGCATCAACCAGATGCTGGTCGTCGATGCCGACGGCAAGCTGGTGGGCGCGCTGCATATCCATGATCTGACGCAAGCGAAGGTGATCTGATGGAGAGCGTAGCGCACAACCTGGCGCGCGCGGCCAAGGTCAAACTGATGATCTTTGACGTCGATGGCGTGCTCACCGACGGCAGCCTGCATTTCGGCCCGGACGGCGAGATGATGAAAACGTTTAATGTGTATGATGGCCTGGGCATCAAGCTGCTGCAGGAATCGGGCGTGCAGACGGCCATCATCAGCGCGCGCCGCTCGGCCATCACGGCACGCCGCGCGCAAGACCTGGGCATTACCCATGTGCATCAGGGCGGCCACGACAAGCTGACGCCGTTTCGCGAACTGCTGGCGCTGACGGGCTTGACGGAAGAGCAATGCGGCTATATTGGCGACGATGTCATCGATGCGCCCATCCTGAAACGCGTCGGCTTTGCCGTCAGCGTGCCGGGCGGGCGTCCGGAAGTGCAGGGCCTGGCGCACCATGTGACGCAGGCTGGCGGCGGCCGCGGCGCGGTGCGCGAGATCTGCGAATTCCTGCTGCGCGCCCAGGACAACTATGCGCGCGTCATGGCGCCGTTCCTGGAGTGAGGCGCGCCTTGCCAGTGACATTTGAAAGAGTGAAGCCCTATGCGTAAGCCAGGAGGCGCCCATCGCTGGCGCATGATTTTTACCGTGCTGGGCGCGGTTGTTGTCGCGCTGGCCAGCTTTTGGCTGCTCGAGGTGATGAACAAGAATAGCCAGGACATCACGGCCAGCAAGCATCTGGATGAGCCTGACTATTTCATCACCAATTTCAGCCTGGTGCGCATGGACTTGACGGGTAAGCCCAGCTATATCGTGTCGGGCACCAAGCTCACGCATTATCCGCTGGACGATTCGTCCGATATCGACCAGCCTTTCGTGCGCAAGCTCACGCCAGGCATGCCGCCGATGAACATGAATGCGGAGCTGGCGCATATCGACCAGGACAATACGCGGCTGCAACTGCACCGCAAGGTCGTGATCGACCGCGTGGCCAGTCCGAAGGCGCAGAACCTGACGGTCAAGACGGAAGCGCTGACGGTGTTCCCGGATGAGGAAAGAATGGAAACGGACGTGCCTGTCGATATCCTGACGGGCGCCTCGCGCATCAATGGCGTCGGCATGAAGGCGAATAACGCCACCGGCGTGGTGGAAGTGCAGAATGCGCTGCGCATGGTCCTCCCGCCGAAACCGCGCCCGGCCGCGGCGGCAAAATGACAGAATGAAACAAGGAAACCATACTATGAAGAACATCTTGCTGTTGACCGTATTGTCCCTGGCCATCATGGGCGGGGCGCATGCCGAGAAGGCCGATTCCGAGAAGGAAGCCGTCATCACGGCACGTAGCGGCCACGTCGATGACATCAAGCAGGTGCGCACCCTGACGGGCGACGTCGTGCTGGTCAAGGGTACCCTGACCATGAAGGCGGGCCGGGCCCTGATCACGGAAGACCCGCAAGGCTACCAGTTCATTACCTTCTGGGCCGACCCCGGCAAGCTCGCCACCTTCCGCCAGAAGCGCGATGGCGCGGGCGACCTGTGGGTGGAAGGCGAAGCGGAGCGCGTGGAATACGACAACAAGACGGAAGTGGTGAAACTGTTTTCCAGAGCCAAGCTGACGCGCCTGGAAGGCGCGAAAGTGACCGATGTGGCGAATGGCGCCTTCATCTCGTATGACAGCCGCAAGGAAGAATTCGCGATGGAAAATTCCAACAGCGGCACCAGCACCGCGGATGGCGGCAGCGTGCGCATGGTGATCCAGCCGAAGACCAAGGCGCCGGCAGCGGAGAAAGCGCCGGCCACGCCCGCGCCAGGAAAGAAATAATGGACAATACACGTTGCGGCAGCACCCTGATCGTTCGCGGTCTGCAAAAAACCTATGGCAAGCGGCAAGTCGTGCATGATGTTTCGCTGCAAGTCGAATGCGGCGAAGTGGTGGGTTTGCTGGGCCCGAACGGCGCCGGCAAGACCACATCGTTCTACATGATCGTCGGCCTGGTGCCGTCCGATGGCGGCAGCATCGATATCAGCGGCGTGGACATTTCCAGCCTGCCGATCCACCGCCGCGCGCAGATGGGCCTGTCCTACCTGCCGCAGGAAGCATCCGTCTTCCGCAAGCTGACGGTGGAAGACAATATCCGCGCCGTGCTGGAAATCCAGACCGTCGAAGGCCGTCCGCTGACGAAGGCCGAGATCGAGGAGCGGCTGGATAAATTGCTGGCTGACTTGCAGATTGAAAAGCTGCGCGAGAACCAGGCGCTGTCGCTGTCCGGTGGCGAACGCCGCCGCGTGGAAATTGCCCGTGCGCTGGCCACCGATCCCCGTTTCGTGCTGCTCGACGAGCCGTTCGCCGGCGTCGATCCGATCGCCGTGATCGAGATCCAGCGCATCGTGCGTTTCTTGAAGGAGCGCAATATCGGCGTGCTGATCACCGATCATAATGTGCGCGAGACGCTGGGTATTTGCGACCGTGCCTACATCATCAACCAGGGCTCGGTGCTGGCGTCGGGACGCCCCGACGACATCATCGCGAACGAGTCGGTACGCCGGGTCTATCTGGGCGAACACTTCCGCATGTAAGCCAATGAAACAATCATTGCAGCTGCGCACTTCGCAGCACCTGGCACTGACGCCGCAGTTGCAGCAATCGATACGCCTGTTGCAATTGTCTACCCTGGAATTGCACCAGGAACTCGAGCAATTGCTGACGGATAATCCCTTGCTTGAACGCCTCGACGATCCGCTCGACCGTTCGCTGCGCCTGCTGTCCGACGGGGCCTTGAGTTCCACGGCAGCGCCGGCCGAAGCGCCACCCCAGCCGCCAGGCCAGGACGCGCCCGCCGCGCCGGCCGAAGCGGAAACCTTTGATGGCGAGGCGGGCGACAGCCCGGCCGCCGCCGAGGGCGGCGACAGCGACTGGAGCGAGGCGAGCCGGGGCAAGGCGCCCGACGATGAAGATTCGCGTCCGCAACTGGAGGCCCATCACTGCACCCTGCGCGAGCACCTGATGGAGCAGATGCGCGTGACGGTGCTGGAATTGCGCGATCGCGCGCTGGTCGAGCTGATCATCGACGCGCTCGACGACAATGGCTACCTGGAAGAGTCGCTCGACGACATCCTGGCACGCCTGCCGGAAGAGCTGGAAATCGACGCCGACGAGATGCGCACGGCTTTGTCGCTGCTGCAAAGTTTCGATCCGCCCGGCGTGGGCGCGCGCAATGCGTCCGAATGCCTGGCGCTGCAAATCAAGCGCTTGCCGCACATCGCCATGGTGACGCGGCGCATGGCCCTCGTCATCGTCGAAAAGCACCTGGCCTGGTTTGCCCAGCGCGATTTCAACAAGCTGAAAAAAGCCCTCGATTGCGACGATGAAGACTTGCGCGAGGCGCAGACGGTGATTCGCCAGTGCAATCCGCATCCGGGTGCCGTATTCGCCTCGGACGTGTCCGATTACGTGGTGCCCGACGTCGTCGTCAAGCGCGCGCGCAATGGCTGGCAAGTGACCCTGAACAACGACGTCATGCCGCGCCTGCGTGTCAACGCCATGTACGCCAACTTGCTCAAGCAGGGCAAGGGCGAGGGCGCCATGGGCGCACAGTTGCAGGAAGCCAAGTGGCTGATCAAGAATATGCGCCAGCGCTTCGACACCATCCTGCGCGTGGCACAGGCGATAGTAGAAAGACAAAAGAACTTTTTCTCGCATGGGGCCGTTGCCATGCGCCCCCTTGTGCTCCGTGAAATAGCTGATACACTGGGTTTACACGAGAGTACTATCTCGCGGGTAACAACTCAAAAGTACATGCTGACCCCGCACGGCATGTTCGAGTTGAAATATTTCTTTGGTAGCCACGTCGCCACCGAAGCGGGGGGCGAAGCGTCATCGACGGCGATACGGGCATTGATCGTGCAACTGACAGGAGCAGAAGACCCTAAAAATCCTTTATCCGACAGTAAGATTGCGGACATGCTGGGGGAACAAGGCATGGTGATTGCGCGACGTACTGTTGCCAAATACCGGGAAGCGTTGAAAATTCCGCCAGTGAGCCTGCGTAAGTGTTTGTAAGTTTTTTTCGGTTCCTCTGCGGGCCGGATAGGATGGACCGCACGAACCCGATCATCTTTAGGAGTGTGTATGAATCTCACCATCAGCGGACATCATCTCGAAGTGACACCAGCCATCCGTGAATACGTACAAACGAAGCTGGAGCGCGTGAAACGTCATTTCGATCAAGTCATCGATATCGCCGTGATTCTGACCGTGGATAACCTCAAAGAGAAAGAAAAACGTCAAAAGGCTGAAGTCAACCTGCGTTTGAGTGGCAAGACTGTCTATGTGGAAAGCTTGGCGCACGACCTGTACGCCGCGATCGATACCCTGATCGACAAGCTCGATAGGCAAGTGATGAAATACAAAACCAAAGTGCAAGGGCACGGTAAAGAGGCGATCAAGCATCTGCCAGACAACTCCGAGGAAGAAGCCGTCGTCGCCGTCTAAGGCCACCCGCTTCCAGCAGTTGTGATCAACTAAGGGCGCACATCTTGCGCCCTTTTTTGCGCCTGGACCTGTTGAACGCAATCTTCCCCGCGCAGGCGCTAGAATGTTTGCACTTTCACTTCTTTCCTGCCTGCCATGAGCGACTTCGTCCAGACCTCCATCCGCAACCGCACCGGACACATCGTGCTCGACCGTCCGAAAGCCTTGAATTCCCTGTCGCTGGAGATGGTGCGCGCCCTGAGCGCGGTCCTGCTGGCCTGGCGCGATGATCCGCACGTGGACGCCGTCGTGATCCGTTCCAGCAGCGAAAAAGCCCTGTGCGCCGGCGGCGACATTCGTTTCTTTTACGATGCGGGCCTGGCCACGCCGCAAGGCGGCAGCGCCCTGCTGGAAGATTTCTTTACGGAAGAATACGCGTTAAATCATGTGATCCATTTCTATCCGAAACCGTATATCGCCGTGATGGATGGCGTGGTGATGGGCGGCGGCATGGGTGTGGCGCAAGCCGGGCCCGGCAATCGCCTGCGCATCGTGACGGGCCGCACGCGCATGGCCATGCCGGAAGTCAATATCGGCCTGTTCCCTGACGTGGGCGGCAGTTATTTCCTGTCCCGCCTGGCCGGCCAGCTGGGCCTGTATCTGGGCTTGACGGGCCTGACGATCAACGCGGCCGATGCCCTGTACACGGGCCTGGCCGATGTCTACCTGCCCGAGGCGCAGATGGGGGCGCTGCTGGCCCTGTTCGACTCGACGCCGGGCGAGGCCTTGCCGGTAGCCATCAAGGCGCTGGCGGCACCGTTCCAGGCCGAGGCGGGGGTATCGTCCCTGTCCACGGCGCGTGCGGCGCTGGACCGTCATTTCAGTGCGGGTTCGGTGGCGACCATCATGGCCTCGCTGGCGCAGGACGACTGTGCGTTCGCCGCCAGGGCGCTGGCGGCCATGCGTTTGCGTTCGCCCTTGATGATGTCGGTCACCCTGGAATTGCTGCAGCGGGGCGCTCACCTGGGCGTGGCCGATTGCCTGCGCCTGGAGCGCACGGTGGTGCGCCATAATTTCGAGCATGGCGAAGTGCTCGAAGGCGTGCGTGCGCTGGTGGTCGACAAGGACAATGCGCCCCGCTGGAATCCTGCCAGCCTGGACGACGTCGACACGGCCATGGTGGCGCGCTTCTTTGTCCCCGTCTGGCCGGCGCAAGCGCATCCGCTGCGCCACCTCGACTAATCAAGCGCGCTCGCGATGGCGCAGCACGACTCTTTCGTTCGGGCCGAAATACTGCGCCAGCCGTTCCGCCATGTACACGGAGCGGTGCTGGCCGCCCGTGCAACCCAGGGCCACCGTCAGGTAGCTGCGGTTGTCGGACTTGAATGACGGCAACCATTTCTCGATGAAGGTGCGGATATCGGCCAGCAGTTCCAGCGCGCTCGGCTGCGCATCGAGGAAGGCGATCACGGGCGCGTCGCGTCCGTCGAGGGGACGCAGGGCCAGGTCGTAATAGGGATTTGGCAAGGCCCGCACGTCGAAGACGAAATCGGCGTCCAGCGGCACGCCCAGCTTGAAGGCGAACGATTCGAAGAACAGGGTCAGCGGCGCGCGCTCGGAGGCGACGATATCCTTGATCCAGGCACGCAATTTGTTGGCGCTCAGCTCCGACGTATCGATCACATGGCCCAGCTGTTCGATGGCCGACAGGCGTTCGCGTTCTTCCGAGATGCACTCGATCAGTGTGCGGCGGCTGGCCGGATTCTGGTTCGGACGCAATTCATGCGACAGCGGATGGCTGCGCCGCGTTTCCGAGAAGCGCGCCACCAGCGAATGCGTGGTGGCCGTCAGGAACATGACCTTGACGTCGTGCCCCTGGTCGCGCAGCAGGGCCACATTGTGCGGCAGGCTGGTCAGCGACTCGGCGCTGCGCGCATCGACGGCGACGGCCAGTTGCGGTGTACCTTCGTCGAGCAGGGTTTGCACCAGGCTGGGCAGCAAGGCCGGTGGCAGGTTGTCGACACAATAGTAACCGGTATCTTCCAGCACATTGAGCGCGACGGATTTACCGGAGCCGGATATTCCGGTGATAAGGACGATATGCATACGCCGATCATACAATAAAGATCGGCGCTCTGCTCCCAAGGCAATTATCTTTACAAATTATTGCAATTATTGTTCGAGCATTGCTTGTATTTAATTGTTGCCATTGGCGTCAATGTGGGGTCAGACCCGTCGGGTCGGACCCCGGTAATTAATCGCCACTCATGGCGAGTCGTTGCCGCTCCATGAACTCCTGCAAGGTATCGATGCCGCGCAGTTGCAAAATCGTATTGCGCACGGCCGCTTCCAGCAGCACGGCGATGTTGCGGCCGGCGGCGACGGGGATGACGACCTTGCGCACGGGCAAACCCAGCACGTCTTCCGTGGGGAACAGGAAGGGCAGGCGCTCGACTTCTTCTTCCAGCGCGTTGCGGCGTACCAGGTGCACGATCAGCTTCAGGCGCATCTTGCGGCGCACGGCCGTTTCGCCAAAGATGGCCTTGATGTCGAGTAAACCCAGTCCCCGCACTTCCAGCAGGTTTTGCAGCAGCGGCGGGCAGCGTCCTTCGATCATGTTGGGCGCGATGCGCGAGAATTCGACGGCGTCATCGGCCACCAGGCCGTGGCTGCGCGAGATCAGTTCCAGGCCCAGCTCGCTCTTGCCCAGGCCCGAATCGCCCGTGATCAGCACGCCCACGCCCAGCACGTCCATGAACACGCCATGCATGATGATGCGTTGCGCCAGTTTTTTCGACAGATAGACGCGCAGGAAGTCGATCACTTGCGCGGCCGGCAGCGGGGTGGAGAACAGGGGAATGTTTTGCTCGTCGCAGATGGCGAGGATGTCGGGCGGCGTTTCCAGCCCCTGCGCGATGATCAGCGCGGGCGGACCGCCGGCGATCAGCTCGCCAATCACGTGGGTGCGCGTGTTGACCTTCAGGCGCTGGTAGTAATTGATTTCCTGGTGGCCAAAGACCTGGATGCGGCCCGGATGGATCAGGTTCAAGTGGCCCACCTGGTCGGCGGCCGACGAGACGTCGCCCGAAATCAGGCGCTCGCCGCCGGGGAAGCCGGCGAACCAGCCCAGTTGCAGACTTTCACGATTATCGTCGTACAGGCGTTGTATCGTCAGCGGCGTTTGCAACATGGCAGTCTTCTTCAGGAGTGGAGGAATACCTGAAGTTTAACCCGCCGCTTGCAGGCTGGGTTGCCAATTGACGATGCGCGAATGCACGGATTTCGGTTCCGGATCCGTGGCCAGCGCCGTGCGGAAGGCATCGTCGGAAAACATTTCCGCGATTTCCGACAGGATTTCCAGATGTTGCTGGGTGACATGATCGGGAATCAGCAGGAAAAACAGCAGATTGACGGGCTTGCCATCGGGCGACTCGAACGGAATCGGCTCGGCCAGGCGCACGAAGGCACCCAGCGGCGATTTCAAGGTTTTGCTGCCCTTGACTCTGCCATGCGGCACGGCCACGCCATGGCCCAGGCCAGTCGAGCCCAGGCGTTCGCGGGCAAACAGATTGTCCGAGACGGTAGAGCGGGCGATGCCGTAATTGTTTTCGAAGATCAGGCCGGCTTGCTCGAAGGCGCGCTTTTTACTGGAGACTTCCAGGTCCAGCAGGACGTTTTCGAGGGATAATATTTTGCTAAGATTAGTCATGACACTCAATGAAATGGTGCAATGCGCAGAGGGCTTGCGAGCCGAATTATAGGCCTGTTTCGGCGGCCTGTAACGCCAATTCTCAACAGTATACGCCCGCTGCGGGCGCAGTGGGCGCTACAGCCCGCGTAGCCATCATTTTAGCAAAAAAATAACATCGGCGTGTATCGGCTATTTCCTGATTAAAAACACGCGGTGCGCCGGTTTTTCCGCCGCCGAATGCCGATTTTCCGATTTTTCAGCGTCTTTGACATGCTCTGCGGTACTACTGCAACGTTGTTTTAAAACACAGCCAACATTCCTGTTGGCATGGTTTTGTGGTGTTGCGCGGTGTTACCCAATGTTACTGGCGCGCATTGCGCAGATTGCCCGGCATCGCTCCTGTGCTGAAATTGCTGCGCCAGGGATTGATATCGAGCCCGCCGCGGCGCGTATAGCGCGCATACACGGACAGTTTTTGCGGCTTGCACTGACGCAAGATATCGACAAAGATGCGCTCCACGCATTGCTCGTGGAATTCGTTATGCTCGCGGAAACCGATCAGGTAGCGCAACAGGCTTTCCTGGTCGATCTGCGGTCCCGCATATTCGATCTGCACGCTGCCCCAGTCGGGCTGGCCCGTCACCAGGCAATTCGATTTGAGCAGGTGCGAAACGAGTTTCTCTTCCACGGGCGCTTCATCGAGCGCCGCCTTCAAGAGCTGCGGCGAGGGCGTGTATTGCGTGATTTCCAGGTCCAGGCGGTCCAGCAGCACGCCGTCGAATTCGCCCATTTTCAGCTTGCCGAAATCGTCCTGCAAGGTCAGTTCCACTTGCACGGGCGCGCCGAAGCCGTTCGATAAATCCTGCTTGAGCAGGGCCAGCAGCGCATCTGCGCTGTCCAGCTTGGTCTGGTTGAACGAGTTCAGATACAGCTTGAACGATTTCGATTCGATGATGTTGGGCGAATCGGCCGGCGCGCTGACCTTGGCAATGGCCACCTGCGGCTTGCCGCGCTGGTTCAGCCACGACAGTTCATACGCATTCCAGATATCGAGGCCGAAAAACGGCAATGTGCCGTGCAATTTCAGCTCGTCGCGCTTGCCCTGGCGTGGAATCGGAAACAGCAGTTCCGGCGCGTAATCGGTGCGGTAGGCGGAGCTTTTGCCCAGGGGAGACAGTTCGGCGAGGTCGTTGGTGGTGGTCATGGTCGTGTGGCGTGAATTCAGTCAAGCACGCATGGTAGCCTATTTCACCCCAGTGCAATACCGGGGTGAATTCGCTATTTAGCCCAAGAACAGTTTGTAGACGGGATTGCTGCTCTCATCCCAGTAACGGTAGCCCAGGGTATCGAGGAAGCGGGCGAATTCTCCCATCTCGTCGGGCGGCACTTGCAGGCCGATCAGGATGCGGCCCACGTCGCCGCCCTGGCTGCGGTAATGACAAAGTGAAATATTCCAGTTCGGCGCCATGCTGTCGAGGAAGCGCATCAGCGCACCCGGGCGCTCGGGGAATTCAAAGCGGTACAGCAGCTCGTCCTGCGCCAGCCGGCTCTTGCCGCCCACCAGGTGGCGGATATGCGACTTGGCCAGTTCGTCGTGGGTCAGGTCCAGGGTCTTGAATTCGTGTTCCTCGAAGGTCTTGGCCAGGACGCTCGACTCATGCCGGTCGGCAATTTGAATGCCGACGAACACGTGCGCGGCTTTTTCATCGCTGATGCGATAGTTAAATTCCGTCACGTTGCGCGCGCCGATGAGCGAGCAGAAGCGCTTGAAGCTGCCCCGTTGTTCGCGCATGGTGACGGCAAACACGGCTTCGCGGAACTCGCCCAGTTCGGCCCGCTCGGCGACGAAGCGCAAACGGTCGAAATTCATGTTCGCGCCGCTGGCGATGGTGACCAGGGTTTCATTGTTGACAGGATGCTTGGTCAGGCTGGCCCGTTCCACATAGGCTTTGGCGCCGGCGATGGCCAGGGCGCCGGATGGTTCCAGGATGGAGCGCGTATCCGTAAACACATCCTTGATGGCGGCGCAGATGGCATCCGTGTCGACCGTGATGATTTCATCGACATATGCCTGCACCAGGCGGAAGGTTTCTTCGCCGGCCAGGCGCACGGCCGTGCCGTCTGCAAACAGGCCCACGTCGTTCAGGGTCACGCGCTCGCCCGCTTTCAGCGAGCGGGCCATGGCGTTCGAATCGACGCTTTGCACGCCGATGATCTTGATGTCGGGGCGAATCTGTTTCACGTAGGCGGCAATGCCGGCGATCAAGCCGCCGCCGCCGATGGGAGCGAAGATGGCGTGGATGGGGCCGGCGTGCTGGCGCAGGATTTCCATGCCGATCGTGCCCTGGCCGGCGATCACGTCCGGGTCGTCGAACGGGTGCACGAAGGTCAGCTTCTGTTCCTTTTCCAGGGTCAGCGCATGGTTGTAGGCATCCGTGTAGGACTCGCCGTGCAGTACCACTTCCACGTTCACGCCGCCGCGTCCCTTGACCGCCTCGACTTTCACCAGCGGCGTGGTGGTCGGCATGACGATGACGGCACGGCAACCCATGCGTGCGGCCGACAGAGCCACGCCCTGGGCATGGTTGCCGGCCGAGGCGCAAATCACGCCGCGCTTGCGTTCCGCTTCGCTCAGCTTGGACATCTTGTTATAGGCGCCACGAATCTTGAAACTGAACACGCTTTGCATGTCTTCGCGCTTGAAGTAAATCTGGTTGTTCAGGCGCTGCGACAGGGCAGGGGCCAGTTCCAGCGGCGTTTCGGTAGCGACGTCATAGACGCGGGCGGTCAGGATTTTCTTGAGGTAGTCGATGTTCATAGTCTGCAAGCAAGTGATTCTGGGCCAGAAAGGGTCTGGAGCGTGTCGGGCGATAGCGGCGGCGCCGCGGCGGATAGCCTGGCGACAATAATGCTCTGTGGAACTACGGGCGGGTATGCCTTTGCCTGCCAGCGCGGATTGTGCGGCGCGCAAGCTGCTCTTCATTATAATGGAGAGCCTTACTGCATCGCGAAGTGTTCCATGATCGAATCCGCAATCGCCTGGCTGCTGCAACTGATCGCAGCACCGGAAGTCGGGCTGACCTCGGTCTTTCTGATCAGCTTTATTTCCGCCACCCTGTTGCCGCTCGGCTCGGAACCGGCCGTGTTTGCCGTCATCAAGGCCAATCCCGCGCTGTTCTGGGCCGCCATCGGCGTCGCCACCTTGGGCAACACTCTGGGCGGCATCGTCGACTACTGGATGGGCTACCGGGCCAAGCAGGCGTTCGCCAAGGAGCGCGACACGCGCTGGTTCCGCTGGCTGGCCCGCTATGGCGCCAAGACCATGCTGCTGGCCTGGCTGCCCATCGTGGGCGACCCGCTGTGCACCTTGGCCGGCTGGCTCAAGCTGCCGTTCTGGCCCAGCGTGGCCTACATGGCCGTCGGCAAGTGCGCGCGCTACCTGACCATGACGGGCTTGCTGCTCTACGTACCCGATGGCGTATGGCACCGGATCGGCCAGATGCTGGTCTGAATGGGACTGGCTGCAACGCCCGTTTGCCCTATTTTTGGGCAGTTCGATAGTTTGCAGCAGACTCTGATTCTTGGCATTTTTGCGTCGAAAAATCATCAAGACTGGTTTTTTATTCATGCAAAATAGGGCTTTTCCGTATTTGCTATGGTGGCGGGTGAGGTGCTTAAACCTTGGGCGGCATAAGGCTGTTCCCGCATGGTGCGGCGCAATAAGATAAAATGGGTCTTTAGGGTCCAGTCCACATCGTCACCACACTCCATGAACGCTCCCGCACATATCCAAGCTTTACTGGCAGAAACGCCCAATGGTCCCGCAGCAAGCCGCCTGCGTGAAATCCCGTATAACTACACGTCGTTTTCCGATCGCGAGATCGTCATACGCCTGTTGGGGGAGGACTCGTGGCGCCTGCTCGACGAGCTGCGCGGCGCCCGCCAGACGGGCCGTTCGGCCCGCATGCTGTACGAGGTGCTGGGCGACATCTGGGTCGTGCGCCGCAATCCCTACCTGCAGGATGACTTGCTCGACAATCCAAAGCGCCGCCAGGGTTTGATCGATGCCTTGCACCACCGCCTGGCCGAAGTCGACAAGCGCCGCCTGTCCATCGATGTGGCCGGCGGCGACGCGCTTGCTGCCGGTGAAGCGCCGGAAGTGGCGCAAGCGCGCAGCGCCAACGTGGAACTGCTGCTGAAAGCGGCCAGCAAGGCCGTGGCCGATTTCGGCGACGAATTCCGCAAGACCTATGACTTGCGCAAGCGCACGGTCAAGGTGCTGGGCCGCTACACGGAAAAACACAATGTGCGCTTCGATGGCATGACGCGCGTCTCGCACGTGACGGACGCCACCGACTGGCGCGTGGAATACCCGTTCGTCGTGCTCACTCCCGACACGGAAGAGGAAATGGCTGGCCTGGTCAAGGGCTGTATCGAGCTGGGATTGACCATCATCCCGCGCGGCGGCGGCACCGGTTACACGGGCGGCGCGATTCCCTTGACGCCGATGTCGGCCGTCATCAACACGGAAAAACTCATCACTTTGGGCGCCGTGGAAATGACCGTCTTGCCGGGATTGAGCCACGAATACGCGACCATCAATTCGGGCGCGGGCGTGATCACGAATAAAGTGTCGGAAGCGGCGGAAAAGGCCGGTTTCGTGTTTGCCGTCGATCCGACCTCGGCGCACGCCTCTTGCATCGGCGGCAACGTCGCCATGAATGCGGGCGGCAAGAAGGCTGTGCTGTGGGGCACGGCGCTGGACAACCTGGCCTCGTGGCGCATGGTTGATCCGAACGGCGACTGGCTCGACGTCACGCGCCTCGACCATAACCTGGGCAAGATCCATGATATCGCGCTGGCACGTTTCCAGCTGGAATGGCGTCACCCGAGCACGCGCGACGCGACCAAGCCGAACGCGCCATTCAAGACGGAAATCCTGGAAATTCCTGGCCGCAAGTTCCGCAAGGAAGGCCTGGGCAAGGACGTCACCGATAAATTCCTCTCCGGCTTGCCGGGCATCCAGAAAGAGGGTTGCGACGGCCTGATCACGTCGGCGCGCTGGATTCTGCACAAGATGCCGAAGTTCGCCCGTACCGTCTGCCTGGAATTCTTTGGCCAGGCGCGCGACGCGATTCCGTCGATCGTGGAAATCAAGGATTACCTCGATGGCTTGCCGGCCAAGGGCGAGCAATACACGACCATCCGCCTGGCGGGCCTGGAACATCTGGACGAGCGCTACCTGCGCGCCGTCGGCTATGCCACCAAGTCGAAACGGGGCGTGCTGCCAAAGATGGCCCTGTTCGGCGACATCGTCGGCGACGATGAAAATGCCGTCGCGCAAGCGGCGTCGGAAGTGGTGCGCATCGCCAACACCCGCGTGGGTGAAGGTTTTGTGGCCGTCAGCCCGGAAGCGCGCAAGAAATTCTGGCTTGACCGGGCCCGCACGGCCGCGATCGCCAAGCACACGAATGCGTTCAAGATTAATGAAGACGTCGTGATCCCGCTCAATCGCATGGGCGAATACACGGATGGCATCGAGCGCATCAATATCGAGCTGTCGATCAAGAACAAGCTGCAACTGGCCGAGGCCCTGAGCGAATTCTTTGGCAAAGGTAATTTGCCAGTAGGCAAGAGCGACGACGCGTCCGATGACCGTGTCGATGATGCGGAAATGCTGGGCGACCGCGCTGAGCAGGCGCAGCAGTTGCTGGCGCAAGTCACGGCCCGCTGGACCTATCTGCTGGCCCAGCTCGATCGTCCGCTGGCGGACGTGAAGGGCGAATTGGCCGCGCTGGGCCTGGAGCGCTTGTTGCCCGTGTTTGATGCGCGCCTGGAAACGCAGCCGAACGCCACCCTGTTCGACGTGGTGCAGGACCGCACCGTGCGCATTACCTGGAAGCAAGAGATTCGCGCCCAGTTGCGCCAGATCTTCAACGGCGCCGCCTTCAAACTGATCCTCGACGAAGCCACCGCGATTCACGCGCGCATCTTGCGTAGCCGCGTGTTCGTCGCGCTGCACATGCATGCGGGCGACGGCAACGTGCACACGAACTTGCCCGTCAATTCGGACAATTACGAAATGCTGCAGGACGCCCACCAAGCCGTGGGCCGCATCATGATTTTGGCCCGCTCGCTGAACGGCGTCATTTCCGGCGAACACGGTATCGGCATTACCAAGCTGGAATTTTTGACGGAAGAAGAAATCGGCGAATTCCGCAGCTACAAGCAGCGCATCGACCCGGAAGGCCGTTTCAATAAAGGCAAATTGCTGAACCTGCCGGGCATGGGCGCCGACTTGCGCAATGCCTACACGCCATCGTTCGGCCTGATGGGGCATGAGTCCTTGATCATGCAGCAAAGCGATATCGGCGCCATCGCCGACAGCGTCAAGGATTGCTTGCGTTGCGGCAAGTGCAAGCCCGTGTGCTCGACCCATGTGCCGCGCGCCAACTTGCTGTATTCGCCACGCGATAAGATTTTGGCGACCTCGTCCCTGATCGAAGCCTTCCTGTACGAAGAGCAGACGCGCCGCGGTATTTCCATTAAGCATTGGGAAGAGTTCGAGGACGTGGCCGACCATTGCACCGTGTGCCATAAATGCGTCACGCCTTGCCCCGTCAACATCGATTTCGGCGACGTGTCGATGAACATGCGCAACTTGCTGCGCAAGATGGACAAGAAGAGCTTTAATCCGGGCACCAAGGCCACGATGATGTTCCTCAACGCCACCGATCCCGTGACCATCAACGCCACGCGCAAGGTCATGATCGGCTGGGGTTACAAGGCGCAGCGCCTGGGCCACGACTTGCTGAAGAAATTTGCCAAGAAGCAAACCAAGGCGCCGCCGCCATCGACGGGCAAGCCGCCCGTCAAGGCGCAGGTTATCCACTTCATCAACAAAAAGATGCCGGGCAACTTGCCGAAGAAATCGGCGCGCGCGCTGCTCGACATCGAAGACGACAAGGTCATTCCGATCATCCGCAACCCGAAGACGACGACGGCCGATACGGAAGCCGTGTTCTACTTCCCCGGTTGCGGTTCGGAGCGCCTGTTCTCGCAAGTGGGCCTGGCCACACAGGCGATGCTGTGGGAAGTGGGCGTGCAGACGGTCTTGCCGCCGGGCTACTTGTGCTGCGGTTATCCGCAGCGGGGCGCGGGCGAGTTCGACAAGGCCGAGAAGATGATGACGGATAACCGCGTCCTGTTCCACCGCATGGCCAACACGCTTAATTACCTGGACATCAAGACGGTGCTCGTCTCGTGCGGTACTTGCTACGACCAGCTGGCAACGTATCAGTTTGAAAAGATTTTCCCAGGCTGCCGCATCATGGATATCCATGAGTATTTGCTGGAGAAAAACGTCAAGCTGGAAGGCGTGAACGGCACGCGCTATATGTACCACGAGCCATGCCACAATCCGATGAAGCTGCAGGAATCGGGCAAGACCATCAATTCCCTGATCAGCACGGTCGATAACGTGAAGATCGAGAAGAATGACCGTTGCTGCGGCGAATCGGGTTCGCTGGCCGTCACGCGTCCCGACATTTCTACGCAAGTGCGTTTCCGCAAGGAAGAAGAGATGGTCAAGGGTGCCGACAAGCTGCGCGGCGATGGTTTTACAGGTGACGTGAAAATCCTCACCAGCTGCCCGTCGTGCCTGCAAGGACTCTCGCGCTACAATGATGATTCGGGCACGACGGCCGACTACATCGTCGTCGAGATCGCCAAACACTTGCTGGGAGAGAACTGGATGCCGGATTACGTGAAACGCGCCAATGACGGCGGCATCGAACGGGTGCTCGTGTGACCTGTGATTTATGCCAGTTGCTCGACAGCTTCGCCAGCAAGCAGGGTTGTGAAACCTTGCTGTGGCGCAGCGAGCGCCTGTCCGTCGTGGCCGTTGATGACCCTGCATATCCCGGTTTTTGCCGCGTGATCTGGAACAAACACGTGAAGGAAATGACGGATTTGACGCCCGGCGAGCGCAATTACGTCATGGAAGTCGTGTGGCAAGTCGAGCTGGCCGTGCGTGAAGTGATGCAGCCGGAAAAGGTCAACGTGGCCAGTTTCGGCAACATGACGCCGCATGTGCACTGGCACGTGATTCCCCGCTACCGCGACGACGCGCATTTCCCGAACCCGAGCTGGGCTGTCGTGCAGCGCGAGACGGCGCCCGAGGTGCTGGCCGCGCGCCGCGCCCTGCTGCCGGCACTGCGCGACGCCATCATTCAACGTTTATCCGCATAAAGTATCGTCATGACTGAAAAAACAGCAACACCGCAACCGACCGGCTTGACCGTGCACAACCAGTCGCGCGTGCTCGACGTGGCGTTCGACGATGGCAGCGAATTTGCGCTGCCGTTCGAATACCTGCGCGTGTATTCGCCGTCGGCCGAAGTGCAGGGCCATGGCAAGGGCCAGGAAACCTTGCAATTAGGCAAGCGCCTGGTCGGCATCACGGGCCTGGAGCCGGTCGGCAACTACGCCGTGCAGCCCACCTTCAGCGATGGCCACAATTCCGGCCTGTACACCTGGGCCTATTTGTACAAGCTGGGCGCGCAGCAAGCGACCCTGTGGCAGGATTACCTGGACCGCCTGACGGCAGCCGGCTACCCGGGCGACAGCGGCCGCGACGCCAAGGCCGACATGACGATCAAGCAATCTTCCGGCCACGTTCATGGACCGAGTTGCGGGCATAAGCATTAAGGAAAAATAAATGCGGTAATCTTGTCGGATTGCCGCAGATCCATTCGTCGTATGAATGCCCGCGCTTGCGGGCATTTTTCTTTTGGAGAAGAGACTATGGAATACCTGATCCTGATCTACGCCGACGAGGCACGCTATGCCGCCATGCCAGACGAGCAGATGGCCAGCCTGATGGCCGACTTTGCCAGCTATACGCAGGACCTGGACGCCGCTGGCGTGCTGCGCGGCGGGGCCGAGCTGGCGCCCGTGCGCAGCGCCACCAGCGTGCGGGTGCGCAATGGCAAGCCCGTTGTCACGGATGGGCCGTTCGCGGAAACCAAGGAGCAGCTGGGCGGATATTACCTGCTCGACTGCGCGCACCTGGACGAGGCGCTGGCCTGGGCCGGGCGTTGTCCGGCCGCTTCCCTGGGCACCATTGAAGTACGGCCTGTCACGGCATAAACATGGCCGGCGACGCCCTGTCGGCCGTCGAGCACGTCTTTCGCCAGGAAAGGGGCAGGGTGCTGGCCGGCCTGATGCGGCGTTTCGGCGACCTGGGCCTGGTGGAAGATGTGTTGCAGGAAGCGTGCCGCAAGGCGCTGGAACTGTGGCCGCGCACGGGCATCCCCGATAATCCCGCCGCCTGGCTCAGTTCCGTGGCACGCAATGCGGGGCTCGATCACGTGCGCCGCGCGGGCAAGAGCGTCGGCGAGGCCGAGGCCGTGCTGTCGCGCCTGCCGGCGGCCGTGATTGAAGAAGCGCACGCCATCGAAGACGACCGCCTGCGCCTGCTGTTTATTTGTTGCCATCCCGCGCTGGCACCCGAGGCGCAGGTGGCGCTGGCCCTGCGCACCTTGTGTGGCCTGTCCACGGGCGAGATCGCGCGCGCCTTCGGCCTGGCGGAAGCTGCCCTGTCGCAGCGGCTGTTGCGCGCCAAGCGCAAGATCGCCGAGGCGCGCATTCCTTTCGAGTTGCCGCCGGAGCAAGAGTTGCAGCAACGGCTGGCGCAAGTGCTGCACGTGATTTACCTGGTGTTCAGCGAAGGCTATTGCGCCAGCGCCGGCGATGCTTTGCTGCGCGCGGACTTGTGCGCGGAGGCGCTGCGCCTGGGACGGCTGCTTGACAGCCTGCAGCCCGGCCAGCCGGAAGTGCAGGGCTTATTGGCCCTGATGCTGCTGCAGGCGTCGCGCGGCCCGGCCCGCCTGTCGCCCGAGGGTTTTTTGCTGACCCTGGAAGAGCAGGACCGGCGCCTGTGGGATGACGCCCTGATTGCCGAGGGACTGGCGCTGCTGGAACTGGCCTTGCCGGCGCGCGCACCGGGGCCATATCAATTGCAGGCGGCGATTGCCGCCTTGCACGCCAAGGCTCCCACGGCCAGCCAGACGGACTGGCGCCAGATCAGCGCCCTGTACGGCGCCTTGCTGCGGCACAAGCCGGAGCCGTTGATCTTGCTCAATGCCGTGATCGCCTGCGCGATGGCGCATGGCGCCACACATGGCCTGGCGTGGCTGGAACGCCTGGAAGCCGTGCCCAGCCTTGCCAATTCGCATTATCTGCACGCGGCCCGGGCCGACTTGCTGCGCCGCCAGGGGGACCGGCCGGGGGCGCTGGCAGCGTATGCCCGGGCGGCAATGCTGGCTGCGAATGCAGTGGAAAGGCAATACCTTCTCCGGCGTCACGGGGAAATGCGCCTGCCGCTTGTATAATGCTCCCAAGTTCAAACAGACTGCCTACCATGACCAATACGACCCATTTCGGATACAAAACAGTTGCAGAAGACGACAAAGTGCGCGAAGTCGCCAAGGTGTTCCATTCCGTCGCTGCCAAATACGACGTGATGAACGACTTGATGTCGGGCGGGCTGCACCGTCTGTGGAAGACGTTCACCATTGCCAACGCGGGCGTGCGCCCCGGTTTCAAGGTACTCGACATCGCCGGCGGCACGGGCGACCTGTCGAAGGCCTTCGCCAAGCAGGCGGGTCCTACCGGTGAAGTCTGGTTGACCGATATCAATGAATCGATGTTGCGCGTGGGCCGCGACCGCCTCTTGAATCGCGGCTTGCTCACCCCCACCTTGTTGTGTGACGCGGAAAAACTGCCATTCCCCGATAATTATTTCGACCGTGTCAGCGTTGCCTTTGGCTTGCGCAACATGACGCACAAGGATGTGGCGCTGGCGGAAATGCGCCGCGTGCTGAAACCGGGCGGCAAGTTGCTGGTGCTGGAGTTTTCCAAGGTGGCAGCGCCCCTGCAAAAGCCGTACGACCTGTATTCGTTCTCGGTCTTGCCGTGGTTCGGGCAGAAAATCGCCGGCGACGCGGAAAGCTATCGCTACCTGGCAGAATCGATCCGCATGCACCCGGACCAGGAAACCTTGAAGACCATGATGGAAACGGCGGGCCTGGAACGCGTGCAGTACTACAATTTGACGGCAGGCATTGCCGCTTTGCACACCGGTATCAAGATGTAATGCATCAACGTTGGTGATTTTAGGAGATGGAATGAAATTGAAGAAATTTATGGTCGGCATGATGCTGGCCGCGACCACGGTATCCATGCTGGGCGAGGCGCTGGCCCGTCCCATGGGCGGTGGCCGTTCGTTTGGCCGCCAGTCGCAAAACGTGGGCCGCCAGGCGCCCGCACCGGCACCAACCCCGGCACCGGCCGCCGCGCCACGCCAGGCGCAACCTGCGCCGGCTCCCGCACCGGCCCCTGCCGCCAAGGCACCAAGCCGCTGGAAGGGTTTATTGGGCGGCGCCTTGCTCGGTCTGGGCCTGGGCGCCTTGCTGTCGCATTTCGGCCTGGGCGGCGCCTTGGCCAGCATGATCAGCACCCTGCTGATGGTGGCTTTGCTGGCCGGCGTAGCCTTCTTTATCTACCGCATGGTGCGCGGCAAGCGTGACAGCAATGCCGGCGGCAATGCGCCGTTCGCGGGTTTTGGCGGCAACCAGCCTGCGCCAGCAGGCAACGTGCCTGACATCGGTTCGCGCATCCCGCCGCTGCCGCCGCTGCAGCCTGTCTCGTCCGGCGTAGGCCTGGACAAGCCGGCCCCGGCTGCCGCCCCATGGGGCGTACCAGGCGACTTCGACAAGGATGCCTTCCTGCGCCACGCGAAAAGCAATTTCATTCGCCTGCAAGCGGCCTGGGACAAGGCGGACGTCAACGATATCCGCGAATTCACGTCGCCGGAAGTGTATGCGGAATTGCGCATGCAAATCCAGGAACGTGGCGCGCAGCCGGACTTTACGGATGTCGTCACCATCGATGCCGAACTGCTGGGCATCGAGACGAGCGTCAACGATTACCTGGCCAGCGTAAAGTTTACGGGCCTGATCCGTTCGGCGCCGGGCGCCGCGGCCGAACCGTTCGCGGAAGTATGGAATATGTCGAAACCCGTCAGCGGCAATAGCGGCTGGGTCCTGGCAGGCATCCAGCAATTGAATTAATTGTAAAAACTTGCTGAATACCGGCTTAAGTCCATGCGGAATGCATGATGCTTAACAGATATTTCCTGCTGAACTGGTAAGATCGAAACCGCCCACGTTGTTTTACGGGCGGTTTTTTCTTTTTAGGGGCGCGAAGCGCGCAACATGATGGCACCACTTTCCGATCTCTCCCTGATGACGCCCGTCATCGCGACACTCAACCACTTGCTGGCGCAAGAGCCGTGGGCGCGCCAGCAGCTGGCCGTGCACGCCGGCAAGCTGGCCTGCATCGACACGGGCGCCGTGGCCTTGCGCCTGCGCGTCGACAGCGCAGGCATGCTGGAGGCGGCGCCTGCCGACATGCCGGCCAACGTCACCATCCGCGTGAAATTGTCCGACGTGCCGCTGATCCTGCAAAACCGCGAGCGGGCGTTTTCGTATGTGAAAATCGAAGGCGATGCCGAGTTTGCCAATGCGATTTCGCAATTGAGCAAGGGCTTGCGCTGGGAAGCCGAGCACGACCTGGAAAAGGTCGTCGGGCCCATGCTGGCCACGCGCCTCGTTGCCGGGGCGAAAGATGCCGCCGCCTTTGTCCGCACGGGCCAGCAAAAGCTGGCGGAAAACGTGGCCGAATATTTTCTCGACGAACAGCCCATGCTGATCCGTCCTTCTACCCTGCAAGAGTATTCCGCTGGCGTGACGCGCGTGCGCGATGACGTTGAACGCCTGGCCAAGCGCCTTGCCCGGCTGGAAAAGGCGGCTGCCGCCGCCCAGCCGCAGTCCTCCTTACCGGATTTGTCTACATGATATTGAAATTCCTGCGCCTGTTTAAAATCATCCGTGTTTCCATCAAGTACGGTCTGGATGAGATAGCGATTTCTGGTCTGCAAGTTCCCCGCACCGCCAAATTGATCGACACCCTGATTTTCTGGCGCGACCTGTCGTCGCCACGGGGCTTGCGCCTGCGCCTGGCGCTGGAAGAGCTGGGCCCGATTTTCGTCAAATTCGGCCAGGTGCTGTCGACCCGGCGCGACTTGATGCCGCTCGACATCGCGGAAGAACTGGCGCGTCTGCAAGACCGGGTGCCGCCGTTCGATTCCGACCTGGCCATTGCGCAAATCACCAAGTCGCTGGGCGCGCATCCGGATCAGTTATTTGCCCGCTTCGAGCGCGAGCCGGTGGCGTCCGCCTCGATTGCCCAGGTGCACTTCGCCACCTTGAAAGACGGCCGTGAAGTGGCCGTGAAAGTCTTGCGTCCAGGCATGAAAAAGCTGATCGACGAAGACGTGGCCCTGATGCACATCGCCGCCGACTGGACCAGCCGCCTGTGGGCCGACAGCAAGCGCCTGAAACCGAAAGAAGTGGTGGGCGAGTTCGACAAATACCTGCACGACGAGCTGGACCTGATGCGCGAGGCGGCCAACGCGAGCCAGCTGCGCCGCAACTTCGCCAACTCGGACTTATTGCTGGTGCCGGAAATGCACTGGGATTACTGCTCCAGCAGCGTTATCGTCATGGAACGCATGTATGGCATCCCCGTGTCGCAGACTGAGCGCCTGGTGGCGGCCGGTGTGGATTTGCGTAAACTCTCCAGCGATGGTGTGGAGATTTTCTTCACGCAAGTGTTCCGCGATGGCTTTTTCCATGCGGACATGCATCCGGGCAATATTCTCGTGTCGATCGCGCCAGAATCGTTCGGCCGCTATATCGCGCTCGATTTCGGCATCGTCGGTACCCTGAACGACTACGACAAAGATTATTTGTCGCAAAACTTCCTCGCCTTCTTCCGCCGCGACTACAAGCGCGTGGCCGAGGCGCATATCGAGTCGGGCTGGGCGCCGAAAGACACGCGCGTCGATGAGCTGGAAGCGGCCGTGCGCGCCTGCTGCGAGCCGATCTTCGACCGTCCGCTGAAAAATATTTCTTTTGGGCAAGTCTTGCTGCGCCTGTTTCAGACCTCGCGACGCTTCAATGTGGAAGTGCAGCCGCAACTGGTGCTGCTGCAAAAGACCCTGCTCAATATCGAAGGCCTGGGCCGCCAGCTGGACCCGGAACTGGACCTGTGGCAAACGGCCAAGCCGTATCTGGAAAAATGGATGAGTAACCAGGTGGGGCCACAAGGCTTCATGGAGCGCCTGCGCGCCGAGGCGCCCCGCTATGCGCACATTTTCCCGCAACTGCCGCGCTTGCTGCACCAGGCCTTGACGGTGCATGGCGAACCGCGTGAAAACGATGTGGAACTGATGAAAACCTTGCTGGCTGAGCAACGCCAGACGAACCGCTTGCTGAGCTTTATCGTGTACTTCGTCGGTGCTTTCGCCCTCGGCGCACTGGGCTTGCAAGTGTTCATGCGCTGGCATCAACTGCCGTTTTAAAGGCTGAGGACGTAAGTGATGGCTGACTTCCATACCCGCGATCCACTCTCGCCCGCCTTCTGGGACGAGCGTTTCGAGAAGCAATTCACGCCCTGGGACCACGGTGGCGTGCCGTCGCGCCTGCGCAGCTTCGTTGCAGGCAGCCCGGCGCCGCTGCGCTGCCTGATTCCCGGCTGCGGCTCGGCCTATGAGCTGGTCTTCATGCTCGATCACGGCTGGGATGCCACGGCCATCGACTTTTCGCCGGCCGCCGTGGCCGCCGCGCGCGCCGTCGTCGGTGCGCGGGCAGGGCAGGTGCTGGAAGCGGATTTCTTTGCGTGGGAACCCGCAGCGCCACTGGACCTGATCTATGAGCGGGCTTTCCTGTGCGCCATGCCGCGCGCCATGTGGCCGCAGGTGGCGGCCCGCTGGGCGCAGCTGCTGGCGCCGGGCGCCATGCTGGCCGGTTACTTTTTCTTTGACGACAATGTCAAGGGGCCGCCATTTGGTATTTCGCGTGAGCAATTACAAGACTTGCTGGCGCCGCATTTCGATTGCCTCGCCGACGAAGTCGTGGACGATTCCATCGCCGTCTTCGCCGGCAAGGAGCGCTGGATGAGCTGGCGCCGCCGGGCGGACTGAGGCGGGCGGGGCAATTTCTGCTGGGAGCAAAGGAAAAGCTTTATAATTCAGGGTTTTTGATGATTTTCTCGGAGTAGAGATGCCGATTTACGCTTACCGTTGTGACGAGTGTGGTTTTGCCAAGGACGTCTTGCAAAAGATCTCCGATCCAGTACTGACGGTGTGCCTGTCGTGCGGCAAGCCCAGTTTCAAGAAACAATTGACGGCCGCCGGTTTCCAATTGAAAGGCACCGGCTGGTACGCGACCGATTTCCGCGGCGGCACGGCGCCCACCACGGCCATTCCGACGGGTCCGGCCGACGGCGCCAAGCCTGCTGTAACCACCGAGAGCGCGCCTGCCGCGGCACCTGCGCCCGCCCCGGCTGCCGCTGCGCCGAAAGCGGACTGAAAAGCGCGCCGCGCCGCTACGATCCCTTACTGAGAAACCGATGCGTAAATACTTTATTACCGGATTACTGATTTTGGTGCCCCTGGCCATTACGGCCTGGGTCCTGAATCTGGTGATCAGCACGATGGACCAGTCGCTATTGCTGGTGCCCGGCAGTAAGCAGCCCAGCGTCTGGTTCGGTCGCCAGATTCCCGCGCTGAGCACCATTCCCGGCCTGGGCACGGTATTGACGGTACTGATCGTCTTCTTCACGGGCTTGCTGACGAATAACCTGGTCGGTAATTACGTGGTGAAACTGTGGGAAAAATTGCTGCAACGCATACCCATCGTCAATTCCCTGTATTCGAGCGTCAAGCAAGTGTCGGATACCCTGTTTTCCCCGTCGGGCAATGCCTTCCGCAAGGCCGTGCTGGTGCCATATCCGCACCAGAACTCCTGGACCATCGCTTTCCTGACCGGCGTGCCGGGCGGCGATGCGGCGAACCACCTGGTGGGCGACTTTGTCAGCGTGTACGTGCCAACGACGCCGAATCCGACATCGGGCTTTTTCCTGATGATGAAACGCAGCGATGTCGTCGAACTCGACATGAGCGTCGATGCGGCGCTCAAATATATCGTCTCGATGGGCGTGGTGGCGCCTGCGGAAGTTGTTGCTGTACCGGCCCCGGCAGCCAAAGAATAAAGGCAGGCGTCCCACGTGGGACGTGGCCGGATTGAACACTCACTAACCTGAACTGAGAATTTTATGTCTATGCGTACTGAATACTGCGGCCTCGTTACCGAAGCCATGCTGGGACAAACCGTCAGCCTGTGCGGCTGGGTACATCGCCGCCGCGACCACGGCAGCCTGATTTTTATCGACCTGCGCGACCGTGAAGGCCTGGTGCAAATCGTCTGCAACCCGGAACAAGCGGAGATGTTCAAGGTCGCCGAAGCCGTGCGTAACGAATTCTGCCTGCGCGTAACGGGCGTCGTGACCAACCGTATCGAAGGCACCATCAACAACAACCTGAAGTCGGGCAAGATCGAAGTGGTCTGTTCGGAGCTGGAAGTGCTGAATCCTTCCGTGCCCGTGCCGTTCCAGCTGGACGACGACAACCTGTCGGAAACGACGCGTCTGACGCACCGCGTGCTGGACCTGCGCCGCCCGCAAATGCAAAACAACCTGCGCCTGCGCTACAAGGTGACGATGGAAGTGCGCAAGTACCTCGACGCGCTGGGCTTCATCGACATCGAAACGCCGATGCTGACCAAGTCGACGCCAGAAGGCGCGCGCGATTACCTGGTGCCGTCGCGCGTCAACGCAGGCAGCTTCTTCGCCTTGCCGCAATCGCCACAGTTGTTCAAGCAACTGTTGATGGTCGCCAACTTCGACCGTTACTACCAGATTACCAAGTGCTTCCGCGACGAAGACTTGCGCGCTGACCGCCAGCCTGAATTCACGCAGATCGACTGCGAAACCTCGTTCCTGACGGAACAGGAAATCCGCGACCTGTTCGAAGACATGATCCGCGTCGTCTTCAAGAACACGCTGGACATCGACCTGCCGAACCCGTTCCCGGTGATGGATTTCGCCGAAGCGATGGGCCTGTACGGTTCCGACAAGCCGGACATGCGCGTCAAGCTGGCCTTCACGGACTTGACCGAAGTCATGAAGTCGGTCGAATTCAAGGTCTTCAACGGCGCCGCCAACATGAAAGGCGGCCGCGTGGTTGCCCTGCGCGTACCGCAAGGCGGCAGCATGCCCCGTTCGGAAATCGATGCCTACACGCAATTTGTTGCCATCTACGGCGCCAAGGGTCTCGCTTACATCAAGGTCAACGAGAAAGCCAAGGGTCCTGAAGGCTTGCAGTCGCCGATCGTCAAGTTCCTGCCGGCTGACGTGCTGGCCACGATCCTCGAGCAGACGGGCGCGCAAGACGGCGACCTGATCTTCTTCGGTGCGGACAAGGCCAAGGTCGTCAACGACGCTATCGGCGCGCTGCGCGTGAAAATCGGTCACAGCGAGTTCGGCAAGAAAGCCGGCCTGTTCGAAGACGTGTGGAAGCCATTGTGGGTGGTTGACTTCCCGATGTTCGAGCACGACGAAGAAGCGGACCGCTGGACGGCGACCCACCATCCATTCACGGCGCCAAAAGACGGCCATGAAGACATGCTGGAAAGCGATCCGGGCGCCTGCATCGCCAAGGCTTACGACATGGTCTTGAACGGATGGGAGCTGGGTGGCGGTTCGATCCGTATCCACCGCGAAGAAGTGCAAAGCAAGGTCTTCCGCGCACTGAAGATCGATGCCGAAGAAGCGCAGCTGAAATTCGGCTTCCTGCTCGACGCCCTGCAATACGGCGCGCCACCGCATGGCGGCCTGGCATTCGGCCTGGATCGTATCGTGACCATGATGACGGGTTCCGAATCGATCCGCGACGTGATCGCCTTCCCGAAAACCCAGCGCGCGCAAGACTTGCTGACCCATGCGCCGTCGGAAGTGGACGAGAAGCAACTGCGTGAACTGCACATCCGTCTGCGCAGCGCCGAGCCAAAAGTAGTGTAATGAAGCATGCGGCTGCCCAGGCGGCCGCTGTTTGATCCACTATGCAAAAAAAGGCGCTGTTGTGGCGCCTTTTTCATTGTTGATATGACTCATAAAATTCCTGTTTCCGTGCTGGTCGTCATTCATACGGCTGACCTTGACGTCTTGCTGATCGAGCGCGCGGGCCAACCCGGTTTCTGGCAATCGGTGACGGGTTCCGTCGATGCCGTCGACGAACCGCTGCTGCAGACGGCCGCGCGCGAATTGGCGGAAGAGACCGGCATCGTTGCCGATGGCCATGACATCGTGCTGCGCGACTGGAACTTGTCGAATGTGTACGAGATCTATCCGATCTGGCGCCACCGCTATGCGCCCGGCGTGACGCGCAACACGGAACACGTGTTCAGCGTGCAAGTGCCGCGCGACATCGCCATCACCCTGAGCCCACGCGAGCACTTGCAGCACGCGTGGCTGCCTTACCTGGCGGCGGCCGACCGCTGTTTCTCATCTTCCAACGCGGAAGCGATTTTGCAATTGCCGGCCATGACGGGCCTGGCGCGCCCCACCTGATTTTTCCTAGAAAGCATTCCATGTTGAACTGGTTACATTTGACGACGCAGCAAAAACTGCTGGGCACCCTGGGCATCGTTTTTTGCCTGTGCTTTATCTTCCTGCTGTTCAGCTCTACGGTGCCTGGCCGCACGCCGCCGATCGGCATGCCGCTGATGGCGATCGGCTGGCTGCTGCATCCGGGCGCCTTTGCCAAGGGCAAGCGTACCGTGGCCTGGCGCGGCGCGCCGTTGCTGGTCAAAATCGTCTGGGCGGCCGGCATCACCGCGCTGCTCGTCAGCGTGACGGCGGGCGTGGGACGCATGCTGGCCTGATTGTGGGTTTTAGGTGCGCACGCGCACCTACTTCGGCGCCGTGCGGGGCCCGTCAGGGAGTAGAATCAATGCATGAAAATCCGCGTAGCAACTTATAATATACACAAGGGTGTCTCCTCCGTGCGGGGCTTGCCCAGGGTGCACGCATTGAAGCAGGCGATCGCTCTCTTCAATGCCGATGTCGTCTTTTTGCAGGAAGTGCAAGGCAAGCACGACCGCAATGCGGCCCGCTATGGCGCCGAGAAAAACGGCCACAAGCATTGGCCGGAAGCGTCGCAGCACGAGTTCTTTGCCGGCGCCGAACACCATTCCGCGTATGGCATGAATGCCGTGTATGACCATGGCCACCATGGCAACGCCTTGCTGAGCAAGTTTCCCATCGCCTCGCAAACCAACCACGACGTGTCTGACCATGCCTACGAGCAGCGCGGCATCCTGCACTGCGTGCTCCAGACGCCGCAGGCCGACGTGCACTGTTATGTCGTTCACCTGGGCCTGTTCGAATCGGGGCGGGGAAGGCAGACGCAGGCGCTGATCGACGCCGTCATGGAGTCGGCGCCGAATGGCGAGCCCGTCATCATTGCCGGCGACTTCAACGACTGGCGCAACACGCTCAGCGACAAGCTGCGCAATGCGCTCGGTGTGGTCGAGGTATTCGACCAGCGTGCGTCGAACTCGGCCCTGGGCGACCTGGTGCGCACCCTGGCGCGGCGCCAGACGAAAACGCCGATCCCCGTGCCGGCGCGCACCTTTCCCGCCGCCTTGCCGTGGTTCCGCCTGGACCGCATCTATGTGCGCGGTTTCCACGTGGAAGGCGCGCAAGTGATGCATGGCACCCTGTGGGCGAAATTGTCGGACCATGCGCCGATCGTTGCCGCTTTGAAACTCGCGTAGACTGCCGGCATGCGCACAGTCAATTTCATTGCCCACAACGACATCCAGCTGCTGTATTGCGGCACCGACTATTTTCCTGCCTTGATTGCGGCCATCGATGGCGCGCGCTCGGAAGTGTATTTTGAAACGTATATCTTTGCCGATGACGCCACGGGCACCCTGGTGCTCGATGCCCTGAAACGCGCCGCCGCGCGCGGCGTGCTGGTGTGCATGATCACGGACTGGTTCGGCACGGGCAACCGCCGGGTCAACGCCATGCATGCGCAGCTGGAAGCGGCGGGCGTGCACCACCGCATCTTCAACCCGTGGTTCCGGCGCGGCATCACGCGCACGCATCGCAAGATTTGCGTGGCCGACGGCGAAATTGCCCTGGTGGGCGGCATCAATATCAACGACGACATGTTTTGCGACTACGACCACAACATCAGCCTGGAAGCGCCGCGCTGGGACTTTGCCGTGCAGGTGAAGGGCCCGCTGGTGGACGCCATCCATGAAGAAGTGCAGGCGCAGTGGGCACGCTTGGGCAAGATGAACCTGGTGCGGCGTATCAAGCTGTACCGCAAGATGCGCGTCGTCAGCAAGGAGCTGGCGAAGAACCCCGTGGTGGCCGGCTTTGTCGTGCGCGACAACCTGCGCAACCGCCGCACCATCCAGCGCGCCTACCTGCAGGCGCTGGGCCAGGCGCGCAAGAGCGTGATGCTGGCCAACCCGTATTTCGCGCCCGGGCACAAGCTGCGCCGCGCCCTGGCCCAGGCGGCCCAGCGGGGCGTCGACGTGGTGCTGTTGATCGGCGTGGGCGAATTCCGCATGCAAGATGCCGTGGCGCACTCGTTTTATCCGAAACTGCTGGCCGCTGGCGTCAAGATAGTCGAATACCGCAAGACGCAGTTGCATGCCAAGGTGGCCGTTGTCGACGATGACTGGGCGACGGTCGGTTCCAGTAATATTGACGCGCTGAGCCTGTTCCTCAACCAGGAAGCGAACGTCGTGATCAAGGACGTGGCGTTCGCGCAAAGCTTGCGCCAGCATATCGAGCAGGGCGTGGCCGACGGCATCGTGATTCACCAGGATGATTTCAAGCACATCGGCCGTTTCCGCCGGCTCGGTTATGAAGCGGCATTCCTCGCGTACCGGCTGGTGATGCGCATTTTTTCAGTAGGCAAGTACGCATGAACGAGATGACAACGGTCAGGCTGGACAAATGGCTGTGGGCGGCGCGCTTCTTCAAGACGCGCTCGCTGGCCAGCGAAGCTGTCGACACGGGGAAAGTCAAAGTGGGCGGCGAACGCGTAAAACCGGCGCGCAGCCTGCGCGTGGGCGATGAGCTGGCCATCGACAATGGCGCGGAGATGTGGGAAGTGGCCGTGCTGGGCCTGTCCGACAAGCGCGGCGCGGCACCCGTGGCGCGCCTGCTGTACGGGGAAACCCCGGCCAGCATCGCCCGCCGCGAGCAGCTGGCCGAGGAGCGCAAGCTGTTCCGCGAGCCGGGCACCACCATCAAGGGGCGGCCGACCAAGCGCGACCGCCGTCAACTGAGCAAGGCAGGCGACCTTTCCTGAGGTTCGCCGGGCTGGGATGGCAGGGGCGCGCGACGCTTTTGCCTCCCGAAATCGCGATAAACACGCAGCCAAAAAATGCTGCACTGCACCAATAGAACGCCGGCTCTAAAGTTCCCGTTTGACTTTTACGTGGTAGTGGATAATAGTACGAGCGTTCGGATTTTTTCGGAGCGTGCTTTTTTTTACCCTCGCTTCAGTCCGCCAAATCGGCAACATCACTTTTAGAACGGTAATCTTGAATACTTCAGTCAAATTCATGCGCAAGGGCGAACTGACCCGTGCAGCCATCCTCGACGTGGCGCTGGACCTGTCCAGCCGCGACGGCCTGGAGGGCCTGACCATTGGGCTGCTTGCGGACAAAATGAACATGAGCAAGTCGGGCGTGTTTGCCCACTTTGGCTCGCGCGAAGACTTGCAGATGGAAGTGCTGAAGCTCTACCACTATCGTTTCGAGCAAGAAGTCTTTTTCCCCAGCATGAAAGAGCCACGCGGCATCCAGCGCTTGCAATCGATGTTTGCGCGCTGGGTCAAGCGGGTCAGCGTGGAAATCGCTTCCGGTTGCATCTATATCAGCGGCGCCGTCGAGTATGACGACCGTCCCGGTCCTATCCGTGAAGCCCTCGTGGCCATGGTGCGGGCCTGGCAGGGCGCGCTGCTGCGCTGTGTCGAGCAATCGATCGCCACGGGCGACCTGAAAGCGGACACGGACGCCCAGCAGTTGGTGTACGAGATGTATGGCCTGATCCTGGCCCTGCATCACGACGCGCGTTTCCTGCGCGTGCCGGGCAGCATCGAACGGGCGCAAGCGGGCTTTATTCGCCTGCTGGCGTCGTACCAGAATTCCGTCACAAGCAAATAAGCCGTCAGGCAGTATCCGCAACAACGCATACGCAGTTCACAAGTACAACACTTTAGCTAATCGCCTTCAGGAGAAAATTATGGGTCAATACGTCGCGCCAATCCGGGATATGCAATTCGTCCTGCATGAGTTCCTGCAAGTGGAAGAAGAACTGAAGCAAATGCCGTCGTACGCCGACGTCGACGCCGACATCATCAACCAGGTGCTGGAAGAGGGCGGCAAATTCACCTCCGAAGTATTGTTCCCGCTGAACCATTCCGGCGACCGCGAAGGCTGCCACCACGACCCCGTCACGAAAAGCGTGACCACGCCTAAAGGTTTCAAGGAAGCCTACAAGCAGTACGTCGAAGGCGGCTGGGCGGCCTTGGCTTGCGATCCGGAATACGGCGGCCAGGGCTTGCCGGTCGTGCTGAACAATTCGTTCTATGAAATGCTGAACTCGTCGAACCAGGCCTGGTCCATGTACCCTGGCCTGTCGCACGGCGCCTACGAGTGCCTGAAGGAGCACGGCACCGACCACCAGAAGGAAGTGTATCTGCCGAAACTGGTGTCGGGCGAATGGACGGGCACCATGTGCCTGACCGAACCGCACTGCGGCACCGACCTGGGCCTGCTGCGCTCGAAAGCGCTGCCTGAGGCGGACGGTTCCTGGACCATCACCGGCAACAAGATCTTCATCTCGGCCGGCGAACATGACATGGCGGAAAACATCCTGCACCTGGTGCTGGCCCGCGTGCCGGACGCGCCGGAAGGCTCGAAAGGCATCTCGCTGTTCCTGGTACCGAAATTCCTGCCGAACGCGGATGGCACGGTCGGCGAACGCAACCCGATCACCTGCGGCGCCATTGAAGAAAAAATGGGCATCCACGGCAATTCGACCTGCCAGATGAACCTGGACGGCGCGAAAGGCTGGATCATCGGCCAGCCGAACAAGGGCCTGAACGCCATGTTCGTCTTCATGAACGCGGCCCGTCTGGGCGTGGGCATGCAGTCGCTGGGCCTGACGGAAATCGCCTACCAGAACGCGCTGATCTACGCCAAGGACCGCACGCAAATGCGTTCGCTGTCCGGCATCAAGAACCCGGAACTGCCGGCCGACCGCATCATCGTGCACCCTGACGTGCGCCGCATGCTGTTGACGGGCAAAGCCTACGCCGAAGGCGCGCGCGCTTTCACTTCCTACGTGGCGCTGCAGATCGACCGTGAACTGCACCACCCAGACGCCGACGTGCGCAAGGAAGCGGCCGACGAAGTGGCGCTGCTGACGCCTGTCATCAAGGCCTTCATCACCGACAACGCCTGGATCGCCACCTCGGACGCGATGCAAGTGTTCGGCGGTCACGGCTACATCTCGGAATGGGGCATGGAGCAGTATGTGCGCGACGCGCGCATCAACATGATCTACGAAGGCACGAACACGATCCAGTCGCTCGATCTGCTGGGCCGCAAGATCCTCGGTGACAACGGCGCCAAGCTGCGCAAGTTCGGCGAAAAGATCAAGGCTTTCGTCGAAGACAACGGTACCGATGAAGCGATGAGCGAATTCGTCACGCCACTGGGCGATTTGGGCGACAAAGTCACCAAGCTGACCATGGAAATCGGCATGAAGGCATTCCAGAACCCTGACGAAGTGGGCGCGGCATGCGTGCCTTACCTGCGCGTCGTCGGCCACATGATCTACAGCTACCTGTTCGCGCAGATGGCCAAGATCGCCCTCGAAAAAGAATCCAGCGGCGACAAGTTCTACACCGCCAAACTGGCTACCGCACGTTTCTACTTCGCCCGCTTGCAGCCTGAGACGGCAACCCTGATCCGTCAGGCGCGTTCCGGTTCGGCCAACCTGATGGCACTCGACGCAGACCTGTTCTAAGACTTGAGGAAAATATGACCAATTTCATCGTTAAAAAAGTAGCCGTCCTCGGCGCCGGCGTGATGGGCGCGCAGATCGCCGCCCATTGCATCAACGCGAAAGTGCCGGTCGTGCTGTTCGACCTGCCGGCAAAAGAAGGTCCGAAGAATGGCATCGTGCTGCGCGCCATCGAGAACCTGAAAAAACTGTCGCCTGCGCCGCTGGGCAACAAGGATGACGCCGCGCTGATCCAGGTGGCCAACTACGAAGACAACCTGGACTTGCTGGCCGGTTGCGACCTGATCATCGAAGCCATCGCCGAGCGCATGGACTGGAAACACGACCTGTATCAAAAGGTCGCACCGCACATCGGCCCGAACGCGATCTTCGCCTCGAATACCTCGGGCCTGTCGATCACCAAGCTGGCCGAAGGCTTCGACGCCGACCTGAAATCGCGCTACTGCGGCGTGCATTTCTTCAACCCGCCGCGCTATATGCACCTGGTCGAAATCATTCCGACCGAGTTTACCAAGCCGGAAATCGCCGACCAGCTGGAAGGCTTCCTGACCACCACCCTGGGCAAGGGCGTGGTCCGCGCCAAGGATACGCCGAACTTCATCGCCAACCGCGTGGGCGTGTTCGGCATCCTGGCCATCGTGCACGAAGCTGAAAAATTCGGCCTGTCCGTGGACGTCGTCGATGATTTGACGGGCGCCAAGCTGGGCCGCGCCAAGTCGGGCACCTTCCGCACGGCGGACGTGGTTGGCCTGGACACCATGGGCCATGTGATCAAGACCATGCAGGACTACCTGCCGAACGATCCGTTCGCCGCCGTCTACAAGACGCCGGAAGTGCTGGCCAAGCTGGTGGAAAAAGGCGCGCTGGGCCAGAAGAGCGGCGCGGGCTTCTACAAGAAAGTCGGCAAGGAGATCCAGCGTCTGGACTTCGCTACCGGTGAATACGTGGCCGGCGGCGCCAAGGCAGCCGACATCATCGCCCGCATCCTGAAAGAAAAGGATCCGGTCAAGAAGATGAAGGCGCTGCGCGAATCGACGAATCCGCAAGGCCAGTTCCTGTGGGCGATCTTCCGCGACGCTTTCCACTACATCGCCATCCACCTGGATACCGTGGCCGACAATGCGCGCGACATCGACTTCGCCATGCGCTGGGGCTTCGGCTGGAACGTCGGTCCGTTTGAAACGTGGCAGGCATCGAACTGGCTGCAAGTGGCCAACTGGGTCAAGGAAGACATCGACGCCGGCCACGCGCTGTGCAACGCGCCGCTGCCAGCCTGGGTCTTCGAAGGCCCGGTTGCTGAAAAAGGCGGCGTGCATACGCCAGAAGGTTCGTACTCCGCCGTGTCGAACAGCTTCGTGCCGCGTTCGACCTTGTCCGTGTACGACCGCCAGCCATTCCGCGCGCCAGTCTTGGGCAGCGGCGCCATCGACGGCAAGACCGCTGGCACCACCGTCTTCGAAGACGAATCCGTGCGCGTCTGGCATACGGGCGACGATGTCCTGATCATCTCGTTCAAGACCAAGATGCACGTGATTGGCGAAGGCGTGATTAATGGGCTCAAGCTCGCGCTGGCAGAAGCGGAGAAAAACTTCAAAGGTCTGGTGATCTGGCACGCCGACGCAGCCGAAGGCGGCGCCTTCTCGGCCGGCGCCGACCTGCAATCGGCCCTGCCAGCGTTCATGCAAGGCGGCGTGAAAGCCGTCGATCCGATCATCGCCGAACTGCAGAACACCTTCATGTCGCTGAAATACGCGAACGTGCCGGTCATCGCCGCGGTCGCTGGCCTGGCACTGGGCGGCGGTTGCGAGCTGGCGCTGCATGCATCGAAGCGCGTGGCCTCGATCGAGTCGTACATCGGCCTGGTGGAAGTGGGCGTTGGCCTGATTCCAGCCGGCGGCGGCTTGAAGGAAGCGGCGCAGCGCGCCTACAAGGAAGCCAAGGGCAACGACATCCTGCAATTCCTGAAAACGGGCTTCACCAATGCAGCTACGGCCAACGTGTCGAAATCGGCGCTGGAAGCCAAAAAAATGGGCTACCTGAAGGAAGACGACGTGATCGTGTTCAACGCCTACGAGCTGCTGCACGTGGCCAAGGTCGAAGCGCGCGCCATGTTCGACGCGGGCTTCCGTCCAGCGCTCCCTTCGCTGATCCAGGTGACGGGCCGTTACGGCTGGGGCACCATCAAGGCGCAGCTGGTCAACATGCGCGACGGCGGCTTCATTTCGGCGCACGATTTCAAGCTGGGCGAGATGATCGCCGAGATCGTATCGGGCGGTGACGTGGACCAGGGCAGCTTCGTCAGCGAACAGTGGCTGCTGGATATGGAACGCAAGGCATTCCTGGAGCTGTTGAACCATCCGAAAACCCAGGAACGGATCATGGGCATGATGCAAACCGGTAAGCCGGTACGCAACTAAGCCTGACGTCGATGACGATCCTGTCCATTATTTTTAAAGTATTGCTGCGCGTGAGGCCAAGCATGGTGTATGACCGTATCAAACAACAGATGATGGACACCTTGCCCTTCGTGCGGCTGCTGGGGATCAGCATCGACGACATCGGCGCCGGCACCTCGAAGGTGTCGATGCCGGAAGATCCAAAACTGAATAATCACCTGGGCACGCAGCATGCTGGCGCCTTGTTCACCCTGGCCGAAACGGCTTCCGGCGCGGCCATGGCTGGCGGCTTCGCCGAGCTGATACTGGGCTTGCGCCCGGTGGCAAAGGAGTCGCGCATCCAGTACCAGAAGGTGGCCCGGGGCGCGACGCGCGCGGAAGGCCGGGTACCGGGCGACCTGGCTGCCTTGAAGGCGCAGCTGGCGCAGGACGGCAAGGTGGCGTTTCCCGTGGAAGTCGATATTTTCGATTCCGAAGGCACGCTGGCGGCACAGGTGACGGTGGACTGGTATTTGTCGCAGAAGCGATAGGCCAGCATCCCGGACATTCGACAGAACACGAACCTCGTTCAACATCTTTGAAAGCATAAAATGAGCAAACAACTTCAAGACGCGTACATCGTCTCTGCAACCCGCACCCCGATCGGCAAGGCGCCGCGCGGCATGTTCAGAAACACCCGCCCGGACGACCTGCTGGTGCGCGTGCTGCAATCGGCCCTGGCGCAAGCGCCTGGCCTCGACCCGGCGCTGATCACCGACGCCATCATCGGCTGCTCGTTCCCGGAAGCGGAGCAGGGCTTCAATATCGCGCGTAACTCGGTGCTGCTGGCCGGCTTGCCGAAAACCGTCGGCGGCGTCACCGTCAACCGTTACTGCGCTTCGGGCATCACGGCCATCGCCATGGCGGCCGACCGCATCCGCGTGGGCGAAGCCGACGTGATGATCGCCGGCGGCATCGAATCGATGTCGATGGTGCCGATGATGGGCCACCACCCATCGATGAACCTGGACATGTTCAGCGACGAGAACATCGGCATGGCTTACGGCATGGGCCTGACGGCTGAAAAAGTGGCGCAGCAATGGAAAGTGTCGCGCGAACAGCAGGATGCGTTCTCCGTTGAATCGCACCGCCGCGCCATCGCCGCGCAGCAAGCCGGCTTCTTCAAGGCGGAAACGACGCCCGTGGAAATCATCACGCGCACGCCGAACCTGGCTACCGGCCAGGTCGACGTGAGCCGCCGCACCGTCGATACCGACGAAGGCGCGCGTGCCGATTCGTCGATGGAGTCGCTGGCAAAACTGAAGCCGGTCTTCGCCGCCAAGGGCACCGTCACGGCCGCCAACAGCTCGCAGATGTCCGACGGCGCCGGCGCGCTGCTGATCGTCAGCGAAAAAATCCTGCGCGAGCACAACCTGACCCCGCTGGCGAAATTCTCGTCGTTCGCCGTGCGCGGCGTGCCGCCGGAAATCATGGGCATCGGTCCTAAATTCGCCATTCCGGCAGCGTGCGCCGCCGCCGGCATCACGCAAGATCAGCTGGACTGGATCGAGCTGAACGAAGCGTTTGCCGCGCAAGCCTTGGCCGTCATCGGCGACCTGGGCCTTGACCCATCGAAGGTCAACCCGATGGGCGGCGCGATCGCCCTGGGCCACCCGCTGGGCGCCACCGGTGCCATCCGCGCCGCGACCGTGATCCACGCACTGCAGCGCACCAAGCAGAAGTACGGCATGGTCACCATGTGCGTGGGCGCCGGCATGGGTGCGGCAGGAATCTTCGAACGCGTTTAATGACACCTGGCATAAGCTACTGCGCGTTGCGATTCGCGGCCTGCGATGCTCACTGTGCCTTCGCACAGCTGCGCGTCTCGGCCACAACTCGCTGCCGCTCGCTACGCTTCTGCCAGGCGTCGTGACGTAAGTGGTCAGCTAAGATTAGTCAAAACTTGGGCGCTGGGGATACCTCGGCGCCCTTTATCTTTTTGGAGACGACATGGATATTTTGTGCAGCAAGAGCGAGGGCATTCTGACCCTGGAATTCAACCGCCTGGAACGCAAGAATGCGATCACGGGCGCCATGTACCAGACCCTGGCCGACGCGTTGGTGGCGGCCGAGACCGATGATGAAGTGCGCGCCATCCTGATCTGTGGCAAGCGCGAGATTTTCACGGCCGGTAACGACCTCGATGACTTCATGAAGACGGCGCGCCCGAAGGATGGTTCGCTCGACCATGACCGTCCCGTGTTCCAGTTCATGCGCGCCCTGTACGGCAGCAGCAAGCCCGTGGTGGCGGCTGTCTCCGGCCCGGCCATTGGCATCGGCACCACCTTGCTGATGCACTGCGACCTTGTCTACGCGGCCGACAACGCCAGCTTCTCGATGCCGTTCACGCAACTGGGCCTGTGCCCGGAATTCGGCTCCAGCCTGCTGCTCACGCAACTGGCCGGCTACCCGCGCGCGGCGGAAAAACTGATGCTGGGCGAAGCGTTCCCGGCCAGCGAAGCGCTGGAAATGGGCCTGGTCTCGAAAGTCGTGCCCCTGTACGACTTGATGACGTACGCGCAAGGCCAGGCCGCCAAGCTGGTAGCCCTGCCGGCCGCCTCCATCCGCGCCACCAAGCGCTTGATGAAACAAAGCCGCATGGAGCCGATGAAGGCCGCCATCGCCGACGAAAACAAGCTGTTCAGCGCCATGCTGGGCGGCGCCGAAGCGAAGGAAGCGTTTACGGCCTTCTTTGAAAAGCGCAAGCCGGATTTCAAGAAGTTTGCCTAAGCTGACTGCCGGGGTCAGCCCCCCCCCCCTAGCCGTGAGAGCAAACCTCTGCGTTAGCGGCCTCGAGGGTCTGACCCCAACATTTTCTTCCTGGTTTAATTTAATCTAGACGACTGGTCTAATTGTGCTACAATGCTTCGCATGAAAGCTGAATACACCGACGTGCGCCAGCACATTATCGACCAGGGCAAGGCCATCATCACGCGCAAGGGCTTTGCGGGTGTGGGGCTGAACGAAATCCTGTCGGCCGCCGACGTGCCCAAGGGCTCGTTCTACCATTACTTCAAGTCCAAGGAATTGTTTGGTGTAGCGATGCTGGAAGATTACGTCACCGGCTACCTGGACGAAATGGAACTCGTGCTGGGCCAGCCCGGCCAGAGCGCGGCGCAGTCGCTGATGCATTACTGGGCCAACTGGACCAGCGAAAGCCTCGATGGTAGCGGTTGCGACTGCCGTTGCCTGGTGGTCAAGCTCAGCAGCGAAGTGGCGGATATGTCGGAGCCGATGCGCGTGGCGCTGCTCGATGGCACCCACCGCATCATCGCCAGGCTGGCCCTGGCCATCGCGCGGGGCAGGGTGGACGATACCCTGCCATCGGTGGCCGACCCGGCGCAGATGGCAGCCACCTTGTACCAGCTGTGGCTGGGCGCGGCGATGCTGACCAAGCTGCGGCGCGACGCCAGCGCCTTGCAAACGGCATGGCGGGCGACGCTGTCCATGCTGCAGTTGCCGCCGGATCAATAAGGACGCTAGGTACGCGGATGGCAAACGTCCGCGTTTTTTTGAATTTTACTCTAGACGACCAGTCTAATAATTAAGGAGTAGCAGCATGAAGAACTTTGAATTCCATAACCCGACGAAGATTGTGTTCGGCGCCGACACGGTCGCCAAACTGTCCACGCTGGTGCCGCACGATGCGCGCGTGCTGATCCTGTACGGCGGCGCCAGCGCGGAAAAGACGGGCACTTTGGCCGAGGTGCGCGCCGCGCTTGCGCTGGGCCAGCGCAGTGTGCAGGAGTTTGGCGGCATCGAACCCAATCCCAGCTATGAAACCCTGATGCGCGCCGTGGCTCAGGTGCGCAGCGAAAAGCTGGACTTCCTGCTGGCCGTCGGCGGCGGCTCCGTGATCGACGGCACCAAGTTCGTCGCTGCCGCCGCCATGTACGATGGCGAGCCGTGGGAAATCGCCGAGCGCGGTGGCGCCAATGTGCAGCGCGCCCTGCCATTCGGCACGGTGCTGACTTTGCCGGCCACGGGATCGGAAATGAACAGCGGCGGCGTGGTGACGAAAAAAGCCACGCATGACAAGCTGAGTTTTCGCAATCCGCTGCTGTACCCGCAGTTTTCCGTGCTCGACCCGAGCAAAACCTTTACCTTGCCGGCCACGCAGGTGGCCAATGGCCTGGTCGACGCCTTTGTCCACACGACGGAACAGTATCTGACCTATCCGGTGCAGGCGAAGGTGCAGGACCGCTTTGCCGAAGGCTTGCTGCAAACCCTGGTCGAGATCGCGCCGCAGGCCATCGCCTCGCCCGACGATTACGATACCCGCGCCAATCTGATGTGGACGGCCACCCTGGCCCTGAATGGCCTGATCGGCGCCGGCGTGCCGCAGGACTGGGCCACCCACATGATCGGCCACGAATTGACGGCCCTGTACGACATCGACCATGCGCGCACCCTGGCCCTGGTGTTGCCGGCTCTGCTGGACGTACAGCGCGAGCAGAAACGCGGCAAATTGCTACAGTATGGCGAACGTGTCTGGAACATCACCAGCGGCAGCGACGACGAGCGCATCGACGCCGCCATCGCGCGAACCCGCGCCTTCTTCGAAGGTCTGGGCATCCCGACCCGTTTGTCGGCCTATCAGCTGGGCCAGGAAGCGGTGGAAGCGGTACTGACGCAACTGGAAGCACATGGCATGACCTCCCTCGGCGAACACCGCGATATCGACCTCGCGCGCAGCCGCCGTATCCTCGAAGCAGCACTGTAACCCTGACATAAAAGGAAACAACATGAACATCCTGATGGTACTGACCTCGCACGATCAACTCGGTAACACCGGCAAGAAAACCGGCTTTTGGCTGGAAGAATTCGCCGCTCCCTACTATGCGCTGCAAGAAGCGGGCGCAAAGCTGACGGTCGTCTCGCCGCTGGGCGGCCAGCCGCCGCTCGACCCGAAAAGCGACGAGCCGGATTCGCAAACGGACGCCACGCGCCGCTTCAAGCAGGACGCCGATGCGCAAGCCGTGCTGGCCAACACAGGCAAGCTGGCCGACGTGAAGGCGGCCGACTTTGACGCCGTGTTTTACCCGGGTGGTCATGGCCCGCTGTGGGACCTTGCCGAAGACCGGCACTCGATCGCGCTGATCGAACAGATGATCGCCGCCGGCAAGCCGGTTGCCGCCGTCTGCCACGCACCGGGCGTGCTGCGCCACGTGAAGGCTGTCGACGGCGCGCCGCTGGTGCGTGGCAAGCAAGTGACAGGCTTTACGAATACCGAGGAAGACGCCGTCGGCTTGACGGCCATCGTGCCTTTCCTGGTCGAGGACATGCTCAAGGAAAATGGCGGCGTCTACTCGAAGCTGGGCGACTGGCAGCCGTACGCCGTCACCGATGGCTTGCTGGTCACGGGCCAGAATCCCGCATCGTCGGAAGCGGCCGCCCAGGCGCTGCTCAAGCTGCTGGCCTGATGCCAGGGTAGGGCGTCCGGCTGCTGGTCGTCACACGGCATTGTGTGTGGCGACCATGCCCGCCAGGATCAGGCTGACCGAGGCGTGCCATTGCGTCTCGCTGGCCGGCCTGCCCGCCAGCGCATAGCCGTGCAGGAAATCGACGAGCGCATCATGCCCGCGCAGCCGGGATTTTTTATTCAGCGCGAGACCCTCGACGGCAAGCTCGAACAGGGCCGTAAACCGCTCGGCCACATCGGCTTGCGTCACCAGCCCGCGCGCCATCAGGCGCACGAAATACGGCGTGGCGCTGACCAGTTCCAGGTACAGCGCGCACAGCGCGAGCAGGCGTCGTGGCGCTGCCTGGCGCCGCGTGAATGGCGGCTGCTGCGGATCGAGCGCGGCAAAACGCTGCGCCATCAAGGCCAGCAATAATTCCTCTTTTCCCGCGTAGTAGTGATACAGGGCCATGGCATCGACGCCCAGGCTGTGCGCCAGCGCGCGCATGGAGAACGCTTCGCCTTTTTCTTCCAGCAGGGCCAGGGCCGCTTGCAGGATGCTGGCGTTGTCCAGCGCGGGCGCGGCGCGGCGCGGACGCCCGGCGCGGCGCACGGGAGATTCCATGGCTTGAAGTTTTGGGGTTTTCATGGGCATAATTCTACATCGTAGAATTAAATCAAGGAGCACCCATGCAAAAAACTTTCGTCAGCGTTTTTCTCGGCATCAGCCTCGACGGCTGCATCGCGGGAGAAAACGGCGACCTGTCCTGGCTGGCCGAACTGGCCCCCGACTCGCCCGACGCCACCGGCTATACGGCCTTGATGGAGCAGGTCGATACCCTGCTGATCGGGCGCACCACGTATGACGCCGTGCTGGGTTTTGAGCCGTGGCCGTATGCGGGCAAGCGCGTGGTGGTCCTGAGCCGCCGCGACTTCGCGCCGCGCCATGGCGAGCAGCGCCGCGCAGGCAGTGTGCGGGCAGTGCTGGAGGGGCTGGCGGAGGAGGGATGCCGCCACGTGTATCTCGATGGCGGCGCCGTCATCCGAGCCGGCTTGCGCGAGGGCGTCATCGACAGCCTGACCCTGTCCGTGCTGCCCGTGGTGCTGGGCAAGGGCGTGCGCCTGTTCGAGGACGGCTTGCCGCGCAGCGACTGGCGCCTGGACCACACGCGCCAGTTGCCGAGTGGCGTGGTGCAGCTACGCTATCGCAAAAACTAGCCAGCGCTGGCCAGGTCGACGATGAAGCCTGTGTCAAAACGTTCGTTTTCCGGCGTGCCGTCCGGCCGCTTGTAGCCGCAGGGGTTGCACACGACGCGGCAGTTCTGGACGCGGTAGTCGAGCGAAGCGTGCATGTGGCCATGTACCCACAGGTCGGCCTGCGCCACCAGCGCGTCCAGCTGTGAGGCGAAGGCGGGAGAGCCCAGGTTTGTCGCGTATTGCTCTTCCACCGACAGCATCGATGGCGCCATGTGCGTGATGACAACGGTCTTGCCATCGAACGGTTGCGCCAGTTGCTGTTCCAGCCAGGCGCGATGCTGCGCGTGCAGCTGCGCCGTGTCGGCCGCGCACAAGAGACGCGGCGTGTCGCCGCCCGTGCTGATGCGCTTGTAGTCGGGCATGTAGGTTTGCGCCGCGTTCAAGGCTTCCTCGTACCTGTCGGCGCCGAAGAGTAAAAAATCCGTCCACAGCGTGATGCCGAGAAAACGCACGCCGTTCAAGACCACGGCGTCACCGTCGAGCAATCGGATGTTGGCGCCCTGTGTGTTCGCGCTGGCGCAGGCGTCGCGCACGGCGTCCTGCATGTGTTCGAGCTGGTGGCCATAACCCTCGTGGTTGCCATGTACGTACAGCACGGGCAGGGCGCCGAAGGTGCGCGCGGCCCACGCGATGGCATTGTTGCCCGTGTCGATGTCGCCGGCCAGGATCACCACGTCGGGGCGGCAGGCGGCAAGGTCGATGGCGGGCGTGTCGTCACCCCAGACTTCCAGATGCAGGTCGGACAGGATCAGCAAACGCATGGCAGGAGGCGCGGCGAGGCGCACGGCAGTGAATGGGCCTCTATCGTAGCGCAAGTCGCCACGCCCGTCCGCTTGACCGCGCGCGGGGGCGACGTTACCCTGTGGCATCGATTACCGCACACTCATTACTGGAGCCGCATGCCGCCTTTCTTCCTTTCCAAGACCTTGCTCAGCATCGCGCTGGCCGCCATGGCGCTGCCGTTTTCCGCGCATGCCGCCACGCCCGCCGTCGATCCCTTGACGCAGCCGATCGCCTCGCCGTATGCGGCGCAATGGAACCGCCCGCAGCAGCCGGCGCGCATCCACGGCGACACGTATTACGTGGGCGTGGGCGGCTTGAGCGTGGTGCTGATCGACACGCGCGAAGGCTTGATCCTGATCGACGGCGCGCTGCCGCAATCGGTGGCCGCCATCAAGGAACATATCCTCGAGCTGGGTTTTCGCCTGGAAGACATCAAGTTCATCCTGAATACGGAAGCGCATTTCGACCATTCGGGCGGCATCGCCGCCCTGGCCCGCGACAGCGGCGCGCAAGTGGTCGCCAGCCCGCTGGGTGCGCAGGCGCTGCGCGCGGGTTCGGTGCTCGCCATGGACCCGCAAGCGGGCGAAATCGACCCCATGCCGGCCGTGGAAAACGTGCGCGAGATCGCCGATGGCGAAACCTTGCAACTGGGCGACGTGACCGTCACGGCGCGCTACACGCCTGGCCATACGCCGGGCAGCACCAGCTGGACCTGGGTGTCGTGCGAGGATGCGGAGCGTCAGGACTGCCTGAACGTGGTGTTCGGCGCCAGCCTCACGCCGGTGGCGGCCGACGATTTTCACTACCTGGGCGATGAACGCCATGCGGACCTGACGCCGGCCTTCCGCCGCGTCATGCAGGACTTCGCCAAACTGCCGTGCGACATCCTGATCTCGGCCCACCCCGACCACTCGGGCGGCGATCGCAAGCTGACGCAATTGCTGGAAGGCGTCACGCCGAATCCCTTCATCGATGCGCAGGCGTGCAGCAACTACGGTGCCAAGAATGAAGCCAAGCTCGAAGCGCGCATCGCCAAGGAAAAAGCCATGGCTGGCGAGACTGCGACAAAATAACAACGTTGGCGCATGTGCCATGAAAGGCGGTTGACGCACTGCAGCATCCGGCGCAGAATCGTCATCCGCAGTGCAGATCAACCACACAAAAGAAAGGAAACCCATGTTCGAGCAGGCTGGCAGCAAGTTGACTTACCACTAGCCCCGCGCATGACGCTCGGGGCCAACGGCAGCATTGCCGATCCCGGGCCGGTGTCCTTCAAACCCCGGTGAGGAAACTCGCCGGGGTTTTTTGTTTTGCACGACCGGGTTGAAAGGAAACAGCATGAAAATCAAAGTAAAAGCCGCGCCCAAGCCGCGCAATCCGCTGGTGGCCGCCGCCAGGCTGCGCGGCGGCGCCGGCGCGCACCAGTCGGAAGTGTCGCCGCGCGTGGCGCGCCGGGCCGGCAAGCACCGCCTGCAGCAATGGCTGGCGGGCCGCCTCAAGGCTGACGATTAGCGGGCCGGCAGGTCAATGATGAAGTTCGGATCAAAAGCGGGATTTTGCGGCGCGCCGCTGCGCGTCTTGTAACCGCAGGGGTTAGCTACGACGCGGCACTGGCCGATGCGGTAGTCGCGCGAAGCATGGATATGGCCATGCACCCACAGATTCGCCCGCGCAGCCAGTTCGTCCAGGCGCGAGGCATAGGCGGGCGAACACCCTTCGCTGCCGTAGGCATCGTCGACCGACAGCAGCGACGGTGCCATGTGGCTGATGACGACGGTGCTGCCGTCGAATGGCTGCGCCAGTTCGCGCGTTAGCCACGCTTTTTGCTGCGCGTGGAACATGGCCGTATCGGCCGCACGCAGCTTGCGAAAGCCCATGTTGGCCAGGCGGATGCGCTTGTAGTCGTTCATGACGGCTTCCGCGTCGCGCATGGCTGCCTGGCGCGTGTCGTCGCCCAGCAGGCGGAAATCCGTCCACAGGGTGGCGCCCAGGAAGCGCACAGCGTGGCCTGCCTGGTCGGTGATGACGTGCGTGCCGCAGTCGAGGAAATGCACGTTCTGCGTGCTGGCGCAAGCCGCGTGGAGTTCCTGGCGCACCTTGTCGAGGTGGTGGCCATAGCCTTCGTGGTTGCCATGCACGTACAGCACGGGCAGTCCCGCGAATGCACTGGCGGCCCAGGCCACGGCGCGGGCGCCCGTGTCGATATCGCCGGCGAGGATCACGGCGTCGGGGCAGCTGAGCGCGAGGTCGCCCTGCGGCGCTTCGTCGCGCCATAACTCATGGTGCAGGTCCGACAGAATCAATAGACGCATGCGGCATCCAGGCGATTGGAGAGTACGCCATCGTACCTGAAAACCCTCACTCTTCCTCCAGCGCGGCGAAGCTGTGCGCCAGGTAGTCGAGCAGCGCGCGCACGGCAGGCAGCAGACCGCGCCGCGACGGGAACACGGCGTGGATGATTTCGCGCTGCGGCCGCCACTGCTCCATCAGCGGCAGCAGGCTGCCATCGGCCACCTGTTCCGTGATCATCATGGTCGGCAGCTGCACCACGCCCACGCCGGCCACGGCCGCGTCGCGCAGGGTCAGCATGTCGCCCGTGACGAAGCGCGGCACGTGGCGCAGCTGGGCGCGCGCGCCATCGGGGCCGTGCAAATCCCACTGGTAGTGCTGTTGCGGCGTGCCCAGGGCCAGGCTGGGCCAGTCGGACAGGTCGGCCGGCGCCTTCGGCAAGGCCGCGCCGGCGAACAGCAGCGGGCTGCCTACCATGCACTGGCCCCGTTCGGCCAGCACGCGCAATACCAGATCGCTGTCGGGCAGCGGAGGCGGACGCACGCGGATGGCCACGTCGATACCCTCGGCCACCAGATCGACGCGGCGGTTGCTCGCTTCCAATAGCAGAGTCACTTGCGGATGCTCGCGCATGAAACCGGCCAGCATGGGTGCGACCAGCGAGTGCAGCAGAGCGATGGGACAGGACAGGCGCACCGTGCCGCGCGGCGCCGCGCGCGTCAGTTCGATCGCTTCCTGCGCCGCCTCCGCCTCCACCAGCATGGCCTTGCAATGCTCGTAAAACGTCTGCCCCACATCGGTGACGGAAAAATGCCGCGTCGTGCGTTGCAGCAGGCGCGCGCCGAGCCGCTCTTCCAGCAGCGCGATGCGCCGGCTCAGTTTTGATTTCGGCATGCCCAGCGCGCGCCCGGCCGGCGCGAAACCGCCATGGTCGACCACCTGCACAAAGTAATACAAGTCATTCAGGTCCTGCATGTCGCCTCCTTGATCGTTCTATTTATGGAACGCTGATGGCATATTTTACCGTCTACCGCCTTCATCGTTGCAAGCGTATTCTGTCTTCATCGTAATGCAAACCCCAACAGGAGATCGAGATGAACAAAGTCACAGGTATCTACAGCGCACCCCGCCAGCATTGGGTCGGCGACGGTTTCCCCGTGCGCTCGATGTTTTCGTATAACGGCCATGGCAAGCAGCTGAGCCCCTTCCTGCTGCTCGACTATGCCGGTCCTGCCGAATTTGCGCCCGGCACCCGTCCGCCCGGCGTCGGTTCGCATCCGCACCGCGGCTTTGAAACGGTGACCATCGTCTACAAGGGCGAAGTGGCGCACCGCGATTCGACGGGCCAGGGCGGCGTGATCGGCCCCGGCGACGTGCAGTGGATGACGGCCGGCGCCGGCATCCTGCATGAAGAGTTTCACTCGCCTGCCTTCACACAGTCGGGCGGCACGCTGGAAATGGTGCAGCTGTGGGTGAACCTGCCGGCGAAAAACAAGATGACGGCGCCCGGCTACCAGGCCATCACCAGCGACACGATTCCCACAGTGGCGCTGCCCGATGATGCCGGTTCCGTGCGCGTGATCGCCGGCGACTTCGCTGGCCAGCATGGACCCGCCCGCACGTTCTCGCCGATGCAGGTGTGGGACATGCGCCTGGCCCAGGGCAAGCTGACGGAGCTGCCCGTGACCCGAGGCTGGAGCACGGCGCTGATCGTTTTGCACGGCACGGTGCTGGTCAATGGCGAGAGCGTGGTGCGCGAAGCGCAGATGGCGCTGTTCGAGCGCGATGGCGACAGCATCACCATCGAAGCGAACAACGACGCCGTGGTACTGCTGCTGAGCGGTGAGCCGATCGAGGAACCCATCGTCGGCCACGGTCCCTTCGTCATGAACACCGAGGCGGAAATCGCGCAGGCGTTCGAGGATTTCAACAGCGGCCGCTTTGCCCGTATCGCGACGTAATTTGTGCAGTGAATTTGTGTAGTACCCATGCCGCATCCCGCGGCATGGTTTTTCAGGAGACCACCATGAGCACCCCCGCCAACTTCCAAGGTTTGCCACCGATGATCGATCCCGACGATGCCGTCATGCTGCTGATCGACCACCAGAGCGGTTTGTTCCAGCTGGTGCGCGACATCGAGCAGCACGTGCTGCGCGGCCACGTCACGGCGCTGGCCAAGCTGTCGCGCCTGGCCAACATGCCGACTTTTACCACCGCGTCCGTGCCCGACGGTCCGAACGGCCCCTTGATTCCGGAAATCCACCATTTCAACCCGGAAGCCGTCTACATCCCGCGCACGGGCCAGATCAACGCCTGGGACAATCCGGCCTGGGTCGAAGCCATCGAAAAGACGGGCCGCAAGACCCTGCTGATCGCCGGCACGCTCACCAGCGTGTGCATGGCCTTCCCGACCATCAGCGCGCTGGCGGCCGGCTACAAGGTGTTCGCCATCATCGATGCCTCGGGCAACTGGTCGAAGATGGCCACCGACATTACCATGGCGCGCGTGACGCAGGCGGGCGCCGTGCCGATCGACACGTACGCCGTGCTGGCTGAAGTGATGAGCACCTGGAACCGCGCCGACGCGATGGAATTCGCCGCCATCATGACCGACCATATCGTGCCGCCATACCGCGCCCTGATCGAAAGCTACGACAAGGCGCAGGGTGTGCAAAAGAATGGCCGCGAAACCAAGCTGGAAATCCTCGAAGCGGCCGGCAAGGGCTGACCGTCGCTACGGCGCTTCGTAGCTGTTGCGTATCGCCGCCAGCACGCCGCGCTGTTCCAGGTGCGTGATGGCGGCGTTCAGGCGCGCCAGGTCGCCGGCGCTGGTCGTGCGCGCATTGAGCATCAGGTGCACGGGGGCGCGCAGGACGAGGAAGGGCAGGGTGCGCAAGGCAACGCCCTGCAGGCGCGCTTCGTGGCGCACGGCCAGCACGTCGCCCAGCAGCAGGTCGGCGCGGCCCGCGTCAAGCATGCGCACGCCTTGCTGGAAACTGCCGAATGCATTCAGGCGGCCGGCCTTTTCCAGCGCCGGCCGGGCCGCCGCGTATTGCGCGCCATACCAGCCCACCTTGGGCGCCAGCAAGGTCGACTTGCCGCGCGCGAGCTGCGCGAAGCTGGCGATCTGCTGGTGGTTGCCGGGCGAGCCGGATTTGCTGAAGACGCCCACGGCTTCATCGCGGTACGAGAGGGAAAAGCGCGCATAGGACTGGCGTTCCGGCGTCTCGGACGCGGCCAGCATCAGGTCCAGCCCCCCTTTCTGGAACAGCAGCTGGCGCCGCGCCGTGGGCAGCTCCGGCACGGTGACCAGGGTGCAGCGGGCTTCCTTGAAAATGGCCTTCAGCAATTCCAGGTCCAGGCCCGTATGGCGGCCCTGGGCATCGCGGTAGACATACGGCGGCCACTGCTCCAGCGCCATCGTCATGCGGCAAGCTACGGCGGGCAGGGCAGATACGCCGAGCACTGCCGCAAACAGGAGATGGCGCATGCGCATAAGGGGGCTTCCTGGAGTTTCAACTTGCTATTCAATTTGCCAGAATGGCCACGGAAGTCAAGGGCTGCGGCGGCTGAAGGCCGGCCTGGTTCGCATTTCCTCGATGTTTGCGCGTTTTTTGCCGCTTTCCCCCATGGGTATCGGCTCCGGCGTGGCGAACACCGTGCAGTGTAATCGGCTATAGTGGCGCGGTGCCACCACTGCCCCGCAAAGGAAGACCGCTTGACTGCCCCGCTCGAGATCGCCGCCAATGTATTGATGACTGCCTCCATCATCCTGGCCGGACGCAATAATATTCATTCCTGGTGGATCGGCATGGTCGGCTGCGTGCTGTTTGCCGTGCTCTTTTTCCAGGTCAACCTGTACGCCGACGTGATGCTCCAACTGTTTTTCATCGTCACCTGCGTTATCGGCTGGATGCAATGGCGGCGCGGCGACGGCGGCAAGCCGTTGCCGATCACGCGCACGGGTTGGCGCAGCCTGGCCTGGGTGGTGCCGGCCGGCATCGTCTCCGTGGCGATCTACGGCATGCTGCTGCACCGCTTCACGAATGCCTACGCGCCGTTCATCGATTCGGCAGTGTTGGTATTTAGCATCATCGCGCAATTCCTGCTGATGAGCCGACGCATCGAAACCTGGGCTTTCTGGTTGCTGGTCAACACCGTGGCCGTGCCGCTGTACTACAGCCGCGGCCTGCACCTGACGGCCGTGCTGTATGCGGCCTACTGGGTCAACGCCGTGATTTCCTGGTACTGGTGGAGCGTGCAGGCACGCCGCGCGGCGCAAGCGCCTGCGGTGATTGCCGACGCCTGATCTTGCCTTACACCAAGTCCTTAGATTCAAATCGTATATACAATCAATTTTTAATTCGTTCACGCGATAAAGACACCGGGATATAGTGGCCTTTCCCCGCTTACCGGTGTCTTTTATGTTGCGTTTTACCCTTTCTGCCTGTTTTTACGCCGCCCCGCACCAGCTGACCATGCAATGCATGGCGCAGTGGATGCCGGTGCGTGCCCGTCCACGCATCCCTTAAGTCAATCCATCCGTTTCGTTGTCGTCTGCCCGTAGGCCCACCCGGTCTGCGTGCCCCTGCTCGGCCTTTTTTATCGGAAAAAGGCTGCAATCCCAATAAGAGGAAACCATGTTCAAACCACTCGCCATCAGTCTTGCCATCGCCGCCGCCTTTCCCGCCGTTTCCAGCATCGCCCATGCCGAGGACGACATGCTGCGCGTGAACGTCACCGGATCGAATATCCGCGTCAGCGAAAAGGAGGGCGCCAGCGCCGTGCAAGTCATCACGGCCAAGGAATTGAAAGCCAGCGGCAAGACCAGCGTGTCGGACGTGCTGCGCGCCATCTCCGCCAACAGCGGCAACAGCTACAACGAACAATATACGGGCAGTTTCTCGGCCGGCACCTCGGGCCTGTCGCTGCGCGGCATCGGCCAGCAAAATACCCTGATCCTCGTGAATGGCCGCCGCGTGGCCAGCTACGCCACGGCGCAGGATTTGCAGCAGACCTTCGTTGACCTGAACAGCCTGCCGATGGCGGCCGTGCAGCGCATCGAGGTGCTCAAGGATGGCGCCTCGTCCGTGTATGGCTCCGACGCCGTGGCCGGCGTGGTCAACATCATCCTGTACAAGGAATTCACGGGCACGGACATCACGGCGCAATGGGGCGGCTCGACGCAAGGCACGGGCCAGCATGAAAAGAGCGCGGCGCTGCAAACGGGTTTCGGCAAGCTCGAGGAAGATGGCTACAGCGTGGTCTTCTCGGTCGACGCGCAGCAGCGCGACAAGCTGCAGCAAAGCGACGTGGCCTGGCTGCGCGACGCCGATTACCGCCAGCAGCAACGCGGCAGCCTGGGCTGGGCTGCCACGAATTACGCTGGCAACGATCCTACGCAGACCCTCGGCGGCGTGCGCGGCCCGCTGCAACTGGTGCCATACAACGATATCAATCCCGATCGCAGCGGCCAGGTGCTGGCCTACAATCCGGCGCCGTATAAGACGCTGATTCCGGGCATCCAGCGCATCCACTCGTCGCTGCGCGGCACCCTCAAGCTGAACGCGGACACGGAAGCCTATGTCGATTTGCTGCACAGCTATTCGCGCGCCGACCAGACCTTCAGCGCGCCGCTGACGGTGAATAACGCCACGCGCGTGTGGAACAACAGCACCAAGCTGCTCGACACCATTCCCGTGGTGCTGCCCGTGGGCCATCCGAACAATCCGGGCACGACGCCCTTGCCGTTCACGGCCACCCTGTTCGACCTGGGACCGCGCCTGAAACAGGACCGCGTCACCTTTTACCGTGCGCTGGCCGGCGCCAAGGGCACCTGGGCGGGCTGGGACTGGGATACGGCCGTGGCCCATTCCAGCAGCAAGCTGGAGGAAACGGTGCAGAACTTCGTCAACCGCTACGAATTCCAGAAAGTGCTGGCCGACGGCAGCTACAATTTCTTCGACCAGTCGCAAAACAGCGAAGCGGTGCGCAACCGCCTGCGCCTGTCGACCCTGCGCCCGGCCGAATCGACGCTCGACACGCTCGACTTCTCGGCGGCCAAGGATATCTGGGACTTGCCCGCCGGCCCGCTGGGCTTTGCCGCCGGTGCCCAGTGGCGCCGCGAAAAGATGGATTCGCAAACCTCGACGGCCGTGCTGTCGGGCACGGAACTGCGCCCCGCACTCAATATCATCAACGGCTCGCGCAATGTGTCGGCCCTGTTTGCCGAATTCAATGTACCCGTCGTCAAAGACCTGTCCGTCAACGTGGCGGGACGCGCCGACCATTACAGCGACTTTGGCAATGCGTTTTCGCCGAAGGCCAGCGCGCGCTACCAGGCGGCGCCATGGTTGTTGCTGCGCGGCACCGTTTCACGGGCCTTCCGCGCGCCGTCGCTGCCGGAAATCACCGACAGCACGGCCGTCAGCTATACCGGCGTGATCGATGCCCGCGATCCGCTGACGCCGACGCAGTCGCGCGGCGTGACGGTGATGACCATCGCCAATCCGAACCTGCGCCCCGAGCGCTCGAAAAACCTGAACCTGGGCGTGGTGGTCTCTCCCACCAGCAGTTCGAGCATCGGCCTCGATTACTACCGCATCAAGCAGGATGGCGTAATCGGCACGGCCAGCGCCACCACCATTCTCGAGAATGAAGGCACGGCGCCGCAACAGATCACGCGCGGTGCCGATGGGCGCATCACGACCCTGTATCGCCAGTTCCGCAACCAGGGTCAGCGCGAAGTGTCGGGCATCGATATCGACCTGCGCCAGCGCTTCGTCGACAAGGACTGGGGCAAGCTGACCCTGGCCGGCCAGTTGAGCCGCGTGCTGCGCTTTGCCGAACCGCTGTCCGATGGCGCGCCGCTGACCGATGGCGCCGGCACCAATTACTTCGGTTCCATCCCGAAATGGCGCGGCGTCTCGTCGGCCACCTGGGAACAGGGCAAGTGGTCGTCGACTCTGACCTGGAACTACGTGGGCAGCTATGCGCAGCAGCAGCACCTCGACGAATCGGTGGCCGCCTTCAGCACGTTTGACGTGACCAGCACCTGGCAGGTGACGCCACAGGCAAACGTCACCTTCATCGTGCAAAACCTGGCCAACAAGCGCGCGCCCTGGGACTATGCCTCCACCGGCTTTGACTTTACCCAGGCCGATCCGCGTGGACGCGTCGCGGCGCTCAAGCTGAACTACAAGTTCTAACCGCCCGCCGCCTGCCGCTGGCCCGTCTGCTCCTGCAGGCGCTGGCGGTAGGCGCTGGGGGGAACGCCCATGCGTTCGCGAAAGGCGGTGGCGAAGTTGCCCGCGTTGTGAAAGCCGATCAGCAGGGCGATATCCTGCACGTCGATGTCCGTCTGCTGCAGCAATTCCACGCCGCGGGCAATGCGCGCTTCGCGGATGAAGGCAAACACCGTCATGCCCGTCTGCTCGCGGAACATCAGGGTCAGCTTTTCGCGGTAGGTGCCCACGCTGCGGGCGATTTCGGACAGGTTGGGCAGGCTGCCCAGGTTGTCGAGAATGAGTTGCTTGACGGCATTGACGAAGACCAGGTCGGGATGTTGCAGCTTGTCGCTGATCGGCGTCGCCGCCGGCAGGGTACTGTTGCTTTTACGCATCAAACCCAGGTGGATATGGATGCGCGCGGCCAGTTCTTCCGGCGTGAACGGCTTCGAAATGTAGTCGACGCCCCCCACCTGCAAGCCCATGATGCGTTCCTTGGCGGCATCGGCACCGCTGAGAAAGATCACGGGTATCTGTTCCGTTTCGGGATTGGCCTTGAGCAAACGGCAGGCCGTGTAGCCATCCATCTCGGGCATGCGCACATCGAGCAGGATCAGGTCGGGATGCGTGGCCAGTGCCAGCTGGTAGCCCTGGTAGCCGTTGAACGCGATGCTGAAACGGTAGGGCTGCTCGCTGAGAAGCTCCATCAGCATGCGCTGCTCGAACGCGGAATCGTCCACGATCAAGATGTTCTTTTTGATGGTTTCGCTGGTCAATGGCATGGCATGGATGACTTAACCAAAAAGCAAGTTGTGGTTTATTATGCCCTGCTTTTTCTTTTTTTTCTGCTTTTCTCGTGTTTCAAAAGATGTTTCTCCGCCAGAAGAAGCGGCGATTTCCCAGATCGCTAATAATTCATTCATGCATTGATTTAAAGCAATGTCGATTGCCAAAAAATCTGTTTTGCCAATGCTGCAAAAAGTGCCGGAGTCCCCGGGTTCCTGACTCTCGGCGCAAGTATTCTGTCGTCCTGGTTTGCGTGCCCAAGAAAACGCCGGCAATACCGTGACTATCCTCGATGCCCCTCAAATTGGCGGGCTCATTAATGATGTTCCATCATCAGGAGGTATCATGTTGCGAGTTATTTTCCCCCGCCTTATCGTTGCCGCCAGCGTGGCTGTTGCCGCCACGGCGTTCCTGCCGCGTGGCGCCGACGCCGCCGTGTATCTGAATGGCAGCGCCAGCACCACCTTTGACGTCACCCTGAAAATCATCGCCAATTGCACCATCGCGGCGGCCAATCTCGACTTTGGCCAAAGTCAGGGTGTACTGGCTACTGCCGTGAACGTCAATACGACCGTGAACGTCACCTGCACCAATACCACGCTGTATAACGTGGGCCTGACGGCTGGCTCGGGCACCGGCTCGACCGGCACGACACGCTACCTGAGCGGCACTGGCGGCAACCTGGGGACGGTGCAATTCAATCTGTACCAGACGGCCGGCAGTACCTTGTGGGGCGATACCCAGGGCACGAATACCGTCGGCGGCACCGGCAATGGCTCTTCGCAGCCGATCACGGTGTACGGCAATATTCCGCCGCAGGCGACACCGGCGCCCGATACCTACAAGTCGACCATCACGGCCACCGTTTACTTTTAAGCCAGGCGCTGCGTGAAGGCCGGTGTTGCTTCCCTGATGAAAGGCGTGCTGGCGCTGCTGGTCTGCTGTGCCGCGGGCGCGCACGGCGCCAGTCTGCAGATTTCGCCGGTGACGCTCAATTTGCGCGCGGCGCAGAATGCGGCCGGCCTCAACTTGCAAAACCTCGGTGACCAGCCCATCTACGGGCAAGTGCGGGTGTTTGTCTGGGATCAGCGCGATGGCGAAGAAACGCTGGCGCCAACGCAGGAACTGGTGGCCAGTCCGCCGATCGTCGAAATCGCCGCCAACAGCCGGCAGACCATCCGCCTCGTGCGTGCCCAGGCTGGCCCTGTCGCGCAGGAAAAGACGTATCGCGTGCTCATCGATGAAGTCAGCCGCGAGGATGAGGCGGGCCGCAGCGGCGTCGATATCCGCCTGCGCTATTCGGTGCCCGTATTCGTGCTGCCGGCCGGTGCGCCGGGCAAGGAAGTGCTCGACTGGCAGGTTTTCCGCGAACAGGGCGAGTGGATGCTGCGTGTCAAGAACAGTGGCAATTTCCATGCGCAGATCGGCGCGATGACGTTGACGAACCAGGCGGGCAAGGAGTTTGTCATCAGCAAGGGGCTGTTTGGTTATGTCCTGGCGGCACGCATGCGCGTCTGGCGCCTGCCCGTTGCCAGGGAGGCTGAACTGGATGGGCCGTTGAGTATTGCGGTCAATGTGAATGCCAAGGCACTCATTGCCAAGAATTCGACACCTTGAACATGGCTGCCATGACGGGCCGGCTTGCCGCGCGCCTTGGGCGCAAGCGGCCACACCATGAAACGCGTACTGGCAGCGTTGCTGTTGCTGGCCATGGCGCCGCTGGCCAGGGCCGATGGCGCGGTGGGCCTGACGGGCGCCGATCCTGGCCCCGCCAGCTTGCCCAGCGATCCGGCGGCGCCGAATGAACTGTATCTGGAGGTCACTGTGAATGCTGAATCGACCGGGCTGATCTTGCGCTTTACCCAGGTGGGCAAAGGCTTGCGCAGCAGTGTGGCCAACTTGCAGCAGCTGGGCCTGGACCCGGCGCGCCTGGTCGCACCCGGTCAGACCGAGGTGGCGCTCGAGGCGATTCCCGGACTCAGCTATGAATATGATGCGGCGCGCCAGAGCGTGTCGCTGCAGGTGGCGGACGCGTTGCGCTCGCCTTACCGCATCAGCGCGCGCACGGCGGCGCAGACGCCGCCATCGAGCGTCACGCCCGGCGCCGTCCTCAATTACGAAGCCTATGCGGAACTGGGGCAGACGCGGCGCGCCGCCATCTTCAACGACTTGCGCTATTTCAATGACAGCGGCGTCTTCAGCAATACCGGCACGGTGAACCTGGGGGCGGATCAGCGCAAATACATGCGTTTCGACACCTTCTGGAGCCACGCCGACCCCGAGACCTTGCAAACGTGGCAGGTGGGCGACCTGATTTCCTCGTCACTGAGCTGGAGCCGCGCCGTGCGCGTCGGTGGCGTGCAGTGGCGCAAGAATTTCCAGCTGCGCCCAGACCTGCTGACCTTTCCCGTCGCCTCCGTCGATGGCACGGCGCTCGTGCCATCGTCGCTGAGCCTGTACGTCAATGGCGTGCAGCAATATGCCGCCAGCGTGCCCAGTGGTCCGTTTGTGCTGAACCAGGTGGCCGGCATCAATGGCGCCGGGCAAGCCACGATCATCACGCGCGATGCGCTGGGGCGCAGCGTGACGACCGTGCTGCCCCTGTATGTCGACACGCGCATGCTGGCCAGCGGTTTGAGCGATTACTCGGTCGAGGCGGGCGCCGTGCGGCGCGACTATGGCCGCCGCCTGTTCGGCTATGCGCGGCAACTGGTCGCCAGCGCTTCCGGCCGCCACGGTGTCAGCGACAATCTCACCCTCGAAGGCCATGCGGAACTGGCCGCCGGCCTGTATCAGGCGGGGGCGGGCGCGCTGGTGCGGCTGGGCCAGGCGGGCGTGCTCAACGGTTCACTGTCGGCCAGCGCCGGCCGCAGCCGTGGCGTGCAGCTGGGCGCCGGCTACCAGTACATGGGGCCGCGCTTCAGCGTCGACGTGCAAAGCGTGCGCGCCAGCGCCGGCTTTGGCGACCTGGCCTCGCGCGACGGCAGCCCCGTGGTGCGCGCGGCCGACCGCTTCACCGTCAGCTTGCCATTGCCAGCAGGAAGCAGCATCAGCAGCAGCTATATCAGTTACCGCACGCCCGGCGCGCCGCCATCGAAGCTGGCCACCGTGGGCTATTCGGCCACTCTGTTTCACGGCCTGTTCTTCAACGCCAGCCTGTTCCAGGACTTGCGGCAACGCGAGAAGCGGGGCTTTTACTTTGGCCTGAGCATGGCCTTCGACAACAATCTGGCCATCAGCGTAAACAGCAGCCGGCAAAACGGCGAGAGCGGCCGCAGCATCAGCGCGCAGCGCGCGGCGGACTTTGGCGGCGGTTTCGGCTGGAACGTGCAGGCTGGCACATCGGGCAGCAATGCCTACCGCCAGGCGCAGGTGGAATACCTGGGCAGCGATGGCCGCGTGAGCGCGCGCACGCAAAGCAGCAGCATGGGCAATGCTTCCTCGCTGGGCGCGGCCGGCGCGCTGCTGTTGATGGACGGCCATGTCGAGGCGGCGCGCCAGGTGGGCAACGGTTTTGCGCTGGTCTCCACGGGCGGCGTGGCAGATATTCCTGTGCTGCATGAAAACCGCCAGATCGGCGTGACGGGCAGGGGCGGCTATCTGCTGGTACCGAATTTGAATCCCTATGGCAACAACCAGATCAGCATCGCCACGGACGAGCTTGACGTCGACGCGCGGGTGCCTGTGAGCAATATCAATGTTGTGCCGCAATACCTGGCGGGCGTGCTGGCGGCCTTTCCCATCGAGCGTTACAGCGCGGCCACCGTCATCGTCCAGGATGCGCAGGGCAAGTCGCTGGCCACGGGCTTGCCCGTGTTGCACGTGCAAAGCGGCAAGCAGACGGTCGTGGGATTCGACGGCATCGTTTTCGTCGACGATCTGCTCGAGCAAAATCAGTTGCAAGTCGGCGAGGGCGATGGCGCGTGCACCGTGCGCTTTGCCTATGTGCGTCCGGCGTCGGGCGGCTTGCCCGTGATCGGGCCATTGCGCTGCGCAGCCGCTGCCGCCAGCGCCGGGGCAGGCCGCTGATGCGCCGCCTGCTGCTATGGCTGACCCTGCTGCTGGGCTGCGCCTGGGGCAGCGTGGCGCAGGCGGCCGATACCTGCACGGTCAGCGTGACGAATATCGATTTCGGCTCCGTCAGTCCGATTTCCGGCACCGATTATGTGGCGCAGGCAACGGGGACCTTCAGCTGCCTGTTTTCGTCGCTGAACCTGGGGCAGCTGCTCACGCCGAATGCGCAAGTGTGCATTTCGCTGGGGCTGGGCACGAATTCCACCTCGGCCCTGCCGCGCAAGCTGGGCAACGGTAGCAATCGCATGGAATACAACGTGTACGTGGACAGTTCGTATGCGACGGCGAAGATCTGGGGCGGCGCCGGCGTGACGGGCGCGCCGTCGACCTTTGGCATGATCCTGTCGGCCGGCTTGCTGGCGCCGCCTGGCACCTATTCCACCACCTTTACCGTGTACGCGAAGATTCCTGCCGGCACCGCCCTGGCCGCCGTGCCCACGGTGGGTAATGCGAATACCGCCTATACGTCGAGCTTTGCCGGCGTGGGTACCTATACCTACACCACGTACGGCCTCATCAACCTGCAAGGTTGCACGGCCAGCAGCGGCAGCTTCGGTTTCACGGTGAATGCCACGGCCATCAACGATTGCACCATCACGGCCACGCCGATGGCGTTTGCGAACGCCTCCATCCTGACGGGCAACTTGCGCAGCACCAGCACCTTGTCGGTGCGTTGCGTGAACAATAATGCCTACCAGATTGCGCTGAACGGCGGCAGCGTGGCGCTCAATGTGGCCAACCGGCAAATGAAGAACACCGTCACCACGGACAAGGTCAGTTACCTGCTGTCAGCCACGCTCGATGGTGCGCCATGGGGCGATGGCACGGCTGGGACCAGCATGGTGACGGGCACGGGCACGGGCGCCAGCGTGCCGCTGACGATCTACGGCCGCGTGCCGGCGCAGGTGTCGCCGCGCCCCGGTGACTACAAGGACACCGTGACGGCAACGATTTATTTTTAGAACGTGACGGTGACGAGGCCAGTGCCCGATGGCGTTGCCTGCTGGTGCAGAAAATAGGGTGTGTTGTGCTGGCAGCGCACCTGGGTGCTGTTGCGCTGCGAGACGATGGTGCACGTTTCGTGGACGGCGAAGGTGGCCTGGAACGACGCGGAAGACACGGTACCGGCGGTGGTGGTCTGGCAAAGGGATACGGCGAGCAGGGCAGGCAGGACGGCAAATTTCAAAGGGGTCATCGTGAAAGCATCGAGTGAAAAACGGGCGTGGGCAGCAGCGCCGGAAGGCGTGGCTGACACCGTTTTTCGCACCGGGATTGGGGGAGCAGAACCAGCCATGATTGTACTTGAACAAGGAAAGTGTGAGTTTTCGTGTATTTTCAGCCCGCCACAGGGGCACGCACCTCACTTTCAAAATGATAGTAACTAAGTTTCCGTGTTGCAACTGAAATACTTTTCGATTGTTGTGTTGAATCAATGTGAGGAGATGGCCATGAAACATACCAACTTTAATAATTTGCCTTGCCCGATCGCACGCAGCCTGGGCAAGGTGGGCGAATGGTGGAGCATCCTCATCCTGCGCGAAGCGTTTTATGGCAAGACGCGCTTCGACGAATTTGAAAAAAGCCTCAAGATCGCGCCTACCATCCTGACGCGCCGCCTGGCCGACCTGGTGGAGGGCGGCTTGATGACGCGCCGCCTGTATTGCGCCAAGCCGCCCCGCTACGACTATGTGCTGACCAAGTCCGGGCGCGCCTTCAAGCCCGTCTTGCTGGCGTTTATTGCCTGGGGTAATGAAAACTTCGCCCCGGAAGGCGCCAGCCTCGTCATCGCCAGCCGCGATACGGGCCTGGCCGCCGACCCGGTACTGGTCGACGCCACGACGGGCTTGCCCATCAATGACGAGTACTACGCGTTCGCGCCTGGGCCTGCCGCCAGCGATAGCATGCGCAGCATCATCCTCGATGCGGAAAAAAGCAGCGGCATCGCACCCAAGCCGAAGGCGCCGGCCGCCAACCGCGGCTGGGTGGCGGAAGGCCACCTGGCCTGAAGGCGCGCTGGCAGACGAGCAGCAAGTTTGGCGTACAGCAAAGCGGACACGGCGGCATGGCGTTACTGTCGCACCATGCAACGCAAGTGCGGCGTACGCCCGGCTCGGCTGTGCGGGCAGGGCAGTGCGCCATCCGTGATCCGATGTCCGTTGAAGGAGTATTGCGATGAGCACACTGCAACAACATGCCTGCCGCACCGCCAGCGTGCTGGCGCTGGCCGCCCTGCTGGGCGCCTGTTCCCACGGCCCGCATCACCCTGGCGGGCATGACGTCACCTTGACGGGCGCGCAGGAAGTGCCGGCCAATACCAGCACGGCCAGCGGCAGCAGCAATCTTCGCGTCGCCCACGACCGCAGCGTCAGCGGCGGCGTGCGCTACACGGGCATGCTGGCCACCGTCGCGCATATCCATGAAGCGCCCGCCGGCGCCAATGGCCCTGTCATCGTGCCGCTGGTGAAAACGGCCGAAGGCATGTTTGCCGTGCCGCCCGGCGCCATGCTCACGCCGCCCCAATATGCGAGCTACCAGGCCGGCAACCTGTACGTGAACGTGCACAGCGCCGCCTACCCGGCCGGCGAGATCCGCGCCCAGCTCAAGCCCTAGCCGGCCAGCGGCGTTATCCCCGAAACCTCCTTGGGCCGCGCGAGCGGCCTTTTTTTGAACCAGGCGGCCAGCCAGTGCAGCGCGCTACAATGGCGCTCCATGCTGACCATCCTCGCCATCACCTTTCCCTTCTTCGCCCTGGTGCTGTGCGGCTACCTGGCCGTGCGGCGCAAGCTGCTGCCGCTGGCCGCCATCGGCGGCTTGAACAGTTTTGTCCTGTACTTCGCGCTGCCGTGCATGCTGTACCGCTTCGGCGCCGCCACGCCCATCGCGCAGCTGCTCGACGCCAGCGTGTTCGGCGTCTACCTGCTGTGCGCGCTGATCATGGTGGGCGTCACCATGGCCATGACCCTGAGCCACCGCATCGACTGGAACAACGCCGCCTTCGGTGCGCTGGTGGCGGCCTTCCCGAATACAGGCTTCATGGGCGTGCCCCTGCTATTGACCTTGCTCGGTCCCCGTTCCTCTGGCCCCGTCATCGTCACCATCGTCGTCGACATGCTGATTACCAGCTCGCTGTGCATCGCCCTGTCGCGTATCGGCAGCGGCGGCGCGCACGGCAGCCGCGCCGCCGTCGTCAACGCCCTGAAGGGCATGGCCGGCAACCCGATGCCGTGGGCGATCGTGCTGGGCGCCCTGTCGTCGTGGCTGGAACTGGCCTTGCCCAAGCCGATCATGCAGACGGTGGGCCTGCTGGCCGACGCCGCCTCGCCGGTTGCCCTGTTTACCATCGGCGCCGTGCTGGCCCGTTCGCAAATGAGCACGAGCGATCCGGCGCCGCTGGGGGAATATGTGCCCGTGGCGCTGAAAAAACTGCTGCTGCATCCGTTGCTGGTGTGGGGCATCGGCCACGCGGCCATCGCACTGGGCGCGCCGCTCGATCCGTTCGCGCTGACCTGCATGGTGCTGGTGGCTTGCCTGCCCAGCGCCAGCAATGTCTCGCTGCTGTCCGAACGCTTCGGGGCGAACACGGCGCGCATCGCCCGCATCATCCTTGTGTCGACGGCGCTGTCGTTTCTGACGTTTTCGGCGGCCGTCAGCTGGCTGGCGTGACGTTGGCGGCGATCAGCGCGCCCAGGGCCTGCGCTGCGCCGGGCTGGGTGCCGGCGGTCAGTTCGCGCGCCATCGTGGCCTGATCTTCCTGCGTGCGGTTCTGCCCCAGCTTCCATTTTCCCGTGAGGCGCGTGAGGGGGATTTCGATGCCGACGATGGCTTTCAATAGCTTGTCGATATAGCCGGCTGGCGCATCGCTCACCCGCCATGGCGTGGCCAGCCCCGCTTCATGGCGCGCCGTCCGCCGCTCCACCAATCCCAGCAGCCATGCCGCATCGTCGATGGCGCGCAGGGGGCCGTGGGCGTGCACGACCGCATAATTAAAGGTCGGCACTTCCTTGCCGCTGCGCTGCTTTTCCGCATACCAGGCGGGCGTGATGTAGGCGTGCGGCCCCTGGAAAATCACCATGCATTCATCGTTCCCGCCGGCTGTACGCCACAGCGGGTTGGCGCGCGCCACATGGGCGCGCAGGATGCCGAATGGGGCGTCAGGCGTGGGTGCGGCGATCTCGAATGGCAGATGGTCGGCGCACAAACCATCGACGCTCTGGCGCACCAGCGCGCCCAGCGGATGCGCGTCGATCAGGCCATGCAGCACGTCGAGGCGCTCTTCGCGAAAGCTGGTGGGCGTGTACATTCAGGCGGCTCCTTCCACGACCACGTCGGCCGTCAGCGAATTGGCGATGTAGCAGCGCTCGTGCGCGTCGTGGTGCAGGGCCGCCAGCGCCTCGGGCGAGGGCGGCGTTCCCGCGAAGGCGATGCGCGGGCGCAGCACGATGCGCGTCATGGCCAGGCGGCCTTGCGCATTCTTGCCCAGTTCACCGACGGCATCGTCGCGGTAGTCGTCGATGACGTGGCCGCGCTGCGCTGCCAGCGACAGGAAGAACAGCATGTGGCAGCTCGACGTGGCGGCCACCAGCGCTTCTTCCGGATCGATATTTGCCGCCACCGACATGGGCAGCGGCACGGACAGGGGCGACGACGAGGCGGGTACCGTCAGGCCGCCGTCGAATTGCCATTCATGGCCACGGCTGTAGCGCTGGCCGGCGAAATCCTGGCCGTCACGCTGCCAGGCCACGGTGGCGAAAAATTGATGCATGGGTGCTCCGCAAGAGTAGGGGGATGCGCCATCTTAGCGCCAGTTTTGGCTATTTAAAACAGCCAATAAGTGCTATCTTGAAACTACCAATTCAAGAATGCCACCATGTCATCTTCCCACCTGCACCAGCTCATCGCCGCCTTGCCACTGCAGCGCGGCGCCCGCGAGCCCTTGTTTCGCCAGCTGTATGCGGCCATCAAGGCCGCCATCCTCGATGGCCGCATGAGTCCCGGCATGCAGCTGCCTCCTACGCGCGACTTTTGCCGCCTGCTGGCCGTGTCGCGCCAGACGGTGCTCAATGCGTATGCGCTGCTGACGGCCGAAGGCTATCTCGATGGCGCCGTGGGGCGCGGCACCTTTGTCAGTCGCGACGTCCCGCTGCCGGTGTCTGCCTCTGCCCCTGCCGCGGCGCCGGGCCTGCTGCGGCCCCTGTCGGCGCGCGGGCAGGGCGTGGTGACAGCCATGCGCCAGGTGGCCTTCCACCGTGGCCCGTTGCGCGCCTTCCGCGTCGGCATGCCGCGCATCGACCATTTTCCGTTCGACGTGTGGAACCGCCTGGAAGCGCGGCGCTGGCGCCGGCCCGACCACCATTTCGGCTACAGCGACCCGGCCGGCTACCTGCCGCTGCGCGAACTGCTGTGCGTGTATCTGAAAGCGTCGCGCGGCGTCCAGTGCACGCCGCAGCAGATCGTCATCACCTCCGGTTCGCAGCAGGCGCTGTTCCTGCTGTCGACCATCCTGCTGGCGCCGGGCGACGCGGCCTGGATGGAGTCGCCCGGCTATCGGGGCGCCAGCGGTCCGCTGCGCGCGGCCGGCGCGCGCGTCTTTCCCGTCCCCGTCGATGCGCAGGGGCTGGACGTGGCGTATGGCGTGGCGCACTGCCCGCAGGCGAAGCTGGCGTACGTGACGCCGTCGCACCAGATGCCGCTGGGCGTTAGCATGAGCTTGCCCCGCCGTCTGGCCTTGCTGGCCTGGGCCGCGCAACATAAAGCGTGGCTGGTGGAAGACGATTACGACAGCGAATACCGCTACACGGGCGCGCCATTGGCCTCGCTGCAAAGCCTGGACCGGGCCGGCTGCGTGGTGTACGTGGGGACCCTGTCGAAGGTGCTGTTTCCCGGCCTGCGCCTGGGCTATATGGTGGCGCCGCCCGCGCTGGCCGACGCGCTGGTGCAAGCCAAGGCCGTGATGGACCGGCACACGGCCATCGTGCCGCAGATGGCGCTGGCCGACTTCATCGCCGAGGGCCACTTTGGCCGGCATATCCGCCGCACGCGCGACAGCAATGCCGAGCGACGCGATGCGCTGGTGCGTGGCCTTGCGCGCGAACTCGACGATCAGCTCGCGTGCGGCCCGGCCGACAGCGGCCTGGAACTGTGCGCGTACTTTCGCGCTGGCCACGATGAAGAAATGGTGTCGCGCGCGGGTATGGCACGCGGCATCGAATTGCGTCCGCTGGGCCACTATGCCGACCCCGACGCCGGTGCCGCCTGCGCCACGCCGCCCGGGCTGCTGCTGGGCTTTGCGGCGATTCCCCCGGCCGAGATGGCGCACGGCTTGCAGGAACTGGGACGCATCCTGCGCGGCCGATAAACTATACTGGCAGTTGCCTGCACATGAAGAACACGACCATGACCATCACCCGCTGCTCCTGGGCCAATCCGGCCAATCCCCGCTATCTCGATTACCACGATACGGAGTGGGGCGTGCCCTGCCACGACGAGCGCCGGCTGTTCGAGATGCTGAACCTGGAAGGCGCGCAGGCTGGCCTGAGCTGGGAAACCATCCTCAACAAGCGCGACACCTACCGCGCCGCTTTCGACAACTGGGACGCGCAGAAGATCGCCGCGTACGGCCCGGACAAGGTGGCGCAGCTGCTGGCGGACCCCGGCATCGTGCGCAACCGCCTGAAGGTGGCGGCCGCCATCACGAATGCGCAAGCCTATTTGCGCCTGCGCGCGGAAGGGCAGACCCTGGACAGCTTCCTGTGGGCGTATGTCGATGGCCAGCCCATCGTCAACAGCTGGCAGCCGGGCGAGTTTCCCGCCAAGACGGCCTTGTCGGACCAGTTGTCGAAAGACCTGCTCAAGCGGGGTTTCAAGTTCGTCGGCTCGACCATCATCTACGCCTACATGCAGGGCATCGGCATGGTCAACGACCATGCGCCCGCCTGCTTTTGCCGCGCGGGGCATTGATGCGCCGCGTGCTGGTCCTGCTCGACACGGATTTTGACGGCGCCCGTTTGCGCGCCGCCTGCACGGCGCATGGCGGCCGCCGCCTGCACTACATCGCGCTGGCGCCGCGTCCCGTCGATGCCCGCCACTTGCCCGAGCAGTGGCGGGCACAGTGGCCGCCTTGCGTGCCGGGCCTGCACCGCATGGTCTCGCACGATGGCCTCGTCACGCTCGACGTGCTGATTGGCGAGCCCGATGCCTGCCTGGCGCAATTGTCGGCGCGTGTCGATGAAGTGCATCTGGCCTGGGTGCCGGCCGCCACGCCGGTGCTGGCGCGCCTGATGATGGACGGCGCCCGCCTGCAGGCCGTGCACCTGGACGAGGCGCAGCGCACGGCGCTGCAAAAGAACGGTTTTGTCTTCGACGAGAGCCGCCTGCGTGCCATGTTTTATGTGCGGCGCGGCGAGCACGTGGCTGCCGTGGCGCCCGAGCGCCGCGCCATCGTCATCGGCGCGGGCGTGGCCGGTGCGGCCGCCTGCGAACGGCTGGCCGCGCGCGGCTGGAAGGTGACCTTGATCGAGCGCCACGCGCAGCCGGCCAGCGAAGCGTCGGGCAACCTGGCGGGCATCTTCATGCCGTTGCTGTCGAAGGACGACAACATCGCCACGCGCCTGACGCGCGCCGCCTATCTGTACTCGCTGCGCCGCTGGAAAGACCTGGGCGGCATCGGCGCGGCCATCGAGGGTGCGCAAAGCGGCGTGCTGCACCTGGCGCGCGACGGCACGCATGCGCAGGTGCAGCGGCAGATCGCCGCCAGCGGCTTGTATCCGCGCGAATTCGCCCGCTGGCTGGAAGCGCCCGAAGCGACGGCCATGCTGGGCGCGCCGGCGCCCGATGGCGCCTGGTGGTTCGAGCAGGGCGGTTGGGCGCGCCCGTCCTCCGTCTGCGCGGCCATGCTGGACGCCTGCGGCGCCTTGCTGACGCGGCGCTTTTCCAGCAGCGCCCTGCGCCTGGAACGTGGCGACCAGGAATGGCTGGTGCGCGATGCGGACGGCGCCCTGATTGCGGCCGCGCCCAACGTCATCCTGGCGGCGGGCACGGGGGCCATCGATTTCGAACAGGCGGCCGGCCTGCCGCTCGACGCCGTGCGCGGCCAGGTCACGCACCTGGCCGAAGGCAGCTTGCCGTCCTTGCCGTTCGTCGTGTGCCGCGAGGCCTACATGACGCCGGCGCACCAGGGCGTGGTGTGCGTGGGCGCCAGCTACGATGCGGACGCAGACACTGAACTGCGCCCATCGAGCCAGGAAGACAATATCGCGAAGATCGCCGACATTCTTGGCGTGACCCCGTTCGCCGCGCCGCTGGCCGGGCGCACGGGCTTTCGCTGCATGGCGCCGGACCGCCTGCCGCTGGCGGGCGCCTTGCCCGACCCCGGCGTGCCAGGCCGCTGCGAGCGCCTGCGCGACGTGCCGCGCTGGCCCGGCCTGTTTGGCTTGCTCGGTTACGCCTCGCGCGGCCTGATCTGGGCGCCGCTGGCGGCCGAGCTGCTGGCCTGCCAGCTGGAGGGGGAGCCGTTGCCGCTGGAGAGTCAATTGGCCGCTGCGCTTGATCCTGCGCGCTTCCTGCTGCGCGAACGCCGCCGCGCTGCATAAATCTCCCATATACGTTTTTCAGCTTTCCAAACTCTTTTTAATTTGTTTTCCGAACAACATAAGTTCGCTACAGTGGACTCGTGCTGGTTTTTGACGACGGAATAAAGAGGTGGAAAGATGGCTGCTGCAGAACTGATTTTCGATCCCCGCGCCGCGCATGGCGAGGCGGCGTTTGACGAAGTGCTCAATCTCGCGCGCACCCAGGCGCAGGCGCAGGGCTTGCCGTATGCGGGCATTGTCAGCGCGCAGGATGCGTGGCAGCTGGTGCAGGCCGGCAAGGCCGTGCTGGTCGACGTGCGCACGAATGAAGAACGCACTTTTGTCGGCTACGTGCCCGCCTCGCTGCACGTGGCGTGGGCGACCGGTACGTCCATGAACCGCAATCCCCGCTTTACGCGCGAACTGGAAGCAAAGGCGGGCGGCAAGGATGCCGTCGTGGTGCTGCTGTGCCGCAGCGGAAAGCGCTCGGCCGCGGCTGCCGAAGCGGCCGCCAAGGCCGGTTTCACGCACGTCTTCAATATCGCGCAAGGCTTCGAGGGCGACCTCGACGAGCAGCAGCAGCGTGGCCACAGCGGTGGCTGGCGCTGGCATGCGCTGCCCTGGCTGCAAGATTAAATCTCTTCCCGGACCCACCATGAACCAGCGAGCCCTTCCCCCTGCCTCCCTTGCCGCGCAGCCGCAATGGGAACTGCACCAGATCGTCGATGAATTGCGCGCCGTGCGCGAGCAGTGGCGCGAAGGTTTGGCCAGCAACCAGGAGTGCGGTGCGCGCGAATTCCCGTCGCGCCAGCATTTGCACGACATCATCAAAGCCCTGTGCGCGGCCCTGTTCCCCATGCGCCTGGGCCCCCTCGACCTGCAGCAGGAGAGCGAGGATTTTTTTGTCGGCCACACGCTCGACACGACCCTGACGGGCCTGCACGAACAGGTGCGGCGCGAACTCAGTTACCACGCGCGCCAGCATGGCTTGCAGCAGACGGTGTCCATCGAACAGCAGGCGCTGGCCATCGTGCAGCGCTTTGCCCGCGCGCTGCCGCGCATCCGCGCCCAGCTCGACACGGACGTGGCGGCCGCCTTCCATGGCGACCCGGCCGCGCACAGCGTCGATGAAGTGCTGCTGTGCTATCCGGGCATCCTGGCCATCATCCATTACCGCCTGGCGCACACCTTGTATGCGCTCGGTGCGCCGCTGGTGGCGCGCATCATCGCCGAAGTGGCCCATTCGCAGACGGGCATCGACATCCACCCTGGCGCCATCATCGGCAGCAGCTTTTTCATCGACCATGGCACGGGCGTGGTGATCGGCGAGACGGCCATCCTCGGCGAACGGGTGCGCATTTATCAAGCCGTCACCCTGGGCGCCAAGCGCTTTCCCGCCGGCGCCGACGGCGTGCTGAAAAAGGGACTGGCGCGCCATCCCATCGTGCAGGACGACGTGGTCATCTACGCGGGCGCGACGATCCTCGGACGGGTGACCATCGGCCAGGGTTCCGTCATCGGCGGCAATGTCTGGCTGACCCGCAGCGTGGCGCCCGGCAGCCATGTCACGCAAGCGCACAACCAGCAGGAAGCGCCCGAATTGCCGGCGCCATCCCACCCCGCTTTTGCCCACCACCCATGAGGACAGCATGTTGATCAAACAGTTTGGACTGGCCGTGCGCCAGTTGCGCGAAGGGCATGGCTGGTCGCAGGAGCGGCTGGCCGAAGCGGCCGACTTGAACCGCTCGTTCATCGGCGAAATTGAACGGGGCGCCGCCACGCCGTCGCTGCTGACGGTGGAAAAACTGGCCATCGCGCTGGGCGTCGGCCTGGCGGGATTGATGGCGCGCTGCGAGCCGGAGCTGGTGGATTAAAGCGGGTGGATTAAGCGCCACGATGATGGCGATAGCATGTTGAGTAAATGAGAGGGGCGTCCGATACTTTATTCGTTTTTCAGATAAGCATATTCACTTTTCTCATCAGGAGTAGTCATGGCAGAAGCAACAGAGAACCAGTTCGCGCTGGGCGATAACGCCGCGCGCCAGCTGGCCAATGCAAGCAAGAGCGTCCCCCAGTTATCCACGATCACGCCGCGCTGGCTCGTGCACCTGCTGCAATGGCTGCCCGTGGAAGCGGGTATCTACCGCCTCAATCGCGTAAAAAATCCGAAGGACGTGCGCGTGGCCTGCTCGCAGCGCGACGAGTCGGAACTGCCGCAGACTTTCGTCGACTACGATGACCAGCCGCGCGAGTATTTTCTCAATGCCGTCAGCACGGTGCTCGACGTGCACACACGCGTGTCGGACTTGTACAGCAGCCCGCACGACCAGATCAAGGAGCAGCTGCGCCTGACCATCGAGACGATCAAGGAGCGCCAGGAAAGTGAATTGATCAACAATCCCGACTACGGCCTGCTGGCCAGCGTGCATGACGACCAGCGCATCTTTACCCTGACGGGCGCGCCCACGCCGGACGACCTTGACGAACTGCTGACGAAAGTGTGGAAGGAGCCGGGCTTCTTCCTCGCGCATCCGCTGGCCATTGCCGCCTTTGGCCGCGAATGCACGCGCCGCGGCGTGCCGCCACCGACCGTCAGCCTGTTCGGTTCCCAGTTCCTCACGTGGCGCGGCGTGCCGCTGGTGCCGTCCGACAAACTGCCGATCGAAGACGGCAAGACGAAGATCATTTTGCTGCGCGCGGGCGAACAGCGCCAGGGCGTGATCGGCCTGTTCCAGCCTGGCCTGGCGGGCGAGCAAAGTCCGGGCCTGTCCGTGCGTTTCATGGGCATCAACCGCCACGCGATTTCGTCCTATCTGATTTCGCTGTATTGCTCGCTGGCCGTGCTGACCGACGATGCGCTGGCCGTACTGGAAGACGTGGAGATCGGTAAATACCATGACTACCCAGACACCTACAAGTGATGGCGCGGCGGGCTTGCCTGCCGTCCCGTTCTTACCTGACGAAGCGACCCTGAACCGCCTGGCCGGTGAATTCTTTGCGCGCCTGCCGGGGGTGGCCCCCGCGTTGGACAAGTCGCCCAGCCTCGGTGGTTCCGGCAGCGTGCTCGATGCGGCGCCTCGCTATGCGAACCGTCCGCCGCCGCAGCCCGGCCCTTCGTTTGCTGCCATCGCCCCCGGCGTGGCGACGGCGCAAGTGCCGCCCGTGACGCCGCCTCTGGAGTCGCCGCTTGCGCCGGCGCCGGCATCGATTCCCACGCCGCGGGCGTCAAGCCTCGGTGCGCCGTCGCCGTATTACTTTGTCGGCGGCGCGCATGGCTATCCCGCGTCGAACGGCAAGCTCGACGGCCTGGCGCAGCAGGGGCTGGGGCAGGCGGCACCCGATGATCTGCGGGGACTGTTTTCCACGCCGCCGCAGGTGCCCGCGCGCCAGCTGCCCGTGGCGCCAGCCGCCGGTCAGCCCGCATTCTATTTCCAGACCGAGCTGCCCCCGGCGACGAAGCCTGGTCAACACCAGACGCCGGCGCCGTTCGACGTGCACGCCGTGCGGCGCGATTTTCCCGTGCTGGCCGAACGGGTCAACGGCAAGCCGCTGGCCTGGTTCGACAATGCGGCCACCACGCACAAGCCGCAGTCGGTGATCGACCGCGTGTCGTATTTTTATGCGCACGAGAACTCGAACATTCACCGCGCGGCACACGCATTGGCGGCGCGCGCCAGCGACGCGTATGAAGCGGCACGCGCCAAGGTGGCCAATTTCCTTGGCGCCGCCTCGGCCAATGAAATTATTTTCGTGCGTGGCGCCACCGAGGGCATCAACCTGGTCGCCAATACGTTTGGGCGCAAGTACATCGGCAGCGGCGACGAGATCATCGTCTCGCAGCTGGAACACCACGCCAACATCGTGCCATGGCAGCAACTGGCGGCGGAAAAGGGCGCAACCTTGCGCGTGATTCCCGTCGATGACAGCGGCCAGATACTGCTCGACGAATTCCGCAAGCTGCTCAATGGGCGCACGAAACTGGTGTCCGTGACGCAGGTGTCGAATGCGCTGGGGACGGTCACGCCCGTGGCGCAGATCATCGCGCTGGCGCATGCGGCCGGGGTGCGCGTGCTGGTCGATGGGGCGCAAGCCGTGTCGCACCTGCGCGTGGACGTGCAGGCGCTGGGCGCCGATTTTTATGTCTTCTCGGGCCATAAAGTGTTCGGCCCGACGGGCATCGGCGCCGTGTATGGCAAGGCGGACTTGCTCGAGCAATTGCCGCCATGGCAGGGCGGCGGCAACATGATCGCCGACGTCACGTTCGAGCGCACCGTGTACCAGGGCGTGCCGAACCGTTTCGAGGCGGGCACGGGCAATATCGCCGATGCCGTGGGCCTGGGCGCGGCCATCGATTACGTGCAGCGCATCGGCCTGGAAAACATCGCTGCCTACGAGCACGCGCTGCTGGAATACGCGACGCATCATTTGCAGGCCATTCCCGGCGTGCGCCTGATCGGCACGGCGCTGGACAAGGCCAGCGTGGCCTCGTTCGTGCTGGCCGGCTACGAGCCGGCGGAAGTGGGGCGCGCCCTGAACGACGAGGGCATCGCCGTGCGCTCGGGCCACCACTGCGCCCAGCCGATCCTGCGCCGCTTCGGCGTGGAAGCGACCGTGCGGCCATCGTTCGCCTTCTACAACACGTATGAGGAAATCGACCGCATGATCGTCGTGGTCAAACGCCTGGCGGGCGCGCGCCGCTAATCTTGCTGGCCTGACAATCTGATGCCGCCCCGGCACAAGCGGGGGCGGCATTGTTGCGTCAGGTCACGGACTTTGCGCGTGGCTGGCAGGCGCCCGCAGGCTGGCGGTATAATTTATCCTTGGCAATAATCAAGCTGCGGCCCCAAGGAGATATCCGGTGGAAGATCAACACAGCTCGCCCGAGCTTTTCCTGTTCCTGGCGTCGACCGTGCACGACATGAAAAATTCGATCAGCGTGGTCAGCGGCACGCTGGAATCGCTGCTGGCGGCCGAGCAGGCGAAAACAGCCCCCCAGGCCGACCCCGCCTACCTGCAGATGGCGCAGATGCTGTACCAGACCAAGCGCCTCAACGATAACCTGATCCAGCTGCTGGCCCTGTACAAGGAAGTGGGCAAGCCCGGCTACCCTTTCGACGTGCAGCCGCAACTGGTGAGCCAGGTGGTCGACCAGGTGGTGGACCAGGAAAAGATATTGCTGGCCTCGAAAGGCATCCAGCTGGAGACGGCTTGTGCGCCCGAGCTGATCTGGACCCTCGATGAAGACCTGGTCATCGGCGTGCTCGCGCATGCCATCAACAACGCCATCCGCTACACGAAAGACACGATCCGCCTGTCCGTGCGGGAGCACGACGGCATGCTCGAGCTGCGCGTGGAAGACAATGGCGACGGCTATACGCAGGCCTTGCTCGACGCGGGCAGCGCAGCCATGGATGGCATGGCGGCGGGCGTGAATTTTTCCACCAACAGCACGGGACTGGGCCTGTATTTTTCCAGCGAAGTGGCAAAGATGCACAAGCACCGGGGCAGCAGCGGCAGCATCGCGCTGGAAAATGGCGGCGCCCTGGGCGGCGGCTGCTTCATCCTGCGCCTGCCCTGAACGAGGAACCCATGACGACAGACAGCCACGCCACCGCCGCCGAAGCGGGCAGCACCGACTGGGCCGACAAGCATTATCTGCTGGTCGACGATTTCATCGGCATCCGCATCCTGTTGCGCGAATCCTTGCGCAACCTGGGCGCGCGCCATATCGACCAGGCGGCCAGCGGCGGCGAAGCCATGAAGCTGCTGGCCAAGACACGCTACGACGTGGTGCTGTGCGATTACAACCTGGGCGAAGGCAAGAACGGCCAGCAAGTGCTGGAAGAGACGCGCGTGCGCAACCTGACGGCGCCATCGAGCGTGTGGCTGATGGTGTCGGCCGAGAAAAGCGTGGAATCCGTGATGGGCGCGGCCGAGCACCAGCCCGACGCCTACCTGATCAAGCCGATCACGGAAGGCGTGCTGCTGACGCGCTTGAACCGCGTGTGGCACAAGAAGCAGGTATTCCGCGAAATCGACCAGGCCTGCATGGAAAAGGATTATCTGCGCGCGGCGAAATTGTGCGACGCGCAGATCGAGCTCAACAAGCTGCACGAGCTGGAATTGCTGCGCATGAAGGCCAGTTTGCTGCTGAAAAGCGGCGAGCCGGAAAAGGCCCGCGCCGTGTATGAAAAAGTGCTGGCCGACCGCGATTACAGCTGGGCCAAGGCGGGCCTGGGCAAGATCCGCATGAACAACGGCGAGCACGAGGCGGCGCGGCAGATCTTCCAGGGCGTGATCGTCGAAAACAAGTATTACATCGACGCCTACGACCAGATGGCCGTCGCCTACCAGCTGATGGGCCAGCACGAGGAAGCGTGCGGCGTGCTGGAAAAGGCGGCGCGCCTGTCGCCCAATTCCGTGCCGCGCCAGCGCAACTTGGGGCTCGCGGCCCTGAAAGTGGGCAATGTCAGCATGGCGGAAAAGGCCTTTCGCAAGTGTATTTCCATCGGTGAGTTTTCCGTCATGAAGACGCCGGACGCCTACCTGGGACTGGCGCGCGTGTGCGGCCTGAAGAAGGATGCCAAGGAGGCGCTGCAGTGGCTGCTGCTGGCGCAGCGCGAGTTCTCGCCCGAGCAGATCGGGCTGCGCGCGAAGATCACGGAAGGCATGGTGCACCACGAAACGGGCGATTACCGGCGTGCGCGCAAGTGCGGCGACGAGCTCGAAGCCATGCTGCTTGAAGACCCGGCGCGGCCTGAGAAGGCCATCTGCATGGAGCTGGCCACCTTGCTGTTCGCCGTCGGTGTCAAGGATGCGCCGGCCGGCCTGCTGTGCTACGTGGTGAAGAACAACCACGACAACCAGGTGGTGCAGGACGAAGTGCAAAAGATTTTCGACAAGGCGAAGATGGGCGACGAAGGCACGAGCCTGATCATCGCCTCGCGCAAGGAAGCGTCGGACTTGATGAACAAGGGCGTGCTGCTGTGGAAGACGGATAAGCTCAACGAGGCGGTGGCCTGGATGCGCGCGGCGCGCGAAAAGCTGCCGAACAACCTGCGTATCCTGTTCAATTCCGCGCAAATCATCGTCTCTTTCCTGCAGCAGCGCGGGTTTCAGGCCGACTTGGCGGCCGAGGCCATGGAAGTGTTGTTATATGTAGACAAAATTGCACCAGGGCAGCAGCGCTTCGCGCAATTGATGGAGCAACTGGTGCAGCTGACACCGCCGCCCGGGCCGGAAGACGCCGTCGTGGCGCCGGAAAATGCGCCTTTGGCGCCGGAAAAAGGGGGAAAAGCCGTGCGTGAGCGTGCCGGATGATAAACTAGGGGCCAGCGTGGGTTCGCCCGTGCTTGAGTTGCTTTACAACAATAAGGAAGAAACTATGCGTGATGTGGTCAATGAAGTGTACAAAAAAATGAAAGTCGGCAGTATTGCCTGGGTACGCCCGGTCGCCGCCAAGGGAGACACGCTGGAAACATTCCAGTCTTCGTACGAGCACGCCAAGGCGCTGGCCGACGAAGGCCTGATCACGATCGGTGACGTAAAACGCCAGGCCGACAACATGATCGAGGCGATCCGCATTCATCGTATCGCCTGATCATATTGCCGGCTTGCAGCATCAGGCTTTGCCTGACGCTTTAGCCTTGGGCGCTGCGCGTTTCGCGGGCGCCTTGCGCAGCGGGGCCTTGGCCTTGGCTGCCGTGCCTGCCTCGGCAGGTTTGGCCGGCTTGCTGGCCGCTGGCTTGGCTTTGCTCACGCTGCCAAAGCTGGCCGCTGCCGCGCTGGTGGCGTCGGGTGACATCGCCGTCGAGACGGCTTGCTTGAACTGATCTTGTAACAAATTCCACCAGGCACTTGGATTGGCGAGCTGGGCTGCCGCCTGGCTGCCGGCATCGCCGGGCGCAGCCGCTGCTGGTTCCGGTACGGGCGCAGGCGCTGGTGCAGGTGCCGGTTTCGGTTCAGGTGCCGCAGGTGTGGCTTGCTGGAAAAACGCGGAAGCGTAGGGCACGGATTCAAACACGGTTTTCTCGCTGGCGCCCGGTTGCGTGATGGCCGCCGCCAGTGACGCGCCCATCGATTTCAATGTGGCGATGGTGCCGCGCTGCACTTCCAGCGCCTGGATACTGCCGCGCAGCATGCTGGTGTTGAGGTTCAGCCACGCTTCGACGGCTTTCAGGTCGTTGATCTTTTTGTCCAGCTCTTCCACCGACATGGTGGGCGCCGTTATGCCAGGCATGCCCATGCCGGGCACGCTCATGCTGCCCCACAGGTTTTTGACGAAGTCGAGCGTATCGGTCACAACTGCTGCGCCCGGCATTTGGGGCATTTGCGGGTTTGCCATGCGAAATCTCCTGGTAGGTGGATAGCCTTAGCGTAGCAGATATCGGCTTGCAACTGACGCAATGCCGCCAACATTTTCTTACATAAAACATTAAGAGTTGAGCACGGGCAAGAAGCGGGAAGCGGGGCGGAAGCGTTACACTACGGCCTATGATGCCTGACTCCTTCTTTTCGCCACCGCGCCGCCGCACCGTCGTCTTTGTCGCGGTCATCGGCGTACTGCATTACGTGGCGTTGGAATGGCTCACTTCGCGTGCCAGCATGGTGCCGCTGGGACAGAATCATGCGCAGGTGGTCAGCATGGCCTTGATCGCCGAGCCGCCCAAACCGCTGCCGGTGGTGCAGCCACCGCCGCCTGAACTGCGGCCAGTGCCCAAGCCCAGGCCGCCGCCACCGCCGCCCCCGACGGAGCTGGCGTCGAGCGAAACGCCCCAGTTGACGGCGCCCGCCAGCGACGTGCCGGAAGGCCCGGCCTCGACCGAGGCGGCCGCCGTGGCTGCCCCGGCCATCACGGCGCCGGCGCCCGCCGTGGCCGCCGCACCCGTGCCGGCCAGCGCGCCGCCGCCGCCGCCCGTCGAGCAGGCACGCCGCTACAAGACGAATGCGCCTGCCTCGGCCCAGTTCGACCTGCATGTGGACCGGCGCGATGCGGATGGCACCAAATGGCAGGGCGTGGCCGCGATGGCGTGGGACAACCGGGGCGACACGTATCAGCTGAAGCTGGAAGTGGGTTTGAGCATGCTGATCACGCGCATCAACCTGCTGGTGCTGACCAGCGAAGGCGTGATCGATGGCAGCGGCATCGTGCCCGTCACGGCCACGGAGAAACGCAAGGGCCGCGCGCAAACGGCCACGCATTTCAACCGCGACGCCAAGGCCATCACCTTTTCGGCCACGACGGCCACGGTGCCATGGCAAGAGGGGGCGCAAGACAAGGCCACCGTGCCGTTCCAGCTGGCCGCCATCGGCCGCGCCGACGTCAACCAGCTGGTGGGCAATATCGACATACTCGTCGGCGAGGAAAAGGAAGCGACCGTGTTCCGCTTCCACCTGGTGGGCGAGGAAGAACTGGAAACCAGGATGGGCCGCCTGGTGACGTGGCATCTGCGCCGCCCGCCGAAGCCCGGCACGTATTCGTCGCAGCTCGATATCTGGCTGGCGCCATCCATGCAATGGTATCCGGTACAAATACGCAATACCGAAGCGAACGGGGCGCTGACCACGCAAACCGTGACCCAAATTCGCGTCAATGACGCTACAGGAAAATAAATGACTACTTTGAAAACTTTAAAACAATTGCTGATCGCCAGCCTGCTGGCTGCCACCTTGTCCCCCGCCATGGCGGCGGACGAGCCCGTCGATCACCCCGTCATCAAGCGTCCGTACAAGCTGGCGCCCTCGGCCGACCTCGTGTATTCGATCAAGGCGAAGCAGCGCGGCATTGCGCTGTCGGGCGAATCCGTCAGCAACTGGCGCGCCGGCGATGGCAAGTACTCGCTGCTGGCCGAAACCAAGGCCGCCCTGTTCGGCAAAATACTGGAACAGCGCAGCGAAGGCACGGTCGACGATTACGGCCTGGCGCCGGTCCAGTTCGTGGAAAAGCGCTTCCGCAAGGAAGCGGCCACGACCACCTTCAAGCGCGACAGCAAGACCATCGTCTTCAGCGAAGGCGATGACAGCTATCCGCTGAAAGGCGGCGAGCAGGACCGTAACAGCACCGTCTGGCAACTGGTCAGCGTGGCGCGCGCCATCCCCGAGAAATTTACGCCTGGCTCGGAATGGAGCTTCTTCGTTGCCGGCCGCCATGACGCCGAACCGTGGACCTTCAAGGTCGTCAAGCAGGAGACCGTCGCCACCGGCCAGGGTTTGGTGGAGGCCGTGCACCTGGTCAAGGCGCCGCCGCCGGACAAGAAGGGCCAGCAAGTGGACCTGTGGCTGGCGCCGTCGCTGGAATGGTATCCCGTGAAGGTGACGTTCGCCGATGAAGACGGCGATTACGTCGAGCAAACCTTGCAAAAGATCGTCAAGAAGTAAGTGCTCGCTGTTGTTGTAGGGTCAGACCCGCCGGGTCTGACCCCAGCCTTTCATGGGTTTTCGTCATCAGGAGTCTTAATAAGCAGGCGCCAGCGTTGCGCCGTGTCCGCACCTCCCCCTCCCATGCGCTAAATTGCATGTCAGAACTGATATACTGACGCCCCCGCCCCGCAGCGCCGCGTTAGCCCGCAGCGCCGCCCGCTGAACACTCATCCGGAAAAGAATGATTGATATAATGGCAAGTGCAGCCGTGGCTACGGATGCAAATCAGACAGAGCAAGAGCATCACGATTCCTTGCAGGCGCATTTCCAGCCCAATATTTCGGCCGACGAGATCGAGCAGGTATTTCACTTGAAGCGGGCGCAGCCCCTGCTGCAAGTGTTTACAGCCCTGTTCCACGGCGGTTTCGATGGCGTGCTGGTGCGCCTGCTGGTGTTGCGCGAGCTGGCGTCCGATGCGGCCACGTCCGCCTATACGCGCGCCGATATCAACACGAAACTGGCGTATCTGTTGCCGGAAAGCCTGGAAACGGTCTTGCTGCGCCTGCGCTCGAACCAGTTGCTGGCCTGGGATGCGCAGCAGGGCGTGTACCGCGTGACCCCGATGGCGCGCAATGTGCTGTCCGCCATCGACAGCTTGCTGGGCCTGGGGCAGACGGAAGATGAAGCGGAAATGGGCTTTCTGCTGTCGCAGGTGGCTGGTGCGCAAGCCGTCGGCGGCGTATCGGTCGAGCAACTTCAGCATTTGCTGGGGCGCCTGGTGGACTTGACGGAAGAATTCTCCGACGCCATCGCTTCCGGTTCCGAATTCCGGCTGCGCACGGCGCAAGCGAAGTGGAACATGGCCTGCGACTGGGTCGAGAAGGGTTCCGAGATTCTCGTGGCGATCACGTCCGATGAAAACGCTGACAGCGCCACGCACAAGGCGGCGCAGGCGATTGGCCGCGCGCAAAGTAAATTGCTGAACATGCAAGGCATGTTTTCGCGCGCCCTGAACCAGATCGAGCGCCAGCGCGTGCACCTGGGCCAGTCGGGCCTGTCGACTACCGACATCAAGCGCTGGCTCTTGCTGCACGACGACCTGGCCAGCCTGGCCGAAGGCGCCATCGACCAGCCCGTCGTACCGCTGTTCTCCACGCCGGCCGAAATGATCGATGTGGCCGAAACGGAACTGCTGTCCGAGCGGGCGGCAGGCGTCATCAACACGGGCCTGCCTAGCGGCGAGGATGCGCCCACCACCATCAGCGACGGACCCGCCATGCAGCTTGAACTCGATGACCTGTTGGACCGCCTGTCAAACTTCGCCAGCCTGGGCAATTTCCCCAGCATCGGCGAAGAGGGGCCGAAATCGGTGCCCGTGCAGGACTCGCTGCTGCCGGCCAGCTTTGCCGTGGCCTCGTACCGCGCCTCCATGCTGCCGCTGCTCGGCGATGTTTCCGAAGCGAGCTTGCAAGGCTCGACGGCCGAACTGGCCCGTTTGCCGATTACCTTTACACCGACCGACGAGATGGTCCAGCTGACCGACCCCCATGTGGCGGCCATGTCGATCGCCTCGCTTTCACTGAATGTTTCACTTGATTTAGATAGCGGCACCGCCGATGAATGACGATTCCCAAATCCTGATTGCGCGCCTGCTCACGCATCAAACCCTGCGCCGCGACGACAAGCTCGTCAAGCGCGTGCTGTCCGACGAGCTGTTCCGCGCCGAAATCGATGCGCGATTGCTGGCCTGCGGCTTGAAGCTGCTCGACAACGTGTATGCCGACCATGTCACCCTGGCACTGACGCGCACCATCGAACCGAAGATTTTCGGCGCGCGCGACGTGTGGCAAAACAATAATTTCGGTTTGGCGCGCGATGGCGTGGCCTTGCTGGTGGTGCTGTGGGCGCAGATCATCCTGCCCAAGCGTGAACGCCAGGAAACGCACCAGCACGCGGACGATGACCAGAACGACATGTTCGGCACGGAAAAACCGCTGCCGCGCGCGGAAGACGCGTCGATCGGCATTTCCTACAAGGCACTGCTGTCGGACTTCGGCGACAAGCTGGGCAAAAAGACGCGCATGGACATGAATCTGGGCACCCTGGCCAAGCTGGGCTTCATCGAGCGGCGTGGCGATTTCATCCTGGAAGGTCCGCTGCTGGACCTGATGATGGATACCGACGTGCTCAAGGAACGCATCATCAACGGCGCCCTGGCCGACGTGTTCAAGCGGGCGCCGGCGCGCCTGGTGGCCGTCGACCTCGATGCTGACTTGTCGGCTGATTTGTCCGCCGACATCGGCGACCTGCCCGACGCCGGCGATGCCGATGACACGACGTCGTCCGACCTTCCTCACTGAAAGCGCCCATGTTTCATATCAAATCACTTGAACTGGTGCACTGGGATTATTGGCAGCGCATCAAGAACATCCCGCTCGACGCGAAGATCATCACCATCGCGGGGCAGAACGGCTCCGGCAAGACCACCTTGCTCGACGCCTTGCGCACCCTGTTCGGCCTCGACTGCTCGATGGGCCGCACGTATAAACACTATGCGCGCCATTCGGGTCAGCAGACGGCCTGGCTGCGCGCCGTGGTCGACAACAAGAACGTGGGCAAGCAGCTGTCGAATCGCCCGTTCCGCAGTTCCGGCTTCTTCAGCGACGATGAAGTGACCCTGTTTTGCCAGATCCAGAAGAATGGTGGCGACTGGAAGCGCCAGTATCTGATGCGTCCAGGCAATGTGCAGATCGAGGACATCACGGATGCCAACGACTGGCTCGGTGTGGAAAACTACCGCAAGCGCCTGGCCAATGCGGGCCTGTCGCCCGCCATGTCGAAAGTGCTGGCGCTGGAGCAGGGCGAGACGGACAAATTGTGCGAATACGCGCCGCGCCAGCTGCTCGACCTGGTGTTCCAGGTGTTCGGCGACAAGGAAGTGCTGGATGCCTACGATGAAGCCAAGCGCCACCAGCGCGATACGGAAGTGGAACTGAAACGCTTCGAGACGGAACTTGAAGCGTCGAAAACCAATCTGGAAGGCTTGCGCCTGCGCGTGGCCAATTACCACCAGTGGGAAGGGCTGCATAAAGAGCGTCGCAACCTGCTGGAAGAAGTGCTGCCCAGCTTGCAATACCACGAGGCGCGCGAAAAGGCGGCTCAGGCCAGCCGTCAATTGCGCGATGCGCGCAAACCGATGGCGCAGGCGGACCAGCAACTGACCGATAAACGCAATGCGCTGGCCGCGCAGGCGAAGGCCCTGTCCGACGCGCAGATGAATGAAACCCTGCTGGAGCAGGAATCGATAGGCTTGCAGAGCCGTTTGTCCCTGATCAATAGCAAGCTGAAACCGCTGGACAGCCTGCTGGAACAGAAGGACCGCCTGCACAAGCTGGCGGCGGACTCGGGCAGCGATATCGCCGAAGTGGCGGCTCAGCTGGAACAGAAGGAAGCGGAACTGCTGCGCCAGCGCCAGCAGCGCGACGCCTTGTCGGCCCGCATCGCGGGCGAGCAGGCGACGATTGCCGCACTGCAAGGCAAGACGGCCATGCCGGAGCCGGACAATGTGCGCGGCATGCGCCGCGCGCTGCGCGACGCGGGGATTGCACACGCGATGCTGTCCGATATCGTCGAGGTGACGGATAGCCGCTGGCAGGGCGCCGTCGAGGGCGTGTTGGGCGGTTACGCCTCGGTCGTTCTGCTCGATAAAGCCAAGGATGCGGCTGCCGCCTACCGTTTGGCCGAGAAGGAACGCTACCGCCACTTCATCGTGCCCGAGCTGGTCACGGCGCCTGTCGCCAAGGACGAAAGCTTGCTGGCCGTGGTGAAATTTTCCGCGCCCGTGCCGAGCTGGCTGATCGAGCAGCTGTCGCGCATTTCCCGCGTCGATTCCGTCGAAGCGGGCTTCAAGCTGGGCAATCACGAAGAGTGGATCACGCCCGAGGCGTACCACCGCGAACGCCGCGGCGGCCGCTCCCTGTTCGTGGAAGCGTCGCGCTACCGCTTCGGCCAGGCTGGCCGCAGCGGCCGCCTGGAAGCGCTGCTGCGCTCCCTGCCGGGCCTGGAAGGACAGGAAGACACCTTGACCCTGGCGATCTCGAAGCTGGCGGCCGAAGTGGGCGCCTTGAAGGCGCGCATCGCGGGCGTCGACGCGGCCAAGGAACTCAGTGCTCGTCAGGAAGAATTTGCCGAAGCGCTGCGCAATTCGAAGCCGCTCAAGGAAGAGCGTCTGGAAGTGGGCGGCCGCCTGGGCGAACTGCAAAACCTCACCAAGAACGCCACCGTGGCGCGTACGCGTGCCGATACCGTGTGGCAAAATGCGCGCCTGGCCCTGTCCGAGGCGGAAGCCGGCTCGCGCCTCGGCTACAAGAAGCAGATCGAACAGCGCGCCGAGCATGCGCGCGTCTTGCTGGCCTTGCGCCATGCGTGGCGCCACTTGCCGAAAAGCTGGCGCAGGCCGGGCCGACGCGCGGCGCTCGTGGCCGAACACCAGAATGCGCACCAGGTCGATCTGCGCGTGGCCAGCCTGCAAAACAGCCTGGCGCGCGACGACTGGGAACTCGACGCTACCGTCATCGACCAGCATCACCGCCTGTCGGACCAGTTGCATGGCCGCCAGTCTGAGACGGACGAGCGCCGCTACCAGAACAACCGCGCCATCGAAGCGACGGGCAATGCCCGCGGCGCCTACATGGAACGCTTGCGCTACACCATCAAGACGTACAGCAAGAACATCAAGGAACTGGGTGAACTGGCCGGCATCGAAGTGCATGCCGACCCCGTGCGCCTGGAAAACGACGACGTGCAGCTGTCGCAGGCGGGCTTGCACGTGCGCTTCAAGTTCGACGGCAAGGGCGTCATCGGCATGAACGATGGCGAGGCGTCGGGCGGCCAGCAAGTGATGAAGTCGCTGGTGTTGCTGATCGGCTTGCTGAAATCGGAGGACGGTTCCGGCGGCTTCGTCTTCATCGACGAACCGTTTGCCCACCTCGATATCCGCAATATTCAATTGGTCGGCGAGTTCCTGAAAAACACGGAAGCGCAATACCTGATGACGACGCCGTTGACGCACAACACGGATGTCTACGATCCGTCGGAACTGACTTTGATCACCAGCAAGAAGAAAAAGGATACCCAATGGGCGCAACCGATTTTCGTGCTGCAGCGCCGCGTCGATCCCGTATCGGGCAAGGTGGCGTGATGGCCATGGGCAAGCTCATTCTGGCCGCGGCCCTGTCGCTGGCATTGGCCTGCACGGCCGTGGCCAACGACGGCATCGGTTCCGTGAGCGCGGGCGGCATTCTGTTCGGCAAGACGGATGCCGTGGCCATGAAAAAGGAAGTGCTCAGCGTGAGCACGGACTTGATCAAGGTCGAGTACGAATTCCTCAATGAATCGGCCAGGGATGTGGAAGAGACGATCTTCTTCCCCTTGCCAGAATACGCGGCCGGCTACCATGGCTCACCCACGTATTACGGCCAGCCGCAGCAATTTACTGTCGACGTGGATGGCAAGCGCAAGGATTATAAAACCACGTTTGTCGCCAAGCTCGATGCCGAGGACGTGACGGCCCGCTTGCGCCAGCTGGGCTTGTCGGATGCGCAAATTGCGTATTTCCCCTCGCACACGCCGTTCGACAAGAAAGTGACGCCGCTGACGGCCGCGCAGAGCAAGATCATGATCCGTGAAGGCCTACTGGCCCAGCTGTACGACGAGGAATGGGTGCCGGCCTGGACCGTGAAAGTCATCTACCTGTGGCAGCAGAAATTCCCCGCCGGCAAAGTCGTGCGCGTGCGCCATCAATATGCGCCGTTCGTCGCGGCCGGTCCTGGCGCTTCTTACCTGGGCGATGGCAATGCCTTTGAAAAGAAATACTGCGGCGACAAGGCCTTCTACAAGACGTGGAACCGCCTGGCGGCCAAGCAGGGTGAAAGCGGCTTCGTCAATGCCGTGTGGGTCTCGTACATTCTGACGACGGGCAATACATGGAAGAATGGCATCGAAGACTTTACCTTGAACCTGATCAAGGGCAAGTCGGACGAGCTGGTCAGCCTGTGCTTCCCCGGTACGTTTACGAAAATCAACCCCACCACCTTGCAAGTCAAGCTGCGCAACTTCCATCCGAAACAGGACCTGGACGTGTACTTTGGCAATGTCGAGATCGGTGGTGCCCACGACGGCGTGGCGCCGCAGATCCGGCCATAGGAATGAGCACGCAGGAAGCGCTGGCCGCGCGCCTGCGCGCCATCGCCCGCGCCACACCGTGGTGCATGCAAGCCTTGCAAGCCGTGGCGCAGCTGGGCTTGCCCCACTGCTGCATCGGTGCCGGCGCCGTGCGCAACCTCGTGTGGGACGCCTTGCACGGCTACGCGCAACCGTCGGTCTTGAGCGACGTCGACGTGGCGTATTTCGATGCGCACAATTTGCAACCCCGGCGCGAGGTGGAACTGCGCCAGCGCCTGGAAACTGCGTTGCCCGGCGTGCCGTGGGAGGTCTGCAACCAGGCGCGGGTGCACCTGTGGTTCGAAGATGCTTTTGGCTATGCCGTGCCGCCGCTGCTGTCGCTCGACGACGCCATCGCTTCCTGGCCCGAATTTGCCACCTCGGTTGGCATCTATCTGCAGCCTGACGGCGAGATCGGCATCGTCGCGCCGCATGGCCTCGATGATCTGTTCAATATGGTGGTGCGGCGCAACCCGGCGCGCATCAGCCTGGACGGCTATGCGCAGCGCCTGGCCAGCAAGGACTATGCGGCGCGCTGGCCGCGCGTCACCATCATCGCCTAGATAAAAGTGGTGTAAAACACAATTAAATGCACTGTGGATACAGATTGCCTATAATTGCCAATTTCCCAATAGTGTTTTCCTGATCCCATGTCCTTCTTGATTTCCACGCCGCTGCGCCGCCTCGGCCACCTGTTCTGCCTTTCCTCCGCCCTCGTGGCACCCGTCGCCTGCGCCGACAGCTATACCGATTTCCAGCAAGCTGCCACGCACCTGGAAGCGATGATGGCCGCGTCCACTGCCGATGGCAGCTTGCCGCATTTGGCCGACCCTGCCGTGGCGGCATTGTTTGTCCAGGTCGCCGATGGCCCGCGCCTGTTCCAGGCGCCCGTGGCCGCGCTGCAGGACATGAACCAGAGCGTGGCCGTTTGCGAGCGGGCGACCAACCTGGGCAAGGCGTATTACACGTTTGGCTTGCAACGGCCGCTGCTGCTGTCCGGCGCGGAGCTGCAGCAGGCGCGCCGGGAGCAGGTGACGCAGAACCTGGCCAATTATGGCGATGAAATGGCCGCCCTGTTTGCCTTCGGCGTGCATTGCCATGCGCACTTGATCGGTTTGATGGAAGCCGAGTTCAGCACGCAGCCGGCGCAGGACGTGAGCGGTGCCGAGCGCATGCGGGCCCGCGCCTTCAGCAAGGGATCGAGCACCATGTTTGCGAATGTGGTGCAGTTTGTGCAGGTGCCGTTCTGGAATGTGGCGCAAAAGAAAGTCATGCTGGCAACGGCGGCGCAGCATGCCACGGCAAATGCCAATCTGATGGCGCCGCCCTTGCGCGAGCGCCTGCTGACCAGCCTGGCCGATGCGGACAAGGACCTCGACCCTGCCTTGGCGCCGGCGCTGGCGACGATACGCCAGGCGCTGTCGGTGACGACGTGTACTGGCCTGTGCCAGTACTATTGATTTACTCTGAGGCTTGCAAGGGCTTGTTGCGCTGGCGCCAGCGCACCAGGCCCCACGCATACACGGCGTAGTAGCCGATGACGAGGCCGTAGGCAGCCATGGTCAGCGGGCTCTGGCCGAACGGTGGCGGCGGCACGGGCACGTCTTGGCGCGAGTTCAGGTAGATCTCCATACCACGGTACAGCAATCGTGCGATGAACAACATCGTGATGGCCAGGCCCAGGTAGCGGTGCTGGGTAAAGAAGAAATCCTTGCCGACGTGCTCGAAGCGCGTCAGCTTCAGGCCCAGCACGCCCAGCCAGCCGCCGGCCAGTGCGGCCGCGCCCAGGCTGGACAGGGGCAGGGTGTCGAATTTCGTCGTCGTCGCCAGAAACAACAGCAGTACGGGAAACGCGATCGCCACGGTCCAGTGCCGCCACAGCTGCGACTTCTGGCGCGCCACCAGTTTCTTCAGGCGCGAATAAATGCGCCAGACCAGCAGCGGGACCAGTAACAGCAGGGCGAGGGTGGTGGTTTCCATGTATGCAATCGGGTACGGGTAAAACAGCGATTGTAAGCCAGATGGGGACAGGCGGCGATGCTTGTCAAACGGTAAAAGTTGCATGTTGACATTTACTTGGCATGCAAGCACTATGGTCTGTCATGGCAGGGCGCTGGCCGCCGATATCAAACCGGCAGGCAAATAAGGGCAGCGGCGGGCATCTCGTGGTATGGTCTTCTTTTGTCTGCAGGGAGGCCAGCCATGTCAGTCATCCATGCCCACCGCGCGCCCGACCCGGCGCCCGTCGATGAACCCATGCCGGCGCCGGAGCCGCAAGAAGCGCCCGGGCACCATCCGGGGCCCGTGCACCCGGTGCCGCAGGATGATCCCGTGCCGCACCCGCATCCCAGTTAATCTCGTCAAGAAAGGCTGTTTTAGATGGCAATTGTCAAGGAAGTCTACACACGCAAAGTCAGCGGAGAATCGTTCGACTATGAACTCGATTACACCCAGGGCACGGACGTGGCCTGGATTGCGCGCGTGTACCACGACGGCGTGCTGAAAGGCTCGCCGCACGGCGCGCTGACGGCCAACGTGCTGTCCGGCCCCGCGCTGGAACAATACCTGCGCGCGTATGTCGAAGGCATGATCGAGCGGGGCCTCGACGTGGCTGAGTAAGATCGCTTTTGCGGTAGAGCAAAGAAAAGGGCGCCGAGGCGCCCTTTGTGTTTTTCGCTTGCGTTGAATCAATCAATGAATCAATCGAACGCCCAGGTGTAAAGGACGTCCAGCGCATTGTTGGTGCCCGTCTGGAACTGCAAAGTGATGCGGCGGTTTAGCTTGTAACGCAGCTTGACCAGACTCGTCGCCGTGCTCGTGCCTTGCTCGAACGTCAGGTAGGCGCGCGAGGACAGGCGCTTGCCGACGGTGACGACCGTGCTTTCCAGCCCTTGTGCCTGTGACAGGCCCACTTCATCGAGGCCCAGCGAACTGGCCAGCTTGCCCTGCAAGCCGCCGCCGGAGCCGCCGAAGAGGGCGCCTGCCGCCGTCGTCAGGAGGGCCATTTCATCGCCGGCCGCCGTTTCCGCGCCGTGGCCGAGGATCAGCCAGGCCAGCTTGTCGCTGTCCGACACGCTCGGCGTGGAGACCAGCTTGGCTGTTGGCGCCTGGGCCGTGCCGCGCACTTCCACGCCCGCTTCCACATTCGTTTCCGACAAGGCTTCGCCTTCGGGACGCTTGCGCACGGCCAGGATGTTCAGGGACGGGTTGTCGTAGGCGCCCGTGAAGGCGATCAAGCCCCGTTCGATCGACAGCTTTTGTCCGTAGGCCGCGTACTGGCCGCTGGTAACCTTGATGCTGCCCGTCACGCGTGGCGCGGCGCGGTTGATGACTCTGGCGCGCACATTGCCAGCCAGGTCCGCATCGATGCCCATGCCGCGCAGGTGGAAGGCATTGCCCAGGTCGAACTCGAGGTCGATATTCAGGGGCAAGGATGGCGCTTCCTTGCTGCCTTTGACTTCCTTGCCCAGCACTACCACGTCGCTGCTTTGCGTCGGGGTATCCTGCGGCGCCAGTTCGATCAGCGCGCGGTTGGCCTTGAATTTGCCCTCGAAGCTGAAACGCTTGTCGTTGCGCACCAAGGTGCTGTTGCCCGACAGGATCAAGGTGCGGTCGGGGCGCGACAGCGCCTGCAGGCGGTCGGCCATCAATTTCAGTTCCAGGCTCGCTTCGCCATTCGCAAAGCGTACCCAGCCATCTGCCTGCACCTTGCCATCGCCGCCGTCAAAGCTCAGGCGCTGCAATTGCAATTGATCGCCGGCCAGCTTGGCTTGCAGCACGCCATTGCGCAATTTCAAGCCCTGGTCGGCCCAGTTCACCAGCAACTTGCTGCCGTTGATGTCGCCATTCAATTGCGGCGCGCCGATGGTGCCGCTGCCAGCCAGCGCGATTTTCAGGGCGCCGCCCAGTTCCAGGCCTGGCTGGCCCGTCAGTGGCGCCAGCCAGGCCAGTGTATCGACGTTGGTGGTGGCCGTCAGCGAGAGGGCGCTGTCGTTGCTGATGCGTCCGCCCAGCATTTGCACAGTGGCATTGATGTCGCTCTGGCCCGCGCGCGCGCCATCGAGTTTCACGGCCAGGCGCAATTGCTGGTTGGCCACGTCCACTCTTGCATCGAGGGTGCGCAAGCCCAGTGCCAGCGGCTGTTCCACGCCCACCGTTACGTCGCCTTTTTCGCGGTAGATGTGCAGCATGCCGGCCAGTGAGGGATCTTTCTGCTTGGCCGTCGGCACTTGCATGTCGAGCGACCATTGCGCGCCCAAGGTCAGGTCGCTGCGCGCATTGGCTTGCAGCGCGGGAATCACTTGCGCCAGATAGGTCAGCGCCACGCCGGCCGCCTGGCCGGAACTGGTCCAGCGGGGGCCGTTCTTGACGAGGTTTTGCATGGTGATGCTGCCTGCGGGCAATTTGATGACGGTATTGCCCACGCTGATCTGTTCAGGCTGGCCCAGGCCTGCCACGCCGCTGCCGGCAGGGCCCGCCACTTTGACGGGCACGGGCGCTTGCAGCACCAGTGCATAGCGGCCCTTGTTTTGCAGGCTGTCGATGGTGCCTGTCCAGCTGGCACCGCTCTGGCTGCCCCGGATTTGCACGGTGGCATCGAAATCGTCGTTGCGCGCCGCCAGGTTCACGGTATGGCTGCCGCGCGTGCCCGTCGTGGCCAGGCGGGCGCTGGCCAGCTTGAAGGTGGGCGTGCTGTAGCCCATGATGTCCAGGCTGCTGACCATGGGGTCGAGCGCGCCCTGGCCAGCGCCCACGCTGGCGCTGCCTTTGATGGATTTCAGTTGCTGGTCGCCAAAGAAGGTCAGGTCACGGCCATCCAAGGTCAGTTGCGCTGCCGGTGCATCCATCTTGCCCGAGACGGAGCCGGCCGCCTGCAACACGCCGGCAAAGCGCGGGCCCAGGGTCGACAGTTGCGGCGCATCGAGTTTCCAGGTGAGCTTGTCGGTGGCGCCGCCCAGCGCGCCCTTGGCCAGCAGGCTGTTCGGCCCCAGGCGCAGTTCCGTATCCACGCTGTCGATGCGCTTGGCGTTGGCCGACAGTTTGGCGTAGCCGGCCAGCGGGGCGTTTTGCAAGGTCGATTCGCGCAGGGCCAGGTTGAGGGCCACTTGCCAGTCGCCGCTCAGGCGGCCGTTGCCGTTGAAATCCGCATTGACGTTGCCATTGGGCAGTGATGCACCAAACGCGGCCGGGTTGATCTTCTGCAAGGAACCCGTCATTTTCAGTTCCGCTTCCTTCTTCGGTCCCGTCAGGCCCACGTCGCCGCTGGCGTGGATGGCGCTGTCCGGCGCGGGACGCTTGCCGCTGGTCAATCCCAGTCCTTTCGCATCCGCAACGAAGCTCGTGCGCGGCTGCTGCAGGGTGCCTTGCACCACGCCGCTGGCCAGCACGGTACCCAGCAAATCACCCTGCAGGGCGGAAAGTTGCCGTGCATCGACGTTCCAGTTGAGCTTTTCGCCGGCGCCGCCAAAGTTGCCCTTGGCCGTCACGTTGTTCTTGCCCAGCGCCAACTGCACGTCGATGCCGCTGAAATGGGCCGCATCGGCCGTCAGCTTGCCCTTGCCGGACAGGGGCTGGTCGAGCAGCTTGCTGGGGCGCACGGTGAAGTCCGCATTCGCCAGCCACTGGGGGGCCACGTGGCCGTTGGCGCGCACGTCGAGGTTCAGGTCGGCCACGGGGAAGGCGCCGAAGTCGGCGGGATTGAGACGGCTGGTACTGGCCACGGCCTTGAAGGGCTGCTCATCCTTCAGGCTGATCTGGCCCGTCGCATTCACGCTGCTTTTGCCTGCTTGCAAGGTCGCCTTGCGCAGTTGCACCAAGGAATCGGCGAGGGTGGCTTCCACGTCCAGGCGCAGCTTGGCTTCACCGAGCTTGGCGCGCAGGGTCTGCGTCTTGCCGTCGCTGTCGAGCACGATATCGCCCACGATTTTCGTGCTGTTGATGCTGCTGTAAATATGCTGCAAGTCGATCTTGTCCGTGTGCAGGGTCAATTGCGCATTGCCGATGGGCGCGTCGGCCGCATCGCGGTTGAGCTTGCCGCTGCCCGTGAACTTGCCCGCGTTGCCGAAGTCGATGATGGCTGACTCGAGCGTGGTGGCCGTCAGGGTGCCGCCCAGGCGCGCCTCGAACTGGCGCAGCGGCAATTTTTGCTGGTCGATGGGGCCCGGCGTGGCGTGGTTGAGGATGGCCAGCTTGCCCGACACGGTCTGCGCGTTGGGACGCGTGTCGATGGCGGCGTCGAGTTCCAGGCTCAGGTCCGCCTGCGGCAAGGTGGCGTCAAACTTGCCCGGATTGATGTTGCGGCCACGGATATTGGCCGAGCGCAGGATGATGACAGGGTCGAACGGCGCCAGCGCCAGCTGGGCGTCGGCCGTGGCCGCGCCCGCGCTGCCCTTGGCTGTCACGTTCAGCACGTTCAAGTCGCCGCCCAGCTGCAGCGCCAGGGCGGCCGGTTTTTCGCCGGCGGCGGGGTTGAGCTGCGTCAAGCCGGCCTTGCCTGACAGTTTGAATGGCTGCGTGGCGGCAATCGTCGCGCTGGCCGTGGCCTGGCCGAACGGCGTCAGCGCCGAAGCGTCTTCCAGCTGCCATTGCGTCTTGTCGCCTGACAAGGTGAAGTGGATCTTTTCAAACACCGTGTTGCCGCCCGCGCTGACCAGGGTCACCTTGTCCAGGCGCGCGTCGGCGATGCCGATCTTGAACGGCGAAGCCAGGCTGGCGGGCATGGTCGACGGTTCTTCGGACGGCGCCGTGCTTTCCACGGACAGGCTGGCCACGTGCAGTTCGCTGATGGCGATGCCTTCCGAGAAGAACTGGAACGGCGACCAGTTGATGTCGATATTGTCGGCCGTGATGTGCTGCGTCTTGCTGCGGTAGCTGACGTGGCCCAGGTGCATGCGGTTGTACAGCGAGCCGGATACGCCCGATACTTCGATGTCGCCGCCGCTGGCGCTGGCCACTTTTTGCACCAGCATCTGCAAGGTCGATTCGCGGCCCAGGAACCAGAAGGCGCCGCCCAGCAGCACGGCCAGGCTGGCGACGGCGATCGCCACATAGCGGGGCCAGCGGCGCGTTTTTTTTACTGGGGGCTGGGGCGCGGTGTTTGGCGCCTCGGTGGTCATATCGGACATCAGAAAGTGAATCCCAGAGAGAAGTGCAAACGGTAGGCGTGGACGGCGTGGCCGTACGCCACGTCGACATTGATGGGGCCGACGGGGCTCTTGTAGCGTCCCCCCAGGCCGTAGCCCGACTTCGGCGTCATGGCCGCTTTCACGGTATCGGCCGCGTTGCCGGCGTCATAGAAGGCGGCAATGGCCCACTTCGGCTTGAACCAGTACTGGTATTCGGCGCTGCCGGTGAGCATGTAGCGCCCGCCGACCGTGGCGTCGCCTTCCTTGACGCCCAGTTCCTGGTAGGCATAGCCGCGCACCGACTGGTCGCCGCCCGCGCGGAACAGGTAGACGGCCGGCACGCCGCGTTTTTCCTTCGAACCGAGCGCGCCCATTTCGCCGCGCACGATCAGCTCGCCTTTTTCACCGAGTGGACGGTAATACACGGCCTTGCCGGCCACGCGCACGAAGCGCTCGTCCGTCAGCACGGGCAGCAGGGCGCCGCCCACCTGGGCGTTGATGACATAACCCTTGGTGGGAAACAGCAGGCTGTCGAGGCTGCGCTTGGTGATGGCATAGGTCAGCGGCAAGCTCTTGCTGCGCGTCTGTTCCAGGCCGACGACGGTCTTGTCTTCGCTGAGGAATTCGAACGTCAGGCTGCGCTCCAGGTTGGTGCCGCCCCAGTTGCGCTTGGCCGAAATGGTCGTGACGGCCGTGATTTCGTTGGAAATGTCGCTGCGCTCGAACGAGGCGCCCGCGCTGTCGTTGTAGCCGCGCTCGGTTGTTGGAAAGTAGAAATTGGCGTGCGCTGCCTGTTTCTTCGTTTCCATGGTGATCGCGCTCTTGAAGCGCGTGCCCCACACGTTCAGGTTGTCATAGTTGAGCTGGGCGCGATTCCCCGTATTCGTACTGAAACCGAGACCGGCGCTGACGTTCTGCTGCTTGTTTTCCGTTACGCGCACCACCAGCGGCAGCTGCGGCGCGGGGCCGCGGTTGACGGGTTTGGCTTCGGGCACGGCGCCGGCGCTGGCACTTGCGGCCTCGGCTTGCTGGCTTTCCTGGCCCGCTTCGATCTGCTCGTTGAGGATGCTGCTCATGTCGGCGCTCACTTCCACGCTGGCAAAGTAGCCGGTGTCCTGCAGGCGCGCCTGCAACGATTGCAGCGCCGATTCGCTGTAGTACTCGCCGGGACGGATTTTGTCGAGGTTGCGGATGATGGCTTCCGGGTAGCGCTTCAGGCCTTCGATGCGCAGCTCGCCAAAGCGCAGTTCGGGGCCGCTGTCGAGCACCACCAGCAAGGAGACCTTGTGCGTTTCCGGGTCGACCACGGCTTGCGTATCGACCAGCTGGGCGCGCGGATAGCGCGTCTGCACCACTTCGCGCAGCAGCGCGCGCTTGGCCGATTCCCAGTCGGACTGGCGAAACACGCTGCCTGTCTTCAGCGACCAGCTGCGCTTCAGGGCTTCCGTATCGTAGGGCTCGCTGGCGGCCAGCGGCGGCGTGGGATCGAAGCCGCGCAATTCCAGCTCGACCTTGTCGATGGTCGCGGGCTGGCCCGGGTCGACGTCGACGATGACGACGGGTTTGGCGCCCGTCGTATCGACGCGCACCGTGACGACGGGCGTGTAGTAGCCGGCCGTGGCGATGAGGTTTTTGGCTTCTTCGGGCGTACCGCGCACGAGGCGCCGCAATTGCTCGCGGTCCATGCGCGGGTTGCCGCGGAAGCGTTCCAGGTCCAGGTTTTTTTCAAGCAACTCATCGAGGTCGCCCGGCGCGTTGACCTTGACCTCGTACTGCAGCGGGGCGGGCGCCGCTTCCGTGGCGGCGGAGCTGTCGGCAACGGCGTCTTGCGGGCGCTCTTGCGTCGCCTCCTGCGCGCCGGCATGGGCGATGGGAAACAGCAATATGGCACCGCCGGCGGCCGCCAGTGTCAGTTGCCCCATTACTTTTGTCACTACTTGTGCCAAAATTCGTGGTCGTATCGCCTTGCCGGCAGCCGTATGCCGTATGGGTCGTGCAGAAAACATGGTGCTCCAGATGAGTAAATGCTGACTGCATGTTACCGGAATAGGTAAACTGATGGCGGACGAATAAGTATTTTTTGCATGGGGAATCATGTTTCCCCGCGCACTATTGCAACAGATAAAAACATAGAAAGAAAATTTATGCTAGCAACGGACTCCGCACTGGTGCTCTTTAGCGGTGGGCAAGATTCCACCACCTGCCTGGCCTGGGCCTTGAAGCACTATAGCCGCGTGGAAACCATCGGCTTTGATTACGGCCAGCGCCATGCGATCGAACTGACCGTGCGGCCCGGCGTACTGGAACAGATGCGCCAGCAGTCACCCGAATGGGACAGCCGCCTGGGCGAGGATCACATGATCGACCTGTCGCTCATTTCCGCCATTTCCGATACGGCCATGACGCAGAACGTCGAGATCGTCATGCAGGAAAACGGCTTGCCAAACACCTTTGTTCCTGGACGCAACTTGCTGTTCATGACCGTGGCCGCCACCGTGGCGTACCGCCGCGGCTTGACGGTGCTGGTGGGCGGCATGTGCGAGACGGATTTCTCCGGCTACCCGGATTGCCGCGACGACACGATGAAGGCCCTGCAAGTGGCCCTGAATCTGGGCATGAATACACGATTGAAGCTGGAAACGCCGCTGATGTGGCTGGACAAGGCGCAAAGCTGGGACCTGGCGGAAGACCTGGGCGGCCAGCCGCTGGTCGACCTGATCCGTAGCGGTACGCATACGTGCTACCTGGGCGAGCGTGGCGAGCTGCACGACTGGGGCTATGGCTGCGGCACCTGCCCCGCCTGCGCCCTGCGCGCGAATGGCTACCAGCAATACGCTGCGCGCAAGGCAGCAAAGTAAAAAACAGCTTGCGCCGTTTCTTCAAGCGGCGCGGCAGGGGGACACGCCATGCTGTGGTTTTTGCCACAGGAGCGTCTTGCCATGAAATCCCTCTTTGCCGCGCTGTACGGCCCCGTGTTCTGGGCCGGCTTCATCGGCGCCGCCAGTTGCCTGGTCGCGGTGTGCCACTATTCTCTCTGGGTCTTGCCGCCCTTGCTGCTGCTGGCCCTGCTCACTTCCTTTCTTGCCGAACGCTGTCTGCCGTATGACGGCGCGTGGAACCACGATCACGGCGATGGCTGGCGCGATACGCTGCATGCGTTCGTCAATGAAGCGCTGTATCTGCTGGGCCTGGCGGCGTTTCCCTTGCTGGCCGGATACCTGGCGCTGGGAGACTTCTGGCCCGGCACCTGGCCGTTCTGGCTGCAATTGCTGCTGGCCATCCTTCTCGCCGACTGCGGCATCACGCTCGTGCATTACCTGAGCCACCGCTATTATTTTCTGTGGAAACTGCATGCCGTGCACCACAGCGTGACGCGCCTGTACGGTTTTAATGGCTGGATGAAACATCCGCTGCATTTGCTGCTGGAAGCGACGGGCGGCATGCTGCCCTTGCTGCTGCTGGGCATACCTGAGAAGGTCATGGCCGTGCTGGCGTTTGCCGTGGCGATCCAGTTGCTGCTGCAGCACGCGAATGTCGACATGCGCATGGGGCCGCTGCGCCACGTGTTTGCCTGGGCGCCCCTGCACCGTTTTCATCACATGAAATACGGCACAGCCGGCGACGTGAATTTCGGCCTGTTCTTTACTTGCTGGGACCGCCTGCTGGGCACGCGTTTCGATGCCCCGGATTACCGCATGCGGGGTGAGGATCTGGGCATCGGCAGCCGTCCCGATTACCCGCCCGCATATGGGGCGCAACTGCTGGAACCGTTCCGCGCGGAAGAGGGCGTGCGCGCGCCCGAGTTGCCGGCCGGCTTGAAGCAGGCGCTCAATCGCGTCATCAATCGAGCAGCTTGACGTTGAGCTGGCGCAAGCTGCGGTCGGCGCGCACGCCGAACAGGCTGCGCATGGTGCGCGAAAAATGCGCGGCATCGGCAAAGCCGGCGCCGTGGGCCGCGTCCGTCAAGGTGCTGCCGAGCAAGATGAAACGGATGGCCAGGCGCAAGCGGCGCCACAGCACCAGCCGCCGCACGGGCAGGCCCAGCTGGGCGCTGAACAGGCGTTCCAGCTGGCTCAGCGACAAATGCGCCGCCTCGGCCACGGTGGCCGCGCTGACCTTGCCCGACAGCAGCGCGTCGACCTTGTCCAGCGCCCGCCGCAGGCGGGGATCGGGCAAGTCTTCGCGTGGCTGGGCCTGCAGCGCGGCAGCCAGATTGTCCAGGCTGGGCACGCCTGCGCTGCCGGCCGCGGCCAGCAGGGTCGCGCCGCGCAGGCGCTGAGGTTCCGCATAGATGGTCAGCGTGGGCGCCGGCGCGCTCAGGATGGCGTGCGGGCGCAGGCTATCGACCAGCAAGTGCCGCGCCGTGTGGACGATGCCGTCGAGCTCGGCCGTGAAAGGCTCCCCCGTGCTCAGCATCAGCTGGTGCGCATAATGGGCGTGGCTGTCCGTGGCGCCTGCTGCGCCATGCAAGATGGCAAAGTCCGGCGCCAGCCAAAGTGTTCCCTGCCAGCTATCCTGTTGCAAACGCGACTCCCAGGTGATGGATTGCGGGGCGATCATACCAGCCGGCGGGGATGGTTTTCATGGCATCGAATTTTCCTGGAGTACGTATCGTTGCATTGATGAAATATGTGATTTTTTTAATACAATATTCAGCATTGCATGGCCGCCCGCTGTAACGTACTATCATTCTCATCGACTACCGATGGTAGTCGTGCAGCCCGCTGCCAGCCATGTTGCTGGCCGTGTAGCGGTTTGATGTCCGTTCTGCTTGTCCACCTGTCATGCCTACACGTGCGTCTTCGTCGTGGTTTGCCTGGCCAGTATCGCACTGGGTGGGACCGCGCGCGTTGGCCGCGCTGGTGCTGGCGCTGTGCCTGGGATTGACGTACGGCGCCTGGCGCAATGCCGACGATGCCAGCGAGCAGCAGGTGCAGGCCGATTTCGATTTCCGCGTGCGCGAACTGGTGGGCAACATCGTCGGCCGCATGCAGACCTATATCCAGGTGCTGCACGGGGTGCAGGGACTGTATGCCAGTTCGCAGGAAGTCACGCGCCGCGAATTCCATGCCTACCTGGCGGTGCAGCAGGTGGACCGCCACTTTCCCGGCATCCATGGCATCGGCTACCTGCCGCTGTTGTCCGGCGGCGCCCTGGCGCGGCACGAGGCCGGCGTGCGCGCGGACGGCTATCCCGGCTATGCCGTGCGTCCGCACGGCCAGCGTGCCTGGCATGCGCCGATCACCTATCTGGAACCTTTGAGCGAGAGCAACCTGCTGGCCTTCGGCTACGACATCGGCTCCGAACCCGTGCGCCGCGCCGCGCTCGAACAGGCGCGCGACACGGGGCAAGCCGCCATGACGGGAAAGATCCACCTGGTGCAGGATGGCGGCAGCGCCCAGGCGCATGGCTTCCTCGTCGTGCTGCCCGTGTATGACAATGGCTTGCCGCATGCCAGCGTGGAGCAGCGCCGCGCCGCCTTGCGCGCCTGGGTGTTTGCGCCATTTCGCATGGGCGACCTGATGGCGGGCGTGGGCGGCGAGAGCGCGCGCCAGCTGGACCTGGAAATCTATGATGGCGCGCAACTGGCCGAGGCGGCCCTGATGTATGACAGCTTGCCGGGCGCCTTGTCGTCTGCCGCCTCGGACAGCCTGGTGTCGCAGCAAGCGATCAGCATCGCCGGCCATGCCTGGACCTTGCGCGTGCGCGCCATGCCGGGCTTTGATGGCGAACTGCTGGCGCGGCCCCGCCTGGTGGCCTTGACCGGCGTGCTGGCCAGTATCGTGCTGGCACTGGCCGCCTGGCTGCTGGCGGCGGGCCGCGCCCGCGCCCAGGCGGCGCTGGCGCGTTCGAGCGAGCTGACCGGCCAGCTGGAGCAGGGGCAGGCGAGCGTGCTGGCGATGGCCGAAGCAGCGCAGCGCAGCCAGGCCATGCTGCGCAGCATCCTCGATTCGACCATCGACGGCATTCTGGTCGACAATACCGAGGGACGCATCTTCACGTCGAACCGGCGTTTCCGCGACTTGTGGCAAGTGCCCGACGCGCTCGACTGGCAAGCCGATGGCGCGGCGCTGGTGCGCCATGTGGAAAGCCAGCTGGAGCAGGCGGCGCCTTTCCTCGGAGCACGCGTCCATGCGCCGCATGGCCACCGCGAACGGCGCGACGTGCTGCACCTGCGCGATGGACGGGTGGTCGAGCAATATGTGCGCAGCATGCAACTGGGCAATGAGCAGGCGCGCTTGTGGACCTTCCGCGATATCAGCGAGCGCAGCCAGATGGAGCGGCGCGAACATACGCGGCGGCAAGTGCTGGAAATGCTGGCCACGGGCGCGCCGCTGGAACGGGTGCTGGAAAGCGTGGTGCTGAGCGTGCAAGCCGACCATCCCGCCATGCTGTGCAGCATCTTGCTGCTCGATGAAAGCCGCCACCGCCTGGTGCTGGGAGCGGCGCCGGGCTTGCCCGCGTTTTTCAACCTGTCCAGCCATGGCCATGACCTCGACACCCTGCAGGGCGTGCATGGCATCGCCGCGCAAGCCGTGCGCGATGGTCAGCGCGTGATCGTCGGTGACTTGCATGCGGATGCGCAGGAGACGATGGAACTGGCGTGGCAGGCCCAGCTGCAATCGTGCTGGGCCGAGCCCGTGCGTGGCGGCTCGGGCAAGCTGCTGGGCGTGCTGATGGCGTATCACCGCCATCCGACCTTGCCGGGCGCGGCCCATCTGGCGCGGCTGAGCGAGGCGGCGCACCTGGCCGGCATGGCCATCGAACAGGCGCAGGTGGCGCTGGCCCTGCGCGCGGGCGAAGCGCGTTTCCGCAGTCTGTACGACCATGCGCCCGTGGCCCTGTGGGAACAGGACTGGTCGGCTGTGCGCGCCGCGCTCGATGCTCTCGAGCTAGCCGGCGTGCACGACCTGGGCGCCCACTTCCAGGCCAATCCGGATGCGCTGCGGCAACTGGCGGGGCTGGTGCGCATCATCGATGCGAACGGCGCCGCGCTGGCGCAGGTGCGCGCCAACGAGGATGACCAGCGCCGCGGCGCGCTGGGCCTGGCGCAGAATTTCGACGACAGCGCCTTGCCGCGCTTTGGCGATGCGCTGCTGGCGCTGGCTGGCGGCGCCCACCTGTTCGAGTGCGAAAGCAGCTTCGTGCGTCTCGATGGCGCGGCGCGGCAAAATGAATTGAGCTTGCTGGTGATGCCCGGCCATGCGGACAGCCTCGATTTCGTCATGGTGTCCTCGCTCGATATCACCGAGCGTAAGCGCATGAACGCGGAACTGTTGCAGCTGGCCACTACGGATTTTTTAACCGGTTTGCCGAACCGGCGCCACTTCATGGCGTCGCTGGAAAACGAGCATGCCCGCTTGCAGCGCGAACTGGCCAGCTGCGCCAGCGTGCTGATGCTCGACATCGATCACTTCAAGCACGTCAACGACGAGTATGGCCATGCCGTGGGCGATACCGTGCTGCGCCACCTGGGCGCGCTGATGTGCCAGGCGCTGCGCAAGGTCGACGTGCCGGGCCGCGTGGGTGGCGAGGAATTCGCCATCTTGCTGCCCGGCACGGATTTGAGCGCCGCCGCCGTGTTTGCCGAACGGTTGCGCCGGCGCGTGGCGGAAAGTTCGCTGACCATCGATGGTGGCATTGTGATCAGCATCACGGTGAGCATCGGCATGGCCGCCATGGCCGGTACCGATGCTGATTGCGAAGCCGTGCTGGCGCGTGCCGACGAGGCGCTGTATCGGGCCAAGCGTGGCGGGCGCAACCGCATCGAACAGAATGACGGCGGCAGCGACGGCGTGCTCAGCAAGTTCATGGCGCAGTGATTACAGGCTGTGCTGACGCGCTTGCGCCTGCTTGCGGTTGCGGCTGACGATCAGCCAGACGATGGCGACGGGAATCAGCAACGGCAGCAGCACGGGCGTGCTCAAGGCCAGCGCCAGCACCACGCACAGGGCCACGACGGCGATCAGCACCACGCCGACTCCCGCCAGGACCACGCCCGTGATGATGGCGGCGCACACCACCGCAATGGCGGCGATCAGCAAGCCACCGCCGGCAAACACCAGGCCGAACAGCCACTCCAGCGGCCCGTCGACATCGTCGCCGTGGAACTGCATGTGCATGTCGCTGCCGCTGATCTTGTCGAGGAACAGACAGGCAAGCATGACGATGAGGACGAAGGTGAGCAATTTTTTCATGGTAAGCCTCAGTGTGTGGGTGATGGGGTGTTGCATGGTCACACTGTAGGGGCGCGCCCGGCTGGCCGCCAGCGGCGTGCGACAGGCCGTCATTTTCACGGTATGGAAGGCGCTGGGGACAGAAAAACGCTGATCTGGAACAAGATTTCTTTTCTTGTAATGTGCGCAAGCCGTCCTATACTGAACACCTCAGTCTCGCAAGGAGGGCAACATGCTTTTGTTTGCAGATACCGGGGATCAATCGCTATCCCTTTCCCACCATCGAAGCACGCGCCAGCGTAGCGCCACGCAGTCCTGCGCCGAGCCAGTCGGCGCGCCATCGGCGATACCGCCGATCATCATCAACCCCTTCAATTACCATGCGCCGCTGCCGGCCATCGACCCGCGCTGGGTGCCGCCCGGTCCACCGCTGACCTGGCCCAACCGGCCTGCCATGTCCATGTGCTGATGCGTGGTCGTTGCAAGACATGCCTCGCCTGGTAGTGACAAAAGCCCGCAGCGCGGGCTTTTGTCGGTGCATGCCTGGAATCAGGATGGTTTGCGGCGCAGCATGAAGCCCAGCAAGCCCAGGCCGGCCAGCAACATGGCATAGGTTTCCGGTTCGGGCACGGCGGCGATGAAGGCGTGGTTATCGCTTTCAAATGCATCCTGGCCTGTCGAGTGGAAGGCGATCGTGGTAAATGTTGCCCCTTCGCCCGCCCACGCGTTCACATACAGGCCCACCGATTGATCACCATTGGCGCTGACACTGCCCAAGGTGGCGATTTGCGATCCCGTCAAGGTGACCGTGCTTTGATCTCCCATGGTGAAGACGACGCTGTTATACGCGTCTGGCGAACCCATGTAGAAACCAAAATAGCTCAATCCGCCACCGAAGGTAGCGACGCCAGGGGTGATCTGGCCATTCGTCACGCCGACGGAATAGAAGGCCGTCAGATCGTTCGGTGGCTGCGCGGCATAGCTTGGGTGATCGCTGGTAAAGACGTTACCCGTGTAATTGCCGGGTACGAGGCCATCATTGAAATCGATGGTGGTGGCGCCCGCGACCGACGTGACCAGCCCCTCGCCTGCCAGTACCGTACCGCCGGTAGTGAAGGTGGGAATTGCGCTGGCGCTGCCTGCGGCGATGGCGAGCGTGGCGCAGGCCAGAGTGGACAAGATTTTCATGTTGATTCCCTCGAATGTATTGGTGTACACAGCTATTTTTATCAGGAACGACGAAAGTGCCCGGCGTGGCGAGGCAGTGCGGCGCGCAGGGACGAGGGGCGTCGCAGGAGAAAAGAGTTTCTGGAGGCCAAGCATTACTACATGCAATATTTAAATATAAAAAACACAATTCAGATTGCAAAATAATAATAGGTTTGCTTGAGAAATATCAAAGCGCGATTGCTAGAGTAAAGCTACTACATTGATAGCTTGTCTTCTTGCCGGGATCGACTATGGCGGGCCGCGCCTTACCTTGCGGCAAGGCGGCACGGGCGGGCGTTTTCGACTATCATGCTAGCCCCGACCTTCCATCACGAGCACCGCCATGAGTACCGATTTCCCCGACTTTTCCGACGAAGCAGCCGAGCAGGACAACGACGCCCCGATCCAGGAGCCGCGCCTGTGGGTAGGCAATGGCTGGACGGCGCGCGTGATCAAGAACGAGGAAGATGAAGGCTGGGCCGTGGCCATGATCAAGGATGGCGAACCGGAGCCGGCCCTCGTGGGTCCGTGGACCATGGGCCGCGACAAGAAAAACCCGAAGCCGCTCGACGTCAACGCGTTCAATACCTTGGTCAAGACGGCGTCGGAAGTGCTGCGTCGCCATGAGCAGCAGCTGCATGCGCAATTGCACAAGAACCTGTTTGTCGCCACGGACGAGGGGCAAGTCAAGGTGATGTTCGACATCGTCCCCGACGAAGACCACCCGTACGCGGAACTGAGCGCCTACGACGCCGACGGCGAACAGATCGCCAAGGTGCGTACCTCGGCCGCGTTCAAGTTCAACGCCACGTCCGCAGCGAACTGGATCGAGGGCGGCTACCGCCGCCCGTAGTCCGGCACCGCCGCTACATCTGCACCGCTGCGCCTTCGCGTGAGGCGGACATTTCCACCTCCTCTTGCCGGCGGTACGCCAGCCGGTACAGCAGCGGCAGCACCAGCAAGGTCAAGGCCGTCGACGACAAAATGCCGCCGATCACCACGGTGGCCAGCGGGCGCTGTACTTCGGCGCCCGTGCCCGTGGCAATGGCCATCGGCACGAAACCCAGCGAGGCCACCAGCGCCGTCATCAGCACGGGCCGCAAGCGCGTGATCGCCCCTTCCCGTATCGCCTCCTGCAAGGGCATGCCCTGTTCGCGCAGCTGGCGGATGTAGGCGATCATCACCAGGCCGTTCAGCACGGCCACACCGGACAGGGCGATGAAGCCGACGGCCGCCGAGATCGACATGGGGATATCGCGCAGCCACAGGGCGACGATGCCGCCCGTCAAGGCGAACGGGATGCCGCTGAACACGAGCAAGCCATCCTTCACGTTGCCGAACATGGCAAACAGCAAGACGAAGACGAGGGCCAGCGCCACGGGCACCACCAGCTGCAGGCGTTTCGTGGCCGACTGCAACTGTTCGAACTGGCCGCCCCAGCTGGTCCAGTAGCCGGCCGGGATGGCCACCTGCGATTGCAACTGTTGCGTGGCGTCGGCCACAAATGAGCCGATATCGCGTCCGCGCACGTTGGCGCTGATGACGATGCGGCGCTTGCCATCCTCGCGGCTGATCTGGTTCGGCCCCGGCGCCACTTGCAGGCTGGCCACTTCACCGAGCGGGATGAAGCGGGCACGGCCTTCCGTCGCCGCGCCCAGGGGCAGGGCGATGGGCAGGCGCTTTAATTGCTCCAGGTCGCTGCGCAGGCTGTCGGGCAGCCGCACGACGATGTCGAAGCGGCGGTCGCCCTGGAACAGGGTGCCTGCCTCTTGCCCGCCGATGGCCGTGGCAATCGCCGCTTGCACGTCGGCAATGTTGAGACCGTAGCGCGCCGTCTGCTCGCGGTCGATCTGCACCGTCAGCATGGGCAGCCCCGTCGTCTGCTCGACCTTCACCTCTGTTGCGCCAGGAATCTTGCCCAGCACACCGGCGATCTTCGCCGCCGTGCTGTCGAGCACGGCCATGTCGTCGCCGAACAGTTTCACTGCCACGTCGCTGCGCACGCCGGAAATCAGTTCATTGAAGCGCAGCTGGATCGGCTGCGAAAACTCGTAGTTATTGCCAGGCAAGCTGGTGGCCGTCGCTTCGATTTCCGCCAGCAATTGCTCGCGCGATTTTCCCGGTTCCGGCCACTGATCGCGGGGCTTGAGCATGATGTAGCCGTCGGAAATATTCGGCGGCATGGGGTCCGAGGCGATCTCGGCCGTTCCCGTGCGGGCGAAGACGCGCGCGATTTCCTTGTGGTTTGCCATCAGCTTGCTTTCCAGCTGTTGCTGCATGGCCAGCGATTGGCTCAGGCTGGTGCCGGGGATGCGCAGGGCCTGGATGGCGATGTCGCCCTCGTTCAGGCTGGGCACGAACTCGCTGCCCATGCGCGTGGCTAGCAAGCCCGACAGCACGACGGCCACCGCCGCGCCCGTCAGCACGACGGGCGTGTTGCGCATCACCTTGTCCAGCAGCGGCGCATACCAGCGCTTGGCGGCGCGCATGATGGCGTTTTCCTTCTCCGCCACCTTGTCGCCGATAAACAGCGCCACGGCGGCGGGGATGAAGGTGATCGACAGCAGCATGGCGCCCAGCAGGGCGATGACGACCGTCAGGGCCATCGGCGTAAACATGCGGCCTTCCACGCCCGTCAGCGCAAAGATGGGCAGGTACACGACCATGATGATCAGCTGACCATACAGCAAGGGGCGGCGCGCCTCTTGCGATGCCGCAAACACTTCGTGAAAACGTTCCTGCAAGGTCAAGGGCCGTCCCAGTTTTTGCTGGGCATGGGCCAGGCGGCGCACGCAGTTTTCCACGATCACCACGGCGCCATCGATGATGATGCCGAAATCGAGCGCCCCAAGACTCATCAGATTGGCGCTCACATGGTATTGCACCATGCCCGTAAACGTGAACAGCATGGCCAGCGGAATCACCATGGCCGTGATGACGGCCGCGCGGATATTGCCGAGGAACAGGAACAGGATGGCGATCACCAATACGGCGCCTTCGAGCAGGTTTTTCTTCACCGTATTGATCGCCTTGTCGACCAATACCGTGCGGTCATACACGGTGACGGCGTGCACGCCTTTCGGCAGGCTGCGGTTGATTTCCACCATCTTTTTGTCGACGGCTTGCGAGACGGCGCGGCTGTTCTGTCCGATCAGCATGAAGACGGTGCCGAGCACCACTTCGCGGCCGTTTTCCGTGGCCGCGCCCGTGCGCAATTCGCGCCCCAGCACCACGTCGGCCACGTCGCGGATGCGGATGGCCACGCCCTGCACATTGGCGACGACGATGTTGGCGATGTCGCTCTTTGAGGCCACCTGGCCCGGCGCGCGTATCAGCAATTGCTCGCCCTGCCGTTCGATGTAGCCGGCGCCCACGTTGCTGTTGTTGCGCTCGAGCGCCGTCACCACGTCTTGCAGGCTGATGCCGTAGGCGGCCAGTTTTTCCGGGTAGGGCGCCACCTGGTATTGCTTGGCGTAGCCGCCGATGGCATTGATTTCCGTCACGCCCGTGACATTGCGCAACTGCGGCTTGATGATCCAGTCCTGGATTTCGCGCAAGTCCGTCGGCGTGTACGGCGTGCCATCGGGCTTTTTCGCGCCGTCCTGCGTTTCCACCGTCCACAGGTAGATTTCGCCGAGGCCCGTGGAAACCGGGCCCATCTTTGGTGTGATGCCAGCCGGCAAGCTTTCCTTGGCTTCCTGCAAGCGCTCGTTGATCATCTGGCGCGCAAAATAGATGTCCGTGCCATCCTTGAAAATCACGGTCACTTGCGACAGGCCGTAGCGCGACAGCGAGCGCGTCTGCTCCAGGTTGGGCAAGCCGGCCATGGCCGTCTCGATGGGGAAAGTGACCCTCTGCTCGGTTTCCAGCGGCGAATAGCCGGCGGACTGTGTATTGATTTGGACCTGCACATTGGTGATGTCGGGCACGGCGTCGATGGGCAGCTTTTGATAGCTGTAGATGCCCAGGCCAGCCATGGCGGCCACGGCCAGCATCACCAGCCAGCGTTGGTCGATGGCGAAGCGGATCAAGCGTTCAAACATGATGGTTTCCTTAGCTTTGACGTGATCAGTGTTCGTGGCCGGCGGAGTCCTTGCCCAGCTCGGACTTCAGGACAAAACTGCCTTGCGCCGCGTACGGCGTGCCGGCGGCCAGGCCCTGCTTGATGTGCGTCAATGTGCCATCGCTGCGGCCCGGCACCACGGGCGTGGCCTGGTAGCCATCTTTGACCTGCACGAAGACGACGGGCTTGTCTTCCACCGTCTGGATGGCTGTACTCTGCACGGTGACGGGCGCGTCCGCTTCGCCGGACACCACTTCCACCGTGACGAACAGGCCCGGACGCCACGCCATGTCGGGGTTCTGCAAGCTGATGCGTGCCTTGGCCGTGCGCGTCTGCTCGCCCAGCAAGGCGCCCACATAGGTGATCGTGCCTTGCGCGCTGGCATCGAAAGCGCTGGCTTTGACTTCCGCCTTGCCTCCCATGCGCACGGTGGCCAGGTCTTTCGCCGGCACGGCGATTTCCGCCCACACGGTCGACAGGTCGGAAATGACGAAGATGTTCGCGTCTTCCTTGACGGCTTCGCCCAGGGTGATGTGTTTTTCCAGCACCATGCCGTCGAACGGCGCGCGGATGTCGTAGCGGTTCAGCGGCCCTTTGCTGGTACTCGTGGCGCCCAGCGCGCTGAGCTTTTGCTGCGCGTTCTGCACGGCGATTTCCGCTTCGCGCCACGCCTGCTGCGCCTGCAGATAATCCTGTTCGGCCGAAATTTTCTCGCGCCACAGTTTTTCTTCGCGCTCATACGTGGAACGGGCCAGTGACAGGCGCCGCTGCGCCGACAGCAGCTCGCTGCGCTGTTCCGACAGTTCCGTGCTGGCGATGACGGCCAGCACTTGCCCCTTTTTCACCAATTGGCCCAGATCCGCGTGCACGGCTTCCACCACGCCGGCCAGACGCGGCACGACGTGGGCCGTGCGGTCTTCATTGAAACGGATTTCGCCGGGCAGGGCGACCGTCGTCTTGATGCGACCGGGCGCGGCCGTAGCGATGACGACGCCGGCGGCCTTGCTTTGCGCGGCGCTCAATTCCAGCTTGCCTTCCACTTCTTCGTGGCCATGTTCGTCTTTCTTTTCAGTATGTGCTTCCGCCTTGACGGCGGTGGACGGCGCGGTCCTGGAATTGCCCGTGCCGAGGATGAGGATGGCCAGCACGATGCCGGCGGCGGCGATGGACGCGATGGCGATCTTCTGTTTTTTGTCGAGTTTGATATTCATGGTCGGGGATTCCTTACAGGGGAGCTGGTGCGCCCAGCAGGCGCTCGATGTCGGCGGCGGCCTGGTGTGCTTCGGTGAGGGCGCGCAAGTATTGGTTTTTGGCTTGCAGCAAGGTGCGCTGGGCATCGAGCACGTCGAGGAAGGCGAACTTGCCGAACTCGAAACCCTTGCTGGCCGCGTCGTAGGCGCTTTGCGCGCCAGGCAAGATGTCCTGGCGCAAGCTTTCCACGTCGAGCCGGGCCGTGGCCAGCCGTTCGATGGCGGCGGCCACGTCCGTTTGCACGGCGATGCGGGCGGCGGCCAGCTCGTCGCTGGCCTTGTCGCTGCGGCGCAAGGCATCGAGCTTGTTGCCCGCATTGCGGTCGAACAAAGGCAGCGGCAGGGCCAGGCCGATGATGGCCTGGTTGCGGCCCAGCTCTTCCGAGCGCTTCATGCCGATGCTGACCGTGACGTCGGGCGTGGCGCGCCGCTGTTCCACGTCCAGCATGGCTTGCCGCTGGGCCAGCGCGCTGTGCGCCTGTCGTACGGCCGGGGCTTGCCCAAGGCGCGCCGCCAGTTCGCTTGCCTGGGGCAGTTCGGGCAAAGTTTCCAGGCGTCCCTCGGCGATACTGAAGCGTGGCGTGGCGTTGCCCCATTGGGCGGCCAGGCGCTTGCGGGCGCTGGCCAGGGTGCTGCGGGCCAGGTTCAGTTCCAGCCGCACGCTCGCTTCGGCGACACGGGCGCGGGTTTCCTCGACGGGCGAGGCCTTGCCGGCCGTCACGCGGCGCGCCGTGATGTCGCTGGCGCGCGCGGCCAGTGCCTGTGCGCTGTCGGCCAGGCGCAAGCCTTCCTGCGCCGCCAGCACGTCGACAAAGGCGGACGTGACGGCCGCGCGCGTGTCGGCTTGCTGCAGGGACAGGCCCGCTTGCGCCAGGTCTGCGCCGCGCTGGGCGACGGCGGCGCGCGCCCCGCGCTTGCCGCCCAGTTCGATCAACTGGTTCAGCTGCACGGTGGTGCTACGCGTGGCGCGCCGCGTGTCTTCCAGCACGGTTTGCAATTCTGGATTGGGCAGGGCGCGTGCCTGTTGCAACGCGCCGTCTTGCGCCGCCAGCTCGTGGCGGGCGGCCGACAGGGTGGCGTTGCCGCCTTCGGCCAGCAGCAGCGCGGCGGGCAAGGTCAGCGGGCCGGCAGGCTCCTGTGGAGCTTGCGCATGGGCAAAGTTGCCGGCCAGCAGGCCAGCGGAGAGCAATAACAGATAGATGGAACGGTGCATCGAATTCTCCAAGGTATGGAAAAAGAATTCGACGGGACGCGCAGGCTGGCGCCTGGCTTACAGCGAAAAGTGATTGAAACGTCCCGTCGGCCTAGGTGGCCGACGACCAGTCAGGGCGCTTGGGAGCGTCCGGGATGTGGGAAGCGTAAAAGAAGGGGGAGGTGTCCGCGTTCACGGACGCCATGTCACCGATGGGCAGGCTGGAGCCGGCCGGCAGCCATGCATGGCCGATGCCGTGGCAGACGTTGCAATCGCTGTGCGGCTGGCCTTTTTTCTGCTGGTCAGCTACCTTTTTGTCACCGGCGGGTTGCTTGTCCGCATCTGCCTCGGTCTCGGCCTTGTGCTGGTGGCTGTGGTGGCCCAGGTGCTGCGCCGCCTTGCCTTCCTCGTGCAGGCAATACGCGCTCGCCGCGGCCCAGGACATCTGGAGCGGAAGCACGAACAGCAGCAAAATGAGGAAGAATCGTCGCATGGTGACGGCTATTGTACAGAAAGAAGCGCTTAACGTGGCTGGGCGCGCCACGCCTTCAGCTGCGCGGCGATGGCCTTGCCCTGGAACAGCTGCGGCTCGGAATGCTCTTCCGCCTCCATGCCGCCTTCGCGGAAATCGGCTGCCTCGCGCGCCTGCACCAGCCCCCTGGCCTGGTCGAACGCTTCGGCAAAGCCGGTGCTCTTGGGCAAGGCTTCCTTGAAATACGCTTCGCTGAAATACGTGAAATCGTTCTGGTCGTCGCAGCCGAACGAGGTGCGGTCGCTGCGCGCGGCCGTGATGATGAGGGTGTTGTCATCTTTCAATGGCGCAATGAAGCCGCCCGCATAGCAGGCCGAGATCACGATGACTTTCCAGCGGATGCCGCTGTGCTTGAGCATGGACGCCAGCTCTTGCGCGGGCAGGCTGTGCAGGTCCATGCCGTTTTGCGCCAGCGCCAGTTCGTGCTCGGGCGAGCCGTGGCTGGTGAGGAATAAAAACAGGATGTCGTTGGCCTTGTCCATTTTCGCGCCCAGCGCGTCGAGGCTGGCTGCGATACTGGTGCGCGTGGCCATCGGCTGCTGCGCCACCGTGTTGCGGCTGTTGACCAGCATCAAGGAGCGGCCCACGGTACCGTAATCGCGGTCGAACTGGCGCTGCACGAAGGCCGTTTCGCGGTGAAACACTTCCTGCGCTCCATCGCCGGCCACACTCAGCAGATACAGATTGATTTTCTTCGCCGCATCGCGCGGCGCGATCCTGGCCAGGGCGCTGTCGAGCAGGGCGCGCTGGTTATACAGGGCCAGCTCTATATTGTCGCGCGTGAGCTTGTCCAAGGCCGGGTCGTCCAGCTGGCCTTCCGTCCAGTTGCCGCTGTCTTCGCGCCGGCCGTCTGCCTGCGCCACGGCATAGCGCAGCACGCCCTTGCCGTCGAACTGGCCATTCTTGAAGCCGCCCCGGTATTCGTCGCCGTCGGCCGTGCGCAGCACGCCTACACCCTCGAATTTCCAGTCTTTCAGCTCGCCTTCGTAGTGGATGCCATCGCTGGTGGTGACCCTGGCCTTGCCCTGCACCTGGCCCTGGACGAATTCGCCTTCGAAGACGGTGCCGTCCGTGTCGGTCAGCTTGCCGGCGCCGTGCGGGCGCCAGTGCTTGAAATGGCCTTCGAAGGTGGCGCCATCGGCGCCCTGGAAGCGGCCTTGTCCCTCGAAGCTGCCCTTGACGAAGCTGCCCGTGTAAATTTCGCCCTTGGGCGAGGTGTAGCGGCCGAGGCCATCGAAGGCGCCCTGGCGGAACGCGCCCGTGTATTCGACGCCGGACGCCTGTCGCAGCTTGCCCTGGCCGGAAAACACGCCGCGCGCAAAACCTCCTTCGTAGAACGCGCCGCTCGCGTATTCGAGCCGGCCCTGGCCATGCATCTTGCCCGCGACGAGGGGGCCGAAATAGCGTCCGCCATCGGCCGTTTCCGCCGCCGGCGCCTTGGCTGGCGCGGCGCACAGCGGCGGCATGCCCAGCGCGGCAAAGGCCAGCAGGCCGGCGAGGGTGTAGGGGCGAAGCGAGGCGCGTAGCGTGGCAGTCATGAGGACGGTCTGGTCTGTAGGAAGGGGCCTAGTCTGCCACTGTATTGCCAGCATGGCAAATGCGCGCGTGGCGTGTGTTGCTCTGCCTCAAGGCAAGATTCTGCGTTTTATGCCGTGCCAAGGCTGGGCTGAACTGATAATATTGATTTTCAGAACATATACTTGCACAAGGTACATAGTCACCCATGGAAAGCCGTCTCAGCCGCCTGGAAGCCGTTCAAACCGTGTTGCTGGAAATCGGGCAACGCTCGAGCACCTGCAGCGATATCAGCGAATTCCTGCAGGCGGTGCATGCGGCGCTGGGACGCATCATGTATGCCGCCAATTTTTACGTGGCGCTCAGCGACCACGACGATGGCCTCGTGCGCTTTCCCTACTTTGTCGATGAATTCGACGCCGCGCCCGATCCAGGCGAGGGCGTGCGCCTGGCCAGCGCCGCGCAGTCGCCCACGGCGTGGGTCATCGTCAACCGCAAGCAACTGGTGATGACGGCTGACGACGACGCCATGCGTGCCATCGGCGGCGGCGCCTGGGGCGGCGGCACGGCGGCCGAGCACTGGATCGGCTGCCCGCTGCTGGACCAGCAGCACCAGGTGCTGGGCGCCATCGTCATCCAGAGCTATGACGCGCAGCACCGTTTCAGCCTGGAGGACCAGGCCCTGTTCGCGCTGATTGCCACGCATGTATCGAGCGCCCTGCAAGGCATGCAAAGCATGGACCGCCTGGAAAAGGCGGTGCAGGAGCGCACGGCCCTGCTGGCGCACGAGGTGGCCGAGCGGCGCCGCGCGGAAAACCTGCAGCATGCGCTGTATGAAATCGCCAACCTGTCGGCGCAGGCAGCCGATGCGACGACCTTGTACGCGCGTCTGCACGCCATCATCAGCGAGCTGGTGACGGCAAAGAATTTCCTCATCGCCCTGTACCACCCGGACAACAAGGACATCACGATCCCGTATTTTGTCGACGAGAAGGATGCGCAGGCGCCCGTAAAACGCTTTCATTACGGCATCGGCATGAGTTCGTATGTGCTGGCGCGGCGCCAGGCTTGCTTGCTCGATGCCGGCAGCTATGCGGCGCTGGTGGCCAGCGGCGAGATGGACGAGCCGCTGGGCAATACCAGCATCGCCAGCTGGATGGGCGCACCCATGCTGCTGGGCGAGCGGAAATATGGCGTGATCATCGTGCAAAGCTACGACGAATCCGTCGTGTATGGCCAGGCGGAACTGGACGTGCTGGCCTTCATGGCCAGCCACGTGGCCGTGGCGATGGCCCGCATCCAGGCCGACAGCGCCATGCGCCAGGCCAAGGAAGCGCTGGAAGAGCAGAACGCGGCCCTGAACAGCGCCCTGAGCGCCTTGCAGGAAGCGCAGTCGGAACTGGTGCGCCAGGAAAAACTGGCGTCCCTGGGGCGCCTGGTGGCGGGCGTGGCGCATGAAATCAATACGCCGCTGGGCATTTGCGTGACGGCCACCAGCCACCTGGTGCAGGAATTGAAACTCACGCGCGAAGACCTGGAGGGCGGCCAGCTCGATGAGGACGGCTTGCGGCAATTCTTCGACATCATCGACCAGACCCTGCGCATCATGACGACGAATACGCAGCGCGCCGCGGCGCTGGTGCGCAGCTTCAAGCAGGTGGCCGTGGATCAGTCTTCGGACGAATTGCGCAGCTTTAACTTGCGCAAATACCTCGATGAAATCCTGTTGTCCTTGCAGCCCAAGCTGAAGGGCAAGCCGGTCAAGGTGGAGATCGACTGTGCGCCCGAGGTGCAGCTGCGCAGCTATCCGGGCGCCGTCTCGCAGATCGTCACGAACATGGTGGTCAATTCACTGGTGCACGGCTTTGCCGAAGGCGAGCCGGGCAAGATCAAGATTTCAGCCAGGATGGCCGGCGAGATGCTGGAACTCGACTACAGCGACGACGGCATGGGCATGGACAGCGCCACCCTGGGCCAGCTGTTTGACCCCTTCTTCACGACCAAGCGCGGCTCCGGCGGCAGCGGACTCGGTGCGCATATCCTGTACAACCTGGTGACGGGACCGCTGGGAGGGACGGTGAAGGTGGTCAGTGCGGCGGGGATGGGCTTGCATTACAAGATACGCTTCCCGCTGGAGCCGAAGAGTGCTTGAAATTTGAAGCTTGAAAATGGCGGGCCTGAGACGCGGGCCTGAGAAAATGCCGATGGCGGCGTTGCAGCTCCTTGCCGTACATGCGTACTGTCTGCGTCGCCGCGCCTTGCCCTCGACATTTTTCAGGCCCGCTTGGCCCGGAACGCCCATGTTGGGGGCTTGGGCCGAAGCGTGTTTTGCCGGTGTGCGTATCGCTCAGCGACGTATGTTGGCTAATCGGGGAAGCGCTTGTTCAACGCCAGCGCTTCATCCAGATTCGCAATCAGCAACTCCACATACTGCGGGTCGAGGTGGCTGCCGCTCACTTCGCGCAGGTAGCTGACCACGCGCTCCAGGGGCCAGGCATCCTTGTAGCAGCGCTTGTGCATGAGGGCGTCGAACACGTCGGCCACGGCGGCGATGCGTGCGTATTTGTGGATGTTTTCGCCGACCAGGCCTTGCGGGTAGCCGCTGCCGTCGTATTTTTCATGGTGCTGGTGGGCAATCACGGCAGCCGCCTTCAAGAGCGGACGCTGCGAACCGTCGAGGATGGACATGCCCACCGTCGGATGCTGTTTCATGATTTCCCATTCGGCCGCATCGAGCTTGCCCGGTTTGAGCAGCACGGCGTCGGGCGTGGAAATCTTGCCGATGTCATGCATGGGCGCCGCGTGGCGCAGCACCATGGTTTCCTCTTCCGACATGCCGGACGCCTGCGCCAGCAGCTGGCACACTTCGGCCATGCGGCGCACGTGGTTGCCGCCTTCGTGCGAGCGCGATTCGACCACGTCGCCCAGGCGCAGGATCAGCTCGGCCTGGGTATCGGTGATTTCCTGCGTTAGCAGGATATTGTCGAAGGCGATGGCCACGCCGGAACAGAATACTTCCAGCAACTGCGCGTCGAGGTCGGAAATCTCTTCCACGCCTTTGAGTACCAGCAAGGACGCCTTGCCGCTGCTGTTCGGGAAATAGCCGACATAGGTGTCGCCGTGCAGGCGCGAGATCTTGTTGCTCTTGGCGTCGTCCAGTTGCGACAGCAGGGAAGGGCTGAGGATGCCGTCGTCCGTGTCGCCGATCTGCGCGAGGATTTCATAATCCTGTTCGCCCGAGATGGCGCTGGCGCCGCGCAGGCGCAGCAACATGCTCGTTTCCAGGCGCAGCAGGGCGACGACTTGCTGCAGCAGGCCGCTGGCGAAGTCGCGCAGGTTGCGCTGCTTGAAAATGTGCGCCGAGGCGGCGATGACTCTTTCCAGTCCCTCGCGGTAATGGAGCTGGGCCTGGCGTGCCTCTTCCACCTTCATGATGTCGCGGTAGGCGCGCAGGGCGGCAAAGGTGGTGGTGAACAGCTTGGTGCGGTCCAGTTCCGTCTTTTCCTTGTAGTCGTTGATGTCGTAGTTGACGATCACCCGCTCTTCCGGCGCCTGTCCCGGCTGTCCCGTGCGCAGCACGATGCGCGTAAACTGGTTGCCCAGGTCTTCGCGCATCCAGCGTGCCACTTCCAGGCCGCTGTCTTCGCGCTCCATCACCACGTCGAGAAACACCAGCGCGATGCCTTCTTCGCGCGCCAGCACCTGCTTGGCCTCGGCGCCGCTGTAGGCATGCACGAAACTCAGGGCGCGGCCCTCGAGGCGAAAACGGCTCAGCGTCAGTTTGGTGATGTCGTGGATGTCGGGTTCATCGTCGACGAGCAGGACTTTCCAGGGAGGTAACTTGGGCGAGGCTGAAGACAAAAATGACATAAGGGCGAGTTCCGCTAAAAGGCATAACTGACGCAATGCTGAGACGCCTGCGCCAGGCTTGCCTGTGCGCCACTACTGGCGTTGCGCGTTTTTCGGGCGCATTTTATCGATTGTAGACTGACAGCCAAGTATTAACAACAAGCAAGAATAATTGACTAAATTCATGCAACATGCATATCAAAAAAGCACTTTAAATCCACGCTGGCGACACTATCTATACTTTATCGCTTAGGCAACTATATTTTCAAGACAATACTTTGTTTTAATTAATATTGCCAATGAATCTGTAAAAAAAGTCTGTGGCCTGAGCCCTGTTCGTTACGCGGTGCAAGAAAAGTAACAATGTATTAGTTTCCCTTTAGAATGAAACTCATCGCGCTATAGTAAGACGTAAAAAGTGGCCGGAGTGCCATCCACATTCTTGAAAGGACTCATCATGAAAACGAAAACGACGCGTACCTTCATTGCTGGTCTTGCCTTGCTGGCGAGCACTGCCGCCTGGGCGGGCACGGAAGTTCATTTCACCAAGCCGGAACAATTTTCGGACGTGTCTTTCGATCAGACGGAGCGTGACAAAGTGCTCAAGGACTTGACGGCGCATTTCGAGAAACTGGGAGAGTCGCTCAAGCCTGGCCTGACCCTGAAGATCGATGTGACGGATCTGGACATGGCTGGCCGTGAAAATCCCTCCATGCGCTCCACGCAGGATTTCCGCGTGATGACCGGTCAGGCCGATTGGCCGCACATGCGCTTGCATTATGTGCTGGAGCAGGATGGCAAGGTCATCGGCAGTGCGGATGCGGCCCTGTCCGATATGTCCTATCTGACGCGCATCAATCGCTATGCGAGCGGCGACAAGCTGCGCTACGAGAAGAAGATGATCGATGACTGGTTCTCGGACACGTTTGGCACGCAAGTGAAGCGTCCGGTACGCAAATGATCTTGCCGCCGGGCGCAGTGCCGGGCTAATTAACGTCAATAGTCAACGCAAGTAGTCAACGCAAGTAAGCCTGTTCGATGCGCGCCAGCTGGCCGCTCTGCCGCAGGGCCAGCAGGGCGGCATTCATTTGCGCGACGAAATCAGCCTTGTAGGCCGGCGTGTTGCGCGCGCTGTAGGCGATATAGGTGGCTTCGGACGACAGTTCCAGCACTTCGTGCAATTGAAAGCCGTAACTGGCCAGTTCGCCGCCCAGCTGGCGCGCCGTGTGGCGTGCCGCGCCGCGGTCGCTGGCGTAGCAATCGATACGCCGCAAGGCCAGTTTTTTCAGATTGGCTTCATTGCCCTTGGCCGCTTCCAGGCGCAGCAGTCCTTCGCGGGCCGGCGCCATCAATTTTTCCGAGAGCAGAAAACCCGTGTTGACGCCGATGGTCAGGCCTGCAAAGTCGGCGGGAAACCGCGTGCGCGGCGTGCGCATGACGGCGTCATGGCAAAACAGCACCACCGATTCGCGGTACAGCATGGCCGAATACGGTTGCACGTACGGCCTTTCCGTTTTGCGTCCGGGTGGAAACAGGCCGAAAACCTGGCCCTTTTCCAGCGCATCGAGGCCCCGCTTCCAGGGGCGCGGCTGTAGTTCCAGGCGGTAATCGGGCATCGCGCTGGCCGCCTGGCGCAGGATATCGACATACATGCCCTTGAAGACGCCGTTTTCCACGTAGCTGTACGGTGCATAGTCGTCGTCGCCGTACAGGATGACGGTTTGCGGCGCGGCATGGCCGATGCCGGGTGACGCCATCGCGCAGGCGGCCAGCAGGCAGGCGCCGGCGCGGCGCAGGTCAATTTTGCATATCATCCTGACAAGGATACAGGATGATGGCTGGAATGTACCGCGCCTCAGTCGATCCAGTTCACCTGAGGAAACTTGCTGCCGAAATCTTCCGGCATGGGCACGACCTGGCTGCGCTTGTAGTTGAAGAAGACAAAGCCGGACTTGGCCATGGCGATCAGGGTGCTGTCGCGCGGGCGCGTGATGCGGAAGGTGATGTCGCCGCCATACTTGTTGAAATCCATGACACCCACTTCGAACAGCAACTGGTCGCGCGCATGGGCTTCGGCGCGGTAGGTGGTGGCCAGGTCGGTGACGATGATGCCGGTGCCGTCCGCTTCGATGTCGCGCACGCCATATTCGAACAGGAAGCGGGCGCGGGCTTCGGAAATCATGGAAATCATGGAATCATTGCCGAGATGGTTGCCGGCGTTGATGTCCGTCGTGCGTACCGTCAGTTGCGAGGAATAGCAGTACTGGTCTTCGGGAAATTCAAGTTTCAAACGGGCCATGGTGTTCTCTTGGGCTGGGGCGCAGGGCGCGGCGGAAATATCAATTCTAGCCGGTTCCCCGCGCCCCGTCGAAAAATGCCGCCCCAGGCGTGCGCCGCCATGACTGCTTGCGTACGCTTACCTGCGTACTATCCTGTACACCTTGCCCGTGCCGCTCAGCATGTACAGCTCGTTTTGCGCATCCTGGCCAAACGACAGGATGTTGCCCACGTTCGTGATGCCCCAGTCCGTTACGGCCGAGGCCATCCCATTGCTGTAGCTGAAACTTTTCAGCCAGCCGCTGCAGTAGTCGGAATACAGGTAGTGCCCCGCCAGTTCCGGCAGGGCCGCGCCCCTGTAGACATAGCCGCCCGTGATCGAGCAGCCGCCGGCTGCATCGTGGCCGTATTCGATGGCGGGCAGGACCAGCCCCGCCTGGTTGCAACTGGCGCTGTTGTAGCAGTGCGTGCCTTCCATGATGTTCCAGCCATAGTTGTTGCCCGCCTGGCCCACGGGCCGCACGTCGACTTCTTCCCAGTTTGCCTGGCCCACATCGGCGATATACAGCAGCTGGGCCGGCACGTCGAAGGCGTAGCGCCATGGGTTGCGCAAGCCGTAGGCCCAGATTTCAGGGCGCCCGCCTGCCGTGGCAAATGGATTGCCGGGTGGAATGGCATACGGTTGGGCGACGCTGCTGGCGTTGACGTCCAGGCGCAGCAGTTTTCCCAGGAGCACGTTGGTGTTTTGCGCGTTGCCGGGCGGATCGCCCCCGCTGCCGCCGTCGCCCGTGCCCGCATACAGATAGCCGTCCGGTCCAAAGCTGAGCAAGCCGCCATAGTGGTTGCTGAACGTGGGATGGGGAATTGTCAGGATGCCCAGCGCGGACAGGGGATCGGCCACGTTGGCGTTGCCGGCCGACACTTGCCGCCGCTCGATGACGATATCGCCGGCCAGGTTTGTGTAATACAGGAAGAAATAGCCGTTGCTGGCGTATTGCGGATGGAAGGCCAGCGACAGCAAGCCCCGTTCGCCGCTGGTGGTGGTGAGCGTACTGATGTCGAGGAAGGGCGTGGCCAGCAGGTTGCCGTTCTGCACCACGCGGATGCGGCCGGCCCGTTCAATGATGAACAAACGGCTGTCGCCGGGCGGCGCCGTGAGGAAGATGGGGGCGTTCAAGCCGCTGGCCACCTCTTGCAGGGAGAGGGCCAGCGGCGCGCTGGCCGCATAGGTGACGCTGGCGCTGGCCGTCGCCCCCGCATTGACTTGCACCTGCTGCGTGACGAGCGTGGGCGTGCCTTGCGCCACGCTGGCGGCGCTGAGCGTGTAGGCGCCGGGCGCCAGGTCTGTCAAGGTGGTGCTCGCCGTCAGCGTCTTGCTGTACGCCGCAGGCCCGCTCACCGTGACGGCGCCCGCCACGCCGGCCGGCAAGCCGCCGATGGTGACTGTCAGGCTGCCGGTGCCGGCAGCAGGCGGATGGTGACCGCCGCCCCCGCCACACGATGCCAGCAGGCTCAGGCAGCACGCCAGCAGCAGGGCTGGCCAGATAGGGGAAAGCCGGGATAGGAAGTGGCGCATGTCAGTCTCCTGCTGGCTGCTCGGTATGGCGCTAGGTTTGCTGCAAGAATGCGCGTTTTTGGCGTCGGCACGATTGAGCTTGCGCAAGCGTACGCCTCGCATGGGTCACGCTTCCGTGCGCTGCTGCACGGTACGGCGGCATCGGACAAATGCGCCGCGTTTTCAGACAAGCGCAGGGCCAGTCGCACCGTCACGTCCGTTGCCGCCCGATAATGGCGCATCTGAAACCGAGCAGGAATGACACACATGAAAACCAAAGCCGCGATTGCCTGGAAAGCGGGTGCCCCGCTGACGATCGAAGAAGTCGACCTGGCCGGCCCGCGCGCCGGCGAAGTGCTGGTCGAGCTGAAAGCCACCGGGATTTGCCATACCGATTACTACACCCTGTCCGGCGCTGATCCGGAAGGCATCTTCCCTGCCATCCTCGGCCATGAAGGCGCCGGCGTCGTCGTCGACGTGGGGCCGGGCGTGACGACCCTGAAAAAGGACGACCACGTCATCCCCCTGTACACGCCGGAATGCCGCCAGTGCAAGTTCTGCCTGTCGCAAAAGACGAATCTGTGCCAGGCCATCCGTTCCACGCAGGGCCGCGGCCTGATGCCGGACGCCACCAGCCGCTTCTCGCTGAATGGCCAGCCGCTGTTCCACTACATGGGCACGTCCACCTTTTCGAACTACATCGTCGTGCCGGAAATCGCCCTGGCCAAGATCCGCGAAGATGCGCCGTTCGACAAGGTGTGCTACATCGGCTGCGGCGTGACGACCGGCGTGGGCGCCGTCCTGTTCTCGGCCAAGGTCGAGGCGGGCGCCAACGTGGCCGTCTTCGGTCTGGGCGGCATCGGCCTGAACGTGATTCAGGCTGCCAAAATGGTCGGCGCCGATAAAATCATCGGCATCGACATCAACCCGGCGCGCCAGGCCATCGCGCGCAAGTTCGGCATGACGCATTTTATTAATCCGAACGAAGTGGAAAACGTCGTCGATGCCATCGTGCAACTGACGGATGGCGGTGCCGACTACAGTTTCGAATGCGTCGGCAATACGACCCTGATGCGCCAGGCGCTCGAGTGCACGCACAAGGGCTGGGGCAAATCGTTCATCATCGGCGTGGCAGCGGCCGGCCAGGAAATTTCCACACGTCCATTCCAGCTGGTGACGGGACGCGAATGGCGCGGTTCGGCCTTCGGCGGGGCGCGCGGTCGCACGGACGTGCCGAAGATCGTCGACTGGTACATGGAAGGCAAGCTCAATATTGACGACCTGATCACGCATCGCCTGCCGCTCGAACGCATCAACGAAGGCTTCGACCTGATGAAGAGCGGCGAGTCGATCCGTTCCGTCGTGTTGTACTAATCTTAACGGATGTACTCATTGCGCAACACTTGACGGACGGGGCAGGGCGGCAGGCTGTACTTCGCTGCCTGCCCCTGCTAGTGTGAAGATATCACCGCCTTGCTTTGGGAGCCGTTCATGTTTGCCACTGCCTACCTCGCCACCTTGCGCCGCATGCTGCCCGTCTTCCTCGGCGCTGCCCTGTCTTCCCTGCTGGCCTTGTGGTGGAGCAATGCCGCCAGCCTCGCCACACCCGCCATCTGGCTGGCGCTGCTGGCCACGTATCTGCTGTGCGCACTGCTGTTTACACCGCTGGCCCGGCAGAGCCGCCAGCTGGCCACGCGCCACGTGCGTCACGGTAAGCCGCGCTGACGTCTTAGCGCGCCGTGCTGGAAAAGCGCTCGCGGTAATCGCGGGGCGTGATGGCAAGTTTCTTTTGAAACAGGCGGCGCAGCCTCTCCTCGCTATGCAAGCCCGCTTGCACGGCCACCTGTTTTAAGGAAGACACATTGTCTTCCAGCAAGCGGCGCGCTACTTCAAAGCGGGCCGTGTCGATGAATTCCGTAGGGCTGGTGCCCGTTTCGCGCTGGAACACGCGCGTAAAATTGCGCTCGCTCATGGCCAGCCTGGCCGCCAGCAGCGGCACAGTAAGCTCTTCGGCCAGGTGTTCCATGATCCAGCCCTGTAACTGGCGGATGGTGGGATGCGTCGTCATCTGGCTCGACAGGTGCACGGAAAACTGCGACTGGCCGCCGGGCCGCTTCAGATACACGACCAGGTCGCGCGCCACTTCCAGGGCGATATCGCGGCTGAAATCGTCTTCCACCAGGGCCAGCGCCAGGTCAATGCCGGCGGTCACGCCGGCCGACGTCCAGAATTTCCCTTCCCGCACGAAAATCGCATCGGCATTGACCTGTATCAATGGATAGCGCTGGCGCAGGCTGTCCACGGCGCTCCAGTGCGTGGCGGCGCTCTTGCCGTCGAGCACGCCGGCCTCGGCCAGGAAGAAGCAGCCCGTGCACAGGGCCGCCAGGGTGTCGATGCGCGGCGCCGCCTCGGCCACCCAGGCGGCGAGGGCGGGAATGTCTTGCAAGACTTGCTCGACGTGGTGGCAGCCGACGATGACGGCCAAGTCGGGCAGGCGGCTGGCATCGAGCGCCTTGCTGGCGTGCAGCGACATCAGGGTGTCCGACTCGACCGGGCCGATGGCTGTCGACACGATGCGCACGTCGTAGCCGCCGGGCAGATTGCGCAGGCGCAAATGGGTATTGGCGTAGTCAAACACTTTCATGGCGCCGATGGCTTCGAGCGCCTTGAAGCCGGGATAGACGATGATGTCGACGGTGCGCAGGGGGAATTCTTTGGGGCTTTGCTTGATCATGCGATATGCGCGAGGGGGATAAATACTGCCATAATGCAACAACAGCGATGGCGTAGGTTAGCATGAAATAATTGGCGCGCCCGCTGGCTCCCCATCCACCGGATTCCTCGATATCGTGCGCTTACTTCACATTTTTGCCGCCCTGACATTGCTGCTGGGCCCATCCCTTGCCCACGCGGCCACGCTCAACTTCAATGGCGGCACCGTCAGCAACTGCAGCCAGAGCCAGGATGGCTTGCAATACACGTGCGCCTCGCTGGCGCTGGGATCCACCGACGTCATCGTCATCGGCAGCGCGTATGCCGTGACGGTCAACAGTTCGCTGGCGATGAGCTACAACCAGGGATTGACGATGAGCGGCAATGCCACGCTGACGGTCAAGGGCAATCTCGATATCAAGGACATCAATCCGCCGAACCTGAAAGTCACGGGCGGCAACCTGACAGCGGAGGGCGGCACTTTCCTCATGGGTTCTCAGGAACAGACCATCACGGCAAATATTTCCGCCACGACCATCAAGATGGGCTCGAACAACGTCAAGGTGACGGGCAAGATCAGCGCCAAGGGCCCCGTGGAAATCGCCTCCGGTTCCGTCATCAACGGGCCGATCAGCGGCACCATCGTCAATATCCTGCCCGCCAGTACCCGCATCCAGGGCGATATCACGGCCAGCGTATCGCTGACCATCGGTTCCGGCAGCCAGGTGACGGGCAACCTGAAATCGCCGACGATCGACCTGAAGGCGTCCGGCCTGCTCGTCACTGGCGACGTGGAGGCAAGCAATTCCTTGTCGATCGCCTCCGGCAATGGCATCAAGGGCAATGTGGACGCCGGCGAGGTGACGCTCGACTCGTCCAACGCCTATATCACGGGCAACGCCAAGGTCGACCACATCACCCTGGGCTGGCAGGGCCGGGTGCAGCAAACCATCACCTGCAAGGCGTATACGCCATCGAACCCGTGCAGCTGCGTGACGAACAACAGCGGCTGGGCCTTCAATGAACCGATGGGGCCGAAGTGCGGGCCCAGTACGCCTAGCGGACTGCACCATTTCCAGATCGAGCACCCGCTGACGGCGCTTACTTGCCAGGTGCCCACGGTGACGGTGACTGCCTGCGCCGATGCCAGCTGCAGCGCGGTCTACAAGGGAAGCCCCAGCCCCAGCGTCACCGTCAGCCCGGGCGGCGTGCCGACGCAGATCGATACCAGCGGCATCAACCCCAATGTCACGGTGCGCCAGACTACGGTGGGCATCGCCACCCTCGGCCTGGTCAGCACGCCCGCCACGACGGGGGCGCTGGTGTGCAAGAGCGGCGGCAGCACGAGCAATTGCCAGATCAGCTTTCTCTCCAGCGGCTTCCAGGTGAGCGGCGCTCCGCGCTACGCGGAAGAGGCGGGCGCACTGGAAATCAGCGCCTTGCAGACCTCGTCCGGCAATAGGGACGTTTGCGTGCCCATGTTCGCCGGCCAGAGCAAGGATTTGAACCTGAGTTGCGCGTACAGCAATCCGAATGCGGGTACATTGCCTGCGCGCATCTTTGACAGCGCCAAAAATAACTATGTTGCCCTGGCGGCCAGCGACCAGAGCAGCTGCAGCGGGACGAGCACCAAGGTGAGGGTGACGTTCGGCGCCAATGGCGTGGCCAAGCCGAACATGCTGTATGCCGATGCGGGAGCGCTGCTCCTGACGGCCTCTTACAAGCCGGACAGCGGCAGCGATAGCGGCCTGAGCATGACCGGTAGCAATACGGTCATCGTGGCGCCGCAGCAATTCCTGTTGACGAAGCTGGCGCCGACGCAGCGCGCGGGCCTGGCGGCAGCGCCCCTCGTGGCGGGGACGCCCATCACGTTATCGGCCGTCAACGCGCTCGGTGCCGTGACGAAAAACTTTGGCAACGAAAGCGGTGTCGCCGTGCAAAAAGTCGTGCTCGGCCGTAATCTGCTGGCGCCGGTCTACACAGGCGTAAGCAATCCAGAAGTCGGCGGCGATCTCGATTTCGTGAAAAAAGGGGGCGTCATCGTGGCGCCGCCGCTGGTCTGGCCCGAAGTGGGCAAGATCAATTTCACGGCCGCGCTGCAAGACAAAAACGGTTATCTGGGCAGCGGCCTGACGTCGCCGGGGACGAGCGATGCCGTACTCTTTTATCCGCACCACTTTGTGACGGAACTGGTGGTCAAGAAAGTGGACCTCCCGGGGGGGACGAAGACGGAGTTTCCTTTCCCATGCAGCGCGCCGTTCGTGTGTGCCGGCGACCGCGCCGTGTATTCGCGCCAGCCTTTCGATCTGACCATCCGCGCCCAGACCTCGGGTGGCGTGGACACCAAGAATTTTGACGCCAGGAATGACGTCATCAACAAAACGCAAGTGACGCTGGTCCCGTATGACGCGGCCACGGAGAAGAACAGCTATCCGCCCACGGCGCCATCGGGCAGCACGCTGACGGATGGGGCAAAAGCACCTGCGGCCGTGACGGGCGTACCCGTCACCAGTTTCAGCAATGGCGTTGCCACGCGCTCCATCGCCTACAGTTTCCCCGCCGCCTATGCCGTGCCCAAAGAAACGAAAGCACTGGCATCGCCGACGGGGCTGCTGCTGCGCGTGACGTATGCCTATCCGGCAGCCGGGAGTGTGAGCTCGGCGCCGGCCGATGGCAAGGAAGCGCAACTGACCGTGCTCACGGGCCGCCTGATGGTGCCGCATGACTACGGTTCCGAGCGCTATCCCGTGCGTCTCGCGGTGCAGACGCAGTACTGGGATGGCAAGACCTGGGTCACCAGTCTGCTGGACAGCATCAGTGCGTTCGACAACACGCTGGTGGTGTTTGCCAATTGCAAGAAAACCCTGGTATGCAAGGACTTTTTATTACCCAATAACACTATTGTTACTTATACAGTCGACAAGGGCATCTTGCCGCCAAATAGACGCCTGATCCTGGCGGCGCCCGGCGTCGGCAAGAGCGGCAGCGTCGATGTTTCCGTGCCCGGCATTGCGTACTTGCCCAGCACCGTGGGCACCGTCGTCTTTGGCGTCTTCAAGTCGGGTCCCGTGATTTACCTGCGCGAGATGTATTAGCCTGAACCAAGGGCGGGGGCAGGCAGCGCGAAAAACCAGTAACATGCCTGGCTGTGGCATTTCCTCCCCCAACCTCAGACTGGAGTTTTCTATGAGCACAACTTCGCAGTGGATCGATATCGCCGGCCCGGACGGCAGCTTCCAGGCTTACCTGGCCGTGCCGCATGTGGGCAAGGGTCCAGCCATCATCCTGTTGCAGGAAATTTTCGGCGTCAACGAGCACATCCGCGCCGTGGCCGACCAGTACGCGGCCGATGGCTACGTGGTGCTGGTGCCCGACCTGTTCTGGCGCGCCGGCGCGCACATCGAGCTCGGCTATGACGCGGACGGCTGGAAGCGTGCCGTCGAACTGATGCAGGCTACCGATAACGAACATGCCTTGAGCGATATCAAGGCCACCGTCGCCGCCCTGCGCGCGCGCCCGGAAGTGACGGGCAAGCTGGCTTCCGTCGGCTACTGCTTCGGCGGCCGGCTGTCGTTCCAGACGGCCGCGGCTGGCCTGGTCGATGCCGCCATCGCCTATTACGGCGGCGGCATCCAGAACAAGCTGGACCTGGCTGACAACATCAAGGTGCCGCTGCTCATGCATTTCGGCGGCCAGGACAGCCATATTCCGCCGGAAGCCGTGCAAAAGATCGCCGAGCGTTTCGAAGACCGGCAAGACGTGGAAATCCATATCTACCCGGGCGCCGAGCACGGTTTTAATTGCACCCACCGCGACAGTTACCAGCAGCGCGCCGCCGCCCACGCGCATGGCAATTCCTTGATTTTCCTCGCGGAAAATCTGTAAGACTGCCTCGCCAGGCTGGCCAGTTGCCATGGTTTGCTCAGCAGCAAAGCCGCATGGGCGCTAAAATAGCGGCTGTGCCGGGCAACTCCGGCCGGCCGGGCGCGGCGCCCGGCAAACCTGGATGAGGAACCGAATTAAAGATGGCCCAAGTAATTGTTTCTGTAACATTGGCGGCAAGCGCCGAACGCGTGTGGGATTTTATCGGTGGCTTCCAGTCGCTGAATGAATGGTCGAGCTCCATCAAGACTAGCCTGTCCGAGCACGGCGGCCGCGTGCGCCGCCTGAAAACCACGGACGGCGCCATCATCGCCGAACGCCTGCAAAGCTACAGCGAGGCGGACAAGAGCTACACCTACACCATCGTCTCGGGCCCGATCCCCGTCAAGAACTACCGTTCTACCCTGCGCGTCACGGGCGAACCGGGTGGCGCTTCTTGCGTGGCGGAATGGTCGAGCGAATTCGACGCGGCCGAAGGCGTGGAAGAAGTCATGGTGGGCGCATTTCAACACCTGTATGAAACGGCGTTCGTCGACCTCAAACGCATCATGGCGATTTGAATGAAAAACACCGGCCAAGGCCGGTGTTTTTCATGGTGCCTAGCGTTTTACTTTGCCAAACGCCTCGCCCTTGTTCCAAGTAGGCAAGTTCTTGTCGTTCGCCACTTCGTAACCGAGGTTCAAGGTGAACTGCGCCTGCTGCACCATGCCGGACAAGTCCCACGACGGGTTGTACTCGTCGGTGACCTGGTGGTAGTCCTTTTTAAACGCCACCAGGCGTTCGCCCGACGCTTTCGGCTCCTGGACGAAGTCGAACGAGCCATCGCCGGAAAACACGGCCGAGCCCACGTTGAAGGCGGGCACGCCAGCCTTGGCGAAGGCAAAATGGTCGGCCCGGTAAAACGCGCCGGACAGGTCGGGGATGGTCGGCGCCAGTCGCAGGCCCATGCGCTTGGCCACCTTGGCGGCGCTCGCGTACAGGCTGCTGCGCTCGGCGCCGGCCACGCCGATATCGTGCGTCTTGCCGACAAAATTCATGCTGTCGAGGTTCAGGTCGGCGGCCGTCTTGGCCAGTGGCCACAGGGGCTTGCGCGTATAGGCCGTGCTGCCCAGCATGCCCGTTTCTTCGCCGGCCGGCCACAGGAATATCTGCGTGCGGCGCGCCGGCTGTTTCACGGCCACTTGCGCCATGGCCAGCAGGGCCGCCGCGCCCGAGGCGTTGTCGATGGCGCCGTTGTAGATATGGTCGCTTTGCCCGGCGCGCTGGCTGCCTTCGTCATCCTTGCCCAGGTGGTCCCAGTGGGCCGAGTAGATGACGGCTTCATCCTTCAGCTTCGGGTCCGTGCCCGGTACGATGCCGGCCACGTTGAATTGCTCGATGCTGCGGATCTGGCTGTTCAGTGCCACCTTGACCGTCGCGTTCAGGGCCACGGGGCGGAATGCGCGCGTTTCCGCCTGCGCGCGCAAGGCGTCCAGGTCCTGTCCGCCGGCCTGGAACAACGCGCGTACCATGTCTTCCTGCAGCCAGCCTTCCATCGCATTGCCCGCGCCAGCCAGGTTGAAGCGCTCATGGCCGAAACCGTTGGCCGGCACTGACCACGGATACGACGCCGATGCCGTCGTGTGTATCAGCAGCACGCCAGCCGCGCCCTGGCGCAGCGCTTCCTCGTACTTGTAGACCCAGCGCCCGTACCAGGTCAGCGACTTGCCGGCAAAGCGGTTCGGTTCGGCGGCGGTCGGCTGCGGGTCGTTGACCATCATGATGACCAGTTTCCCCTTTAAGTCGGCACCCTTGAAATCGTCCCAGTTCTCTTCCGGGGCGCGGATGCCGTAGCCGGCAAACACGACGGGCGCGTCGAACGCCACTGTCTGCTGACCATTCGCCGCGCCAAAGACGATGTCCTGGCCGAAGGCGGGAGACAAGGTCTTGCCGCCCGCGCTGAAGGTGACTTTACTCGATGGCAAGGCCTTGCTGCCGACGATGGTCAGCGCCTGGCGATACGTGCCATCCTTCAACGGTTGCAGGCCGGCCACGGCCGCCTGCGTTTCCAGGTAGCGCACGGCCAGGTCGCCGCCGCGCTGGCCCGTGCCGCGTCCTTCCAGCAAATCGTCGGCCAGGAAGGACAGATGGGCGCGCAGGGGCGCCTCGGCCACGAGCGGCTGGGCGAGGGTAGCCGTGCTGAACAGGCTGGCGGCGAGGACGAGGGGAAAGCGCATGACAACTCCAAAAGTGAATACGGGAAAGCAAAGCAGCGGCAATCTTACTCTACCGCAATGCTCCAGCGTAGCGCGCGGCGTGCGTGCGCCATTGCGGCCACAATGGCTGCTGGTCCAACGACAAGGAGCGTTCCATGGCACCCCCTGACTTGCAATCGAGCAACACCCTGCGTACCGCCGACGGCACATTGATCCACTACAAGGACTGGGGCAGCGGCCCGCCCGTCGTCTTCAGCCACGGCTGGCCCTTGTCGTCCGACGCGTGGGAAGACCAGATGTTTTATCTGGCCTCGCGCGGCTACCGCGTCATCGCGCACGACCGGCGCGGCCATGGCCGCTCCAGCCAGCCGTTCGGCGGCAACGATATGGATACCTATGCCGACGACCTGGCCGCGCTGATCGCCGCGCTGGACTTGACGGGCGCCACCCTCGTCGGCCACTCGACGGGCGGCGGCGAGGTGGCGCGCTACATCGGCCGCCATGGCACCGGGCGCCTGGCAGGCGCCGTTCTCGTGGGCGCCGTGCCGCCATTGATGCTGCAGACGCCGGACAATCCGCTGGGCTTGCCGTTGTCCGCGTTTGACGCCATCCGCGCCGGCGTGCAGGCTGACCGCAGCCAATTCTTCCGCGACCTGAGCGAGGCGTTCTATGGCTACAACCGGCCCGATGCGAAGCCCTCGCAGGGCGTGCGCGATGGTTTCTGGCGGCAAGGCATGCAGGCGGGCATGCCGGCGTCTTACCTGTGCATCAAGCAGTTTTCCGAGACGGATTTCACCGGCGACCTGGCCAAATTCGACGTGCCGACCCTGGTGATCCATGGCGACGACGACCAGATCGTACCGATCGCCGCCTCGGCGCGGCGCACTGCCGAGCTCATCATCGGCAGCAAGCTGCTCGTGTATGCGGGCGCGCCGCACGGCCTGGCGACGACGCACAAGGATAGGCTGAACGAGGACTTGCTGGAATTTTTGCGCCACTCGGTCGATGCGGCAAGGAATATCGAGGCACACCTGTAAAACCGGCATATCCATTGCAAAACACATAATATTGTTTGATTTTTGCACCAATTGCGTGCGGATCGCCGATTTTTCTGCGTTTTAGAATGCAAAAAATGGCGTTCTGCCGCCTCGTTCCACCCGGTAAGGTCCAGTAAAGAGTAAACTAGCAGATACACTCTTTCGCATTGGGCGATTCGAGCGAACTTGTGAGTGATTTCATGTCTGATACACCAATTTCCTTATTTTCCGACCTTAACTTGAGCGAGCCGCTGATTCGCGCGCTCAAGGATGTCGGTTACGAAACACCGTCGCCTATCCAGGCGGCCACGATTCCATTGTTGCTCGCTAACCGCGACGTGCTGGGCCAGGCGCAAACAGGCACGGGTAAGACCGCCGCCTTCGCCTTGCCGATCCTGTCGCGCATTGATCTGAAACAAAGCTCACCCCAAGCCCTGGTCCTGGCACCGACGCGCGAACTGGCCATCCAGGTCGCCGAAGCGTTCCAGGTGTACGCTGCCCACATCCCCGGCTTCCACGTGCTGCCGATCTACGGCGGCCAAAGCTACGGCCCGCAGCTGTCGGCCCTGCGCCGCGGCGTGCACGTCATCGTCGGCACCCCAGGCCGCGTCATCGATCACCTGGACAAGGGTTCGCTCGACCTGTCCAAGCTGAAAACGCTGGTGCTCGACGAAGCCGATGAAATGTTGCGCATGGGCTTTATCGACGATGTCGAACGTATCTTGAAAGAAACCCCGGAAGGCCATCAAACGGCCCTGTTCTCGGCCACCATGCCTTCCGTCATCAAGCGCATCGCTACCACTTACCTGGTGAACCCGGCCGAAGTGACGGTTGCCGCCAAGACGGGCACGGCCGACAACATCCGCCAGCGTTACTGGCTGGTATCGGGCATGCACAAGCTCGACGCGCTGACCCGCATCCTGGAAGCGGAAGCGTTTGACGGCATGATCATCTTCGCCCGCACCAAGCTGGGCACGGAAGAGCTGGCCGGCAAGCTGCAAGCCCGTGGCTTCTCGGCTGCCGCCATCAATGGCGACATCCAGCAAGCCCAGCGCGAGCGCACGATCCAGCAGTTGAAAGACGGCAAGATCGACATCCTCGTGGCAACCGACGTGGCCGCCCGCGGCCTGGACGTCGAGCGCATCAGCCACGTCGTCAACTACGACGTGCCGCACGATCCGGAAAGCTATACCCACCGTATCGGCCGCACGGGCCGCGCCGGCCGCAGCGGCGAAGCGATCCTGTTCATCACCCCGCGTGAAAAGAACTTGTTGAAAGCCATCGAACGTTCGACCCGTCAGCCGATCGGCATGCTGGAACTGCCAACGATCCAGGCCGTCAACGACGTGCGTATCGCCAAGTTCAAGGAACAAATCAGCGAAACCCTGGCCCTGGGCGAACTGGAGCAGTTCCAGTCGCTGATCGAGGATTTCGAACGCGAGCAAAACATTCCCGCCATCGAAATCGCCGCCGCCCTGGCGAAGATGGCGCGTGGCAATACGCCGCTGCTGCTGGACAAGAACAAGGCGCGCGAGCAAGCCACGTGGCAAGACGACCGTCCTGTGCGCCAGGATCGTTTCGAACGCAATGACCGTCCGGAACGGGGCGACCGCTTCGACCGTAACGAGCGCAGCGACCGTGGCGAACGCCCGGCCTTCCCGAAAAAGGAACGCATCCAGCGTCCAGCCGACGCCGGCATGCAGACCTTCCGCATTGAGGTCGGTCATCAACATGGCGTGAAACCAGGCAATATCGTGGGCGCCATCGCCAACGAAGCGGGCATCGATTCGAAAAACATCGGCCGCATCGAAATCTATGACGACTACAGCGTCCTGGACTTGCCGGACAGCATGCCGAAAGAATTGCTGGACCAGTTGAAAACCGTGTGGGTCGCGGGCCAGCAGCTGCGCATCAGCCGTGACGGCGATGCACCGGACCTGGCGCCGCCAGCCGCGCCGCGCAAGCCGTTTGCCGCCAAGTCCGCACCAGCGTTCAAGGATGCGCCAGCGGATGCGGGCGATGCAGCAGCAGCGCCGCGCGCGCCGAAGAAGGAACGTCCACGCCCGGGCGTGACGGCGTACCGCATCGAAGTGGGCCGTGAGCACGCCGTAACGCCAAGCAATATCGTCGGCGCCATCGCCAACGAAGCGAACCTGGAAGCCAAGCATATCGGCCGTATCGATATCTTTGACAATTACAGCGTGCTGGACCTGCCGGAAGGCATGCCGCCGGAAATCCTCGACCACCTGAAATCGGTCGTCGTTTCTGGTCAGAAACTGCGCATCAGCTTGGACGATGGCACGACGGAGCGCAAGCCTGCGCCACCGCGTCCGAAGTCGCCGCCGCGCAAAACGTTCAAGTAATCCATCCCCACGGGCGCTCCGGCGCCTGTGTCGCGGATTGGAGACACATCCCCCACTGGCGCATTCGCGCCAGTTTTTATTTTCCCTCAAGAAATGTTCATGGTTGCCGCGTTATGGTTGGCGGCAGGATTCGTCATGTGCTGGCAATGGTCGCGGCTTCTTTACCTATTTTTGTCGGCGCAAACGCCATCTTTATTGCCTGGTGTAGCGATACATAATTTTTTATTAATTATTGTGTGTGCGCGCAATTTAAATTTTGCATTTCAATAAAATCAATCAAGTTGAATCAAAGTAAATTCTAAAACATAAATAAATTGGCTTTTATTAAATTGTTTGACTGGCGTCACTGTCGCCGGGGCGATATATCATGGGTGCTTGATGTGGTATATTGTTTTTATGTTTTTGTTATGCTAGTTGAAAAAAATAGAGGAGCGACGATGCGGGTCAATACGCCTATCACGCAAAATGAATACGTATTAAATGAAGGCATGACGATTGTTTCCACCACGGATTTACAGGGAAACATCAATTACGCCAATCAGTATTTCATTGAAGTCAGCGGTTTTTCAGAAATGGAACTGCTGGGTGCACCACAGAATATCCTGCGCCATCCCGATATGCCGGCCGAAGCGTTTGCCGACCTGTGGGACACGATCAAGACGGGCATGCCCTGGACCGGCATGGTCAAGAACCGCTGCAAGAATGGCGATTTTTATTGGGTCTTCGCCAATATCACGCCCGTCATCGAAAACGGCCGTCCGATCGGCTATATGTCCGTGCGCACCAAGCCCACGCGCGAGCAGATCAACGAAGCGGCAGCCCTGTATAAAAGTTTTAAGGATGGAAATACCGCCAAGCTGGCGATCCGCAATGGCCGCGTCGTGCGCCAGGGCTGGGCCGCCAAGCTGGCCGAGTGGCGCAAGCTGACTCTGTCGCAAGACCTGGCCCTGCATTGCATCGTCTTTGGCGTGGTGCTGGCCATCCTCGGCTGCGCCGTGTGGAATATCGACGGTGACACGAGCACGGCCACGCGCAGCTGGCTCAGCGGCGCTGCTGCTGCCGCCGTGGCGCTGCTGTTGTATTTCTGGGCCCATCTGCACAATTCCCTCGTCGCCCCGCTGGGCGATGCCGTCACGATGGCGCGCAAGATGGCCGGTGGCGACTTGACGGGCGTCATCGACAAGGTGCGCGACGACGACATGGGGCAATTGATGGCGGCCTTGCGCCAGACCAATATCAATCTGCACAGCATCATCGGCGATGTGCGCGCCAACTTCGAGGATATCCGCATCACCACGGCGGAGATTGCCACGGGGAACATGGACCTGTCCAGCCGCACGGAATCGCAAGCGTCCAGCCTGGAGCAGACGGCGGCCAGCATGGAAGAACTGACGTCGACCGTGCAAAACAGCGCCGACCACGTGGCCACGGCCAATGACCTGGCGGCGCAGGCGTCCACTGTTGCGGCCAAGGGCGGCACCATCGTCAGTGAAGTGGTCACCACGATGGATGAGATCAGCAGCTCGTCGCGCAAGATTCTCGACATTATCGGCCTCATCGACGGCATCGCCTTCCAGACGAATATCCTCGCCTTGAACGCGGCCGTGGAAGCGGCGCGCGCGGGCGAGCATGGCCGCGGCTTTGCCGTCGTGGCCGGCGAAGTGCGCAGCCTGGCGCAGCGCTCGGCAACGGCCGCGAAAGAGGTGAAAAACCTGATCGACCATTCGATTGCCACCGTGAACGCGGGCAGCGTGCTGACCAGCAATGCTGGTGCCACCATGGCGGAAGTGATCGCCTCGGTAGCCCGCGTGACGGAAGTGATGGACGAGATTTCCTCGACCACGCGCGAACAGAACCAGGGCATCGGCCAAGTTAACCAGGCCGTCATCCACATGGATGGCATCACGCAGCAGAATGCGGCGCTGGTGGAGCAGGCGGCCGCGGCCGCCACCAACCTGGCGCAGCGCACCGACAGCGTGGCCCAGTCGATCGGCATCTTCAAATTGAAGGCGTCGCCCAAGCGCAAGGTTGCCGGCGTGGGCCGCAGCGTGGGTACGGGCGTGGCGTCGCGCGCCTTGCTGAAGGCACGCTAAGACCATCATCCCGCCAGCGCAACGCTGGCGGGAGCTACTTCTGTACCCGGTACACTTCCCCGCTGCGCACCTTCTTCACCACCCCATCCCCGCCAAACAGAATCACATATTCTCCCTGCGCGCCCGAGGCTGCCGGGTAGCTGTACATCCACACTTCATTGCCGCTGTCGAAACGGATGGCGGTGCTGTCGCCCAGCGCGGCGCGCACCTGTTCGCGCGTGCTGCTGCCCGATTGCACCGTCTGTTCCAGCGTAGCGTAAGGCACGTTCTTGCTTGCCTGCAAGGCGCGCGTGCCGGAGCAGGCGGCCAGCAGCGCCAGCGCCAAGACACTGAGCCACTTCATGGCGCCACCTCGTCCATATAGCTAAATTCCAGCAGGGTATCGTCGGGCCAGCTCGCGTCCCACAAGGGCGCGTAATACGTGCGGTCAAGCAAGACCTGGCAATCGCAGTAGGGCAGCGAGGCGGGCGTTTGCTCGCCGCCCGCGTACAGCATCGTGAAGGGTAGCGAAACCCTGCGTTCGCCATGCACGAGGGTCACGCCGAACAGGGGGCGGTCCGTAAAGAACAGATAATTGCCGTCCGGCTCGGAACACACCTTGTCCGTGCTGTAGAGCATGCTGGACAGCCAGGCGATGATTTGCGGGTCGTTCGAGATCAGGCCCGAATCCATGCCGGCGCGGCATTCCAGGCGCAAGTCGCCCAGGCGCCGCGTTCCGGGCGGCAAGCCGGGCGTGATCACTTGCGCGCGCCAGCTCATGGTGGTGGCCTTGCGGTTGGCGATCAGCACGGCGTCTTCGCGCGCCGCTTGCGCATGGCGCACGGGGGCAAAGCTGTTATCCTCGGCCAAGGGCAGGGGGATGCTGACCGTGTCGCCGGCGATGCGCAGCTGCACGCCCGTCATGTCCACGCCGGGCTGGCGTGGCAGCAAACGAAAGCGCAGCACCGCCTGCGGCGCCAGCGCATGGTCGCGCTCGAAGCGGTCCACGCCCTGCAGCATCTTGCGGTAGGATTTGTCGACGGGGCCGCGCGTGGCGTCCACTTTCACCTGCGGCACGGGCGCGGTTTGCGCCAGCGCAACTGGGCCGTGGAGCAAGCCAACGAGCAGCAGGGAAACAGGAGTACGCATGGCTTGATGCTACGCCTTTTTGCGCGGCAGCCACGCACGGCTGGGGGCATCAGTATTCGCTGTATTTGCGCGCGTCGCCACGCACCTGCTGCGCCGGGTATTTCTGTGCGTTCAGTTCCATCTTTTCCAGGGCGGCCGCGTGCAGGTCGACGCCGCTCTTGTCGGCCAGGCGCACCAGATACATCAGCACGTCGGCCAGTTCGTGGCGGATGCCCGTGCGTTTGGCATCGTCGAGTTCTGCATCCGCGCCCGTGGGTAGCCACTGGTAGTGCTCCACCAGTTCCGCCACTTCCACGGACAGGGCCATGGCCAGGTTTTTCGGCGTGTGGAACTGATCCCAGTCGCGTTCGTCGGCAAAGGCGCGCAGGCGCGCACGGATATCAAACAGGCTGTCGGCAGGCGCGTTCATGCGGCCGCCTGCAGCGGTTTTTCCATGAAGACACTGAACGGATCGTCGGGATAGTCGCCGTACGGTCCGCGCCGCTGGTAGCCGTGGCGTGCGTACAGGGCGATCGCTTCCGGCTGGTGGATGCCCGTCTCCAGGGTCAGCAAGCGGCAGCCGCGCGCCAGCGCCTGCTCTTCCAGCAAGGCCAGCAGGCGCTTGGCCAGGCCCAGGCCGCGGCTGTCCGGGTGCACATACATGCGCTTGACCTCGCCGAATGCGGGCGTGACGACGATGGCGCCGCAGGCCCGCGCCGCGCCTGCCGCATCGCGGGCGACGGCGAACAGCAGGGTGTCCGGCGGCAAGGACGCCAGGTCCAGCGAGTAGACGCACTCGGCCGGATACAGGGTTTGTTGATATGCATCAAGCTCGGCGATCAGGGTTTGCACGTCGGCTTGCTGTGGTGATTCCAGATGAATTTGCATGGAGGAAAGCACGTTGACTGAGATTCCCCCCATGGTATCACTGCGGCCGCGCCAGGCGCATGCTCAGGCCGATGGGCGACATGACAAAACCCATCAGCTCCTGCGCCTCGCCGCCATCGGGCGTGTCGACTCCGGCGATGTCGAAGCTGCCCAGCAGCATGGCCATGGCGATCTTGATTTCCAACAAGGCCAGGTAGCGGCCCGGGCACGTGCGCAGGCCGGCGCCGAAGGGCATGGCGGCGCGCTTGTTGTTCGCCTCGCCGCTTTCGGCCAGCCAGCGTTCGGGCTGGAACGCTTGCGCGTCGGGAAAGTGCGCATCGGATACCGTGTCGTGGCGCATCACGCACCATACGAGGGTGCCGGCCGGTACGGCGATATCGCCGATCACCGTGTCGCGCAGCGCCTCGACGGGCAGGAACGGCGCCACCGGTTTCAAGCGCATGGCTTCGCTGGCACAGGCGCCCAGGTAGTCGAGGCTATCCATCTGCTCGATGGTGAAATGGGCCACGTCGGGCGCCAGGCGCCGCACTTCCTCGCGCGCCCGCGCCAGGGTGTGCGGATGGCGTTGCAGCAGGTAAATGATCCAGGACACCGTGTTGGCCGTCGTATCTTCACCGGCCAGCAGCATGGTCAGCACATTGCCGGCCACGTTGCGGTCGGTCACGCCGCTGCCTTTCAGGTCGGCGGCGGCGATCATCGCTTCGAGCAGGTTGGGCGGACGCTCGCGGCGCGCCGGGTCGCGCGCCATGCGCGTGCGCGCGTGCTGCACCAGGTCGGCCACGGCGGCGGAAAGGGCCGCCACGTCGCGGTCCAGCCGGCGGTCGACGGGCAGCTTGACGTAGCGCCAGTACGGGAACATCGACAGGCTGCGCCGCGCCACGGCGGGCAGGATGTCGTCCATGTGGCGCTGGATCACGTCTTCGCCCGCTTCCAGCGTGTTGACCTCGGTGCCGAAGGCCAGGCCGGCGATGATGTCGACCGTGTAGCGTTTCAGGTCGCCATCGAGGTCGATCGCCTGGCCTTGCGTAGCGGCAAGATGCCAGCGCCGCTGCAGGCGCTGCGCCACCGTCACCAGCGCCGGGAAGTAGGCCTTGATGGCGCCGGGCGCCATGCCGGCCATGACCATGCGACGCTGGTTGCGCCATTCCGTGCCCTCGGCCAGGAACAGGCCGGGGATGCCGCCCATTTCCTCGGACACGACGGAGCTGCTCAGGGGGCGGCGAAAACCGTCGGGCCGGTCGCGCAGCACGGCGCCGACGGCCTCGCTGTCGGCCACCACCAGCACCAGCGTGCGGCCGAACCAGGCGCGCAGGTAGGGGCCGTAGCGCCGCACCCACGCTTCCACGTCGCGGTGGATGCGCGGGAGCTTGATCTGCAGGCTGTTGCCGACGATGGGCAGGGCGAAGGGGCCAGGCAAGTGACGGATCTGGCGCAGGGCGGTGGCGGGTGCGGCGGCGTGATCGAGCGGGGGCATGGCGTACTCCAGGTGGATGGCGACAATGACCTCACTGTAGCGCGCTTGCGCGCCCGCGTCTTGAACGAATACGACATCGGGCGCGGCCGGAAATTGCCGGTACAATCGTCGCCATGCCTGCCGCCCCACCGCCCCTGACCCGCCTGATCGCGCCGCGCACCGCGCTCGCTTCCTGCGTGCGCGCCTTCCTCGTGCGCGATACCACGGGCTGCGCGCCCTTGCCACCGGCGCAGCGCCTGAACCGCTTTCCCGCCGCGCCCATGTGCAGCATCATCTGGACCGTCGCGGGCGACGTGGAAGCGGCCGCGCCGGGCCTGTCGTTGCGGGACGTGCGCATGCCGACCGCGCTGTTCGGCGGTCCCCGCTCGTATCCGCTGGTCAGCTACAACCCCGGCCCCGTGCATTCGTTTGTCGTGATGTTGTATCCGGCCGCCCTGCATGCCTTGACGCGCGTATCGATGGATGCCTTGCTGGACCAGTTTCGCCCGCTCGATGCGTTGTTCGATGCCGACTGGCTGGCCCTGTCGGACGCCGTGCTGGCCGCGCCCGACGACGCGGTCCGCGTCGGGCTGGTGGAAGATTTTCTCGCGCCGCGCTGGGCGCTGGCGCGCAAGGGCAGCGACGTGTCGGCCGGCGCCGTGCAGGACTGGGTGCGCCGCCTGGGCGTGCAGGCGGCATCGACGGGCCTGGCCAGCAGCGCGCGCAATATCGAGCGCCGCATCAAGGCATGGGCCGGCCAGCCCATGCGCACCTTGCGTCGCATGCGCCGCGCGGAACAGCTGTTCCTCGACGAGCGCGGCGCCATCCTGCAGGGCACGGCGTCCTGGTCCGACGTCGCCGCCAGCGGCGGTTACGCCGACCAGGCCCATTTTTGCCGAGAGACGCGCGAAATCACGGGGCTGAGCCCCACCGAGCTGGCGCGCGCCATCCGCGACGATGAAAGTTACTGGATCTACCGGGTGTGGAGTTAAACGGGTTTTTTACTCGGTGTAAACGACGCCTTTGCGCAAGGTCACTTCATGGTGCCCCGCGCCGGGCGCCATCATGGGGAAGCAGTTTTCTGCGCCGTGCACGCGCACGTCGAGGAAGTACGGGCCTTCGGCCGCCAGGCAAGCCGCCAGTGCCGCATCGAGCTCGTCGCGCCGGCTCACCGTGTGCGCCTGCCAGCCGAAGGCGCGCGCCAGGGCGACGAAGTCGGGCAGCGCTTCCGTGTAGCTGTGGCTGTAGCGCTCGCCGTGGTGCAGTTCCTGCCACTGGCGCACCATGCCCATGTAGCCATTGTTCGACAACACCACTTTCACGGGCAGGCGGTGCTGCACGGCCGTGGCCAGTTCCTGGATATTCATCAAGATCGACGCGTCGCCACTGACGCACACGACGCGCTTGCCCGGATGGGCGATCTGCGCGCCGATGGCGGCCGGCAAGCCATAACCCATGGTGCCGGCGCCGCCCGAGGTGAGCCAGCGGCGCGGCTGCTCGAAGCGCATGTGCTGCGCCGCCCACATCTGGTGCTGGCCCACGTCGGTGGAGACGATGGCGTCCTTGCCGTCGAGCGCCGCCTGCAGCCGTCGCATCAGCGCCTGCGGCGCGATCACCTGCGGCGTGTCGTCGAAGGCCAGCGAATCCTGCGCGCGCCAGCCATCGATGCGCTGCCACCACGGCTGGCGGTCCGCCAGCAAGCGGCCGCGCAGCTGCTCCAGCAATGCCGCCAGCACGGGTGCGCAGTCGCCGCGCAAGGCCACGTCGGCGCGCACCACCTTGCCGATCGACGCCGGGTCGATATCGACGTGGATGATTTTCGCACCGGGGCAGAAGGCATCCAGCCGGCCCGTCACCCGGTCGTCGAAGCGGGCGCCGACGCAGACGATCAGATCCGCATGGTGCATGGCCAGGTTTGCTTCCAGGGTGCCGTGCATGCCCAGCATGCCGAGGAAGGCCGGGTGCGCGGCGGGAAAGGCGCCCAGGCCCAGCAGGGTCAAGGTGCACGGCGCGGCCGCCAGTTTTACCAGTTGGCCGAAGGCGGCGCAGGCATCGAGGCCGGAATTGATGAGACCTCCGCCGCCATAGAACACGGGCTGGCGCGCGCCGGCGATCAGGCTGGCGGCCCGTTCCAGGTCGGTGCTGCAAGGCAGGGGTAGGGCGGTGGTGGTGTCGGGCGGCAGCGGCGTGTGTTCCGTCACGGGGGCCAGCTGCATATCCTTGGGGAAATCGATCAGCACGGGACCGGGCCGGCCTTGCGTGGCTTGCTTAAATGCTTCGTGCACCACGGCCGCCGTTTCCTCGGCCGTGCGGATTTGCCGGTTCCACTTGGTGACGGGGCGCGAAATGCCCAGCGCATCGCATTCCTGGAAGGCGTTCGTGCCGATGCTGGTAGTGGCCACCTGGCCGCTGATGCAGATGACGGGTATCGAATCGCACAGGGCGTCGAGCAAGCCCGTGGTGGTATTGCTCATGCCGGGGCCGGACGTGACGAAGACGACGCCGGGCCGTCCCGTGCTGCGCGCATAGCCTTCGGCCGCGTGCACGGCTGCCTGTTCGTGGCGCACCAGCACGTGGCGCAAGCGGGGTTGCGCATGCAGCGCATCGTACAGGGGCAGCACGGCGCCGCCCGGATAGCCGAAGACGGTGTCGACGCCCAGGGCCAGCAGGGTGTCGATCAGGGTACTGGCGCCGTTGCGCGGCGCAAGATCGTGGGCGGGAGCGAGGAGGGGAGCGGGATCGGGTTTCATGGCCTTATTTTCTGCCTGATGCGGCAGAAAAGGCTGCTGGTTTTCTCGTATAGAATGCAATATTCAGTAAAATTTACTGTGAAATAAGGATATGACAAAATGAAGCTCGATAAATTCGACCTCGCCATCCTGACGGCCCTGCAGCAGGATGCCCGCATCAGCCTGCACGAGCTGAGCGCCAAGGTGGGCCTGACCTCGTCGCCATGCTGGGCCCGCATCAAGCGCATGGAAGACGATGGCGTCATCGAGGGTTATACGGTGAACGTCAACGCGGCCAAGGTGGGCCTGGCCGACACCGTCATCGTGCAAGTCACGCTGGACGACCATTCCGACCAGGCCCTGTTCGAGTTCGGCCACGCGCTGGCCATGATCCCGGAAGTGCTGGAAGCGTTCCTTGTCTCCGGCGACTACGATTACTACCTGCGCATCGCCGTCAGCGATACGCGCGACTATGAACGCCTGCTGCGCGAGCGCCTGTATAAAATTCCCGGCATCCGCCACAGCAAATCGAGCTTTGTCTTGCGCCAGCTCAAACAGAGTTACTTGCCCCTGCAACGTTAGTTCCCCGCACGGCGGGAGTTTTTCCCTAGTTCATTGATGGTGGCTGTCCGATACTGGACGCAATAAAAACCACTATAAATCGGGGATACGCATGAAACTGACCTTATTCGCCGCCACCGCCATGGCGCTGTGCCAGGCGCAGGCTGCCGAACCGGAGATGACCGCATCGGGCGACTTGCCCACCGTCATCATCACGGGCAGCATGCCGCTGCCCACCATGGAGCAGCCGCGCGATGCGCTGGCCGCGCCCGTGCAGACGGCCAGCGCGCAGCAGATTGCCCGCAGCGGCGCGCTCGACTTATCCTCTTTTCTGCGCCGCAACCTGGGCAGCGTCTACGTGAACGAAGTGCAGAACAATCCGTTCCAGCCCGACGTCAGCTACCGCGGCTATACGGCGTCGCCGCTGCTGGGCACGCCGCAGGGCCTGTCCGTGTACCTGGACGGCATGCGCCTGAACCAGCCGTTTGGCGATGTCGTCAGCTGGGACTTGATCCCGCGTATGGCGATCGAATCGCTGACCCTGATGCCCGGTTCGAACCCCCTGTTTGGCCTCAACACCCTGGGCGGCGCGCTGGCCCTGCAAACCAAGGATGGCAGGAGCAGTCCCGGCACCGCCATCGAGGCGCGCCTGGGTTCCGATCAACGTCGCGGTGTCGAGTTCGAGCATGGCGGCAGCAATGCCCAAGGCTGGCACTGGTATGTGACGGGCAACCGTTTCAAGGAAGATGGCTGGCGCGACGATTCCCCGTCCGACGTGCGCCAGGTGTTTGGCAAGCTGGGCTGGAGCGATGCGCGCACCGATATCGCCGTCACCATGGCCCACGCGGACAATGCGCTGACGGGCAACGGCTTGCAGGAACAGCGTCTGCTGGCGCGCGACTACCGCAGCGTCTACACCAAGCCGGATTTGACGGAAAACAGGTCGACCCTGCTGAACGTGACGGGCAAGCACCAGGCCGGCGCTGCCTTGCTCTTGTCCGGCAATGTGTACTACCGCAAGATCGACACGCATACCTTCAATGGCGACCTGAACGACGAGTCGCTCGACCAGTCCATCTACCAGCCCGGCGCGGCCGAACGGGCGGCCTTGGCGGCGGCCGGCTACACGGGCATTCCCGCCAGCGGAGCAAACGCGTCCAATACGCCGTTCCCGAAGTGGCGCTGTATCGGCAACGTGCTGTTGAACGATGAACCGGCCGAAAAATGCAACGGCATGATCAACCGCAGCCATACCGAGCAGGAAAACTACGGCTTTTCGGGGCAGTTCACGGCGCTGGCCGACCTGGCGGGCGCGCGTCATGCCGTCACGGCCGGCGCCGCCTATGATACGAGTCACGCCACCTTCCGCCAGACCAGCCAGTTCGGCTATCTGAACCCGGACCGCAGCATCACGCCAGTCGACTTCTTTGCCGACGGCACGGAAATCGACGACGACGGCACGCTAGTGGACAACCGGGTCGACTTGAGCGGGCGCATGCGCACCTGGAGCGTGTATGCGAGCGACAGCATTGCGTTCAATCAAGCGTTGACCTTGACGGTGTCTGGCCGCTACAACCGCAGCACGGTGCGTAACCGCGACGCCCTCACGCCGGGTGGCGGCAGCGGTTCGCTCGATGGCGACCACCGCTTCAGCCGCTTCAATCCCGCCATCGGCCTGGCGTATGCGCCGGCTGCGGGCGTGAGCGCCTATCTCGGCTACAACGAAGGCAGCCGCACGCCGACGGCCATCGAACTGGGCTGCGCCGACCCGGACAACCCCTGCCGCCTGCCCAACGCCATGGCCGGCGACCCGCCGTTAAAACAGGTGGTGACGAAGACGTGGGAAGCGGGCGTGCGCGGCAGGCTTGCCAATGTGGCCAGCTGGAGCGCGGGCGTGTTTCGCGCGGAAAACCACGACGATATCCTGTTTGTGGCCGATAACCAGGCCGGTTTCGGCTACTTCAAGAATTTCGGCAAGACGCGCCACCAGGGCGTGGAACTGGCGCTGGACGGCAAGGCAGGCGCGCTGGAGTTCGGCATCAACTACACGTGGCTGCAGGCGACGTATCAAAGCCGGGAAATCGTCAACGGCAGCGCCAACAGCAGCAGCGATGCGGACGCGCCTGGCCTGGAAGGCAATATCGTCATCGCGCCGGGCAACCGGATTCCTTTGACACCGAGCCATATCCTGAAGGCGCACATGGAGGTTCAGGGCGGACGCGACTGGACGGTGGGCCTGGCCATGACGGCCGTCTCCAGCGCGTATGCACGCGGCAATGAAAACAACCGGCACCAGGCGGGCGGGGCGTCGTACCTTGGCGCGGGCAAGAGCGGCGGTTACGCGATCTTTGAACTCAATGGAAAATATCAGCTGACACCGCAACTGAGCGTGTTTGCCCAGGTGAATAACCTGTTCGACCGCAAATATGCGACGGCGGCCCAGCTGGGCGCCACGGGTTTCGACGCCAACGGCAATTTTTCCGCCAGGCCACTGCCCGCCGTGGGGGGCGCGTATCCGATGGTCAATGCGACCTTCTATGCGGCCGGTGCCCCGCGCAGCGTGAATGTGGGTTTGCGCTACGCGTTTTAAGGCAGGCTATGCTCGATGACCCCGTTGCGCAGCGCCAGATGGACGAGGGCGGCGGGGCCGGGCACGTCGAGCTTTTCCCGGATGCAGGTCTGGTGGTTGGCCACCGTCTTGCTGCTCAGGTGCAGCAGGCGGGCGCAGTCGGCGGCGCTGCGGCCTTCGGCCAGCAGGCGGAAGATTTCGAATTCGCGCTGGCTCAGGCTGCTCAACCGGTCCGCTTCCCTGCGGGCCGTGCCTTGCAGCACGCCGGGCGCGCTGTGCGGGTCGAGGTAGCGCCGTCCCGCGTGGGCGGCGCGCACGGCGTCGACCAGGTGTTCCGGGTCGGCCTGCTTGCTGACGAAGCCGCAGGCGCCGCCGTCAAACGCGCGCGCGATCAGCTGCGGCGTGTCGTGCATGGTAAACACCAGCACGCGGGCGCTGGCATCGCGGACCAGCAGCTTGCGCAGCAATTCCAGGCCGCCGATGCCGGGCATGGACAAATCCGTCACGCAGACGTCGGGTGCGTGCTCCTGGTACAAGCCATACGCCGTTTCGCCATTGCCCGCCTCGGCCACGACGGCGATATCGCCCCCCTGTTCCAGCAGGCGCCGATAGCCCGTGCGCACCACCGGATGGTCGTCCACCAGCATCACGCGGATCGGGGTCATGGCCGCGTTCATGCCGCGCACCGTGCCGCCAGGGCCACTTCGATGCGCAAGCCGTTGCCCAGCGCGCTGATCCAGCGGATATGGCCGCGCAGGCCGGCCACGCGCTCGCGCATGCCCAGCATGCCGAAGCCATCTGCGGGCGTCTTGTCCGGGCGCAAACCCCGGCCATTGTCTTCGATGGCAAGGTGCAGCAAGCCGTGCGCATCGGCGCGCAATTCCACCGTGGCCTGGTCGGCGCCCGCGTGGCGCGCCACGTTCGTCAAGCCTTCCTGCACCAGGCGGTAGATGGCGGTGGCGGTGCTGTCGTCGAGGTCGTCGGGGATGGCGTGCGGCGCGAAATGGCAGGCGATGCCGTGCTGCTGGGCCCAGCTGTCGCACAGCGCCTGCAGGGCCGGCGCCAGGCCCAGGCTGTCGAGCACGGGCGGGCGCAGCCGGCGCAACATCGTGCGCACCATCGCGTGCAGCGCTTCCGACGAGCGGGCGATGCTGGCGGCGCACGCCTGCACGTTCGCCTGGTCGCCCTCGCGCGCGCGCAGGATGTAGCTGGCGGCGGCGCGGATGGCCGTGCAGTCCTGTCCCACTTCATCGTGCAGCTCGCGCGCCAGCGCGCAGCGCTCCTCTTCCTGCGCGCGCAGCAGGCGCTGCGTGAGGGCGCGATTCTGTGCCAGCAGCAGCGCCACCTGGCGGCCGCGCCGCACGGCAAAGCCGGCCAGCGCCAGCACCAGCAGCAACAGGCTCAGGATCAGTTCATCGAGTTGCCAGTGCTCCTGGCGCCAGAGCGCTTGCGTCAGCCGTTCGGTCAGGTCCAGCCTGGCGGCCAGCAGGAAAAAAGCCAGCGCCAGCGCGCAGCACAGCAGGACAGTCCGGCGCGGCCGGGAGCGCGCGCTTGCCTGGGCGCCAAGTTGATGGTGTTCCATGATGCTGCTCCCTGAGCACGGTAGATGTCCTTGTTGTGCAAGCTTCATGCCATCGGCGCAAGGGCGGCAGGGGGTGGATCAGGCGGGGCAGAGGGGGGCAGGCAAGTGTTCCAGGATGGAACAGGTGTACCGCGATGTAACGGGGATGACGACGCGGCAGGCGCGGTTTTCGAGCTTATCCGAAGTCGGACCGGCACGCTGGAGTACGCGTCTGCAGTGTGAGGAATTGTTGTTCAAATGTAACGTTGAGATTCCTCAAGCTTTCATAGATAAAACAAAACAAAGTTTCGTGGAGTTAGATAAAAAATAAATAAATGATATTAAAAATATGATATTTGTTTTATGCGATTTGCTATATTTGTTGACACTTTTGTGAAAAAGCTGAAAGCGGGCGTCAGACCTGCCGACCTATCTATCCACAACAATCAAGGGAATAGAATGAATCGTTTATCACATGCGCGGGTATCGCCCGCCACCGCCAATCCGCCCGCTACCCGCGGTCGCACCACCGTCCTTGCCGCGCTGGCCACCTTGTCCGTGCTGGCTACTGCGCCGGCCATGGCCGGTGTCCTGACCTTCGACAACTTGCGCCCCGACGTGTATGAAAGCGGCCAGACGCTCAATACGTCGAGCTACAACCTGCTGTTCCTGGCCGATCCGACCACGGCGGCCGGCGGCGGCGTCAGCGGCGTGGGCGCCATCCTCGATGGCCGTGTGGGTTCGTCGTGCGATATCGCCGCCTGCCCGCAGGGCGCCACCGGCAATTACCTGGCTATCCTCAATGATGGCGGCGTGAATTTCGCGCGTGCCGATCACCAGGAATTCACCCTGGCCGGTTTCGATTATTCCTTCATCGCGCCTGTCTCCGGCTTGCCGAACCAGAATTGGGGCCAGTTGCAGCTGAGCGGCACCCTCAGCGACGGCCAGGTGATCAGCACCTCGCTGGCGTTTCCCGGCCAGGGCAGCGATGGCAATTACTCTTTCCAGAGCGCTTCCCTGCTGGGCGGCTTCAGCAATTACGCGTTTACGGGCCTGACCTTCAATGCGTGCATTTTCAATGACACGGGCGCGTGCAGCAATTCCATCGATTTCCCCGCCTTTAATCAGGGCCAGTTTGCGCTCGACAATATCAATGTCAGCGCCGTGCCGGAACCGTCGACCTACATGCTGATGCTGGTCGGCCTGGGCGCCATCGGCATGCTGTCGCGCCGCCGCAGCGGCAAGTTCGCCGCAGCCACCGTGCAAGGAGCGTGAGATGAAATTACGTCCCGTTTCACTCGGTATCCTCCTGCTGGCCGCCAGCCTGGCGCAAGCGGCGCAGGCGCAGGAACGCCGCTCCTACATCGTGCAACTGGTCGACAAGCCGGCCGCCACCTACACGGGCCAGGTCGACGGCCTGGCCGCCACCAAGCCGGCTCCGGGCGCGCGCATCAACGTGGGCGCCGCCGATGTGCAGGCCTATTTGAGCTACCTCGACACCAAACAGGCCGCCGTGGCCGGCACCGTCAGCGCGGCGGAAATCACGCACCAGTACAGCGTCGTCTTCAACGGCTTTTCCGCCTTGCTGACGGACGATGAAGTGCGGGCCCTGAAGAAAAACAGCGGCGTGGCCAGCATCAGCGCCGACTCCATCCTGCAGCTCGACACCAGCTACACGCCCAGCTTCCTGGGCCTGGACAAGCCGGGCGGCATCTGGGAGCAGCTGGGCGGCAAGGCGCACGCCGGTGAAGACATCATCATCGGCATCGTCGACAGCGGCATCTGGCCCGAGAACACGGCCTTTGCCGACCGCCTCGACGAGAACGGCGTGCCCAGCCACAACGGCAACAATGTCGTGTACGGCGCGCCACCGGCCAGCTGGCAGGGCACTTGCCAGACGGGTGAAGGATTTTCCGCCGAGAATTGCAACAACAAGCTGATCGGCGCGCGCTACTACCGCGCCGCCACGTCGGCGCTGCACTGGACGGAATTTTTGTCGCCGCGCGATTCCGTCGCCGGCCTGACGGGGCATGGCGGCCATGGCACGCATACGGCGTCCACGGCCGGCGGCAACAATGGCGCCCTGGCCACCTCGAACGGCGTGTCGCTGGGCAAGGCGTCCGGCATGGCGCCGCGCGCCCGCATCGCCGCCTATAAAGTGTGCTGGACGGCAGCATCGACGGGGCGCAACGGTTGCGCCACGGCCGACAGCGTGGCCGCCATCGACCAGGCGGTCAAGGATGGCGTCAACGTCATCAACTTCTCCATCGGCCCGAACGCGGGCGGCGGCGCCTTCGACGAACCGACGGAAGTCGCCTTCCTGGGCGCGGCGGCAGCCGGCGTGTTTGTCGCCACGTCGGGCGGTAATTCCGGCCCTGCCACGCCTGCACCCGATGTGCCGGCACCCGTGTCGCACATCAGCCCGTGGCTGGCAACGGTCGCCAATTCCACCCACAACCGCCTGTACGCGGCCAACGTCATTCTCAGCAATGGCACCAAGCTGGAAGGCGCATCGAGCAATGCAAATACACCGGCCCTGCCGCTGATCCAGTCGCGCGACGCGGGCCTGGCCGGCGTGCTGCCGACGGACCTCAATTTGCTGCGCTGCTTCGGCGTGGCCGATGCCACTTCGGCGTATCTGGATCCGGCGAAAGTGGCAGGCAAGATACTCGTGTGCGACCGTGGCGGCAACGTGCTGGTCAACAAGAGCGCGAATGCCAGGACGGCGGGCGCGGCGGGCGTGATCATCGCCAACGTGGCGGGCGGCGCCAACACCGTCATCAACCAGGCGCACGTGCTGTCGACCGTGCACCTGGCGCAGGCGCAGGGCGACGCGCTGAAGGCTTTTCTGGCGGCGACGCCGGATGGCACGGCGGCGCTGGGTGAAGTGCATACCATCCCCGACACCACGGTGCAGGCGCCGATCGTCAGTGACCGTTCCTCGCGCGGGCCGAATGTGGCCAACGCGAACATCCTGAAACCGGACCTGTCGGCGCCCGGCACCAACGTGCTGGCCGGCGTGACGGCCGACCTGACGCAGGCGCAGCGCGATGCCGTGGCGGCAGGCGGCGTGGCGCCGGCGGCCGAGTGGGATTTCTATTCCGGCACCTCGATGGCCAGCCCGCACGTGGCCGGCGTGGCGGCATTGCTCAAGCAGCAGCATCCGGACTGGTCGCCCGCGGCCATCAAGTCGGCGCTGATGACGACGGCCTTCAGCACCTATTCGGACGGCTTGAACGGTTCCGTGTCGTGGGATGCCACGGCGAAGAACTCGGGCCAGCTGCCGTGGGGCCAGGGCGCCGGCCACATCGCGCCGAACAGTGCGGCCGATCCCGGCCTCGTGTACGACATGTCGGAAATCGACTATGCGCGCTTCCTGTGCGGCCTGAACCTGAAGGTCTACAGCGCCGCCACGTGCCAGGCCATCGGCGGCATCGCTGCCTACAACCTGAACCTGGCATCGCTGACGGCGGCCAACGTGCTGGGCACGCAAACGCTGACGCGCACGGTGACCAACGTGGGCGCCAGCAGCGCCGTCTACAACGTCTCGGCCAGCCTGCCCGGCTACACGGTGGCGGTGACGCCAACGAGCCTGAACCTGGCGCCGGGGGCCAAGGGCCAGTACCAGGTCAAGCTGACGCGCACCACGGCGCCGGCCAATACCTGGACCTACGGCGCGCTGAGCTGGACGGATGGCACGCACACGGTGCGCAGCCCGCTGACGGCGCGCGGCACTTCGCTGGCCGCCATTCCGCTGGTCAGCAGCGAAGCGGCCACGGGCAGCAAGGTGCTGACCCTGGGCACGGGCTTCACGGGCGCGCTGGTGGGCGTCAAGTCGGGTCTCGTCGAAGCCGTGCGCCAAACGCGCACGATCGGCCAGGCGGCGACGGGCGCTGCCGCATCGGCGGCCTGCAAGGCGGGTGGCGCCACGGGTGTGAACGTGCATAACGTGGTGATACCGGCCGGCACCCTGGCGGCGCGCTTTGCCACCTACGATGCGGAAACGACGGGCGGCGCGAATACCGACATGGACATGGAGGTCTACAACGCCGCCAATGTGCTGGTCGGCAGCAGCGGCAATGAAAGTTCCAATGAGCAAGTGGAACTGCGCCTGCCCGCCGCTGGCACCTACAAGGTGTGCGTGATTGGTTTTGCGCCGCAAAACGGCCAGGCCGACTACACCTTGTCGTCGTGGGTGCTGGCGCCGGGCTTGTCGAATGGCGGCTTCAAGGCGCTGATGCCGGGCACGGCCTACACGGGCGGCACGGCGACTGTCTCGCTGAGCTGGTCCAACCTGGCCGAAGGCAAGCGCCACCTGGGCGCCGTCGGCTACCAGGTGGCTGGCGTGGTGCAAGGCGTGACGGTGGTCGAGGTCAATACCAATGATCCCGTGCCGCTGTTTCAGAACGCGCGCGGCGCCAGGCCGGTGTTGGCTGAATAAACTGTTCTTTGCGTGAACGCAAGGCGTGCCTCCGGGCACGCCTTTTTTTATGCACGCACCCCCGTTCGGGAGGAATAGCACTTGCATGGCGGTAACGCCAACGGTATCTTGTCGGATAGCCATGGCTTTGTGCCCTGGCATTCTTGGGGAGTCGCGCGTGACCAGTTTCCGCACCAATACCGACCGCCTGCTGGAAGTACGCCTGCAGGATGAAAAAGTGCTGGCGATTGCCGGCGCCATGGTCGCCTATACGGGCAGCATCAAATTTGAAAAATCCCTGCTCGGCGGCGAGGGCCTCTTTGGCGCGCTCAAGCGCAAGGTGACCAACGAAGGCATGCAGGTGATGCAGGCCGCCGGCACGGGCACGGTGTTTTTCGCGCAGAATGCGGCCGAGATCACCGTCATGGCGCTGGCCGGCGAAAAGCTGACCATCGAAAGCAGCAGCCTGCTGGCCTATGACACGAGCCTGAAGACGGGCACCAGCTTTGCCGGCCTGCGCGGCGCCAGCTCGGGCCAGGGCCTGTTTTCCACCACCGTCGAAGGCCATGGCAACCTGGCCGTCATTTCGCGCGGCAACCTGATCATGCTGGAAGTGACGCCGGCGCACCCGCTGCGCGTGGACCCGGACGCCTTCGTCGGCTTCAAGGGCGATATCCGCCAGGAATTCGTTTTTGATGTCAACTGGCGCACGATGATCGGCCAGAGCTCGGGCGAATCGTACCAGCACAAATTCACAGGCCAGGGCGTGGTGTTCATCCAGCCCGCCGAACGTTAAGTCAGCGAGGACCCGCGATGCCTGTCTATCAGCAAATCAATGAAAAGATGCTTGAGGTCAAACTCGGCAATGAAGAAGTATTCGCGCGCAAGGGCGCCATGGTGTCCTACCAGGGCGACGTGGCGTTCAGCCGCTCCTTCCTGGCTGGCCAGGGCGTGCAAAGCCTGGCCATGCGCGCCGTCACGAATGAAGGCTACGCCATGATGTCGGCGCGTGGCAGCGGCAGCGTGTTTTACGCGCAGGGCGGCCTGTTCGTCACCATCGTCCCCGTGCGCGGCGAAACTTTCTATGTGGAAAGCGATTCCCTGCTGGCCTTCGATGCGCGCCTGACGGCCGGCACCATGTTCCTCGGCAACCAGGGCGGCGTGCAGGGCGTGGTACGCGGCATGGCTTCGGGCCAGGGTCTGTTTACCACCACCTTGCAAGGCACGGGCGAAGTGGCGATTTTGTCCGACGGCAATGCCATCGGCTTGCCCGTCACGCCGGACGTGCCCGTGTTTGTCGACCCGCAAGCGTATATCGGCCACACGGGGCAGCTGAGCTCGACCATCGTCACGGACCTGAACTGGAAAACTTTCGTTGGCCAGGCGTCCGGCGAATCCTACCAGGTGAAATTTACGGGCCAGGGCACGGTCTACATCCAAGCGAGCGAAAGGTAAGCCATGACGATTTACAATCCCGATACCTTGCCGAAGAACGATAACCTGAACCGTTTTTCGTATGTCATCGACGTCAAGGAACAGATATTCATTCGCAAGGGCAAGATGATTGCCTTCTATGGCGAGCTGCGCTTCGAAGCCATGGGCAGCAGCGTGCTCGACCTGATCGTGCGCAACGCCTTCAATGCACCGAAATACATCCACCACTTTGTCGTGGCGCAAGGCCAGGGCCAATTGATCCTGGGCGACAACGGCAACGACCTGGCGTGCTACGACCTGGACAACGCCAACATGACCATCCGCGCGAAAAACCTGCTGGGTTTTACGAAGGATGTGATTTGCCAGGAATCGACCTTGCCCGGTTATCTGACCATGATAGGCACGGGTAAGGTGATCGCCTCGTCGAACGGGCCCGTGCATTTCCTCGAGTTGCCGTGCCGCGTCGACGAGCAGGCCGTGCTGGGCTGGGCCGATTGTCCCAGCCCTTCATATCACTACGATTACGCCCACGTGCAGGGCTGGGCCTCGGCCGCCGGTGCGCTCACGGGTTTTACCCTGTCGGGCGAGGAAAAGCAGATCGACTTCACGGGCGCCGGCACGGTGCTGGTGCAGTCATCCGAGCTGGACGTGACGGGCAGTTCCGCCCTGATGCAGCTGCTGGCGCAATTGCCGCTGCTGGGCAAGGAAGACCTGGGTACCTTGAGTCTTTCTGTGCAGCAGCAGATGAAGCAGGAACGTTAAGCTACTTGACGGCCGCCCAGCTGGGCGGCCGTTTTTCCAGGAAGGCGCTCACGCCTTCGTTTGCATCCTCTTCCATCATATTGCGCGCCATCACGTCGCCCGCATACGCATATGCCTCGTCCAGCGGCAGCTGGCGCTGTCGGTAGAACATCTGCTTGCCGTAGCGGATGGCCGTCGGGCTTTTCGCCATGATCTGCTGCGCCAGGCGCGCCACGGCTTCGTCGAGCGCCGTGTCGGCCACCGTTTCGTTGATCAGGCCCCAGTCGGCGGCCGTGTCGGCGTCGATGAAGCGGCCCGTCACCAGCATGTCGAAGGCCCGCTTGGGCGATACATTGCGCGACAGGGCCACCGATGGCGTGGCGCAGAACAGGCCCACGTTGATGCCGGAAACGGCAAAGCGCGCGGACGCGCCCGCCACGGCCAGGTCGCAGCTGGCGACCAGCTGGCAGCCGGCCGCCGTGGCGATGCCATGCACGCGGGCAATCACGGGCACGGGCAAGGTTTGAATGGCTTGCATCACGCGTGAACATTGCGCGAACAGGGTTTGATAATACGCAAGCTGGCGCGTAGCTTGCATCTGGCGCAAATCGTGGCCCGCGCAAAAGGCCTTGCCTTCGGCCGCCAGCACCACGCAGCGCACGTGCGGCTGCCCGGCGATGAGGTCGAGTTCAGCCTGCAGCGCCGCCAGCATGGCTTCGGACAGGGCATTGAATTGCAGCGGACGGTTCAGGCGCAGGGTGACGAGGCCACCCTCGTCCTCGCGCAGCACCAGCGGTGCTTGCGTGTCATGTGTTGCGGTCATGCGGTCTCCAGTGGCCTGATGGCCTTGTTGTTCTAGGAAATCTTATTTGGCGGCGTTCACGCTGCCGATGCCGGCGATCGACTTGTGCACGATCTTCGGCTTGCCGTAATACGTCAGTTCGCCCATGCCGCGCACGACGGCGTTCAGTTCGCCCGAGGAATACACCTTGACGGAACCGATGCCTTCGAAATTGACGTCGACGTTTTTCGCCAGCAAGGCTTTCGTATCGACTTCGCCCACGCCTTGCGCCTTCAGGCGCAGCCAGTCGACCTGACCATCGGCGGCAAGGCGGCCCGCGCCCTTGTAACTGATGTCGACTCTTGGACCATTGAGCTTGGTCAATATCTTCTCGCCCGCGCCTTCCGCGATCAGCTTGCGCAAGGTGGGCATGGTGATGATGATGCGCGGGTCGCCATCCGTTTTCTTGATGTCCTTGTCCTTCATGGAAATTTTCAGCTCGCCATCGACCACTTCCGTGATCACGCCGCTGAGGAATTTCTGGTCGCCGCGCAGCAGCAGGGTCTGCTCCTTGCCCGATTCGACTTCGATGCTGATGGGGCCGCGGATGTCGATGGCGTTGAAGGCGGCTACCGTACGGGTTTGCTCGTCGGCATGCGCGAGGGTGGAGAGGCAGGCGAGGGACAGGACTGACAACAGGAACAGAGGGCGCATGGCGGTTTCCTTGAGTAGTTGATCAGTGTATTCTATTGTGCAACATCTCCATTGGGGAGAAATTTGCGATGAACGGCACAAATCGCGGCCCGGATGACACGCCGCCGCCGGCCAGCCGCGCGCCCGGCAAGGCGCCGTTGGGCTATGCTGTGGCGTACCGCGTCCTGGAGACTGCATGAAAAATTATCACAAAGAAGATTATCCCGTCGCCGATATCCGTCGCTTCCTTGAACCGGGGCCGGTGGTGCTGGTCAGTTCAACGTGGCAGGGCGAAAGCGACGTCATGACCATGGCCTGGCACATGCTGATGGAATTTACGCCATCCTTGCTGGGTTGCTTCATTTCCGACGCGAACCACAGCTATGAAATGATCAAGCGCAGCATGGAGTGCGTGATCAACCTGCCCACGGCCGACATGGTCGACCAGGTGGTCGCCATCGGCAACTGCAGCGGCGAAGACACGGACAAGTTTGCGGCCTTCGGCCTGACGCCCCAGCCGGCCGAACAGGTGGGCGCGCCCCTGATCGCCGAGTGCTACGCCAACTTCGAATGCAAGCTGGCGCAGGTGGCGGGCAACCCGAAGGGCGGCTTCTTCATTTTCGAGTGCGTGAAGGCCCATGTGGCCACCTCGCCAAAACTGCCGGAAACCCTGCACTACCGAGGGAATGGCGAGTTCATGGTGTCGGGCCGGACCATCAGCCGCAAGAGTCTGATGAAGCCTGAAATGTCGTAGGTGAACACTGCTGGGGTCAGACCCGCCGGGTCTGACCCCAAATGAGTCGTCTTAAATGACCCCCTGCGCCAGCATCGCATCAGCGACCTTTACGAAGCCGGCGATATTGGCGCCATCCACATAGCTGACCGTGCCATCGGCGCGCGTGCCGTATTGCTTGCACGCCGCGTGGATGCCTTGCATGATCTGCAGCAAACGCGCGTCGACTTCCTCGCGGGGCCAGGAAATTCGGGCCGCGTTCTGGCTCATTTCCAGGCCCGACGTGGCCACGCCGCCCGCGTTGCTGGCCTTGCCCGGCGCATACAGCACGCCCGCCGCTTCGAAGGCCTTGGCTGCCTCGATGGTGGTAGGCATGTTGGCGCCTTCGGCCACGCATTGCACGCCATTGGCGATGAGAAGACGGGCATCGGCGATGTCCAGTTCATTCTGCGTGGCGCAGGGCAGGGCGATGTCGACCGGCACATGCCACGGCGAGACGCCCGCTTCGAAGCGCACGCCCGTGCGCGCGGCGTAATCGCTGACCCGGCCATACAAATGATTCTTGATCTCCATCAGGATGGCCAGTTTTTCCGGCGTGAAGCCGTCCTCGTCGATGACGGTGCCGCTGGAATCGGAGACGGTGATGACTTTCGCGCCCATGGCCATAGCTTTTTCCACCGCGTACTGCGCCACGTTGCCCGAACCGGAAACGGAGACGCGCATGCCTTCGAACGAGCGGCCCCGCGTTTTCAGCATTTCTTCGGCGAAATACACGGTGCCGTAGCCCGTCGCTTCCGGACGCATCAGCGAGCCGCCGAAGCTGGCGCCCTTGCCGGTGAACACGCAGTCGGCGCGGTTGCTGAGTTTTTTCATCATGCCGGCCATATAGCCCACTTCGCGCCCGCCCACGCCGATGTCGCCGGCCGGCACGTCCGTGTCCGAACCCACGTGGCGGAACAGTTCACTCACGAAGGCTTGGCAGAAACGCATCACTTCACCCGGGCTCTTGCCCTTCGGATCGAAATCGGCGCCGCCCTTGCCGCCGCCCATCGGTAACGTGGTCAGCGCATTCTTGAACGTTTGCTCGAAGGCGAGGAATTTCAGCACCGACAGGGTGACGGAAGGGTGGAAGCGGATGCCGCCCTTGTACGGCCCGATGGCCATGCTGTGCTGGATGCGGTAGCCGCGATTGACTTGTACTTGCCCATGGTCATCGACCCACGACACGCGGAACATCACCACGCGCTCCGGCTCGATCAAGCGTTCCAGCAAGCCTTGTTCCGCGTATTTCGGGTGCTGTTCCAGGAACGGCCACAAGCTCTCCATGACTTCGGTGACGGCTTGCAGAAACTCGGGTTGACCTGGATTGCGTGCGGCGACATGCTGGACATACTCGTGAGCAGATGCGTATTTCATCAGAATTCCATGGAGGTAATCGGTTATTTGGGCAACTATCATCGCAGATTTCGCACAAAAATGGTGCGGAAATTTGGTTTTGAGGGGTTTCTGCTACATTGTGGGGAGTTTTGAGGACTCTGTGGCCGATGCGAGTGGTAAACGACAACGCCAGCCCGAAGGCTGGCGTTGTCGTTGCGGATCGCCTGGTCAAGCCAGGACAGGCGTCACCCCGCCATGCTGCGCAAGATCAGCCCGGTGATGTAGGCACCGTAGGTGCCCAGCGCATAGCCGAGCACGGCCAGCAGCACGCCGACGGGGGCCAGGGCCGGGTGGAAGGCGCTGGCGATGACGGGGGCCGAGGCGGCGCCGCCGATGTTCGCTTGCGATCCCACGGCCATGAAGAACAGGGGGGCGCGGATCAGCTTGGCGACGAGCAGCATCAGGCCGCCATGCACGGCGATCCAGATCAGACCCAGCAGGAACAAAAATGGCTTGTCGAGCAGGGCTTTCAAGTCCATGTGCATGCCGATGGTGGCCACCAGCACGTACAGCATGGCCGAGCCGATGGTCGAGGCGCCCGCGCCTTCCAGGCTGCGCGCCCGGGTAAAGCTCAGCAGCAAGCCGAAGGTGGTGGCAAGCACGACGATCCAGAAGAAGTTCGACGTCAGGCTGTAATCCTGCAAGCGCCATGTGGCCGGCAGGGTGTTGATCCAGTTGATGATGGGGCCGGCCAGGAAGTGCGACAGGCCCGTCACGCCCAGGCCCACGCCGAGGATGATCATGATGTCAGTCAGGGTGGCGACGCGCGCGTGCTGTGCCCGATAACTTTCGATGCTGTCCTTGAGCGCATTGATGGCCGTCAGATCGGCGCCCGTCCAGCGGTCGAAGGCGCCCGCGCGGCCGGCCTGGAACAGCAGCACGGCCGTCCAGACGTTGGCCACCAGCACGTCGACGGCGACGAACTGCCCGAACAGGGTGGCGTCCACTTCAAACACTTCCTTCATGGCCGCCTGGTTGGCGCCGCCGCCTATCCACGAGCCGGCGACAGTCGTCATGCCGCGCCAGGTGTCGCCCGCCACCGTTTCGGGGTGGATCAAACGCAGCGCCTCGAACGAGACGAGGGCGCCCAGCATCACGCCGAGTGTTCCTGTGAGAAACATGATGATGGCCTTGGGACCGAGGCGGATGATGCCGCCGAAATCGATGGCCACGCACAGCAGGACCAGCGCGCTGGGCAGCAGATAGTCGCGCGCCACGGCGTACAGGCCGGAAGCGTTGCCGTCGATGATGCCGAAGGTGTTGAGCAACGCCGGGATCAGGTAGCACATCAGCAGGGACGGGATATACGTATAAAACTTTTTCCAGAAGCCGTTCGTGCGGGAGGCGGTCCAGAAGACGCCCCCCAGGGTCATGGCGAGCAGGCCGAGGACGACGGCGTCATTGGTGATTAGGGCGGGTGTGGCAGGTGGCATCGGGGATTCCGGTGAACGTGTCAGGGACGCACCGGGTGCCGATCAGGCTCCCGGGCGCGGGTGGCCGTATCGTATAGCAATGTTGAAGCCTAAACAAATTTTTTAGGCCATGCCAGCGGAAATTTTTCTTGTCAAATCAAACACTTGCGGACTGGTTTGCCGATGCCGCCGCCAGACTGGCGGTTACAAATAGCGGGCCAGCAAGGCCTTGTCGAGGGCCCCGTCGAGTTCGATGCGCACGAAGTGGCCGCTGCCGGGCGCCACCTGGATTTCTTGGCCGTCGTCGCTGAGCATGCGTGTAATGGTGAAGTCGCGATTGCCGCCCGGATGCACGGCTTCGATGCGATCACCGACGGCGAAGCGGTTTTTTACGTCCACCCTGGCCCAGCCGTCCGTCACGCCCAGCACGTCGCCCACGTACTGGCTGCGGTCGGCCTCGGACGCGCCGCGCATGTAGTTCTGGTGCGCCTGGGTATGGTGGCGTTGATAGAAACCGTCCGTGTAGCCGCGGTTGGCCAGGCCTTGCAGCTGGCCCAGCAGGCCGATGTCGAAGGGGCGGCCCGCGACGGCATCATCGATGGCTTGGCGGTAGACTTGCGCCGTGCGCGCCGCGTAGTACAGCGACTTGGTGCGGCCCTCGACCTTCAGCGAATCGACGCCGATTTTCACCAGGCGCTCGATGTGCTCGACGGCGCGCAAGTCCTTCGAATTCATGATGTAGGTGCCGTGCTCGTCTTCGAGGATGGGCATCAGCTGGCCCGGGCGCTGGGCTTCTTCTATTAGGTATGGCTGGTCGGCCAGCGGGTGGCGCGGCTGCTGGTGCAGGGCGGAAAACGCGTTATTGTCGGCCTCGGCCAGCGCCTGATGGAATTCCAGCGGCACCACCTGCATGCCGCCCAGGTCGCCGCTGGCGTCTTCGGATGCATTTTTCACCTTGTAATCCCAGCGGCAGGAATTCGTGCACGTGCCCTGATTCGGGTCGCGGTGGTTGAAGTAGCCGGACAGCAGGCAGCGGCCCGAGTAGGCGATGCACAGGGCGCCGTGGACGAATACTTCCAGTTCCATTTCCGGGCAGCGCTGGCGGATTTCCTCGATCTCGTCGAGCGACAGTTCGCGCGACAAGATCACACGGGTCAAGCCCATGCGGTGCCAGAACTTCACGTCGGCCCAGTTGACGGCGTTCGCCTGCACGGACAGGTGCACGGGAATCTCCGGCCACTTGTCGCGCACCATCATGATCAGGCCCGGGTCGGCCATGATCAGCGCGTCGGGGCGCATGGCGATCACCGGTTCCATGTCGCGCAAATAGGTTTTCAGCTTGGCGTTGTGGGCGAAGATATTGCTGGCGACAAAGAATTGCTTGCCACGTGCATGCGCGCCATCAATTCCTTCCTGCAAGGCTTGCAAGGTCGAAAAATCGTTATTGCGCACGCGCAAGCTGTAGCGCGGCTGGCCCGCGTAGACGGCGTCGGCGCCAAAATCGAAAGCGGCGTGCATCTTGGCCAGGGAGCCGGCAGGCAGGAGGAGTTCGGGAGCGTGGCGCATGGAGGAGGGGCAAAGCCGGCGATTGTAGGCGGGCTGGTGCTGTATTGCATTGCCTTGGGTCAAGGGTTTGACATCCGGCGCCCATGTGTTCAGGCGTAAGGCGTGCCCGCCATGGCCGCGTTCAAGCCAGTATGCCCCTGGTCCACCAGGGCGAGAAAGCCGGCCTTGGCCAGCTGCGCGTCGCCATGCTGGCGGAAGGCGCGGTGGGCCTCGATGAGGGCGGTGCTCCAGGTGGCCAGCAGCAGGCTGGCCGCCAGGTGGGCGAGGGGATCGTTTGCATCGCGACCCGTGGATTCCGTCAACGCTTGCGCGACGACTTGCGCCAGTTCGTCGCGGATGGCCCGCGCCCGCGCTTTCAGGGTGTCGCTGGCCTCGATGGTGGCGATGAAACCCTGGCCAGCGGCGGAAAACGTGATGTAGGGGCTGTCTTCCAGTGCCAGCCGGTGCGCCAGCAGGCGCAGGGTTTCGATGGGCGCGATGGCGGGATCGCGCTGGCGCAGCGCGGCGCGCAGCAACTCACGCCCCTCTTCCTCGCGGTCGAAGAACATGTCTTCCTTGCGCGGGAAATGGTTGAACACGGTCATGCGTCCCACGCTGGCGGCTGCCGCGATCTCGTCCACCGTCACCTGCTCGAAGCCGCGCACGAAGAACAGGCGCGTGGCGGCATTCGAAATGGCTTGCCGGGTAGCAAGGCGTTTGCGGGAGCGGAGGTCGGCAGGTATCGTCATGTTGCCCCGATCATACACGAAGTGTACTGAGTACAGATAACGCTTGATGGCGCGGCAAGGCTGGGCGTACTATTTATGTACTGAGTACATATTTGGATTGAGTATATGAAAGTATCCGTTCCCGTGGCAGCGCTGCCTGTCATTTTTGCCACTGTCATGCTCGACGCCGTCGGCATCGGCCTGATCTTCCCCATCCTGCCGGCACTGCTGCGGCACGTCACCCATGCCGATAACGTGGCGCCGTATATCGGCATCATGACGGCCCTGTATGCGTTGATGCAGTTCATCTTTGCACCCGTGCTGGGGGCGCTGAGCGACCGCCTGGGGCGGCGTCCCGTGCTGCTCGTTTCGTTGGCGGGCGCCGCCGTCAATTATCTGTTCCTGGCGTTTGCGCCCAGCCTGTGGATGCTGCTGCTGGGGCGCGCCATCGCCGGGCTGACGAGTGCCAACGTTTCCGTGGCGACGGCCTACATCACCGATATTTCGGCCGAGAACCAGCGGGCGCGCCGTTTTGGCCTGTTGAATGCCATGTTTGGCGCGGGCTTCATCATCGGCCCCGTGCTGGGCGGCGCGCTAGGCGATTACGGGCTGCGCCTGCCGTTCATGGCGGCAGCCGTCTTGAATACAGGCAACTTGCTGCTGGCGTTGTTGACCTTGCCCGAATCACGTCGGCCCACGGGTGGAAAGATCGACCTGGCGGCATTGAATCCCCTGCGCCCGCTGCGCTGGGTTTTCTCGGAGAAAAGCTTGCTGCCGATCACTGTCATCTTCTTTACCTTCAGCGCGGCCGGCGAAGTGTATGGCGTGTGCTGGGCGCTGTGGGGGCACGATGCGTTCGCGTGGAACGGGCTGTGGATCGGCCTGTCGCTGGGCGCCTTTGGCGTATGCCAGGCGCTGGCCCAGGCGTTTCTGCCAGGCCCGGCCGTGAGACTGCTGGGCGAACGCGCCACCATCCTGGCAGGCGTCGCCTGCGCCTGCGTCGCGCTGGTCGTCATGGCGTTTGCCAGCCGCAGCTGGATGATCTTCGCCATCATGCCCGTGTTTGCCCTGGGCGGCATTGGCGCGCCGGCCTTGCAGTCGTTGGCCACGCGGCAAGTGGCCGACGACCGGCAAGGCCAGTTCCAGGGCGTGCTGGCCTCGTCCGTGAGCCTGGCGTCCGTGCTGTGTCCGCTGGTGTTTTCCAGCATGTATTTTGTGTTCAGGGAACACTGGCCCGTCGCCATCTGGCTGTCAGTGCTTGTCGTGTACGCGGCGCTGGTGCCGCTCGTGCTGGGCTTGCGCTTGCACAAACCGGCGCAAGCCCTGGCAGGCTAGTGTGCGTGCGAGGTTCCGCTGCTGCCGGCCTGCCCCGTCATGGGCAGGTGTTCAGGCGGCATGCCATCCTTGAACAGCTGACGCAGCTGCTGGCGCAGCTCCGGCGTGTCGTGGTGATGGTGTACCGAGACCGCGTGTTCCACGGCAATACCCAATAGCTCTTCCTCGCTGTCGGCCGAGATGGCCACCGAGCAATGTGTGTCGCTTGGAAATTCCCGGCAATCGATGAATTTGCGCGTCATGATCGACTCCTTTCTGCAAAGAGCGGGCACCGCGCCCGCTCCATTCAGTATAGGTCGCAAATTCGCCTAGGCGGCGCGGCTGCTGATATCGGCCTCGTGCACCGGCAAGTGTGTTGGCTGCGCCGTCTCGGCCGGAAAGTCGTCGACCTGTATCAAGCCATCGACCAAGCGCGCAACTTCCAGCAAGGTATTGTGCTCCTGGCAACTGACCAAGCTTGCTGCCTTGGCCGTTGCCAGCCACTGCTGCATGGCGGATAGGCTTTGCGGCAGGTGCCGCAGGGCTGCGCCTGCGGGCGTGTCTTTCAAGCGTTTTTCGATGTGCAGGACGTCGGGGAGCATGGCCAGCGCCCGCTCGGCGCAGGCCACGGGATCTGCCGCGTCGCTGGCCACATAGCCGTCGGCCAGCAAACGCTCGCGGTCGGCGCCTGGCGTTTGCAGGGCCAGCGCCACTTCACTGCCCAGTTCGTCGGACGGCGGACGGTGGGGCAGGCCAAACGGGAACAGCAGGGTGCGCAGCAGCATGGCCAGCACGCGCGCGGGGAAATTGTCGAGCACGCCCGTCAGACCCTGCTGGGCCTTGACCAGCGCATCCTGCAGCGACCAGTGCACATAGGGCAGGTCGGCTTCGAGCCGGCCATCGTCCTCGTAGCGTTTCAGCACGGATGAAGCCAGATAGAGTTGCGCCAGCACGTCGCCCAGCCGGGCGGACAGCCGCTCGCGGCGCTTGAGCTCGCCGCCGAGCACGAACATCGACATATCCGTCATGACGGCAAACGCCGTCGACAGCCGCGTCAACGCGCGGTAGTAGGGCGCCAGTGCGGGCGCGCCGGCGTCGGGCGCGGCTGCCAGGCGCGCGCCGCCCAGTCCGTACCACATCCCCCTGGCCAAGTTGCCCAGCACAAAGCCCACGTGGCCAAAGAAGGCTGCATCGAAATCGCGCAGGGCCTTGCGGCCGTCGCTTTCGCTGACGGCGGCCATTTCCCTGAGCACATACGGATGCGCGCGGATGGCGCCCTGGCCAAAGATGATCAGGCTGCGCGTGAGGATGTTCGCGCCTTCGACCGTGATCGCGATGGGGATTTGCTGGTAGGCATTGGCGAGGAAATTGTTCGGTCCCACGCAGATGCCCTTGCCGCCGAGAATGTCCATGCCATCATTGACAAGCGCGCGGCCCCGTTCCGTGACGTGGTATTTGACGATGGCGGAAATGACGGCCGGCTTCTCTCCCAGGTCGACGGCGTGCGCGGCCAGGGTGCGGGCCGCGTCCATCAGATACAGGTTGGCGCCCATGCGGGCCAGCGCTTCCTGCACCCCTTCGAACTTGCCGATAGCCATGTTGAACTGGCGCCGCACGGCCGCATACGCGCCGGTGCCTCGCACGGCCATCTTGCCCATGCCCACGCTGGACGACGGCAGCGAAATGGCGCGCCCGGCCGCCAGGCATTCCATCAGCATGCGCCATCCTTTGCCTACTTGCGCCTGGCCGCCGATGACCCAGTCGATGGGGATGAAGACATCGTTGCCGGAAGTGGGGCCATTCTGGAAGGCGGCGTTCAAGGGATGATGGCGGCGGCCGATCACCACGCCGTCGTGGCTGGCGGGGATCAGGGCACAGGTGATGCCGGGCGCGTCGTTGTCTGAGAGCAAGTGGTCGGGATCGCTGGTCTGGAATGCCAGTCCCAGCAAAGTCGCCACGGGGGCCAGCGTGATATAGCGCTTGTTCCAGCTGAGGCGGAAACCCAGGGTGGGGCGTTCCTCATGCATGCCCATGCACACGACGCCCAGGTCGGGAATGGCGGCCGCGTCGGAACCCGCATACGGGCTGGTCAGGGCAAAGCAGGGAATCTCCGTGCCGGCGGCCAATCTCGGCAGATAATGGTTTTTCTGTTCTTCGGTGCCGTAGTGCAATAACAGCTCGGCCGGTCCCAGCGAATTGGGCACCATCACGGTCACGGCCAGCGCCGAGCAGCGGCTCGACAATTTCATGACCACTTGGGAATGCATGTAGGCGGAGAATTGCTTGCCGCCGTATTGCTTGGGAATGATCATGCCGAGGAAACCCTGGTTTTTCATGTAGTCCCAGGCTTGCGGCGGTAAATCCTGCGCCTGCTGCGTTTCCCAGTCATTGACCAATTCGCACAGCCGCTCGACGTCGTGCTCGAGAAAGTGGCGCTCTTCGGTGGTGAGCGTGGCGCGGCCATACGCCAGCAATTTTGTCCAGTCGGGTCTGCCGGAAAACAGGTCCGCATCCCACCACGTGGTGCCCGCCTCGAGCGCGTCGCGTTCCGTGTCGGACATGGTTGGCAAGATGCGCTTGAACAAGGCCAGCAAATGGGGCGTAATCAGGGCGCGGCGCACGGGGCCGGGCGCGAACAGTAGAACCAGGCCCAGCAGGGCCACCATCAGTATGATCGTCAGCATGCGATATCTCCCTGTGTAATGAGGACAGGGTAGGCCGATATGGCCGATGTTACTGTGCGGTACAGCGCATAGGGCGCAGCACGGCAGTTCACTTTACACCGCCGAAACTAAAAAGCAAACAAACAAAATGGTTGTTTTTTTATACTTATCGATAAATTTTTGTTGGCACGGGGGCAAAATCGAATCATCTAACAAGGGTTGTTCAGATTGAGGTTTAGAAGTGAGCTAGCGCTTGAATATTAGCTGAGGAGTGTCCTGATTTTAAGCCGATCAAATGCAACACTCCTCCAGACATTGCTGAATTATTTTTCAGGAAGTATTTCATCGATGCGAATAATAGTTAATGAATCTGCGAATGCTGAGAGTCCGAAATTTTTGGGCCCTGTTTGACCGAAAGCATCCTGAGCATGGTTATCATTTTCTTTCATCATTAACAAAAGTTCGGATACCTGTTTCACACTTTCGTCAGGAGATGTCTGCTTCAATTGGCCGACGACTCTCTCGGCAAACTGTTGTGGATTTATCGCTTTCCCTTCAACGGGCTCGCTGCACCAAATAGGCTGAGATTGCGTGTTGTCGAAGTAAATATAGTGCTTGCTGTTATCTGAAAAATCTGATGGACACGAACTTAAATCAACCAAGCGAAGCCCATCAAGATCTACGTTTACCTCATACAGCGCTGCTTTCTCAAAGATCATTGGGCAGGCGTAATAGACCATTGCCCCTTGATTTTGATTTAAATTGTATAGCAACTCGTGCTGTGAAAACCCAGTGTTATCGTTCTTTGTTGTATCCAAGGTTGCCCGATAATGGGGCCTACTTTTAATTTGTGGAGGTGTTTTCTTTTGACGTCTCTGAAGTTCGGCTACGACCTTAAATTGAAGAAAATAGGCAAGAAAACGGCTAGACAGTTTGTACCCATTTTGCATTGCACTGGATTTAAGCTGATCGAAAAATTCTTTGTCTGTAAGTTCGGTCTTTGCAAACGCTTGATCAAAACCCAAGAAAACTTCATGCTGAGGCGAATATTTAAAAAAATTAAAATTGCCGGTTGGGCCAAGGCCGTAGGTTTCCCGAATTAAATCTATCAATGGCCGATGATAGTGCATTTCCAGAACAGTTTCGTTAATAGACATGATCCCTCACAGATTTTCGCATAACAACAGATTGCCTAGAGTAACATGTTGCCATGGGGAAGATATAGATTTTTACCGGCATCGCACGATCGTTTGAACACTGCAAAGGCGGCATAGCCGTTTCTGGATAATTAAGAAGAGGTGCTGTTTGGATATGGAAGTGCTGAATTATTCGGTCCATGAAAATTTCAGCCCAAGGCACATCAGTTGAAACTCGGGTGGGGGAACTACGCGAACGGTTGGATGATTTGGCCTGCTTGAGGTGGGAGGGGCAGAACGCAAAAACGCCAACCTGTATGGGTTGGCGTTCTCTTTGAAGCATTCTTGGTGGCCCGGGGCGGAATCGAACCACCGACACAAGGATTTTCAATCCTCTGCTCTACCGACTGAGCTACCAGGCCAAGGCGGCGAATTATAGCAGAAAGACTTTCCACCTGACCAGAGCTGGCTGTGTTCAAATGCAACAGATGGCCAAAACATGGTGTTTTGGCATCCTTGTATGACCTGAAGGGATGTGGCGATGCAGCGACGTATTGGAGTGCAGGGCCTGGCGGTGGCGGGCTTGTTCAGTTTGTTGTGCGGCGCGGCGCGGGCCGATGGGCTGGCCGAATTGAACGCGGCGCTGGCGCGCTTGCAGGGGCAGATGCCGATCAAGGCGCAGGTCGAATCGAAATCCTGGCGCCGCGAGGGCGAGGGCAAGGCGGCGGAAGAGGATAGCGGCCAGGCCACGGTGGCGGTCGAGGGCGGGTCGGCGGGCTTGCAGGTGCTTTACGGTAAGGACTTGCTGGCGAAAGTGGAGGCCGAGCAGCGCGCCAGGGTGAAGGATCCGAAGGTCAAGACGCCGATCGGCTTTGCGCTGGGGGAAATGAAGGCGACGGAGCTGCGTTCCATGGTGTCGGCGGCGGACTCCTTGTCGCGCGAGATCGAGGAAGCCGTGTTCAGCGGCGAAAAAATGGATAGTTACAAGGGCAAGCCGGCGCGGCTGCTCAGCTTTACCTTGTCGCTCGATAAAGTGCCTGAGAAAGACCGCAAGTATGTGAAGAAGTTCGAAGGCGGCCTCGAGGTGTGGATCGCCGCGGACGGCACGCCGCTGGCCAGCCATTTCCATGTGGATGTGAGCGGGCGCGCCTTTGTCGTCATCAGCTTTACGCAAAAGACGGACGAGACGCGCCTGTATGGCGTCAGCGGCGACCATTTATTGTTGCTGCGCAAGGAGAGCAAGAATGCCATGTCGGGCGCGGGCGAGAAAGTGGAAAGCAAGATCGTCAAGACCTTGCAGCTGCAGCCCTGACGTGTTGCAGCAGCACTCGATTACATGGCGGCGCTGCCGCCCAGGCCGCCCTTTTGCAGCACGCAGCGCCCTGCTTCGCAGGTGGCGCCCGGGTCCGTGACGATGGAGCAGGTCGACATCATGCCGTCCGCCTGCTGCTGCTTGCGGCTGGCCTCGGCTTGCGCCTGGGCCAGTGCCTTGAGTTTCTTGCCGTCATTGCCCTTGCTGGACCAGGCCAGGTAGCGCTCGGGGCCGCCGCAAGCCTTGGCGCCGATGGCGATGGTTTGGCATTGCTGGGTGGAATCGCAGGCGGCGGCGCCCACTTCCGCCTGGATTTGCGCCAGCAAGCCGGCATTGCCGGGGGCGGGCGGCGCATCATCTTGCGTGGGGGCGCTGCCGCAGGCGCTGGCGGCCAGCAGCAGGAAGCTGGCGCACGCGGCGCGCAGCAGTGGCAACAGGGTGGGGTAGGTAGGTGTGTGCATGCCTTTATCATGTGCCAGGCTTGCGTAAATGGCAAGCGCGATTCGCACTTGGCCAGAACCTTGATCCCGGTCATTTCCATTGTCAACCCGTCAAAGTTAATATAAATCAACATCCAACCAGCGATGTACGGGTGGCAACCGGGCCGGTGCGCTGCATTCCTGCGCCGGCGCGCGCCGCCGATTCGGGAATGTTTCCAGGAGTTAGACTATGCGCCGCACCCTCTCACCCTTCCTCTTCATCACCAGCCTGGCCTTTGGCGGCGTCCTGCATGCCGCGGAAAAGGAGCCGATCCAGCCCATTGCTGCCGCCAAGGTGGCCAATCCGGCCATGGTCGAGCTGGGCAAGAAGCTGTTTTTTGATCCGCGCCTGTCGCGCTCGGGCTTTATTTCCTGCAACAGCTGCCACAACCTGAGCATGGGCGGCACGGACAATATCAAGACCTCGATCGGGCACAACTGGCAGCGGGGACCCATCAATTCGCCCACGGTGCTCAATTCCAGCATGAACGTGGCGCAATTCTGGGATGGCCGCGCCAAGGATTTGCAGGAACAGGCGGGCGGCCCCATCGCCAATCCCGGCGAGATGGCTTTTACGCACGAGTTGGCCATCGACGTGCTGGCCTCGATTCCCGCCTACCGCGCCGAGTTCCGGCAAGTGTTTGGCCAGGATAAATTGACCATCGAGCAAGTCACGCGCGCCATCGCTGCTTTTGAAGAAGTGCTGGTGACGCCCGGTTCCCGCTTCGATCAATGGCTGTCGGGCAAGAAAAGCGCGTTGACGAAAGACGAGCTGGCCGGCTATCAGCTGTTCAAATCGAGCGGCTGCATCGCCTGTCATAACGGCCCCGCCGTGGGCGGCAACACCTTCCAGAAGATGGGTGTCGTCGAGCCGTACAAGACGGCGATGACGGCGCAGGGACGCTCGGCCGTGACGGGCAAGGATGCGGACCGCTTCAACTTCAAGGTGCCGACCCTGCGCAACGTCGAGCTGACGTATCCCTATTTCCACGATGGCGAAGCGGCAACCCTGACGCAAGCCGTCGACGTGATGGGGCGCTTGCAGCTGGGCCGCACCTTTACGCCCGATGAAAACGCGAAACTGGTGGCCTTCCTGAAAACCCTGACGGGCAAGCAGCCGCACCTCGTGCTGCCGATCTTGCCGCCATCGAGCGATACGACGCCGCGGCCGGTGCCGTTTGACTGACGTCAAGGTAAGCAGCCGGGCATAAAAAATGCCCGCATAACAGCGGGCATCGCGGCTTATTTCAGCGTGCGCTGGAATAATTGGTAAATCCTGCGGTACTCGTCATACCACGCTTCCGGCTGCACGAAGCCGTGGCGCTCCATCGGGTAGCTGGCCATTTCCCAGTTATCCTTTTTCAGTTCGATCAAGCGCTGGGACAGGCGCACGGAATCCTGGTAAAACACGTTGTCGTCGATCATGCCATGGGCGATCAGGAGGTTGCCCGTCAGTTTGTCCGCGTATTCGATCGGTGACGAAATTTTATACGCTTGCGGGTCGACGTCCGGCGTGTTCAGGATATTTGCCGTGTATTCGTGGTTGTAGGTGGTCCAGTCCGTCACGGGACGCAGCGCGGCGCCCGATTTGAAGATGTCCGGCGCACGCATCAGGGCCATCAGGCTCATGAAGCCGCCATAGCTGCCGCCATAGATGCCCACGTTCCGGATGTCGCCCTGGTGCTGCTGCGCCAGCCAGTTGGCGCCGTCGATGAAATCTTCCAGTTCCGGATGGCCCATCTGGCGGTAGATGGCCGTGCGCCAGGCGCTGCCGTAGCCGAGCGAGGCGCGGTAGTCGACGTCGAGCACGATGTAACCCTGCTCCACCAGCAGGTTGTGGAACATCTGTTCGCGGAAATACACGGGATAGCGCTCGGTGACATTCTGCAGGTAGCCGGCGCCGTGCGCGAACATGACGATCGGATAGCGCTTGCCCGCTGCCAGCTGTTTTGGCCGGTACAACTTGGCCCAGATGGGCGCCGCGCCATGCGTGGACGGTACTTGCACCAGTTCCGGCATGACCCAGTTGCGCGCCTTGAAGGCGTCGCTACGCGTATCCGTCAGGACAGTCGCCTTGCCGCCCGTAACGGAAACGGTGGCCAGCTGGGCCGGCATATAGCTGCTTGAATAGCGCAGCAGCAGTTTGCCGTTATCGGGCGACAGGCCGAAGTTTTCCACGCCTTTCAAACTGCTGACTTCGCGCGCGCCGCCATCCCTGGCCGTGCTGGCGCACACTTCATACGTGCCGGGCGCCTGCCGGTTGCACATGAAATAGGCATGCTTGCCGTCGCGGCTCCATTCGACGGAGCTCACTTCCCACTGGCCGCTGGTCAAGGCGCGCGCCGGGGCCGCACCCGTTTTCGTGTACAGGTGGGCGTAGCCGCTTTCCTCGGACAGATACCACAAGGTGGCGTTGTCGGGCAGCCAGCCGAATTCGTCGGCGCGGCGGTTGACCCAGGCCGTATCGCTGATGCGGTGCACGGGCAGCAGGGCGCCGTTGGCCAGGTCGACGTTGGCGAGCCAGCCATCCTTGTTGTCGATGGCGCGGATGCGCACGGCTACGCGCGAACCGTCATCGGTCCAGGCGATGCCGTCGCGCTGGGCATCGATGCGCACGGCACGGTTGCCTTTCAGCAGCGGCAGCTTCTGTTCGGCGCGCAGGGAGGCGAGCGGGTCGGTGGCGATGCCGGGCAGGCTGTCAAAAGCGATCTCGCGCACATGGCCTGTGCGCAGGTCGGCCAGTTTCAGGCTTTGCGCAATCGGCATGTTGCGGCCCACGCGCGTGCGCTCATCGTCCACGTCAGGGTAGCCCGTTTCCGTGACATAGCGGGCCAGCTTGCCCAGCTTGCCCTTTTCGGCAGCCTTGTCTTGCGTGACGAACAGCAGCCAGCGGCCGTCCGGCGACAGGGCGCTGCCGGAAATCGTCACTTTATCGCCCAGGTAGATCGGTTCCGGCGCGCGCGTGGCGTCCAGGCGGCGCTCTTCATGGCGGCGTTCGCGGCTGGCGTCGCGGTCTTCTTTCTGGCGCGCCAGGTTGACGATCAGGCGCAGCTGCAGTTCGCGCAGGGCGTCCGCTTCCGGCTTGGCGTCCGGGTCCTTGGCCGCGCGCAGCAGGGCGACGGGAGCACTCAGGCGCTCCGCGCGGCTCCAGCTGAACCAGTCGCTGCCGCTGCGGTATTGCACGGCGCCGCCGTCGGCGGAATATTGCGGGTCGCTGATGGCGGAGACGCCGCGCGTGATTTGCGTCAAGGCGCCGTTTTTCAGGTCGCGCTCGAACAAGTCGCCGTTGCGCAGCAGGATGGCACGCGTGCCGGCCCGGTTGACGACCATCTGCTGGCCATCGAGGTTGGCCAGCTGCGCATCGTCGACCTTCTTGCCGCTATTGAGTTTGGCGTTCGCGCCTGGCAATTGATACGTGTCGCGCAGGGGCGAGCCGAGGCGTTTTTGCTTGTAGTAGAGCTGGCCATTCCAGCCCCACCATGCCGCTTCGACGGGTGTGCCGATCCAGTCGGGATCGGCCATGGCCTGGTCCAGCGTGATCGGTGTGGGGGCGGTGGTGGTGGGGGCCGCATGGGCGGCGGGCAGCAGAGAGAGCAGCAGCGGCAGCAGGGGAAGAACCAGACGCATCGGGGATCACTTTAATCAAAGGGGATGGTGAAGGTACAGGCTAAGAGGCCGGTATTCTAGCGGAGGAGTTGCGTGCAGGAAATGCCGTAAAGCTAACGCCGTTCGGCCAGCCACGTCATGAAGTCGGGCAAGGGCATGGGCAGCGCATACAGGTAGCCCTGCAAGCCGTCGCAATCGTGGGCGAGCAGGAAATCGGCCTGCTCCTGCGTTTCCACGCCTTCGGCCACGACGCGCAAGCCCAGGTGGCGCGCCATGGCCAGGATCGCTTGCACGATGGCCGTGTCGCGCGCATCGCGCGGCGTGTCGTCGATGAAGCGCTTGTCGATTTTGAGTTCGTACAGCGGCATCGAGGTCAGGTAGGCGAGGCTGGAATAGCCGGTGCCGAAATCGTCGATGGAAAAGCGGATGCCCAGGGCCGCCAGTTCGCGCATGCGCGCCAGCGAGGCGTCGCGCTGGTCGATCAGCAAGCCTTCCGTCAGTTCCAGGATCAGGGCGCCGGCCGGCGTGCCGTGTTCGGCCAGCGCCGCCTGCACGCGGGCGGCGAAATCGGGCTGGCGAAACTGGGCCGGACTCACATTTACCGACAGGGCGACGGGCTGCCCGGCCTGCGCCAGCATGGTCGCCGCGCGGCATGCTTCGCGCAGGGCCCAGTGCCCGAGCCTGACGATCAGTCCCGATTCCTCGGCGATGGGAATGAAGATGCCGGGCGCGATGTACGTGCCGTCCGCCTGCGGCCAGCGCATCAGCAATTCGGCGCCCGTCACCCGGCCGTGGCGGTCGACCTGCGGCTGCACGTGCATGCATAATTCATTGGCAGCGAGGGCGCGCGCCAGTGTCCGTTCCAGGGTCAGGCGGCGCTCCACGCCCGCCTGCATGGCCGCTTCAAAGAAGGCGATGCCGTTGCGTCCTTCCGCCTTGGCGCGGTACATGGCGATGTCCGCTTCGCGCAGCAGGTCGTGCGCCTGCTGGCCCGCTTTCGGCAGCAAGGTCACGCCGATGCTGGCGCTGCAATGATAGGACTGCCCCTCGATATCGAAGTCGCGCGCGATGGCGGCGCGGATTTTCTCGGCCACCTGGGCGGCCGCGCGGGCGGCGCTGTCCAGGTCTTCGGCCAGGTGGGCCAGCAGCACGACGAATTCGTCGCCGCCGATGCGCGCCACCGTGTCGGCCTTGCGCATCAGCTGCGCCAGCCGTTCGCCCGCCAGGCGCAGCAGCGCGTCGCCGGTGGCGTGGCCGCGCGCGTCGTTGATGTGCTTGAAATGGTCGAGATCGATGAACATCAGCGCGCTGATCGTATGGTCGCGCGGCGCGGCGGCCAGCAGGTGAGCGATGCGGTCCATCAGCAGTCGCCGGTTGGGCAGGCCCGTCAGCACGTCGTAGAAGGCCAGGCGGTGGATGTCCGCTTCCGATTTCTTGCGCTCGTCGATTTCGCGCTCGACGGCCACCCAGTGCGTCTGCTTGCCGTCCGCATCCGTGAACGGCACCAGCTCCGCTTCCACCCAGTAGGCCCTGCCGGCCTTGTTGTAGTTCAGCAATTCCGCCCTGGCCGGCTGGGCCTGGGCCATGGCGGCGGCGATGCGCGCCAGTTCGTCCGTATCGGTGGCGGGGCCTTGCTGGAACAGCAGGCTGCGGCCCAGCACCTCGGCGCGCGCATAGCCGCTGCTGCGCTCGAAGGCGTCGTTGACGAAGATGATGCGCGTGGCCGGTGCCGCGCCGGTGGGGGCATCGGCCACTTCGGCGATCATCACCATGTCGTTCAGGCGGGCCAGCGCCGTGGCCGTCAAGCGCAGGTCGGCGTTCAGCTGCGACAGGGCCTGGCTGCTGTGTTCCAGGTGGCGCAGCAGGAAGGCGCAGGACAGGGTCAGCACGGCGGCGATGAACAGGAAGTTCAGGGCCACGATCAGCGCCCGCAGCACGGGGGAGTCGGGCACGCCCTGCACGTGCAGCGCGACGTCGGGATGCAGGCCGAGGACAAAGATGGTCAGCGAAGTCAGGGCCAGGGTCGACAAGGCGGGCCGCATCCCCAGCAGCAGGGCCGCCAGCACGGGCATGAGCATCATGTAGATCTGGCTGACGGGGCCGATTTTCAGCAGCAGGCCCACGCCCACCAGGTAGGCGACGATGAGGAATTGCCACACGCGCCAGCGGTAGGGCATGGCGCGCCAATGCCAGATGACGCCGATCCAGCCGATGGCCAGCACGTCGAGGATGACTATGGACCAGATAGCTTCGCGCGCGGCCAGCAGGGCGCTGGGGATGGCAGTGACGATGCCCAGCAGCAGCACCACCTGCAACAGGCGCGCAAAAATCTGTCCGCGCCAGTGCGCGAGATCGTTTGACACGGCCACGCTGCCGTCCTTTCCCCAGGGAGCTGTGCTGCCGAGCTGAGCAGTATGGTAAAAATATTACGCGGTATCTTTCTGCATGTCATCTTGATCATTCGGCATGATTGACTGCGCGACCACCTTCCGCTGCCGGCCAGTAGTGGCTATCCGGCGTGTCCCGCGCGCCGAAGATGGCCTGGCCGACCCGCACGACGGTGGCGCCTTCCTCGATGGCGATTTCATAATCGCCGGACATGCCCATCGACAGTTCGTCGAGCCTGACGCCATCGGGGATCTCCTGGCGCAGCCGGTCGCGCAATTCGCGCAGCAGCACGAAGCAGCGGCGCACGCGCACGGCTTCCGCCAACAACAGGGCCAAGGTCATGAGTCCGCGCACCCGCAGCGCCGGGAAGGCGGGCAGCTGGCGCAGGAAAGCGGCCACCTCGTCCGGTGGCAAACCGTATTTGCTCGCTTCTCCCGAAGTGTTCACTTGCACGAACACATCGAGCCCGCGCCCTTCCGCTTGCAGGCGCCGTTCCAGCGCCTCGGCCACGCGCAGGCTGTCGAGCGCCTGGAATTCGCTGGCAAAGCGCGCCACCAGCTTGGCCTTGTTGGTCTGCAAATGGCCGATCACCGACCATTGCAGGTCGGCCAGATCCGCCATCGCTTCCCATTTGCGGCCCGCTTCCTGCGGCTTGTTTTCTCCCAGCAGGCGGCAACCGGCGGCATAGGCCAGGCGCAGGCTCGCTTCGGGCTTGGTCTTGCTGACGGGCAGCAGGCGCACGCTGGCCGGATCGCGCCCGACTCGCAGGCATGCGGCCGCCATGCGGGCATGCACTGCCGCCAGGTTGCGGCGGAAGTCGTCCACCGACACGGCTTGCGGCCAGCGCCCGTGCTGTTCGTGCATGGTGGGAGTGAGCAGGAGAGTGTCGTTGTGCATGTGTCAGCCTTGTATTCGCTTTATGGGCGGCAAGAGTCGCCGCAGTGATGTATTATTGTCCTATGCCAAAATATATCATGACTGAGACTATCGTGAAAATCACAGGGAAAACCGCGGCGGAGCTGTTCGACAGCATCCGCGCGCTGACGCAGGCGGGCGAATTGGCGCCGGGCCAGGAGCTGCCGACCGTGCGCGAGCTGGCCGCGACCTTGGGCGTCAACCGCAATACCGTGTCGCTGGCGTACCAGCGCCTGGTGACGGCCGGGATCGCGGTCACGCAAGGGCGCCTGGGCACGGCCATCCGCGCGCAGCGCGATCCCGGTGAGCAGGAAGGCCTGCTGCCTGGCTCACCGCTGGCCGACCTGGGCGGCGGCAATCCGAATCTTGCCTGGCTGCCCGATGTCGGCGCGGCCCTGGCGCGCAAGCCATACCGTCCGCGCCTGTATGGCGAAGCCACCGTGGACCCGCAGCTTGAAGCCCTGGCGCGGCGCTGGATGGCCGGCGATTGCCCCGAGGGGCACGACATCACCCTGACGAATGGTGCGGTCGATGCGGTCGAGCGCCTCTTGGGGGCGTATCTGGTCGCGGGCGACAAGGTGGCCGTGGAAGACCCGTGTTTCATCAGCAGCATCAACACCTTGCGCAGCGCCGGGCTGCACGCCGTTGGCGTGGCGGTCGATGCCGAGGGCATGCAGGCCGGGGCGCTGGAACGGGCGCTGGCGCAAGGCGCGCAAGCCGTCATCGTGACGCCGCGCGCGCACAATCCGACCGGCTGCAGCCTGAGCGCGGCGCGTGCGGAGCAGCTGTGCGCCGTGCTGGCCGCCTACCCGCATGTGCTGGTCATCGTCGACGACCATTTCTCGCTGCTGTCCGTCGCCGGCTACCAGGATGTGATCCCGCCTGCGGCCCGGCGCTGGGCGCTGATCCGTTCAGTGTCGAAGATCTTCGGCCCCGACCTGCGCCTGGCCGTTGTCGCCAGCGACGGGCCGACCGCCCAGCGCCTGCGTCTGCGCCTGGCGCCCGGCACGAACTGGGTCAGCCATCTCTTGCAGGATGCCGTGAGCGCCTGCCTGTCGTCGCCCGACGTGTCCGCACAAGTGGTCCTGGCCCGCGCCGACTATGCGCGCCGCCGCGACATGATGGCGGCGGCGCTGGCGGCGCACGGCCTGGTCTGCGCCAGTCCCGCCGATGGCCTGAACCTGTGGCTGCCACTGCCGGATAGCAGCCAGGCGGCCGTGCTGGCGCTGGCCCGGCATGGCTGGCTGGTGCGCGGCGGCGAAGCTTTCGGCGTGCAGGTGTTGGCGCAGGGATTGCGGATCACCGTGTCGACCATCGATGAAGCTGGCGCGCAGGCGTTCGCCGCGGTGCTGGCCCAGGTGCTGGGCCAGCCATAGTTTTTTAATTCCTCGCCACAGAAAGGGAACATCATGAAAGTCCATTTCATCGTGCATGAAGCGTTCGAGGCGCCGGGCGCCTATGAGACATGGGTGCGTGAGCGGGGCCACGAGGCCACGTATTCCCGCGTCCATGCCCATGAGCCGTTGCCTCGCTCCATCGCGGACATCGACTTGCTGGTCGTCATGGGCGGGCCGCAGTCGCCGTCGACGACGCGCGAGGAATGCCCGCATTTCGACGCCGCAGCCGAACAGGCCCTGATAGCCGCCTATGCCGCGGCAGGCAAGGCCGTCGTCGGCGTTTGCCTGGGCGCGCAGCTGATCGGCGCAGCCCTGGGAGCGCGCCATGCGCACAGCCCAGAAAAGGAGATCGGCAAGTTCCCCATCGTGCTGACGGCAGACGGAAAGGCGAACGACAAGTTCAAGCATGTCGGCGATGTCCTGGAAAGCGGGCATTGGCACAGCGACATGCCGGGGCTGACCGACAGCGCGAAGGTCATCGCCTATAGCCAGGGCTGCCCCCGCCAGATCATCGAATACGGCAATCTGGTATACGGCTTCCAGTGCCATATGGAGTTCACGCCGGAGGTGATCGAGCTGCTGATCGCCGCGTCAGAAACGGAACTGGCCACGCTCGCGTCGCACCGCTTCGTGCAGCAGCCAGCGACCCTGCGCGCCCACGACTGGCAAGCCATGAACGGCCAGCTGTTTGTTTTCCTTGACCGGCTGATGCAGGCGTACGCAGCGCAATAAAAAAAGGCTCTGTCATCGGCAAGTAGGGGAAATGCCGGAATCTTCCTGTGACCGTGCTGTCTGACTCTGCATACCCACCCTGCAGGAGCAGATCATGCGGCCAGCCGAATGGATCACCTTGATTGCGCAGTTTGCTCAGCTGAGCCAACGTCAGCGGCAGGCAGGCATTGCCCTGTTGCGTGGCAACTCTCCGCAAGACGCGACCGTCGCGCTGCTAGAAAGTGTGGCCCAACCGCGATTGGCCTGTCCCGCTTGCCATTCAGACCAATTGCACCGGCATGGCCATGCGCACGGTTTGCAGCGCTACCGCTGCATGTCCTGCGGCCGCACCTTCAATGCCTTGACTGGCACGCCGCTGGCCCGCTTGCGCCACAAGGCGCTGTGGCTCGACTACGCCGATTGCCTTCTGGCATCGGATTCCGTGCGCAAGGCGGCGTTACAGCTGGGCGTACACCGTAACACTACGTTCCGCTGGCGCCACCGGTTTTTGTCGTTGGCAAAGACGGACAGACCGCATGGTCTGCACGGCATTGCCGAAGCCGACGAGTTATATCTGCTGGAATCGGAAAAGGGATCCAGAAACATGACGCGTCCGGCGCGCCGCCGGGGCGGCCATGCCCACAAGCGCGGCATTTCCAATGAACAGGTCTGCATCCTGGTGGCACGCGACCGCACGGGGCAGACGCTCGATTTTGTCACGGGAAAAGGGGCGTTGACGAAAGCGCAGCTGCATCATTGCTTGTTACCCGTTATCGACAAGGACGTGCTGCTGGTGACCGATGGCCATGCCGCCTACCGGGCCTTTGCGAGGGAAGCGGGCATCAGCCACCAGGCCGTCAACTTGCGCGCCGGCATCCGCGTGCAGGGCGCCGCCCATGTGCAGAACGTCAATGCCTATCACAGCCGTTTGCGGCAATGGCTGGGTCCGTTTCATGGCGTGGCGACGCGCTACCTGCCGAACTACCTGGGATGGCGCTGGATACTCGACGCCAGGCGTATCCGCTCACCGGAAACGTTATTGAAAGCAACGCTGGGCGCATTCCCACATTTGACGGTGACATAGCCATGCAAAACGGGGCGCGCCAGGACGGAAGTCCCGGAGCGCCCCGTTGGCGGGCCGCGTTCGCTTATCTGGCCGTGACGGTGATCGGCACGCTCAGTTGCGCCGTCAAGCCGTTATTGTCCAGCGCCACGACCTTCAGCGTGTAGCTGCCCGTCACCGGCAGGGGCCAGCGGGCCGTGATGGTCATGCCGCTCATGGAAAACTGCATGCCCAGCGGCGCGCCGGTGATCGAGATCCACAGCGCGTTCGCGCCCGGCGCCGTCAGCACGATGCTGCCGCTCATGGCCTTGCCCGCCACGCCCGTCATGGCGGCGGCGCTGATCGTGGGGCCGGTGGCGGCGATTTTTACCGTCGCCACGGCCTGACCCGTCAAGCCCGTCTTGCTGTCTTTGGCGATGACGGTCACGCTGTAGCTGCCCAGCACGGGACTGGCCCAGCTGATGACGCCGGCGGCATTGATGCTCATGCCGGACGGCGCGCCCGACAGGCTGTAGCTGACGGGGTTGGGTGCCACCGTCGTGGCCGTGAACGACAGGGCCACGCCTGGCTTGCCGCTGACGCTGGCGACTGTCACCACGGGCGGCAGCGGGGCGGCGATGGCCACTGTATAGATGCCTTTGCCGCTCAGGCCAGTCTTGCTGTCCTTGGCCGTGACGGTGACGGCATAGGTGCCGGCCACGGGCGCGGCCCAGCTCACCAGCCCGGCGCTGCTGATGCTCATGCCGGCCGGTGCGCCGGCGAGCGTGTAGCTGACGGGATTGGGGGCGGAGACGCTGACATTGAACGCCAGCGCCGTGCCTACCTTGCCCGTGATGGCGCCGGTGCCGACGACGGGCGGCGCAACGGGGGTAATGACGATGGCGTACACGCCCTGGCCGCTGAGGCCGCTGACGCTATCCCTGGCCACCATGGTCACGGCATACGTGCCCGCGATGGGGGCGGCCCAGCTGACCACGCCCGTGGCGGCGATGTTCATGCCGGCCGGCGCGCCCAGCATGGTATAGCTGAGGGGATTGGCGGCGCTGGCCGAGACGGTGAACGACAGCGGCTTGCCGGCTGCGCCGCTGATGCTGGCTGGCGCCACCACGGGGGCGGCCGGTGCGATCTGCGTGCCAGACAGGCTGGCCAGCAGGCTTTTCACGTTGGGCGTGCCCAGGCCGCCCAGCGGGTCGTAGCCGACCCTGGCCGTGCACACGCCGCAGGTGCCGTTGCTGCCGCGCGTGATGTCGGCAAAGCTGCTGGCGAAGGTGCCGGGCACGCTGGCGATCTGGCCGTACAGCATGCTGTGCGGCAAGCCGAGCGCCGTCTTCGCCTGCAGCGCGCGGCTGGCGTTGGCGATGGCGACGAGGCCGGCCCATTGCGGCGTGGACAGGCTGGTGCCGCCGATGCTGAGCCAGCTGGCGGTGCTGCTGCCCGGTGTCATCACGGCCGTGTACTGGCCCGTGGCGGGATCGGCATTGAAGGCCACGTCGGCCACGTTGCGGCGCAGCAAGTTGGTCAGGCCGGGCACGCTGGCTGTCTGGTAGCTGGGCAATGCCGTATAGGCGCTGATGCCGCCACCCGTGCCGGACCAGGCCGTTTCGCTGCGCACGCCGCTGCCGCTGTAGCTGAGCGTGGTGCCGCCCACGGCCAGCACGTTGGACGATACGGAAGGCCAGGACACGCCGCTGCCCGAGTCGCCCGTGGCGGCCAGGTAGCTCATGTTCTTGCCCGTGAAGGCGCTGTCGACTGAAGCCGTCCAGTTGCCTTCGGCAGCGCCAAAGCTCATCGACACGACGCCAGGCCCCATCAGGTTGGCCAGGCGCACGGCGCCCAGCAGGCTGTTGATGGACGCGTCGGGCGCCTCGATCAGCACGATGCGCGCCAGCGGCGCCGTGGCATGCGCCCACTGCACGTCGAGCGCGATTTCCATGGCCCAGCCCGAGTTATAGGCGGGCGCCGTGGCCGTCATGGTGCTCGATGGCGTGTTGTAGACAACGGAAAATTCACAGCCGCTGGCCGGGGCGGGCGGCAGCGGCAGGGTGGCATTCGTGGCGATGGCCTTGGTGGTGCAGCCTGGCAAACCGAATTTCTGGTTGAAGATGGCCAGTTCGGCGGCCGCGTTCGGGTTGTGCATGGCATCGACGATGTAGATCGTCTGCCCCGCGCCCAGCTGGGCCGCCTGGGCTGGCGTCAGCGCCGTGCCGGCCGCCGGCAGGGCGGGCAAGTCGTAGGCGGCGCGGATTTGCGCGGGAGAATAGGTCGCCACCACGCTGCTGCCGGCCATGGGCGCGGCGATGTCGCTCGCGCCGCCATCGAGCAAGGGCGCGATGTCTTGCACGGCCTGTTCCGCGACGGCGATTTTTTGCGCCGTCAGGCGGCGCGTGCCCACTTCCGTCATGGCGCCGGGCACGCGCTGCAAATGCGGCCGCCAGTGGGCCGAGCCGCTGCTGTTGGCGCTGTCGCGCCCGTCAGGCGTATCGAGCAGGGCCGGGGCCGCATGGAACATCGGCTGCACCACCAGCGCGCCGACGGCGGCGGGGATGACGGGAACCTCGACAGTGAACTGTGTCGCCGCCGTGGCGATGGCGGCAGGCGGCGTCGAGGTCTCCTGGCCGGGGCCGCACGCGGCCAGCAGGAGGGCGGCAGAAGCACCGAGCAGCAGGCGCCCGTGACGGGGATGCGGGGGAATGCATTTTTTCATGGCGAAATTCTCCGAGTTGGGCGAGGGCCACATCTCGACAATGCATCCAGGCTGGCGCCGCGCGCTGGCGGTCCCGGCCCTGCATTGGCAGCCCCGCTGCCATGGCGCTTGCGCGCGGTAGGCCGGTGGCTTTGCGTCCCCGCCTTTCGACGGGTTTGCCCTCAAAACTGATCATGCATCATTGGGAATTTCCTGATGCGCCATCAATTCTAGTGAATTTGCCAAATAAGTGTTAACTATTTTAAATCAATATTTTTATTTATGCAATAAAATGTGGCAAATTTACCTATTGATGAATGGAATCTTGTCAGCTTGATTAAGTCTTAAAAGCAAGGTTATCAGGGGTGTATCGATGCATGACAGTGTTTTTTCACAATCACGGTGCTTGTCTTTCTGAGGAATAACGAATTTAACGAATTTATTGAATGTGCGATGTGCCCAGCTTCAATCCTCGAACACCATGCCTTGATACGGCGCTGCGCGGCAGGCGGCCAGCCGCTGCGCAAGACTGCCCGCATGGGCTTCGAGCTGGTGGCCGTCCGGATCGAGAAAATACAGGGAATCGCCGGCGCTGCGGTTTTGCTGCCATTCGGGCACGCCGGCGGCGCGCAGGCGGGCGGCAAAGGCAGGAAAGTCTTGCTGGGAAATGGAAAACGCGTAATGCGTGTAGGCGGGGCTGGCCAGCGCAGCCGCGTCTTGCCCGTCCAGCGACAGGCACAGCCACAAGTCCCCGGCCGACAGATACGCCCCCCTGTCCCAGCGCGCATGCAGGCGCAGACCCAGCATGTCGCGGTAAAAGACGACGCTGCGCGCCAGGTCGCGCACGGACAGGGTGAGGTGATTCAGACCGGTCAACATGGTGCTGCTTTCAGGTGCCATCAGACAGGCTCCGCGTGCTCCACCATCAGCTGAACTTTCGTGGTGCCATTGTATTCATTCGCATCAAGCCGGAACGCCACCCTCGTGCGTTCGCCCAAGGCGTCCGTATGTCCGAACCAGATGGCATCGAAGCGCACGCCGTTCTTTTCCAGCAGCAGTTTCAAGTGGCGTTCTTTTAAGATGCGCTGGCTGACGACGCGGAATTCATCGCAGAAGACGGGCGGGGCGAAGCCCTGGCCCCACACCTGGCCATCCATCAGCTCGATGAAGGCCGTCGTGTAATACGCGTCTTCCAGCGGGCCGTCCGTCTCCACGACGCGCTCCAGCTGCTGCTGGCTGAGCCAGGCCTGGCCCACGGCTTCGAATGCCTTGGAAAACGCGTCGAAGGCGTCGGCGCGGATGGTCAAGCCCGCCGCCATGGCGTGGCCGCCGAACTTGTCGATCAGGCTGGGCGCCCGTTTCGACACGAGGTCGAGCGCGTCGCGCAAGTGAAAGCCGGGGATCGAGCGGCCCGAACCCTTGATCCAGCCATCGGCGCCGGGCGCGAACGTGATGGTCGGGCGGTAGAATTTTTCTTTCAGGCGCGAGGCCACGATGCCGATCACGCCCTGGTGCCACGACTCATCGAAGACGCTGATGGTGCTGCTGTTGGCCGGCTCGAAGTCATCGAGGTGCAGCAGGGCCGTATCCTGCATTTCCGCTTCGATTTCGCGCCGCTTCAGATTGATGTCGTTCAGTTGCTGTGCCAGCGCCCAGGCGCGGCCTTCGTCGTCCGTGACCAGGCATTCGATGCCCAGTGACATGTCTTGCAGGCGGCCGGCCGCATTCAGGCGCGGCCCCAGGGCAAAGCCCAGGTCGAACGGCGTGGCGCTGCGCGCTTCGCGGCCCGCCACGCGGAACAGGGCTGCCACGCCCGCGTGCATATTGCCCTTGCGCATGCGTTTGAGGCCTTGGGCGACGAGGATGCGGTTATTCGTATCGAGGCGTACCACGTCGGCCACCGTGCCCAGCGCTACCAGGTCGAGCAGATTGTCGAGCTTGGGTTGCGTTTGCGCATCAAAGATGCCTCGCCGGCGCATTTCTGCGCGCAGGGCCAGCAAGACGTAGAACACGACGCCCACGCCCGCCAGATGTTTACTGGGAAAACCGCAGGCGGGCTGGTTCGGGTTGACGATGACGGCCGCGTCAGGCAGGGTGTCGGCCGGCAAATGGTGGTCGGTGACAACGACCTGGATGCCGCGCCGGTTCGCTTCGGCCACGCCGTCGATGCTGGCGATGCCATTGTCGACGGTGATGATGATGTCGGGCGACTTTTCGCGGGCCGTCAGTTCGACGATTTCCGGCGTCAGGCCGTAGCCGTATTCAAAACGGTTGGGCACGATGAAATCGACGTCGGCGCCCATGGCGCGCAAGCCGCGTATGGCCACGGCGCAGGCGGTGGCGCCGTCGCAATCGTAGTCGGCCACGATGACCATGCGTTTCTTGGCCGCAATCGCGTCGGCCAGGAAAACGCCGGCCGCGCCAATGTGCAGCAAGCCGGACGGCGGTATCAAGTCCTTCGCTTCAATCGAGAGTTCTTTCGCGTCGGACAGGCCGCGCGACGCGTACAGCCGGGCCAGCACGGGATGGATGCCGCCCTGGCGCAGCAATTCGGATTCGCGGTAAGGGCAGGGACGGGTGGCGATGCGGGTACGGGTCATGATGCTTTCAACTTGTTCAAGGTAATCGCGCGCCAGAATTTGCGCTGCGCATGCTTGCTGGTGGTGCAATCGAGCCAGGCGTCGCGGTGGCTCAGCACCAGGCGCAGCTGGCCCAGGCGGCCATCTTTTACGGCCGCCAGCAGGGGCGCGAACCAGTCCGCTTCCAGTGCCTGTAACTGCTGCAGCCACATGCCCCATTCCTGAGCCTGCGCCGCTTCGGTCAAGCCGCCCAGCACGACGATCGCATCCTGTTCGCTTGCCAGCACACTGTTTGGACTGGCATCGCGCCGCGCCGGTTCCGCCAGCGCGGCCAGCCAGCCCGGTGCGTCCTTGGTATACAGGCTGGCCGCGCAGCGCGCCGGTGCAGATGCAGATTCCGCCGTGGCCAGGCTGGCGCCCCAGATCCAGAAGGAATTGATGGCTTTCAAGCCCCGCTCTTCGCGCGCCGCATTGACGGAATGTTCGTGCCACAGCATCTGCACTTCGTTTTGCAGGCGGCGCGCGGCGCGCGCATGCTCGCCTTCCGGCATCCACACGGACAGGTCTTGCGTGGTGGCGGCGTCCGGCGTGGCGCACTGCAAGTCGCTCCAGCCATCGGCGCGCATGAACCAGGTGCCCGCGTCGCCATACGACAGGGGCTGGCCGATTTCGTCGAAATACGGGCGAGCCGTGTCGAACAAGGTGCGGCCATCGGACTCGCTCAGCTTGAGCTGGCGCAAGTCTTCCAGGCTGATATGGCTGCGGGCGATGGCCAGGTGGGCCGGATGCAGCAGGAAGTAGCGCGCGCCCGGTTCCGGTACGAAGCCGTAGCCGCGCATGGCCTGGGCCGCAAAGGCCGCCTGCGCCGCCTCGCCGTTGGGCGCGGGCGACAGGGTCAAGGCATGCGCCAGCCACGCTTCGTGCGGCAGCAGGCGGTTGGCGTTGTCAAAAGTTTCTAAATTGCAATTGGAGGTGCGCGACAGCAGGGCCGCCAGCGCGGGCGCCTGCAAGACCTTGAGCAGGTCGGCAGCCAGTTCGGCATTGGGCAAGGCGAAGGGCAGGACGAGGGTAAGTTGATTCATCCCGAGATTGTAGGCGATTGTGGCGCTGGGGGAGTAGTCCCCGTGGTTTTCCCCTTGGCCGCGCGTGCAGCAAAAATGGCGCCACGGTGATGTGTTTCGCGCATGAAATACCATTTGTGTGGCACACTGCGCGCTCGCATATCATCGTTGTCGCGGGAGCGCATGAGCATCATCAAACAATTTCCTTTCGAGTGGCAGGTCGGCGTGCGCTATACGCGCGCCGGGAAACGCAGTGGCCGCAACAGCTTCATTTCCTTCATTTCCCTCATTTCCGTGGCCGGCATCGGCCTGGGCGTAGCCGCCCTGATTGTCGTCCTCTCCGTCATGAACGGCTTCCAGAAGGAAGTCACGGACCGTTTGATGTCGGTGCTGGCCCACGTCGAGGTGTTCGATACGAGCGGCTCGATGCCGAACTGGCAGGCGCAGGAGCGCGCCGCCTACGCCAACCCGCAAGTGAAAGCCGTGTCGCCGTTCGTGGAAACGCAGGGCATGCTGCTCAACGACGAAACCATGCGCCCGTCCGTCGTGCGCGGCGTGCTGCCGCAGCAGGAAGCCACCGTCTCCAGCGTGGCGAGCCAGATGAAGCAGGGCAGTTTCAAGGACCTCACGCCAGGCTCGTACAACATCGTGCTGGGCATCGACCTGGCCAAGGCGCTCGACGTGAAAGTGGGGCAGAACGTCACATTGATGCTGGAACGCGAGCCAAGGGCGGGCGACCCGGCCAATGGCATCGTCATGCCGCGCATGCGCGCGCTGAAGGTATCTGGCATCTTCGAGGCAGGCCATAATGAACTCGATGGCAGCCTGGCCTTCGTCAACATGCAGGACGCCGAGCAGCTGCTGCAGCTCGACGGCCCGTCCGGCCTGCGTCTGCGCCTGCATGACATGAACCAGGCGCCGCAGGTGGCGCGCGAACTCAAGGCATCGATGCCGGGCCAGCTGTGGATGCGCGACTGGTCGCGCGCCAGTGCCAGCTGGTATGCGCTGGTGCAAAGCCAGAAGAACATGATGTTCATCATCCTCAGCATGATCATCGCCGTGGCCGCGTTCAACCTCGTCTCGACCCTGGTGATGTCGGTCACCGACAAGCAGGCCGACATCGCCATTCTGCGCACCCTGGGCGCCTCGCCGCTCTCCATCATGAAGATTTTCATGATCCAGGGCGCGCTGGTCGGCTTGCTGGGGAGTGCCCTGGGCGTGATCGGCGGCGTCGTGCTGGCGCTGAACGTGGGTGTCATCGTGCCCTTCATCGAAGGCATCTTCGGCCTGCACTTCATCTCCAAGGAAATCTACCAGATCAGCGCCGTGCCGTCCGACGTGCATTGGCTGGACGTGGCGCAGATCGGCCTGATCGCCTTTGGCCTGGCGCTGGTGGCGACCATCTACCCGAGCTGGCGCGCCGCGCGTGTCAAGCCGGCCGAGGCGCTGCGCTACGAATAACACATCAAGAAACGATAAAGACCGCCTGCATAATGAGTATTTTCAAGAATTTGCCCTTCGAATGGCTGGTCGGCTTGCGCTACACGCGGGCCGGCAAGCGCAGTGGCCGCAACAGTTTTATCTCCTTCATCTCCCTCATTTCCATGGCCGGCATCGGCCTGGGCGTGGCGGCACTGATTGTCGTGCTGTCCGTGATGAACGGCTTCCAGAAGGAAGTGACGGACCGCATGCTGTCCGTGCTGGCCCACGTGGAAGTGTTCGACAACAGCGGCAGCATGCCGGACTGGCGCGCCGAAGCGGCGCAGGCCTTTAAAAATCCGGCCGTCAAAGGCGCCGCGCCGTTTGTGGAAACGCAAGGCATGCTGCTGCGCGACGATGCGCTGCGTCCCGCCATCGTGCGCGGCGTGCTGCCCGAGGAAGAGCCGAATGTCTCCGACGTGGCCGGCCAGACGCGCATGGGCAGCTTCAAGGCGCTGCAGCCGGGCACCTTCAATATTGTGCTGGGCATCGAGCTGGCGCGCGCCCTGCGCGTCAACCTCGGTGAAAAAGTTACCTTGATGCTGGCCCAGGGCCAGGTCACGCCGGCCGGCGTGCTGCCGCGCATGCGCAGCTTTACCGTCAGCGGCATTTTCCAGGCGGGCCACAATGAATTCGACGCCGGTTTGGCCTTCATCAATATCGAGGACGGCCAGCGCCTGCTGCGCCTTGACGGCCCATCGGGCCTGCGTTTGCGCCTGGCCGACATGAACCAGGCGCCGCAAGTGGCGGCGGAACTGAAAAAAACCATGCCGGGCGACCTGTGGCTGCGCGACTGGTCGAAGCTGAACGCCAACTGGTTCGCCGCCGTGCAGACGGAAAAGCGCATGATGTTCATCATCCTGACCCTGATCATCGCGGTGGCCGCCTTCAACCTCGTGTCGACCCTGGTGATGACGGTGACGGACAAGCAGGCCGATATCGCGATTTTGCGCACCTTGGGCGCCTCGCCCCGTTCCATCATGAAGATCTTCATGATCCAGGGCGCACTGGTGGGCATCCTGGGCACGATTTTGGGAGTCGGCGGCGGCGTGCTGGTGGCGATGAATATCGACGTCATCGTGCCTTTCATCGAGCATTTGCTGGGGGTGCAGTTCCTCTCCAAGGACATCTATTTCATCAGCACCGTGCCGTCCGACCTGCGCTGGCCCGACGTCACCAAGATCGGCGTGCTGGCCGTGATCCTCGCCTTTTTGGCGACCCTGTACCCAAGCTGGTGGGCTGCCCGCGTGAAACCTGCGGAAGCCCTGCGCTATGAATAAACCACTGACTATGACCATGACCGATCTGAATAAACCTGCCTCCAATGGCGCTTCCGCCGATACTGCCGTCCTTAGCTGCCGTGGCCTGGGCAAGACTTTTACGCAGGGCAGCTACAAGGTGCAGGTCCTGGCCGGCATCGACATCGACGTCCACCGCGGCGAGCGCGTCGCCATCGTCGGTGCCTCCGGCTCGGGCAAGTCGACCCTGCTGCACCTGCTGGGCGGCCTCGATACGCCCACCAGCGGCAAGGTCACCCTGCTGGGCAAGGACTTCGCCACCCTCAGCGAAAAGGCGCGCGGCGACTTGCGCAACGCCTCGCTGGGCTTCGTCTACCAGTTTCACCACCTGCTGCCCGAGTTTTCCGCGCTGGACAACGTCGCCATGCCGCTGATGATACGGCGCATGAAGCGCGCGCCAGCCACCGAGCTGGCGCAGCAGATCCTCACGCGCGTAAATCTGGCCAAGCGGGTTACGCACACGCCGGGCGAATTGTCGGGCGGCGAGCGTCAGCGCGTGGCCCTGGCCCGCGCCCTCGTCACGCAGCCGGCCTGCGTGCTGGCCGATGAACCGACGGGCAACCTCGATCACGCCACGGCCGAACAGATTTTCGACCTGATGCTGGAATTGTCGCGCACCCTGGGCACGGCTTTCGTCATCGTCACGCACGATATCGAACTGGCCAAGCGCTGCGACCGCGTGCTGCGCCTGACGGACGAAGGGCTGCAGCCGTACCAATATTAAGGAACCGCCATGCTGTGGATCGACACGCACTGCCACCTCGACGCGCATGAATTCGGCAGCGAATCGCTGCAGGTGGCGGCACGCGCCGAGCAGGAGGGCGTGGGCATGATCGTCATTCCCGCCGTCGAACGGGCCAATTTCGCCATCGTGCGCGATCTGGCGGCAACGGCGCCCAACGCCTGTTATGCCCTTGGCATACACCCGATCTACGTGCCGCACGCCACGGAAGACGAATTGATCGCCCTGCGCGAAGCCGTGGCGCTGGCCATGGACGACCCGCGTTTTGTTGCCATCGGCGAGATCGGCCTCGATTTCTTCCTCCCCATGCTGTGCGAACCTGCCATGCGCGCCAAACAGGAGCATTTCTTGCGCGAGCAGCTGAAGATCGCCCGCGACTTCGATTTGCCCGTGCTGACCCACGTGCGCCGCTCGCAGGACATCGTCCTCAAGCACGCGCGCCAGATCCGCCCGAACGGCGGCATCGCGCATGCGTTCAATGGCAGCTTCCAGCAGGCGCAAGGCTATATCGATCTCGGTTTCAAGCTGGGGTTTGGCGGCGCCATGACGTTTACCCGCGCCTTGCAGATACGCCGCATGGCCACGGACCTGCCTTTCGACGCCATCGTGCTGGAGACGGATGCGCCCGACATTTCCCCTGCCTGGATACACCCTGGCCGCAACAGTCCCGAAGAATTGCCGCGCATCGGCGCCGTGCTGGCCGGGTTGCGCGGCCTTGATATTGCGCAAGTAGCAGCTGCCACCAGCGCCAATGCGCGCGCCGTGATGCCCCGATTACCCCTGATGGAGTGAGACCATGAACAAGAAAATGCTTGCGGGCGCCCTGGCAGCCTGCCTTGCCGGCGCGTTTGCGCCCGCCATGGCGGCGACGGCCAGCGCTCAGTGCGACGGCTTGCCCCGTCTCGACGTCACCACGCCGCCCGGCTTTTGCGTGGCCGTGCTGGCCGACGGCCTGAAATTCCCACGGGGCGTGCTGCCGCTGACGAATGGCGACATTCTCGTCACGGACATGGCGGGATGGGCGCCGAAGCAGGGCAAACTATGGCTGTTGCAGCCGAAGGCGGCCGGCGCCGGCTATGAGCGCAAGCTGCTGCTCGACAAGCTCGATCGTCCGAACGGCATCGTGCAGGGACCGGACGGCATGGTCTACGTGGGCGAAGTGGGACGTATTTTCCGCTTCGACTTGCGCGACACCACGCGCACGCTGACCGACGTGATCGGCGGCACGGCCAAGACGCCGCGCCTGCCGGGCCTCGGTTTGCACCTGTTGACGAACATGCGTTTCAGCCCCAAGGGCGACCTGTATGTGAACGTGGGCTCGAGCACCGACCATTGCGAGAACGATGGCAAGGCGCCCGATCCGGCCAAGGCCTGTCCTTCGGCTGAAGGCCCGGAAGCGCTGGGCGCCATCCGCGAATACACGATGGCGTGGCCGGCCGGCACGGTGACGAGCTGGCGCACGCATGCGCGCGGCTTGCGCAATTCGATGGCGCTGGCCTTCCACCCTGCGACGGGCGAGCTGTGGCAGGCGGAAAACTCGCGCGACGCCATCCAGGCGGCCATGCCGCAACTGAAAAGCGACGAAAACCTGCCGCACGAAGAACTCAATCTGATCAAGGCCGACCGGCACTATGGCTGGCCGTACTGCTACGACGATAACGTCGCCAGCCCTGAATATCCGAAGACGGCATGCGACGCCCAATATGCGGCGCCGCAGCGTCTGTTGCCCGGCCATGCCGCGCCGCTGGGCATGACCTTTTATACGGCCAGCCGCTACCCGGCGTTGTACAAGAATAGCCTGATTATCGGCTACCACGGCTACCGCAGCAACGGCCACCGCCTGGTCGCCCTGTTGCCCGACAAGGCCGGCGCGCCGCTGGGCAAGTCCGTCGACTTGATCAGCAACTGGGAACGCAAGGGCAAGCAGGGCAGGGGCGCGCCCGTCGACGTGAAACAGGGGCAGGATGGCGATATCTATATGGCCGATGATCACAATGGGCTGGTGCTGAAACTGCATTATGCGGCGGCCAAGCCCTAATGCATATCGCTTGACCTCGCTCAGTGCGGGTTTGCCGCATCCTTCTACAATCGGCCTGAGGTTCCCTGTCGACCAGGGGCAACGGGAGGCTGACGTGAAACCTGCATTCATCAAGCTGCGTGAAAATTACGCGAGCGTGGCCGCCGTCGATCAGGCGGCCCTGTTCCGCGAAATCGGCTGGGAAGACTTGATCGGCAAGGACAGCTTTGCCAATACCTGCGCCATCCGCGTCAGCCTGGCCCTGATCAAGGCCGGCGTCCAGGTCAAAGGCCGCATGGCGATTCGCAAGGGGCCATTCAAGGGCGCGCTGATCGAGCCGGGACAGGCCAAGCTGGCGCACATGCTGGCCAGCCCGTCGATGTTCGGCGCGCCCGAAAAATTCAGCCGCGATGCGGCCATGGCCGGCATCGGCCAGCGCCAGGGCCTGGTCGCCTTCTTCCGCATCCCCGGCTACCTGGGCGGCGCGGGCGGCCATATCGACCTCCTGCTGCCATCCATCGGCGTCAAGGTGTGCGGCACCGAATGCTACTGGGATTGTGGCGAGGTCTGGTTCTGGCCACTCGGTTGACGCTTGCTTTTTACGCTTATTTGAACTTCTTCGAGCGTCCGCGCGACGCCGCATTGTGCGCGCGCAGGATGGAATCGACCCGCTCGGACGCGTCGCGCGACAGATTTTGCGCCACGGCGATATCGGGGAAGAATTCGGGCAGGCGGTAGCTGAGCCACGCATACGCCGAGTAGTAGCGGCAGGTGTCTTCCACCTGCTGCAAATTCTGCGTGCCGCCGCCGTACGCGTGCTGGCGCAAGGTGCTCGTTTTTCCCTGCGACAGATTCCTCGCCCAGTGTTCCCACGCCGTTTGCAGCGAGGGCACCTTGCTCGATATCGGCACCAGCGACAGGGTGAACTTGTCTGCCACGGACAGGGGCAGGGTGTCGAGCCAGACGGCGCGCTCCTTCTGGTCTTCCGTGATGCGGGGGAAGAAGAAGCCGTCCGGCACGTCGATATTGTGGATGAAGCGGCGCAGCAGTTTTGACAGCAACAGTTCGCCCGTCACCGACGAAATGCGGTGCAGATGTTCAAGCGAGGGCGCCACGGCAAAGCCGCTGGTGTTCAGCGGATGCAGCTTTTCCTTCAGCAGGGCGCGCATCACTTCATGCGTCTCGTTGTCGTAGCCTGCCACCAGGCCCTCTTCATGCACGCCGTAGCGGCCCGCGCGGCCGGCGATCTGGCGCGCCAGCGCGGCTGAAATCTCTTCCTCTTCCCGGCCATTGTATTTGACGCAGGTAGTCATGACGATGCGCGCGATCGGCATGTTCAGGCCCATCGCCAGCGCATCCGTGCCGACGACGATATCGGCCGTGCCGTCGCGGAAGCGTTGCGCCTGCGCGCGCCGCACTTCGGGCGACAGGTTGCCGTAGACGGTGGCCACCGACAGGCCCGTTTCCGTGATCATGTCGCGCCACATCAGCACTTCGCGGCGCGAAAAGGCGATGACGGCGTCACCGCGGCGCAGGTTGCGCACCTTGCGCACGGCGCTCGGTTCCATCGACAGGGGCGCCATGCGTTTTAATACATGCACGACCAAAGGGCAGTCGAGGCGCTCGGCCAGCGCCTCGATGGCGTGCCGCGCTTCGGGCGCCCCTACCAGGTAGACGGTGTGGGCGGGCGCGCCGCAGACGGCCGCCGTCCACGCGGCGCCCCGGTCCGGGTCGGCCAGCATCTGGATTTCATCGATGACGGCCACCTCGACGACGGTTTTCGTGTCCAGCATTTCCACCGTGCTGGCCACGTGCGTGGCGCCGTCGACGACCCGGCGCTCCTCGCCCGTGATCAGGCTCACGGCCAGCGGCTTGCCGTGCGGCGCGGCTTCCTGCAGGCGTTCGTAGTTTTCCAGGGCCAGCAGGCGCAGGGGCGCCAGGTAGATGCCGCTTTTCGCCTTGACCAGCGCTTCCATGGCGCGGTGCGTCTTGCCGGAATTGGTCGGACCCAAGAGGGCGATGAAGCGGCGCGGCAGGCGGCGTGCCATTTCGAACGAGGCCGGATACTCGGCCAGGTTGATGCTCTGGCGCGTGCGCGCCGCATGCTGTTCTTCCTGCTGGCGCTCGATGGCGTGATTGAAGCGCTGGCGGATGCGGTCGAACACCATGCCGGCCGGCTCGGACGTCTGCATGTCGGCCAGCGTGTGCAGGAAAACCATCGGGTCCGTGTCCACATCCTCGCTCAAGCCCGCGATATCGGCGACGAAATCGATCACGTGCTGGCGCAGTTCATCGAACACGGCCGCGCTGGCCCGTTCGCGCACCAGGGCCAGCTTGGTCTCGCGGTCCATCTTGCGCCACTTGGCCGGCCGTGCCAGCACGCCCTGGCTTGGTACCAGCGCATATGGCACCACGAGATGGCCAGCCTTGACCACGCCGGAAAAGCGCACGAAGACGCGGCCTTCCATTTTCACCAGGCGGATATGCTCGGCCAGTTCCCCCAGTTCCGCGACCAGGGTGGCGTCGTTATTGTCTTCGCTGCTGTCGGAAATGTCGGTGGAAGTATCGGGGGGAAGTGCGGAGGAAGTCATGTCGTGCCTGGGTGTTGAAGTAAGCGAGGCCGATTATACCGTCGATGGGGGCGGGCGGTGGTGGGTGGCATTGCCACTTGCGTGTTCAGGCGGCACGCGCGCACACCAGGCGCAGGCCCCAGCCCGTGGCGATCTTGCCATCGCTGCCTTGCAGATATGCCACGGCATCCATGAACGCGCCGCGCAGGCGCTGCCTGCCGCCGTCGTCCAGGCGGTCGATGTCGTAGGTGTCCAGCAGGGCGGCCCACAGTTCGCCCGGCGTGGGCGTCCATGGGACGTCGATGTCGTCAAATTCAACATCTGCGAAACTGCCATCGAGCAGTTCCCTCCAGCCGGCTTCCGACCCCGTGCGGCGGTCGCCGAAGCGCAGCGGCGGCAGCTCGGTGCTGGCGATCGGTTTGAACACGCGCATGAAAACGTCGTTCACTTCACCCAGCAAGAACGTCCGGCCGACGATGGCCGCGAACTGGCCAGCGGGACGCAGCACGCGGCGCATTTCGCGCATGACTTGCTCGATGTCGTCCATCAGCATCAGCGCCATGTGCGAGACGAGACAATCGATACTGGCCGATGGTACGTCGAGCGCCTGGCCGCGGCCTTGCAGCAGTTGCACGGACGGGGGCAGGGCTGCGCGCGCGACGGCAAGTTCCGCCTGGCTCATGTCGACGCCGAGCAGTTGCAGCTGCCGTCTGGCTGCCAGCAAGCCCAGCAGATAGCCGTCGCCGCAGGCCAGGTCGAGCACAGTCAATGGCGTATCCACAGCCGGTACCAGGCTGGTCAGCACATGGTAGGACGAGGCCCAAGTGCCTGCGGGGGAATTGGCCGGCAGATGGGCAAACGCGGCGCTGGTCACGCTCACTTGTCTTTGATGAAAGTCCTGCAAATAGGTTTCTGCCGCAGTCAGTGGGGTCATGCAGGATCCGCAAAGTCGTGGCGCCTGGGCGCCGGATGGTCATCTTAGCATGCGGAAAGTTTCGCCAGCGGTGCTGCCGAATGGCATGCCTGAGCTTTCTTATTCAAGGCACCACTGCGCCAGATCAGAGGGCAAGGCGTGGAAAGCGATCATAGTAGCTGAGCCCCTTTCGCAGCGAGCGATGATTCTGCCTTGATCCTGCCTTCTCATGCGCACCCTGATACTCGGCTTTGCCGCTGGCGCCGCCTGGTTGCAGACGCAGGCAAGCTTGCCGCTGTACGCGGGCGTGCTGCTGTCGGTGATCGCCGGCATAGGGTTGACGGCGAGTCTGGTGCTGAGCCGTCAAGCGCGCTGGCGTTCCGGGTTGCATGCCGCTGTTGCGCTTGCCGCAGGCGCGGGCCTCGGCTTTTATTGGGCCGCATGGCTGGCCCAGGCCGCCATGGCGCCGCAACTGGCGCTGGCTGATGAAGGCCAGGACATTGTTGTCACGGGTACGGTAGCCAGCCTGCCGTACCGCTTCGAGCAGGGCGTGCGCTTCAATTTTGCCGTGGAAAAGGCTGTTGGGGCGAAGGTGCCGCCCTTGATCGCCCTGTCTTGGTACGCAGGTTTTCGTGATGAAGTGACGAACGATGTCGGCGACGTGCAGCCGGGCGAGCGCTGGCGCCTCACGGTGCGGCTGCAGCGTCCGCACGGCAACGCCAATCCCATGGGTTTTGACTATGAAGCGTGGCTGCTGGAGCAGGGCGTGCGCGCCACGGGCTATGTGCGGCCGCAGCCGCGCGCCGATACGCCGAACGTGCGCCTTGCCGCCTTCGTGCCCGGCTTCGGCAACGTGGTGGAAGCCAGCCGCGCGGCCCTGCGCGCGCGCATCTTGCGCAGCCTGGAAGACAGGCAGTATGCGGGCGTGATCGTGGCGCTGGTGGTCGGCGATCAGCGCGCCATTCCCCAGTCGGATTGGCAAGTGTTCAACCGCACGGGCGTGAGCCATCTGATTTCGATTTCAGGCTTGCACATCACCATGATCGCGGGACTGTTCGCCCTGGGCGCAGGCGCGCTGTGGCGCCGCTCGTTTTTCACGGACCGGCAACTGCCACTGCGGCTGCCGGCGCAAAAGGTGGCGGCCCTGGCCGGCGCGCTGGCGGCATTTGCCTATGTGCTGCTGGCCGGCTTTGGCGTGCCCGCGCAGCGCACCTTGTATATGTTGCTGGTGGTGGCGCTGGCCCTGTGGCTGGGACGCATCACCAGCATCGTGCATATCCTGTGCCTGGCGCTGGGCGTGGTGGTGCTGCTCGACCCGTGGGCCGTGCTGTGGCCCGGTTTCTGGCTGTCGTTCGGCGCCGTCGCCACCATGCTGTACGCGACAGCGGGTCGTATCACGGCGCCCATTCCGCTGCAGGCCGGCCGCTGGCGCCGTTTGCGCGCGGCCGTGGCGCTGGGCGCGCATACGCAGTATGTGGTCACGGTAGGGCTGGTGCCGTTGACGATGCTGCTGTTCTCGCAAGTGTCGCTGGTGTCTCCCGTCGCCAATGCGCTGGCCATCCCCATCATCAGCCTGGTCGTCACGCCCTTGTCCCTGGCTGGCAGCCTGCTGCCGGCGCCCCTGTCCGATGGGTTGCTGCTGCTGGCGCATGCCATCGTGCAGATGCTGGCGCAGGTGCTCGAATGGCTGGGCGCGCGCCGCTTTGCCGTGTGGACGGCGCCCGCGCCGCCAATGTGGAGTTTTTGCTGGGGATTGTTTGGCACGGCATGGCTGCTGGCGCCACGCGGATGGCCGCACCGCTGGGCGGGCATGCTGGGCTGGCTGCCGCTGCTGACGGCCTTGCCGTCCAGTCCGCCACAGGGCCACATGTGGATCACGGCCTTTGACGTGGGACAAGGCATGGCCGTGCTGGTGGAAACGCATGGCCACCGCCTGCTGTACGACACGGGCCCCGCCTACAGCCTCGATTCCGATGGCGCCAGCAGGGTCATCGTGCCTTACCTGCGTACACGCGGCATCGCCAAACTCGATGGCGTGATCATTTCTCACAGCGACCTCGATCACGCGGGTGGCGCCGTGTCGCTGCTGGAAAACGTGCAAGTGGGCTGGCTGGCCTCGTCCCTGTTCGAAGGCCACCCGGCCGTCGAGGCGCGGCGGGAGTTGCACAGACCCTATCTGCACTGCATGGCGGGCCAGAGCTGGACCTGGGAAGGCGTGCACTTCGCCATGTTGCACCCTTTGCCCGCCAGTCACATGGACATCGCCCTGAAACCGAACGCCCGCAGCTGCACCGTGAAAATCAAGGCAGGGAAACATTCAATCTTGCTGGCCGGCGACATCGAGGCGGCGCAAGAGGCGCAATTGCTGGCGCGCTCCGCTGAAGGCGAACTGGCCGCCGACGTGCTGCTGGCACCGCATCACGGCAGTGGGACGTCTTCCACGCAGGCATTTTTGAACGCCGTCCATCCGACCCTGGCGATTTTTCAGGTCGGGCACAGGAATCGCTATAAACACCCGAAGGCGCAAGTGTATGCGCGCTATGGCGACATGGGGATTGCGCGGTTGCGCACGGATGTGGAAGGGGCGGTAGTGCTGGATTTTGGCGAAAATATCGATGTGACGCGGTATCGTGCCAACCGGCCGCGCTACTGGCATGGGCGCTAGCGCTTTCATGCTAGGCTGCAGGTACATCGTTCCAGGAGTCCAGGGTGAGTCATTCCAGTCACGCTTATCTTGTCAGCACGGCCCAAGCCGCTGACATCGACACCATCACAGCCTTGCTGCAAGCCAATTCCCCCTCGCAGGGCGGCAGCCTGACGGGCGAGTTTTCACGCGACAAGGTGGCCAGCATGGCGGATGGCGCGTCGCCCGTGATCGTGGCGCGGCGCACAGCGGACGGACCTGTTGTTGGCGTACTGTTCATCCGGCGCGACAATATCGGCTCGCTGCGCGCGCATGAACGGCTGGGCATGCGCGAGGTGGCCGCCTTTGTCTTCGACGGGGCGCAGTTCGCCGTGTACAGCGATGCTATCGTCGCGTCATAGTTGCTAAATGACTCGTTCATCGGGTATCTCCAGCCCCCGCTGCCGCACATATTCCAGAAACAGCCGCGCTCCCTTGGCCATCCTCGACGTGCCGTAAACGGCATGGATGCTGGGGTCGAGTTCCTTCGATGAAGTGAGCCGATACGCTGTGCAGACCCGGCGCAGGGTGCCTGCGGCTACGGCGGGCTCGGCCAGCCAGCTGGCCAGGCGCACGATGCCGGCGCCTTCCAGGGCCGCCTGGAACGTGGCGATGCCGGAGGTGAAGCGGAAGCGCGGTTGCACCTGGTAGCGCACGTTGCGTTCGCTGGAAACGAAATGCCAGTCGCGCAGGATGCGGGGGGCCGAGTGCATGATGATGTCGTGGCCGGCCAGCTCTTCCGGTTCCTCGGGCGCGCCCATGCGCTCGATATAGCCGGGCGAGGCGTACATGTAGCGGCGGTAATTCCACAGTGGGTAGCCGATCAGCTCGCTCGACTGAGGGAAGGCGCCGCGGATGGCGAAGTCCAGCTTTTCCTGGATGGGGTCGATCGATTTATCCGAAAAATGGATGTCCACCGACACGTTCGGGTAGTCGCGCGAAAACTGTGCCACCACTTTCGGCAGAAAGCCCAAGGACAAAATTTCCGGCGCCGAGAGGCGCACCCAGCCTTGCGGCGAGTTGCTCAATTCCGCCAACTGGTCTTCCGCCTCGGCCTGCGTTTCCAGCAAGTGCTTGGCGGACGCGTAATACGTTTCGCCGGCCGTCGTCAGGGTGAACTGCTTTTGCGTGCGCAGGATCAGCTCGGCGCCGATGGCGTCTTCGAGGAACTGGATGGCGCGCGTGACGGCGGACGGCGAGCGTCCCAGCATGCGCGCCGCGTGGATAAAGCTGCGCTTTTCGACTACGGTACAGAAGGCGCGGATCTCCCACATCAGTTTCATCGACATCGGTGACTCCCGGCAAAAGAGGCCAGTAGACCGCATGGGGCGCATTCCGTCAAGCGTTACGCCTGATTGCGTTTTCCGCAATATGAAGTTGCATCCGGAAAAATCCACGGCGCCTATACTGCCGCTGTCGCCCATTCCTCCTTGCCTATCATGCTAACCATCTCGCTGCTGTGTTTATTTGCCTTCTTTGCCGGCCTGATCGATGCCGCCGTAGGCGGGGGTGGGCTGATACAGCTGCCGGCCCTGTTCAACCTGATGCCGAACATGGCCTCGACCTCGTTGCTGGGCACGAATAAACTGGCGTCCGCCTGCGGCACCACGTTTGCCGCCCGTTCCTTCGTTGGCAAGGTGCACATTCCGTGGTTGCTGGTGCTGCCGGCCGTGGCCAGCGCCTTCATCATGTCGTTTATTGGTGCGGCCGCCGTGTCCTACGTGCCGCAGCAGGTGGTGCGCCCGATGGTGCTGGTGTTGATCATCATCATGGCCATCTACACCTTCATCAAGAAGGATTTCGGCACGACGCGCGAAGCGCGCCCCATCGGTCCGCGCGAACGCATCCTCGCCATCGTCATCGGCGGCGCCATCGGCTTTTATGACGGCCTGTTCGGTCCAGGCACGGGCAGTTTCCTGATTTTCCTGTTCATCCGCGTCTTCGGCTTCGATTTCATCCTCGCCTCGGCCTGCTCGAAGCTGGTGAATATCGCCACCAACGTTGCCGCGCTGGCCTTCTTCATTCCCGCCGGCCACGTGGTCTACGCCGTGGCTGCTCCAATGGCTGTGTGCAATATCCTGGGCGCGCTGACGGGCACCTGGATCGCCGTGCGCCGCGGCGCCGCCTTCGTGCGCATCCTCTTCCTCGTGCTGCTGGTGCTGCTGATTGTGAAATTGTCTTACGACATCTTCTTCAAGTAAGTTTTTGAACGACAACAAGCCATGAAAACCATCCAGGGCGTGCTGTGGGACAACGATGGCGTGCTGGTCAACACCGAGCAGCTGTTTTACGAAAGCAACCGCGACTTGCTCTTGCCTTACGGCATAGACCTGACGCCGAAGCAATTTTTTGACTGGTTCCTGGACAATAACTACGGTGCCTGGCATGTGCTGCTGGGGCAGGGCCACGACATCGAGCTGGTCGAACGCCTGCGGGCCGAGCGCACCGTGCTGTTTGCGCAGCGCCTGCGCCAGGCGCGGCAGCTGGCCATGCCCGGCATCGGGCAAGTGCTGGCGGCGCTGCGCCCGCACGTGGCCATGGGCGTGGTCACCAGTGCCTACGAACAGCATTTCCGGATCAGCCATGCGGCCACCGGTTTGCTTGGCCACTTCGACTTCGTGCTGACGCGTGAAATGTATGGCGACAGCAAGCCGGCGCCCGACGGCTACCAGCTGGGCTTGCAGCGGCTGGGCCTGGCCGCCGCCGACTGCGTGGCCGTCGAAGACTCGCCGCGCGGCTTGCGCGCCGCGAATGCGGCCGGACTGGAATGCATCGTCGTGCGCAATCAGATGAACCGTCACCATGCGTTTGACGACGCTTTTTGCGTGGTGGATTCAAACGCCGAGCTGGGCGAGGTATTGGCCTCGTTCGTGCCCGGCATGACGCGGTCGCAGGGACAATTAGAGGCCTTCCTCTGATCCGTCTTGCCGGCATGCCATTACAATTGTTTATCGCATTCACCGGCACAGCCCTACGATGACTCTCCCGCAACTGCATTTTGCCCATGCCAACAGTTATCCTGCCGGCACCTACCGCAAGCTGTTCGGCCTGCTGGGCCAGCACTACACCGTGCAGGCGCTCGACATGCATGCGCACGACCCGAATTATCCCGTCAGCACGGGCTGGCCCGAGCTGGTGCGCGAGTATATCGACGAGCTGGAGCGCCGCTACAGCGCGCCCGTCATCCTCGTCGGCCATTCGCTGGGAGGCATGCTCAGCGTGATGGTGGCCAAGCAGCGGCCCGATCTGGTGCGCTGCGTGGTCTTGCTCGATTCGCCCGTGGTGGCGGGCTGGCGCGCCTTGCTGGTGCGCCTGGCGCGCAACACGGCGCTGGGCGAGCGGTTCTCGCCGTCACGTTTTTCCGCCCGGCGGCGCAAGCTGTGGCCCGATGCGCAAGCCGCGTATGAACATTTCGCTGCCAAGGACATGTTCGCCGTCTGGGCGCCGCAGGTCTTGCGCGACTACATCGACAACGGCCTGGTGCCCCATCCGGAAGGGGTGCAGCTGCGCTTTACGCGCGAAGTGGAAACGCAGGTGTACCGCAGCTTGCCCCATCATATTGGCGGCCTCGTCAAGGATGGCTTTCCCGTGCCCATCGGTTTTATCGGCGGCACGGAATCGGTGGAATGCCGCCAGGCGGGTTTGACGGCCACGCGCAAGCTGGTCGGCAAATTTTTCCGCCAGGTGCCGGGCGGCCATCTGTTTCCCATGGAAAACCCGGAACTGACGGCGCAAGTGGTGCGCGAGATGATCACGGCATTGCTGGCGAAACAATAGCCGATCGCCAAGGATTTTCAGGGGATGGGGGCCAACAGCGGCGGATTTTCGCGTAAAATCCTGCCATCCGGGCCGTGCCTGCAGCAGGCGTGCGGCCCCAGCCATTCCGATATTCTAGAAAGATACCCCTGCGATGACGATTAAAAGCGATAAATGGATACGCCGCATGGCGGAAACAACGGGCATGATCGAGCCGTTCGAGCCGGGCCAGGTCAAGGAACGCGACGGCAACCGCATCGTTTCCTACGGCACCTCCAGCTATGGTTATGACATCCGTTGCGCCGACGAGTTCAAGTTGTTTACCAATATCAACACCACCATCGTCGACCCGAAGGATTTTGACGCGAATAACTTTGTCGACGTATCGGGCAAGGGCTATTGCATCATTCCGCCGAACTCGTTCGCGCTGGCCCGTACGGTCGAGTATTTCCGCATTCCCCGCAATGTGCTGACGATTTGCCTGGGCAAGAGCACCTATGCGCGCTGCGGCATCATCGTCAACGTCACCCCGTTCGAACCGGAATGGGAAGGCTTTGTGACCCTGGAGTTTTCCAACACGACACCGTTGCCGGCAAAAATCTACGCCAACGAAGGCGTGGCGCAAGTGCTGTTCTTCGAATCCGATGAAGTGTGCGAAACGTCGTACAAGGATCGCGGCGGCAAATACCAGGGCCAGGTTGGCGTGACCTTGCCGAAGACCTGATTGCTGGAAGGGCGGGGTGCCAGCCGTCTTTACCTGCCTTTACACCCGCCGCCCTACATCCGTCCCCATGCTTGCCGTTAACCTTGGTATTGAAACACTGAGGAGGCATCATGGTAGCGGCAATCGGTTCAGGCGGCGCAGTCAGCGCGGCCAGTAGCGCCAGTTCGGGCAGCAGTTCGCAGATCGCGGCGCTGCAAAAGCAGATCACGGCGGCGCAAAAACAGTTGACGGAATCGCAGAAGGGCGAGCAGACGGAGGCGTCGCAAAAGCTGCAGCAGCAGCTGGCGCAGCAAATCCAGGCCTTGCAGGCGCAAATTGCCCAGTTGCACGCTGCCGCCGCGCAGGCGCAGCAAGACGCTCAGCCGGCCAGCAGCGCCGATACGGCGACGAGTCCGGCCAAATCGACCTCGTCCACCCTGGGCAGCATCATCGATACGCAGGCGTAACAGTTTATTCGCGCATAAAAAAACGCCAGGCTCGCCGACAGGTCAGCCTGGCGTTTTGACGGGCAACAACATTTCCACGCACAGTCCGCCACCACTGCGCAAGCTGGCACTGATGCGGCCGCCATGGGCGTTGATGACGTGCCGGGCGATGGCCAGGCCCAGGCCGTGGCCATCCGTGCTGTGCTGGGTATTGCTGGCGCGGAAGAACGGTTCAAAAATACGGGCCAGGTCGGCTGAGGCCACACCAGGACCACGGTCCTGCACGGCGATGCGCAGCCATTCCTGCTTGCCATCATGCAGGCGCGACAGTTCCACGTGCACCGTGCCGCCATCGGGACTGTGTTTGACGGCATTGCGCACGACGTTTTCCACGGCGCGCGCCAGCAGTTCCGGCTGACCCGTGACGCTGGCGTCCGCCGTGGCCGCGTCGCCCGCCAAGGCTATGCCCAGCAGGCGCGCCCTCGCTTCATAGCGGGCGTCGTCCACGATGTCGTGCACGAGATCGGCGATGCTGACGTCTTCGCTGTGCGTCTGCCCGGCTCCCGCTTGCACGGCGCCCGCTTCCAGCCGGGACAGGGTCAGCAGTTCACCGATCAGTTTATCCATGCGCTCGCTTTCGCGTTCGATGCGCTGCATCGAGGCGGCCATTTTTTCCGGCTGCTGGTGCGCCAGGCCGATGGCGGCCTGCAAGCGCGCCAGCGGCGAGCGCAGCTCGTGCGACACATCATGCAGCAATCGCGTCTGGCTATCCATGAGGCTGCGCAAGCGGCCCGTCATGCGGTCGAAATCGCGTCCCAGGTCCGTCAATTCATCGCCGCGCTTGCCGCTGGCGTGAAAGCGCGGCGCCAGGTTGCCGTGCGAGGCGGCCTCGAACGCTTGCCGCAGGTCGCGGATGGGGCGCGCAAAATACCAGGCCAGCAGGAAAGAGAACAGCAGGCTGGCGGCGATGGCGGCGGCCAGGGGAATGAAGGTGCGGTAGGGGCTGTCCATGCGCGGGCCGGGCGGCATGCCGCGGCCGAAGTCGCCGCGTGGCGGCGGCGCGCCCGCTTCGTGGGGCCGTGGGCCGGCTCCCATGGCGCGCGGGCCGCTCATGGTGACGGCATTGAGCGTGTCGCGCGCGGCGCCCGCCTCGGCATTGCGGAAACGTTCGGACGAAGGCAGGAACAGCAGGTAGCGCTTGCCATCGCTGCCGGCCGCTTCGCGCACGACGGCATGGGCCTGGCTTTGCTCCAGCATGGCGCGCGCCTTGGCCAGCATGGCGGGATGCACCGTGCGGCCCATCAGTTCTTGCCCTTTGGCATCGACGGCAAACACGCGCATGCGTTCGAGCTTGCCCAGGAATTGCCGCAAGGCCTGGCTGCCGCCCGCTTCCACGGTGGCGCTGGCGGCCTCGATGATCATTTGCGCGGGCGGGCTGGTGTCGATGTCGAGGGCCCGTTCCTGCTGCGCGGCCCGGTTTTTCAGCCAGAAGGTGCCGCCGATGCCGATGGTGGCCGTCACTTGCGCCAGCATGATGCACAGAAAAAACTTCCAGAACAGACGGCCCACGCTTACTCCTTGATCAGCTGGTAGCCGAGACGGTACACGGTCTGCAGGCAGGAGCGGCCATCGGCCAGGCTGCCGAGTTTGCGGCGCAGGCTGCTCAAGTGCACATCGATATTGCGGTCGAAGCGGGCCATGGGCCGGCCTAGGCCCAGTTCCGACAATTGATTCTTGCTCACGGGCTTGCCCGCATGGCGTACCAGCACTTCCAGCAGGTTGAACTCCGTGCTCGTCAGTTCCAGGTGCGCGCCGGCCCAGGCAACGCGGCGCTGTTCTGGCCACATCGTCAGTTGCCCCACGGCCAGCGGCGCCAGCCCCGATGTGTCGTGCGGCGCGGCTTGCGCACGGCGCAGGATGGCGCGGATGCGCGCCGTCAGCTCGCGCGGCGTGCACGGTTTGGTGACGTAATCGTCGGCGCCCAGCTCCAGGCCCACGATGCGGTCCGTATCGTCGCCGCGCGCCGTCAGCATCAGGATGGGCAGGTTGCTGCCGGCGCGGATGCGGCGCAGGGTTTCCAGGCCATTCATGCGCGGCATCATGACGTCGAGGATGGCGATGGCGTACAGGCCCGTCAGCGCCTCAGCCGCGCCGCTTTCACCGTCATGCACGGCGCGGGCGTCAAAACCTTCCTGCGTCAGGTATTCCTGGAACATGCCGACCAGTTCCACGTCGTCATCGATTAACAAAACCTTGCTCATGCCTGTGCTTTTTTCGGGTGAATATCGCCCGATGATAGCAGCCAAAGGATGCCGTTCAGGGCGGTTTTACCCGCTTTTACATACCTCCGCTTACATTTGCGCAGCTTCCTTTACATGCTTTTACGCCGGCCTAACGTTGCTTTACATGTCAGAGGCCGACAATCAGGGCTGATCGCCACGAAAGGAAAGCCCGATGAAATACCTGAGCATTGCCGTATCCCTGTTGCTGTTGTCCGCCTGCAGCATGCCGCTGCTGGCGCTGGCCCAGCAAGAACCTGCGGCGGACGGCCCGCCGCCGCGTGCCATGGAAGGGCCGCCGCCAGGCTTGCCGCCGTTTCTGCGCGGCATGGACTTGAGCGAAGCGCAGCAGGACAAGATTTTCGCCGCCACTTACGCCCAGGCACCCTTGCTGCGGGAACAGGAAAAGATTGCCTTCAAGGCCCATGAACAGCTGCGCGCGCTGGCCGGCTCCAGCGCCTACGACGATGCGAAGGCCAGCGCGCTGGCCAGTACGGCGGCGCAAGCCATGGCGAAGATCAGCTTGCAGCAGGCGCGGCTGGAGCAGCAATTGCTGGCCGTGCTGACGCCGGAACAGCGCCAGCAGGCGCAACAGCGTCAAGACAGCCGTCCCGGCCCACGCCGCCGCCAATAAGCACAGGAGATTAAGCATGAGCATCAGTGCATTGAGTTCGACCAGCGTCACCAGCCAGTTGAGCGCGTTCAGCCGCCTGGGCGGCAGCGGCAGTTCCAGCAATACCAGCAGCGTGGACGGGACGCGGCCGCCAAAGCCCGACGATGGCGCATTTCTCGACGCCATTTCCAGCGCCTTGTCATCGATAGGCGTGACGGTCGATACCAGCGATAGCGCGACGGACAGCACCGGCGCCACCGCCAGCAGCGACGTGGGCCAGGCGCTGGGCGCCTTCCTGCACCAGCTGATGGGCAGCCTGCACGCGCAGGGTGGCGGCAGTGCTGGCGGGCAAGAGGAGGCTGGCGAACCGCCTGCCGCGCCACCACCCGGCGGTGGCGCGCGCGGCGGCCCCGGCAATATCGAATCGGATTTGCAAAGCCTGCTGCAAAAACTCTCGTCGTCCGGCAGCGACAGCGCGGAGATCACGGACAACAGCGTGACGGACTTGCAGTCCAGCTTTGCCAGCCTGCTCAGCGCGCTGGGCGGCGATGAAGGCAGCACGAGCGCCAGTAACAGCAAACTGGGCAGTTTCCTGCAGGCGCTGTCGGGCAGCCTGGGCGCGGCGAATGCGGGCGGCAGCCTGTCTGCCAGCGGCAACCTGGTCAATACAACGGCCTGAAGCATGGAACGCAAGTTCGCCATTGCCGCCAGGAAGGCGCTTTCGCGCCATGCGACACAGGCTCTGTTCCTGTGCGCCAGCCTGAGCCCCGCCTTGGCGGGCTTGCCCCACTTGATGGAATATATATGGAATTACATGATCACGGTCTGGCATCCGACCTCGAAATGATGCGGCAACAGGCGGCTGAGCGGCGGCAAGTCCTGCGCTGGCTGCTGGCCGGCGCCGCCACCTTGCCTTTGATGAGCTGCGGCGGCGGGTCGGACGCCAGCGGCACGGCGGCTAGCAGCGGCGCTGGCACGGGCACTTCCGGTACGGCGGCGGTAACGATACCTGCCACGGGCGCCTGCACGGTGATTCCCGAGGAAACGGGCGGGCCGTATCCGGCCGATGGCACGAACACGAGTGGCGGCAGCATCATCAACGTGCTGAACCAGTCGGGCGTCGTGCGCAGCGATATCCGCGCCAGTTTCAATGGCGCCACGGGCGTGGCGGCAGGCGTGCCCTTGACCATTCATTTGCAGTTGCTCAACGCCAGCGGCGGCTGCGCCAGCCTGGCCGGCTACGCCGTCTATCTGTGGCATTGCGACCGCGACGGCCTGTATTCGCTGTATTCAAGTGGCGTGACGGCGCAAAATTACTTGCGCGGCGTGCAGGAAACGGACAGCGCCGGCAACCTTGCCTTCACGACCATCTTTCCCGGTTGCTACGCAGGGCGCATGCCGCACGTGCATTTCGAGGTCTACCCCAGCCTGGCGAAGGCGGCCAGTGCCGCGAACCGCATCAAGACGTCGCAGTTCACTTTCCCGATGGCAACGCTGAACGAGGCCTACACGGCCAGCGGCTACACGGCCAGCGTGCGCAACCTGGCGCAGATCAGCTATGCCACCGACAATGTTTTCAGCGACGGCACCAGCTTGCAGATGGCCACGGTGACGGGCAATGCCACGCAGGGCTATGTCGTCACCTTGACGGTCGCCGTGAACGGCTAAGTTGCTGTCATGAAACCCAGGTCGCGCCGGCTGAAGTTGCCGATATTCGGGAACACTTCGGCCAGCTGGCTGTCGGCCACGCCGAACCATTTGGCCAGGGTGGCGCCGTACTGGTCGACGGAGGTGGTTGGCAGCAGGGCGCCGGAACCGACGTCCAGCTCATGGCCCAGGCCCGTGGTGGGGAAGGCGCCGTAGATGTCGCGGCCCTTCACGGCGCCGCCCACGACGAAGTGGTGCGCGCCCCAGCCGTGATCCGTGCCGTCGCCATTGCTGCTGAAGGTGCGGCCGAAGTCCGAGGCCGTAAACGTCGTCACCTGGCGCCGTACGTCGGCGCCCTGCAGGGACGCCAGGGTCGCGTCGAAATACGCCAGCGCGTGCGCCAGGCGCGCCATCAGGTCGCCATGCAGCTCCTTCTGGCGGTCATGCGTGTCGAAGCTGCCCAGGGTCACATAAAACACTTGCCGTTTCGCTCCAAGGGGGCCGCGCCCGCCGATGATGCGCGCCACCGTCTGCAATTGCACGGCCAGCTGGTTGACGCTGGACGCGCCCGTGTTCGGGTTGATATAGGGCGGCGGATTGGGCACGCCGCCCGCGCCGGCCGCCAGCATGGCGCCGCTCAGCACGCTCTGGCTGGAAATGGCGCGTTGCACCGTTGCCACGTGTTCCTGCTCCATCATGTCGTCGCCTGCCGTGCTGATGATGTCGCGCAAGGCGGTTTCGCCCTCGGTAGTGTCGAACAGGTAGCCGCTGCCGATATTGCGGATCGGCACGGCGCCCGCCTGGCCCACCTGGAACTGGCGCACCTGGCGCCCGCTGAGGAAGAGCGCGTTCGACGCGGCCGAGATGGCGGTAAACGTCGCATTGGCGTTGCCGGCGCCGAGCAGGTCGCCCAGGCGTCCGCCCCAGCCGATGCTGGCGCCTTCGGGCAAGCCCGATTGCCACGTCGATTGCTGGTCGTTATGCGAAAACAGTTTCGGCGGCAGCGCCACATTGCCCGCCTTGTATTGCGCCAGGGTCACGGGCTGGATCAGGGTGCCGACATTGGCCACGATGGCGGCGCGGCCGCCGTCGAACAGGTCTTTCACGGGAGCGAGGGCGGGATGCAGGGCAAAGCTGCGGCCCGCCTGGGCCGTGGCGGGGGTGATCGGCAGCACGCCGCCCGTTTCGCCGACGCCGGGCAGGTGGATCGAATCGTTGCTGCCCGTATTGCGCAGGCGCATATATTCACTCCATGAAGGCGTGTCGGTGGCCAGCACCGTGTTGAAGGTATCGTTGCCGCCGTTCATGAACAGGCAGACGAGGGCCTTGTAGTCGTCGGCGGACTGGGCCGCAGCCTGACCCATGGCGGCCAGGTTGAGGGCGAAGGGCGCGGCCGTGCTGCCTGCCAGGCCCAGCATGGAACCGAGGAAGCGGCGGCGCGAGAAGTGAGTAGGGGTAGTCATGCAGCTTCCTTATTTTTGAACCAGGTATTCAGGCGAGGCCATGGCCAGGAAAATGGCCAGGTACACGCGGTTGGATTTCGCCTTCGTCACTTGCGCGGCATTGCTGCCGTTGGCGGCGGGAATGGCGATGCTCGTGACGGCCGACAGGATCTTGGTGCGCAGGCGGGACGACATATTGCCGGACATTAATAGCAAGTTGACCCGGTCCAGCAGGGCAGCGGGCTGCTCGGCCAGCGCCAGTTCGGCCGAGTAGTCGGCCCGCACGGCGCTGTTTTCCGCCACGCCGCCGCTGATGGCATCCTGCATGAAGTTCAGGTAACCGGTGACGGACGGCTCCGACGTGATCTGCATTTCCGGCGCCACCAGGCCCGCCGTCGCCAACGCCGAATTGGGCGGCACGTACGAGGGGCGGAAATAGTTGAAGACGGATGGCGCGTTCATGGGATTCTGGCCCAGTCCCGACAGCGGATCGCTGAGGTAATAGATGCGGTACTGCAAGGCGGCATCCTTGGCGTGGAATGCGCGCATCCAGTTGCCCAGACGCACGAGCGGTTCACGCAATTTGCCCGTGCGCAGGCTGCTGCCGGCTGGCGCCAGCGCTTCGGGATCGAGCAGCACGGCACGGATCACGGTCTGCATGTCGCCGCGCACGCCCGAACCATTGTTGGCGAAGGCGGCCGCGACCCTGCCCACATAAGCCGGGCTGGGGTTGCTGGTGACCAGGCGCTGGATCAGCTGGCGGCCAAAGAAGGGGCCAGCATTCGGATGGTTGAACAGGGTGTCGAGGGCCAGCGCCATGTCCGCTTCGCCGCCGGCGGCGCCCGCCGCGCTGACGCCCAGAAAGCGTTTTTCGCTGGTGGAGTGGTACGCCGCATAGTTTTGCATCGGCATCCAGTCACGGTCCGGATCGGCCACGCTGCCAAAGAAACGGTTCGCGCCCTGGTCCGGTCCGGCCCAGCTCCAGCCCGTAAACACTTTCGCCAGGCCGCTCACATCGTCGCGCGTGTAGGTGTCGATGGGTTTGCCGCCGTTCAATTTCAATGAACCATCCGCATTCAGCTGGTACAGGCCGATGGTAAATAACTGCATCACTTCGCGGGCGAAATTTTCGTCGGGTGTGCGCGTGGCCGATTCCTTCTGGTTGCGCAGGTGCGACAGGTACAGCCCCATCATCGGATGCGTGGCCACGCCCTGCAGCAGGGTACGGAAGTTGCCGAACGCATGTTGTCCCAGCATGTCGTAGTAGCTGGCGACGCCCCGCGTTTGCGGCCACACGGCCTCGTTTTGCGTGGAGACGACGAAGATTTCCGACAGGGCAAAGGTCACGCGCTGGCGCAGCTGGTCGTCGCCACGCACGGCTTGCTGCCAGAACGACTCATAAAAGTCGTTCGGCACGGCCTTGGTGGCCGCCGCGCCCGCAGTGGGATATTTCGCGTCGATATATTTTCGGTGCAAGGTTTGCGGCTTGGAAAACTGCGCGCGGAACCAGGCGTCGCTGTCGCTGGCGGCCAGGGCATCGATGGCCGCCATGTCCGGCCCGAACGTGGCGCGGCCCAGGAAACGCGACGCTTCCGGGCGCGTGAAGGTCGCCGTCTGGCCGCCCGGTGGCGTGGTCAGGGGCGGCGGTGGAAGGGTGTCGCCCGGCTTGGTGCCGGGGGCGGTGGTCCCCGGTGGCACGGCCGAGATGTCCGGGTTCTGGGTGGCGCCGGTCTTGCTGTCGCCACCGCCGCCGCAGGCGGCAAGCAGGCTGAATAGGGTGATGGCCAATAAACGGCGCAAAGTCGGGTCTATCATTTAGTTTCTTTCAAGCAATCAAATTCTGGCCCATTAATTGTAGGGCTTGCCTACCAAAATTCTGTTTTCAATTAACTATTTACGTGTTGGCCAAGTTTATTTTTATCGCATGTTGAAGTGACGTTGATAGGGTTTTTGGCGACGTAGCGCGAAGTTTGTTTTTTGAAAATGAAAAATATTTTTTGCCGATAACTAGCACTGTGGCGGATAGGCGACGTAATCATTCCTGCCAATTAAGCTTGTTTGAAAGCTCACCTTGACAACGAAACTCGCTTCGCCGGAAACCATGGTTTTTACGCTATCGGCGAAACGCCGTTCGCCGTCCTGTCTCTTTTTCCCCTGCGCCTGACGGGCATGCCCCTTGCATCAGGGAGGCATGGGCCAGCCGCCCGTCTTCACCGGAGCCTGTCATGACCAGCCGCCTGCTCGCCTATCGTCCTGAAATGGAATTGCCTGAAGCACCGGGCGCGCTGCCCCTGCAGCAGGAAGATGCGCTGGCCCTGGCGGCGCAGTTGCTGGAACTGCAGGGGCCGGCCCAATTCGACGCTTTCCTGGCGCGCCAGCTGGGCGCCACCGCGGCGGGGCGGCAAGTACGCGGTACGCCGCTGGAACGGTCGCTGCGCCAGTTGCTGGGCAAGGTGGTGGCGCCCTTGCTGCCCCTGCATGGCGGTTCGCCGCAGGCGCTCAAGCGGCGCGCTGCCGGCATCTTCGGCATGGAACTGGAAGGACTCAGCCCGGAAGACAAGGAATTCGAACTGGCGCGCCAGGTGGTGCACCTGATCGATGCCGTCAACACCGCGCTGGCGCAGGATGGCGGCCCGGGCGCGCGCACACCCGGGGCGCGGGTGGAGACGGCCCTGCTGCAAGTGGCACGCAGCGTGGCGCCAGGCTTGCTCAGGCAGGCGGCGCAAACGTCGGTGCGGGACGCTGGCCGCTGGCGCCGCGAGGGCGGGCACATCGTCGTGCTCGATTGTTAGCCGGACGGCCAGTCTGTCCGGCAAGGTAGTCCCAACCGAGGTAATCACTTTGAGGAGTTCATCATGCATGACTTGGATCGTACGACCCTGGAATACGGACAGGAGATGTCCGGCTTTGAAGCGGAACAGTTCGAGTTTGGCCAGGGCGAGTGGAGCGGCGAGGGGGGCGCGAACGCCATGTTTTCCGAGACCGAGGAGATGGAGCTGGCGAATGAATTGTTGTCGGTGAGCAATGAAGCCGAACTCGAGCAGTTTCTCGGCAATTTCCTGCGCAAGGCTGCTTCCGTCGCGGGCGGCATCATCAAGTCGCCCGTGGGGCAAGCCATCGGCGGCGTGCTCAAGGGCGTGGCGAAGAAAGCCATTCCCCTGGCCGGCGGCGCCATCGGCGGCTATTTCGGCGGCCCGCTGGGGGCCAAGATCGGCAGCGGCCTGGCCTCGGCCGCTGGCGGCGCCCTGGGGCTGGAAGCGGAAGCGTCGTCGAACGAGGACCGCGAATTCGAAGGCGCCAAGCAATTCGTTCGCCTGGCCGCCGATACCGTCAACCGCGCAGCGCAAGCGCGCGGTGCGGGCGACCCGCGCGCCATTGCCCAGGCGGCGGCCAGCGCGGCGGCGCGCCAGTTTGCGCCCGGCTTGCTGGGACGCCCCGGCAGCCAGGTCGCCACGCAGAACGGCAGCGGCGCCGGTGCGGCCGGCGGCATGGCGCAGGGCGGTGTGCGCAGCCAGGGCAGCCAGGGCGGCATGCGCCCATCCAGCGGCCGCTGGGCGCGCCAGGGCCACAAAATCGTCCTGTACGGCGTCTGACATCATGGCCATCGGCGCTTACGCTGCCTGGATGCTGGAGCAGGAGGCACGCTCGCTGCTGACGCGGCTGGCCCGGCTGGAACCGTTCGCGCTGATCGAGCCGACGGTGCTGGGCGCCGCCCTGATGCCCAGCGCCCAGTCTGCCATCGAAAGCCAGCTGGTGCAGGGCCGGCGCGAACTGCGGCGCATGGTCGCCCGGTTCCAGTGGTGGCTGCGGCGCGAGCACGCCGACGGCGCCAGCATGGCCACGACCGCCGAGGCGCAGCGCCGTTTCACTTTCCTGCGCCTGAAATTCAATGCGGCGCTGACCCAGTTCGACCTGTTCAATGAAGTCATCACCCAGCGCAGCGAGCACAAGACGGGCGTGTGGCTGGCCGGCCTGGACATCGTTGCCGCCGACGCGCTGGCGCTGCCCGGCAATGTGTATCAGGCGCCGCCCGTGATCTGCTACCTGGACCGGGGGCCGGGGGCGGCCATCCGTCGCGCGCGCACGCGCCTGCCGGGTGGCGGCGACAATCCCGTCGCCATCATCCGCCTGCCGCGCGAACGCATGATCGGCAGCAGCATCGCCTCGTCGCTCGTGCACGAGGTGGGCCACCAGGGCGCGGCGCTGCTGGACCTGGTGCCGTCCCTGCGGCCCGTGCTGCAAGCCATGCAGCACGGCGGCAGCGGCCTCGTACACGTGTGGCAGTTGTGGGAGCGGTGGATATCCGAGATCGTGGCCGATTTCTGGTCGCTGGCGCGGGTCGGCGTGGCCGCCACCCTGGGACTGATCGGCGTGGTCAGTCTGCCGCGCGTGTTTGTCTTCCGCCTCAATACCGACGATCCCCACCCGGTGCCCTGGCTGCGGGTGCGCCTGAGCTGCGCCATGGGGCGGGCCTTGTTTCCGCATCCGCAGTGGGACCGCCTGGAACAGCTGTGGCTATCGTATTACCCGCTGGCCGGCCTGCCGCCGGCCCGGCAGCGGCTGCTGGAACAGTTGCAGGCCAGCATGGCTGCCCTGGTCGGCTTGCTGGTGCAGCACCGGCCGCCGGCCTTGCGCGGCGGTTCGCTGGTCGAGGCCATGGCCGTGCACACACGCCAGCCGGCCATGCTGGCACAGCTGTTTCGCAGCTGGACCCTGACGCCGGCGCAGATGTACCAGGCGACGCCGACCCTGGTGTTCGCCGTGCTGGGCCAGGCGCGCGCCAGCGGCACCTTGAACCCGGAAGACGAAAGCGAGCTGCTGGGGCGCTTGCTGACCCACTGGGCCCTGCGCAGCACCCTGGACACGTCGGAGCTGTGCGCGGATGTCGTGCGGCATGGCCGCCAGTCCGGCAGGCCGCTGTCGCCCCTGGCATCTCGTTTGATTATCCATTGAGGAGAATGACATGAGCAGCAAGATAAGCAGCAATATGGGTGGCAAGAGCAGGGCGGCGGGTCAGGCCGGTCCGAAACACCACGGCGGCAGCATCGCTGTCACCGTACACGAACAGGACAGCGGGGTGAGGGTCGTCAATGCCGCCATCAGCCTGTACCGGGGCATGGATGCCGATTGCCATCTGTTCAATGCCGCCACCTGGGTGCCAGACCCTGCCATGCTGGTGGGCGTGCGCTGGACCGATGGCAATGGTTGTACCGTGTTTGCCGACCTGGCGACGGGCAGCTACGTGGGCGTGTATGGCAATTTCCCCGCCACGGCGCCCCAGTGCGTGACGGTGCAGGCCGGCTGCAGCGCCGTGCTGTGCTTCAAGCCGCAGCTCAATCCGCAGGTGGGGCTGGTGTTTGAAACGGCCGACTGCCATCCCAGCGACTGCCATTTCGGCAGGGTGGGCGACCGTGCCGTGGCCAGCGTCTCGTTTGACGGCGATCAAAGCGCCGACGGGCGCGACCAGGTGCAGGTGCTGGCCGCCGCGCCATGGGTGCCCATGCGCGGCGCGGGGAACGCCTTTTCCACGCCCGTGCGGCGCGCCGGCATGCACCGTTTCATGGGACAGATGATGCTGTCGCAGCGTCCCGAACTGCGCAGCGCCTTGCCCATGCCGGAAGGGCTGAGCCCGAACGCCATGCTGGCCGTGGACGCGGAATACGAGACGGAAGAGCGCCAGCCGCAGCCCATCTCGGGCAATGTCGGCGTGTCGCTGACGCGCACGGAAACGGAGCCGACGGAAGACTTGCCGCTGTGGACCTTGATACGCAATAGCACCGAGGCGATGTCGTTTACCAATTATCTGCATTTCATGGACAGCCTGTTTTGCGGCGACCTGGCCAATGTGCGCGGCTTCGAGCAGGAGCGCTTCGTGAAAAAGGCCGACATGTTCCAGCAGCTCAAGCAGCGCCGCGCGCTGCCGTTTTCCGATGCCGATTCCTACCGCGTGCTGAAAGTGGCGACGGAAGCGTTCGTGATGGTCAATTGCGGCGTGCTGAACCAGCCGCTGGCGTTCAATCCCGCCGAGGACAACGCCTACCTGGACCGGCGCGACATTCCCCAGGGGCGCGACCTGGAAACCGTGCTGCGCAACGATTACCTGGAAAACATCGACGGCTTCCAGACCTTGCCGTATCTGGCCGTGATCCGCCGCAAGCTGCCCGATATTCCCATCAGCATCCCGCGCGGTCAGGAAGGGGAAGTCGACCTGTGCTTTGGCATCATCCAGGAAAAGCTGGCCAATCCCTGCCTGCTGGAACTGATCTGGTCGTACTGGCATGAAGAGGGCATGCTGGTGCAAACCATGAATGCCATCGCGCAACGCTTCCAGAACCTGCGCGCGCCGGGTAATCATGCAGATCCCCTGTCAAATACGGAAATCGACATGCTGCGTCCGCTGAATAACTTACTCTGGGGATACACGCAGGATGAACAGCATCGGCTGACCGTGATGCGCCGGAACTATGAGTATGACCATCACTATGGTGTGCGCCTGGACGGCAAGGCAGTGCAGCACTTCCGGCCAGCCGATAGCCGCTCCAAATTCCTGGAGGCCTTCCACCACTTGCTGCGCCTGCTGACCTCTTTCTACAAGCAGGATGACGACACCACCGTGAAGGCGGACGCCTTCCCCGTGCTGAATGCCTTGAAAGAGATCCACCTGATCCTGTCGCAGGGCGCGCACAACCAGTTCGGCGACTTGCCGTCGACGGCGCGCATCGAGATGCTGATGCAGCAATGGATGCTGGCACGCCCGGAATTCCGCGAATTTTTGCCCACGCGCGTGATGGTGGCGTATCCGGAGCCGTGGATGGACCGGGTCGATGCCATGAAGAAACTGCAGGGCTGGACGGACACGAGCGTGATGCACTTCCGCAACCTGGCCATCTTCGGCGAGCAATTGCTGTTGTCCGTGCGCTATGGCAACTGGAGCGATATCTATGAACCGACGCAAGCGTTCAACTGGGCGCGCTTCTGGAGGCCGCAAGTGCAAGGCTATATCCACGGCTACCGCGCCGCCACCGGGGTCGATTTGTCCGTCGACAGCAGCGACCCGGTGGTTGAATCGACGATGCCCTCGGTGCTGCTGCGCCAGCGCCTGAGCCAGCAGCTGCGCAGCGTCTAGCGTCTAGGGTGGGAGCGGGGCGCGTGCATGCTCGACTTTAGCAGTGCCCTGTACCTGGGCATGCGTCATCCGGCGGCCGCGCTGACGCCGTGGAGCCGCTTGAGCCTGGGCCAGCCGGCCGCGCTGCAGGAGCCGCCCGGCGCGCAGGCCCTGGCCGCAGACCTGGCTGCGCTGCAAGGCTGCGAGGCGGCCTGCGTGCTGCCGTCGACCCTGCACCTGTTCTGGGACCTGTTCGGCATGCTTGCTGCCGAGCGGCTGGTGATCCTCGTCGATAGCGGCAGCTACGCCATCGCGCGCTGGGGCGCCGAGCGGGCGCAGGCGCTGGGCTTGCCGCAGCAAGTGTTTCCCAGCGGCGAGATGGCGGCCTTGCGGCGGCTGGTGGCGGCCTGGGGCCGGCAGGGGCGGCGTCCATTGATCCTGGCCGATGGCTATGTGCCGGGCAGCGAACACTTCTTGCCGCTGGCCGGCTACGCGGCTCTGGCGCGCCAGGGGGGCGGTTATCTGCTGCTCGACGACACGCAGGTGCTGGGCGTGGCCGGTACGCAGGGCGGCGGCTCGGCGCGGCTGCATGGCTTGCATGGCGAATCGCTGATCGTCGGCGCTTCGCTGGCCAAGGGTTTCGGCGTGCCGCTGGCCGTGCTGGCAGGCAGCGGCGCGCTGCTGCGGAGCTTCGCGGCGCACAGCCAGACGCGCGTGCATGCCAGTCCGCCTTCGGCAGCCGTGCTGGCGGCGGCGCGGCGGGCGCTGGCGCTCAATGCCAGCCATGGCGACGCCCTGCGCGCCCGGCTGGCGGACAGGGTGGCGCAATGGAGGACGGGGATGGCGGCGGCCGGCATCGTTTGCCGCGGTGGCGGCTTTCCCGTGCAGCGCCTGCCCGGGCGCGCCCATTTGCAGCCGGCCTTGCGCGCAGCGGGCGTGCTGGCGCTGGCGCAAGCGGGGGATGGTCCCGGCGCGCTGACTTTTCTGCTGCGGGCCGACCAGACGCCCGGGCAACTGGAGCAGGCGATGAACTTGCTTGAACTTGCTTGAACATCACATCAGGAGGCGATATGCACGAAGCATTTGAAATGCTGCCCTTTGCGGGGCAGCCAGGAGCGGGCGAAACGGAGTGGCTGGGTGAGTGGCAGTGGCAAGGCGAGGAAGAGGGGGAAGGCGAATGGGAGGAAGAGCGCATGCGTCCTGGCGGCGGGCGCGGCGGCCTGCGTGCAAGGCCGCCGCTGCGGGGGCCGCGCCGTCCCGCGCCGCCGCGTTACCAGGGACAGGGCCGCCGTCCGCCCCGCTTTGCTCCCCAGCCTTTGCCTTATCTGCCGCCACGCTACCGGGGCTGGGGCGGCTATGCGCCCATCTACCCGACCATTTATCCGCAGCAAGCCTATCCTGTGGCGGAACCTGCCTTTGACGACCGGCAGGAGCCGGACCAGGGCGCGGATGCAGGCCAGGGCCAGGATCAGGACGATGAGCAGCAGCAGGGCGAAGTCCCGCCAACCCTGGCCGGCACCATGGGCCGGGTGCCGGAAACGGCCGCCTTGCGCTACCAGGCGCTGGGGACACTCGCCAACGCCTTGGGCAACGCGAATGGCCGGGGTCCGGGCCTGTACGTCATCGAGTTCGATGCGGGCGGACGGCGCCGTGCCTACAGCGGCCAGACGGACGATCTGCACCGGCGTTTGCTGCAGCACCGGCTGTGCGGCCAGATGTTGGCCGTCGACGTGAGCGCGCACCAGGTGTATGTGGCGCCGCTATCGTCGGCGGCGCAGCGGCGCCGCATCGAGCAGCGCATCCACGACGACATGTTCGCCAACCAGCGCGGCGTGCTGACCAACCAGCGGCGCGAACTGGAACTGGCCGTGCTCGGTGAAATGTGGGGCTGACCATAACAGGATGACTGCGAAGGAGAGCATCATGCACCAACTCGAATGTGAATGCGTGCAATGCCGCCAGCGGGCCGGAGCCGCGTTTGAAGTGCTGGAGTTTGGCGAAACCTGGTCCGGCAAGGGGAGCGCCCCGGCCCTCTTCAGCGAAGAGGAAGAGTTGCAGCTGGCCATGGAATTGCTGGAAGTGTCCAGCGAGGAGGAGCTGGAACAGTTTCTCGGCAATGTCTTCAAGAGCGTGTGGAAGGGCGTCAAGACGGTGGGTGCTACCCTTGCCAAGGTGGCCAAGCCCCTGGGTGGCGCCTTGAAGGCCGTGGCCAAGACGGCCTTGCCCTTTGTCGGCGGCGCGCTCGGTTCGATGATCCCGATACCGGGCGTGGGCACGGCGCTCGGCTCGACCCTGGGGCGCGCCGCCAGCAATGCGCTGGAACTCGAAATGGCAGCCGATGCACCGGCCGACCGCGAACTGGAACTGGCGCGCCGCTTCGTGCGCATCGCGGGGCAGGCGGCGCGCCTGGCGGCCGACGGCGACGGCAGCGCGCGCGCCGTGGAAAGCGCGCTGACGCGGGCCCTGCATCAGCAATTGCCGCACTTCCGCTCACCTGCGCCGCAGCAGGAAGAGGAGAGCGGGCGCTGGCGCCGGCGCGGCAACCGCATCGTCGTCATGGGCGACTGGCAATAGCGTGGCACGATGATCATCGATTGCCACTGCCATGCGGGACCGGGCGACGGCTTGAGCGGGCCGTGGGACAGCGATGCGCCGCTGCAAGCCTACCTGCGCCGCGCCCAGGCGGCCGGCATCGCCCGCAGCGTGCTGTTCGCCGCCTTCCACTCCGACTACGCCATCGCCAACCATGGCGTGGCGCGCCTGGTGGCGTCCGATCCGCAGCGTTTTTACGGCTTTGCCTTCGTGCATGCGCGGCGCGACCGGGGCCGCATCCAGGACCTGGTGCGCACGGCCGTCGAGCGCTACGGCTTTGTCGGCATCAAGGCGCACCGGCTTGACGCGCGCATCAGCGGCGAAGTGTGCGAGGCGGCGCGCTTCTTCGGCTTGCCCGTGCTGTACGACCTGGCAGGCGAGGTGGCCGTGGCGGAATTGCTGGCGCAGCAGTATCCGGACGTCAATTTCATCCTGCCCCATTTGGGCAGCTTTGGCGACGACTGGGCGGCGCAGCTGGCGTTGATCGACCATCTGGCGCGCCACCCGAACATTTACACGGACAGTTCGGGCGTGCGCCGCTTCGACTTGCTGCAGCAGGCCGTGCGCCGTGCGGGGCCGCACAAGGTCTTGTTTGGCTCGGATGGCCCCTGGCTGCATCCGGGGCTGGAATTGCACAAGATCGACCTGCTGGGTTTGCCGCCGCGCGATGCGGCGCTGATCACGGGCGGCAATTTCTTGCGCCTGACGGGGCTGGCTTGAGGTGGATCAAAGGGATCAATGGGAGGCGGGCCTGGACAGCGCCGCACAGGCTGCCGCCTTGCGGCGTATCTGCAGGGCGCGGTCGGACACGCCCAGGCGGGCGGCGGCGCGCTGGTTGTTGCCGTGTTCCTCGGCCAGCACGAGGCGGATGGCCACGTCGGTGGCGCAGCGCGTGATGTGCGGCAGCTTGCAGCCCTGCGCCAGAGCCCGCCGTACGGCCGCTTCGAAGTGCTGGTCGGGCCAGGGCGGCGCCAACAGCCGTTCTTCGGGCGGCAGGGCGCCGATGGTGATGGGGCCGGGGCCGCAATGGCGGTGCCAGATGCGCGTGACGGTCTGGCGCAGCTCGCGCACATTGCCCGGATAGTCGCGCAGCAGCAGGTATTCGCGCACGGCGGCGTCCAGCGGGGGCGGCGGCTGTCGTGCCAGTTCGGCGAGGAAATGCCGGGCCAGCGGCAGGATATCGTCCTGGCGTTCGCGCAACGGCGGCGTCTGGCAACGCCAGCCGGCGATGCGGTAATACAGGTCGGCGCGGAAGGCGCCGCGCGCCACCTCGTCTTCCAGTTCGCGGTTGGTGGCGCAGACGAGCCGAAATTGCGTCGGTTGCCAGGTATTGCCGCCCACGCGCTTGTATTTGCGTTCCTGGATGGCGCGCAGCAACTGCGCCTGCAGGGGCAGTTGCAGTTCACCCACCTCGTCGAGGAAAAGCACGCCGCCGTCGGCCAGGGCAAACGCGCCGTCGCGCGCGGCCGCCGCGCCCGTAAACGCGCCCCGCTCGTGGCCGAACAGCTCGCTGCCGGCCAGTTCCGGCGACAGGGTGGTGCAGTCGAGAATGGTGAAGTCTCCCCTGCAGTTGCCGAGACGGTGGACCAGTTGCGCCAGTAAATCCTTGCCCGTGCCCGTTTCGCCCGTGATCAGCATCGGAGCCTGGCTGAAGGCGGCCATTTCCACCACCTGGTGCAGCAAGGCGGCCCAGGCTGCGCTGTCGCCCACCAGGTGCTGGCGTACGGCACTGGATGCCAGCAGCTGCGCCACGGCTTGCCAGCGCTGCAGGCGCGCCAGCACCTGGCCTGCATCGACGGCGCCGGCAGGCCACAGCAGCACATCGAGCGCGCCAGCGGCCATCAGGGCCCGCTGTTGCGCGCAGCTGGGAGCCTGGCCGCAGGCGGCAATGGCCAGCACGCGGGCATGGCGGCACAGCGCCGGCAGCGCTTGCAGCAACGTGGCATTGGCCTCGGCAAACAGCACGATGCCCGCTCCGTCCTCTTCGCCATCGTACCGCCGGGCTACAGTTACCTGAGCCTGCTTCAAGGCCGCCATCAGCAAGGCGCCACTGTCAGCCGCCGCCTGCTGCGCGATTTCCAGCCACACCTTGAGCGTCATATGCCTGCCGTCACGAGGGCACGAGTCGCCCATCTTAGTAGCCCGATACCGCAACCGTTTGATCTGGCGCAAGCGTGCGCGGTAGTCATCAAATGAAAAACGCCGCCTGATTTGCATCAGGCGGCGTTCATGACCGTAATTTATGGAACGACGACGTCTTTAGACGTTCTCGTCCAATTTTACGCAGTCAACAAAATAACCACGCTTGCCGTCGACTTCGCGTTTCACTAGGCCATGCACATCCGTCTCGAAGCCGGGGAAGCGCTCGTTGAAGTCGCGTGCGAAGCGCAGGTAGTCGACGATGGTCTTGTTGAAGCGTTCGCCCGGGATCAAGAGCGGGATGCCCGGTGGATACGGCGTCAGCAGGATGGACGTGATGCGGCCTTCCAGTTCGTCGATGGCCACGCGCTCGATTTCGCGGTGCGCCATCTTGGCGAACGCGTCCGACGGCTTCATGGCCGGGATCATGTCGGACAGATACATTTCCGTCGTCAGACGCGCCACGTCGTAGGCCTTGTAGAAATCGTGGATCTGCTGGCACAGGTCGCGCAAGCCCATTTTTTCATAGCGTGGGTTGGCCGCCGCAAATTCCGGCAGGATGCGCCACATCGGCTGGTTCTTGTCGTAGTCGTCCTTGAATTGCTGCAAGGCGGTCAACAGGGTATTCCAGCGGCCCTTGGTGATGCCGATGGTAAACATGATGAAGAACGAGTACAGGCCGCATTTTTCAATGATGACGCCGTGCTCGGCCAGGTATTTGGTGACGATGGACGCGGGGATGCCCGTGTCGCCGAACTGGCCGTCCAGCGACAGGCCCGGGTTGACGATGGTCGCCTTGATCGGGTCGAGCATGTTGAAGCCGGGAGCGAGGTCGCCGAAGCCGTGCCAGTCATCCTCAGCGCGTATCATCCAGTCTTCTTGCTGGCCCATGCCTTCGTCGTTGAAGGTGGCCGGACCCCAGACCTGGAACCACCAGTCCTGGCCCCATTCCTGGTCGATCTTCTTCATGGCGCGGCGGAAATCGAGCGCTTCCATGATCGATTCTTCCACCAGGGCCGTGCCGCCCGGCGCTTCCATCATGGCCGCGGCCACGTCGCATGAGGCGATGATGGAGTACTGCGGCGACGTCGACGTGTGCATCAGGTAAGCCTCGTTGAAGGCGTCCTGGTCCAGCTTGACCGTGTCCGATTCGCGCACGAGGATTTGCGAGGCCTGCGACAGGCCAGCCAGCAATTTGTGCGTGGACTGGGTCGAGAAGATCATCGATTCCTTGGCGCGCGGACGGTCCTTGCCGATGGCGTGCATATTCTTGTAGAAATCGTGGAAGGTGGCGTGCGGCAGCCACGCTTCGTCGAAGTGCAGGGTGTCGATCTTGCCGTCCAGCATTTCGCGCAGGGTTTCCACGTTGTAGATCACGCCATCGTAGGTCGATTGCGTGATGGTCAGGATGCGCGGTTTCTTGTTCTTCGCTTCGCGCGCGAACGGATTCGCTTCGATCTTGCGGGCAATGCTTTCCGGCGTGAATTCATGCAGCGGGATAGGGCCGATGATGCCCAGGTGGTTGCGCGTCGGCATCAGGAACACGGGAATGGCGCCGCACATGATGATCGAATGCAAGATTGACTTGTGGCAATTGCGGTCGACGACGACGATGTCGCCGGGCGCCACGGTCGAATGCCATACCATCTTGTTCGAGGTCGACGTACCGTTGGTGACGAAATAGCAATGATCGGCATTGAAGATGCGCGCGGCATTGCGCTCCGACGCGGCGACAGGGCCCGTATGGTCGAGCAACTGGCCCAGCTCTTCGACGGCGTTGCAGACGTCGGCGCGCAGCATGTTTTCACCGAAGAACTGGTGGAACATCTGGCCGATCGGCGACTTCAGGAACGCCACGCCGCCCGAGTGGCCGGGGCAATGCCACGAGTAGGAGCCGTCATTGGCGTAGTGCACCAGCGCGCGGAAAAATGGCGGCGACAGGCCGTCCAGGTAGGACTTCGCTTCGCGGATGATGTGGCGCGCAACGAATTCCGGCGTATCTTCGAACATGTGGATGAAACCATGCAGTTCGCGCAGGATATCGTTCGGAATATGGCGCGAGGTGCGCGTTTCGCCGTACAGGTAAATAGGGATGTCGGCGTTCTTGTAGCGGATTTCCTCGACGAAAGCGCGCAGCGATTTCAAGGCATGATCGGTTTCCTCAATGGAACCGGCGCCGAATTCTTCATCGTCGATTGACAGCACGAAGGCTGACGCGCGCGATTGTTGCTGGGCAAATTGCGACAAATCGCCGTAGCTGGTCACGCCCAGCACTTCCATGCCTTCTTTTTCCATTGCGGCGGCAAGGGCGCGAATGCCCAGGCCGGACGTATTTTCAGAACGGAAATCCTCGTCAATGATGACGATAGGGAAACGAAATTTCATGCATGTCTCCAAAAAAGCAAGCCGCCCCTGACTTATGTGGAGGGGCGGACTAGGGCGCGACTTCAGGCGGTAGTGCAACCCGGCAGCCACATAAAAAAAATAAGAACGGGATTCTCGCAGAAATGCGGCCTCTGCGGGAAAAAAATATCACCCCACAGCGTCACAAGCTTGCGCTAGCGTGACGCAACGGTGTGACAGGGGTATTACAGCAACATTCTGTCAATAACTCTCAACCTTATCAGGCTTTGCGTTGCAAGGTGACAAAGGCGTAAGGCAGGCCGGATTTCTCCGAAACATGTGCTTCGCGCGCAGTTTCTTGCCACACGGCATGATCAACGGCAGGGAAAAAGGCGTCGCAGTCAAACGTCTGGCCGATTTCCGTGATGATCAAACGCAGTGTCAGGGGCAATGCCTGCTTGTAGATTTCGGCACCGCCGATGACATAGCCTTCGGCACCGTCCAGCAGCGCGATGGCCGCTTCCACCGACGACACGGCTTCCACGCCCTCGTGGCGCCAGTCCGGATTGCGCGTGATGACGATGTTGCGGCGGTTCGGCAGCGGGCGGCCGATGGAGTCGAAGGTCTTGCGGCCCATGAGGATGGGGTGGCCCGTCGTCAAACGCTTGAAATGCGCGAGGTCTTCCGGCAATTTCCACGGCAGGGTGTTGTCGATGCCGATGCCGCCTTGCTGGTCGGTGGCGACGATGATGGTCAAATGGCTCATTGGTTCGGTGAAAAAGGTGGGGGCGAGGCCCGATGCCCGTCATTATCGTTGATATTGCCGGCAGCCTCCAGATGCGCACGCATGGCTTGCGCCAGCGCGCCTGGCGCTTCCAGCGGAATCATGTGGCCGGTGTTGTCTTTCAGCAGGTGCAGGGTGGCTTGCGGCAGGCGGGCCGCCATGGCGCGCAGATCGTCGGGATTGACGAGCTTGTCGTCTTCGGCACCCACGATCAGCACGGGAAAGGCGAGTTCCGGCAAGCGCGCCATCAGGTCGGGGCGGGCTATGGTGGTGATGAATTGCGCCAGCAGCACGTCCTTGCCCAGGTCCAGCCCCATCTGCTGGATCAGGCCCGTGATGGCGACATCGTCCAGGTGCGACGGGTGCAGCAGTTCGCGCAGGCGCTGGCGTGTGATGCCCGCATAGGCATTGCGCTCGAGCATGGCGACGATGCGCTGGCGCGCTTCGATTTCCGCCGGCAGCAAACCTTTGGCCGAATTGGCGATCAAAGTGAGGGACTTGACGCGCTGCGGGTGCGCCAGCGCGTGTTCGAGCGCCAGGTAGGCGCCCAGCGAAAAGCCCACCAGATGGGCTTGCGGCGCGCTGTGGCTGGCGATCATCTGCTGCATTTGCGGACGCGTGCGCGCCTGGTGCAGGGGCACGTGCTGCAGATCAATGGCGTCGCCCAGGGCAGGTGCCAGGCGCGACCACAGGCGCTCGTCGCACAGGGTGCCAGGAATACAGTCGAGTCGTATCTTGTTCAAGGACAAACCTTGGTGATAGTGAAAATTTTTGTCGAGCGGTATTATCCGTCATTTTGCACATCCGGGCAGCGGCACGATATTTTTCGCATGGCATTATTTTCAATAGTGCGCGGCTGGCAAGCCGGAACTTTATGGTAGGCTCATGGCTCATCAAGCCGGCGTGCCGGCGACGTGACCTGAAACACCGAATGCAACCCCCACATTAAAGAGGAAACACCATGGCGATCAGTTTGCAAAAAGGCGGCAATGTCAACCTGAGCAAGGAAGCTCCTGGCTTGAAGAAAATCGTGATTGGCCTGGGCTGGGACCCGCGCGCCACCGATGGCGCCGCGTTCGACCTGGACGGCAGCGCCTTCCTGCTGAAAACGGATGGCAAGGCCCGTTCCGATGCCGATTTCATTTTTTATAACAACCTGAAGTCGGCTGATGGCTCCATCGTCCACGCGGGCGACAACACGACGGGCGGCGGCGATGGCGACGACGAGAAAGTTGCCGTCGACCTGGCCAACGTGCCGGCCGACATCGACAAGATTGCCGTGGCCGTCACCATCCACGACGCGGAAAACCGCAAGCAGAACTTCGGCATGGTCGGCAAGGCCTACATCCGTTGCCTGAACGGCGATAACGGCGCGGAAATCGCCCGTTACGACCTGTCGGAAGACGGTTCGACGGAAGCGGCCATGATCTTCGGTGAAATCTACCGTGCCGGCAGCGAATGGAAATTCAAGGCCATTGGCCAGGGTTTCAAGGGTGGATTAGGTCCTCTGGCCCGCTCGTTCGGCATCAACGCATAAAAACCAGTTGTTTGCGTAAATGTACCGGGTGGCACCGCTGCCCGGTTCTGTCTCTCCCTTCTTTCTCCCTGATTCCATGGAAAACCTGATCAAGGGGCAGCGCCTGGCGCTGTCCGGCCTCGTCACGGGCAATGTCGTGCAACTGGGTCTCGCCAGCGCTGGCGTGCCGCTGGACTTTGCCTGTTTCGGCCTCGATGCCAACGGCAAGCTGTCCGACGACCGCTACATGACTTTCTTTAACCAGCCGCGCACGCCGTGCGGCGGCGTGGAAACCGCGGCGCCGTCCGGCGATGCGGCCGGCTTCAGCTATCAGCTGGAGCGTTTGCCCGCCTCCATCGAGCGCCTAGTCGTCACGGCCGCCATCGATGGCGCGGCCAGCATGGCGCAGCTGAGCAGCGGCTACCTGCGCCTGCTCGACGGCGGGCGCGAACTGGCCCGCTACGCGTATGCGGGTGCTGATTTCGCGCAAGAAAAAGCCGTCATGCTGGGCGAGCTCTACCGCAAGGACGGGAGCTGGCGCTTCATGGCCGTGGGCCAGGGTTTCAACGGCGGCCTCGATGCGCTGGTCGCGCATTTCGGCGGTGAAGTGGCGCAGGCGGTCGCGGAACCGGCGCCGTCGCCCAAAATTTCCCTGTCGAAAATCTCGCTGACCAAGGCGGGCCAGACGCACAAGGTGTCGCTGGAAAAGGGCGCCGGCGCGCCGAGCAAGCTCACCGTCAAGGCGACCTGGGTAGATAACGGCGATGGCGACGACGATAACGACGACCTCGATTTAAGAGTCGGCATCCTCTTGCCGAACGGCCAGATGCGTTTCATCCAGGCGCCCGATACGCCCGGCAATTTTGGCGCCATGCCCTTCGTGCGCCACCTGGGCGATGTGGCGGGCGCATCCGGCAAGGAGCCGGCCACGGAAACCGTGGAAGTCAATCCCGCCCTGGCGCAGCATTACGGCGGCACGGTGGGGCTTGTCTTCAGCGTGTATTCGGCGCTGGCCAATGGCGCCGTCTCCGTCGCTTCCATGCGGCCGAAGATGGTCATGCAATACGGTGAGCAGATCGTCGAGTGCGCGTTCGATTTTCGTTTGTCCAAGGCGGCCGACGACGATTCCGTCTACACCTATGTGATCGGCATGGCGCGCATCACGCCTGACAGCATCATCCTTGAACCGTCTGGCAAGACGTCGGAACCGGGCAGCGAAGCGACGCCTTGGCTGAGCTGGCAGGGCGAGAACCTGCAGCTAGCCTTCAACGGTCCCGTCGTCTTCAAGGGCGAAGACAAGGAAGATGAAGATGATTGCAATGCGAACAATCCACGCCGCTATATCGCCTAGGAGGCACTGATGGAAACCTTGTCCAAGGGACAGCGCTTGCCGCTGGCCAATCTCGTTCCCGATGGCGTATTGCAGATCGGCGTGGCCGCGCAGGGCCTGGCGCTCGACGTGGCCTGTTTCGGCCTCGATGCGGCAAGCAAGCTGTCCGACGAGCGCTACATGACCTTTTTCAACCAGCCGCGCACGCCGTGCGGCGGTGTGGAAGCGCGCGCGGGCAGTGGCGGCGACATGGCCGAGTTTGCCTTGCAACTGGCGCGCTTGCCGGCCGGCATAGACCGCCTCGTCGTGACGGCGTCCATCGATGGCGGCGGCGTGATGTCGCAGCTGCAGGCTGGCCACGTGCGCCTGCAGGCAGGCGGACGCGAGCTGGCGCGCTTCGCCTTCGCGGGATCTGATTTTGCGCAAGAAAAAGCCGTCATGCTGCTTGAACTCTACCGCAAGGATGGCGGCTGGCGCTGCATGGCCGTGGGGCAAGGTTTCAATGGGGGACTCGACGCGCTGGTGCGCCACTTCGGCGGCGAAGTCGACCAGGCCGCGCCTGCCGCTGCTGCCACCCCTGCGGCGGCGTCGGCCGTCATGCAGGCGAAGATCAACCTGGAAAAACGGGTCGAACGCGAAGCGCCGCAACTGGTCAGCCTCGTCAAGCAGGCGGGCGTGTCCCTGCAAAAAGTGGGACTATCGGAGCATCGCGCCAAGGTCTGCTTATGCCTGGATATTTCCGGCTCCATGGGGCGGTTATATAAAGAAGGGCTGGTGCAGCGCTTTGCCGAACGCATCCTGGCCCTGGGCTGCAAGTTCGACGACGATGGCGAGATCGATGTTTTCCTCTTCGGCAAGAACGTCCACCATCCGGCGCCCATGGCTTTAAGCAATTGCAATACCTACGTGGGCCAGGCGATACAGCGCCATCCGCTGGAAGGCGATACGCGCTATGGCGCCGCCATGCAGGCGATACGCGCGTTTTATTTCCCCGACTCTGCTGGCGGCGAGCGCACGCGGCCCGTCGCCGCCGAATTGCCCGTGTACGTCATGTTCGTGACCGATGGCGGCACGAGCGACCAGGCGACGACGGAGAAACAATTGCGCTGGGCCAGCAATGAACCGATCTTCTGGCAATTCATGGGCATCGGCAAGGGGCGCAAATCGAAAAGCAAGTTCCTCGCCGCCTTCGCCGATTCCGACTTCCCCTTCCTGGAAAAGCTCGACGAATTGCAGGGCCGCCTGGTCGACAATGCCAATTACTTTTCCGTCAGCTCGCCCGATGAGCACAGCGATGCGGAACTGTATGATTTGTTGATGACGGAGTATCCGGGCTGGTTGAAATTGGCGCGCGGCAAGGGTTTGCTCAGCTAGCGTAACGGTAGCGCAAAGTTCATCGGATGAGGCTGTATGACCACAAGTGCGAGAGATTTGTAAATTGAAGTAAATAACAATGGTTCGCATTTGCTTTGCTCCTTGCAATCGTGGCATGCTTTGAATGTGCCCACACATGTGCCCTCACGCTGCGGCGTAGTGCCTCATCCGTAGCGTCTCGATTATTTTTTAAGCAAATGCATAAAATCCTCTTTCACTGTCTGGCGGGCGGCAGCCTGCTCGTCTCCGGCGCCGCCGTCCAGGCGCAAACTGTCACTGGCGATACCGTCGTCAAACCCGCACCAGCCAAGGCGCCCGCCGCTGAATCTACGCCTTCCGTCAGTGTGACGGCCGAACGCCCCACGGGCCGCATCGACCGGCAAGTCTACGACGTCAAGTCCGACGTGGGCAGCAGCAATGGCACGGCGGCCGATGCCTTGAATAATGTGCCGTCCGTCGCCGTCGACCCCGATGGCAGCGTGTCCCTGCGCGGCAGCAGCAATGTGCAGATATTGATCGATGGCAAGCCGTCAGCCATGCTGCAGGGCGATTCGCGCGGCGCTACCCTGAACGCCATGGCGGCCGACGATATCGAGTCCGTGGAAGTGATCAACAATCCCGGCGCCCAGTTCGGCAACGAAGCCGGTGGCGGTCCCATCCTGAACCTGGTGATGCGGCGCAACCGCAAGCCGGGCGGCTTTGCCACCGTCAAAGCGAATACCGGTATCGCGGGGCGCTACAACAGTGCCGTGTCCGGCACCTACAACGAAGGTCCGTGGGGCTACCAGGGCGGCATCAATGTGCGCCATGACGGCCGCAATTCCGTGGGCGAGGTCAGCCGCGAACGCCTGGAACGCGACACGGGCGCTTTCGCCCCCAGCAGCCAGCAATCCAGCAACAATGGCTTGAATGACTCGCTGGGCTTGCACGGCACCGTCAATTACAATCTGAACGCCAATGACACGCTGGCCGCCAGCGTGTCATATAACGGGCGCAGCAACGACCAGCGCTCGCTCGACCGCTACATCAATGGCGACAGCACGGGCAGCACCATCGGCGACTATGTGCGCAGCACCGTGCGCAACGGCGACAGCCGCAACTACAGCTGGGGCGCGCGCTACGACCACAAGGGAGAATTGCCGGGCGAAACCCTCAAAATCGACTTGCGCGTGTCCTCGTCGACCAACGAGAGCGACAGCGATTACGCCAATACCTACGCGGTGACGCCCGTCAACGCTTTCGACAGCCGCGCGCGCCAGCATAGCGAAACGGGCAACCGCATCGTCGACTTCAGCGGCGACTACGAGCGTCCGCTGGCGGGCGGCACGGCCAAGCTGGGCTACAAGGTGGCTGACAACAAGAGCAGTTTTGACACTTTATATACGGACATCAACCCGGCCAGCCTGGCGGAAACCGTCAACCCCATGCGCAGCAACCGTTTCGAGCTCGACGAGCGCACCATCGCGCTGTACGGCTCCTACCAGATGCGCCTGAACGAACGCTGGGGCGCGCTGGCCGGCCTGCGCGCCGAATACACGGACCTGAACGTGCGCCAGATCACCAGCAGCGTCGAGGCCAGCAACAACTACGTCAATTACATCCCCAGCCTGTTCGCCACCTACAAGGTCAGCGACGAGAGCAATGTGCGCTTCAGCTATGCGCACCGCATCCGCCGCCCGAATGCGGGCGACCTGAACCCGTACGTGGTCTACCGCGACGAGTTCAATGTGTCGGCCGGCAACCCGAAGCTGAAACCGACGCAGACGGATTCGTTCGAGATCGGCTATGAAACGAAAATCGCGGGCCTGGAAAGCAGCTTGCGCGCCTACCACCGGCGCGACACGGACGCCATCGTCGATTACCGCTACTTTATCAGCGACAATGTGCTCTTGACCACGCGGGAAAACGGCGAAGGCAGCCATTCTAGCGGCCTGGAATTCAGCGTCAGCGGCAAGCTGACGCCATCCTTGACCCTGAACACGAGCGGCAACCTGGCGCGCAGCCAGCAAACGAGTTCGGACGACCTGGGCAACCGCAGCACGCGCACGGCGAATGCCCTGAGCGGCCGCGCGCGCCTCAATTACCAGTTCAACACCGCCAACCAGCTGCAGCTGGCCCTGCAAATGCAAGGCAAGATGCTGTCGGGACAGGGTTATCGCTCGCCGAACAACACCTTGAATGTGAGCTGGCGCCACACGGTGACGCCGCAGCTGAGCCTGGTCATGAATGTGACCGATGTGTTCAGCAGCAACAAGATGGAAACCGTCATCAACAGCGCCTCGCTGCGCGAAACGAGCACGCGGCGCTTCGATGGGCGCATGATTTATGTGGGGCTGTCGTACCGCCTGGGCGGTGCCACGTCGGCGGCGAAAGAGGGGGAGCGTGAACCGCGTTTCGCTCCGCCGGGCGGACGGGGGCCAGGCGGGCCAGGCGGCCCCGGTCCGGGCGGACCGGGAGGCGAAGCAGGCTAGACCGCCAGCGCGATTTCGTTCAGGAAGTCGATGAAATCGTCCGTATGGAGCTCAAAGCGCCATTCGCCCGTGCCATGGGTGGCGCGGTACACGGGCAAGTCGCCGTCGATGCTTCTTTCTTCCAGAGGCACGCAGTACGGGTCGCCGCCCGCATCGGCAATCACCACCAGCTTCGGCAGCCAGCCCGCGATGTTGTGCTGGTGCACGGCATGGACGGAGTAGCCGTGCTGGGCCTTCACCAGCTCGGCCGCGCCGTACAGGTGCAGTCCCTGGGGAAAGCGCTTGCCGTCGACATGCACGCGCAGCGGCGAATACCATTCCAGGAAGCGGCGGTATATCTCCGGCAATACCCAGTGTGCGTCGATGGCGGCCATGTCCTCGGCGCTGGCGAGCGTCAGCCAGTTCGACGGTTGCGCCAGGTCCTGTTCGCGCTGGCGCCGCAGCGCCAGTTGCCGTTCCAGGAAGGCGGCTGCCTTTTCCAGGCGCGACAGCGGCTGGGCCAGCGAGTAATGCCTGGCGGGCGCCTTGTAGCCTGCGCCGTCAGGGTAGCCGTCCGCTTGCCAGCCCAGCACGGCGCTGAGTCGCAGCTGCTCTGCCTTCCAGTGGCCGGGATCGGATGGCAAGCCCTGGTCAAACGGCTGGCGGCTGAACACGGCCAGGCTCTTGATCGCCTTGGCGCGCACGTCCAGGCTGGTGGCGCCGGACGCTGCCAGCGCGACCAGGGGCGCATACGCGTCCACGCCTGTACTTTTCAGCAAGCCATCGACGGCCCAGTACGCCAGTGCGGGCTGCTCCAGTGCCCAGGCGAAAAAGGCCGCATGTTGACTGCCTTCCACCAGGTGCACGATATCGCTCATCAAAAAACTGCGCCAGTGCAGCAGTTGCCCATCGCGCGCATACGCCGTCAGAATATCGAGCACGGCCAGGCGGTCGTCCGTGGCATGCTTCTTGATCAGCCGCTCTTTCAGCCGGGCGAACTTGCTGCCATCCGTTTCGTCAAACAGCTTGCGGTGCAGGGCGGCGAGTGCTGTGACCGCCATCAGACGGCCATCGCCGCCTTGATGGGCGCATGGTGTTCATAGCCTTCCAGCGAGAAATCCGACGGTTCGATCTTTTCCAGCCATTCCGGCTCGTACTTGCCCGTTTTTGCGTAGTCGGGCACGCGGTCGGAAATGACGAAGCGCGGCGCCGGGAAGGGCGTGCGCTTCAATTGTTCTTCCACCATGTCGAGGTGGTTTTCATAGATGTGTGCGTCGCCGATGAAATACGTGAACCAGCGCGGCGTGTAGCCCGTCAGGCGCGCCACCAGGTGCAGCAGGGCGGCGCCTTCGGCGATGTTGAACGGCGTGCCCAGGCCGATATCGTTGCTGCGCACATATAAACACAGCGAGATTTCGCGCGTGCTGGCATTCGGGATGAACTGGTACAGCAAGTGGCAGGCGGGCAGGGCGACGGCGTCCAGCACGGCCGGGTTCCAGCCGTGGAACAGGATGCGCCGGCTGCCCGGGTTCGTCATGATGGTGTCCAGGCATTCGCGCAACTGGTCGACGGCCTTGTACAGCAGCACTTTTTGCACGCCGTCTTCGGCGATGGGGGCGATCAAGGTAAAACCATTGGCTTGTGCGTCGGCAATTTGCGCTGGCTGGTCGGCGTCGAGCAGCTTGTACGCGGGCCACTGGCGCCATTGCACGCCGTACACGGGGCCGAGGTCATCCTCGCCTTCGCGGTAGGGGTTGGCCAGCCATTGCGCGTTTTCATTGGCGTTCTGGTCCCAGACCTTGCAGCCGAGCGCGCGGAACTCGGCCGCGTTGCGCGAGGCGCGCAGGAAGGCGCACAATTCGCCGATCACGGATTTGAAAGCCAGTTTCTTGGTCGTCACGGCAGGGAAGTTGCCGTTGGCCAAGTCGAAACGCATCATGGCGCCCGGCACGCTCAGGGTGCGGATGCCCGTGCGGTTGTCTTGCCAGCTGCCCGTTTCGAGCACGGTCTTGATCAAATCTTGATATTGCTGCATGTATTTCTCCAACGGTAAGGATGGTGATTGTAACGCAGGCGCGACAGGCGGGCCGCGGCCCACACACATAATTACGCTGCTGCCTTACCTGCAAACATGACTCTGTGGTAATTTGTGTGTCCTTAAAGAAATACATAGAAACGGCAGATGCTGCACCATGTTCTTGCGACAATTTGTAAATAATAATAACGCCGCCGTGGTGGAGATGAGCAGGGCCGATTTTCTCAAGGCTAATCTGCGCCTGATCCTGGCCTGGCCCTTGCTGGGCCTGGTCCTGTGCGCGGTGCTGTGGACGGCCACCTTGCTGCAACTGGAGGCGGAAAAGAAGGTGGCGCAGCAGCAGGCGCTCGACAGCGTGTCTTCGTTGTCGAAAGCGTATGGCCAGTATCTGCTGCGCACCCTGGAGCAGATGGACCAGCTGACCTTGCAGCTCAAGTACGAGTGGGAAAACTCGCGCGGCCAGTTGCGTCTCGACCAATTGAAGACGCAGGGCATGTATGCCTTGCCGCAATTTGCCATCGTCGCCATCCTCGACCGCAAGGGCCATCCCGTGACGGCCACGGCGCCGCTGCAGCGCCTGCGCGTCAACGAGCGCAGCGATTTCCTGTTGCGCCACTGGCGCAGCAATTCCAGCGCGCTGCGCATTGCGCTGGGGCGGGCCAGTGCGGCCAACGCGCCCAATGCAGGCAGCGAGGCCACGGCGCCCGACGACAGCCTCGTGCATTTCACGCGCCGGCTGGAAGACGAGGATGGCAATTTCGACGGCGTGTTGCTGATTTCTCTTCATTCCAGCTATTTTTCCGAATTCTATAACAGTGTCAATTTTGGCAAGTTCGGCATGTCCGCCATGGTGGGCGAGGAGGGCGAGCTGTTCAGCACGCGCCTCGGCTCGCGCGTGCTGCCGACCCAGAACGCCCAAGGCACGCCGTTTCTCGACACCAGCTTCCTGGAAACGGAGAGCGGCGCCCTGCATTCGGGCGGCCGAATCGCTTTTTCCGACAAGCAAAATCGCTATGTGGGCTGGCAGGCGCTGAAAGCCTATCCGTTTACGGCCGTGGTCGGACTGTCGGATGGCGAAATGCTGCATCCCTACGAGGAAACGCGCACGATTTATCTCGGCATCGCCCTGGCCGTCACCTTGCTGCTGCTGGCTTTTGCCGCCGTCGCCACCGTGCTGTCGCTGCGCCTGGCGTGGCGCCACCACCAGTCCGAAGGCGTGCGCAATGCCTACCGCATGGCCACCGAAGGCACGAGCGACGGCTTTTATATCATCGCCGCCCTGCGCGGCACGGATGGCAGCATCCTCGATTTCGAGATCGTCGATTGCAACGAGCCGGGCGCCGGCTACTTTGGCGTGCGCCGCGAACAGCTGCTGGGCATGCGCCTGCAGTCGCGCGCCCACGAGCCGTATTTCCGCGACCTGATCCATAATTACCGGGCTGCCATGGTCTCCGGTTTTTCCGAGGAAGAAATCGAGTTGCCGGAAGGTAACCCGTTCAAGCTGCGCTGGATACGCCGGCGCCTGGTGCGCAGCGGCGACCGCCTGGCCGTCACCCTGCAGGACATCAGCACGGCCAAGGAGCACGAGCGCGACTTGCGCCGCCTGGCCAATGAAGATGGCTTGACGGGCTTGCCCAACCGCTACTGGCTGCAGCAATTCCTGCCCGGCGCCCTGGGGCGCGCCGCCATTGCGCGGCACATGCTGGCGCTGCTGTTCATCGACCTGGACGGCTTCAAGGATATCAACGATACGCAGGGCCACGCCGAGGGAGACAAGGTGCTGCGCGCCGCCTCCTTGCGCCTGAAGGCCGTGCTGCGGCCGGGCGACCACGTGGTGCGCCTCGGTGGCGATGAATTCGTCGTCGTGCTCGACCCGGTGGAAGACGACAGCCGCGCCGAACAGGTGGCGCAGCGCATCGCCATCGCCTTCGACGAACCGTTTTACCTGGGCAGCGAACGCCACAAGATGGGCGCCTCGATCGGCATCAGCCTGTATCCGCGCGATGGCGCCGAGACGGAAGTGTTGTTGAAGAACGCCGATATCGCCATGTATGCCGTGAAAGTGGCGGGCAAGGGCCATCACCGCTTCTTCCAGCCGGAGTTGTTCGAGACCATCCGCAACCGCCGCGAACTCGAGCAAAGCCTGGTGGCGGCGCTGGAGCAGGATCAGTTCCTCGTCGTCTACCAGCCGCGCGTCGACGCCATGAGCGGGCAGCTGTGCAGCATGGAGGCGCTGGTGCGCTGGCACCATCCGCAGCACGGCATGGTGCCGCCGCTGGAATTCATCCCCGTGGCCGAGAGCAGCGGCCTGATTTCGCAGCTGGGCGAAGTCGTCATCGAAAAGGTGTGCCTGCAGATGGCGCGCTGGCAGGCGAGCGGGCTGGAACTGGTGCCCGTCTCCATCAACGTCTCGGCGCGCCAGTTCGGCCGCGGCGACGTGCACCAGGTGCTGGCGTCCGCCCTGACGCGCCACCGCATCGATGCGCGGCTGATCGAGGTGGAAATCACGGAATCGGCCATGATGGATGAACAGAACCGCGCCGTGGAGCAGCTGTCTGCCATCCGCGCGCTGGGCGTGCGCCTGCTGGTCGACGATTTCGGCACGGGATACTCGTCGCTGTCGCAGCTGCAGAAGTTCGCCATGGATGGCTTGAAGATCGACCGCGCCTTCACCATGGAGCTGGGCCGCTCGGAGCAGGGCGAAGTGTTCGTGCGCGCCATCCTGTCGATGGCGCATGCGCTGGGCATGAGCGTGGTGGCTGAAGGGGTGGAGACGCGCGAGCAGCTCGACATCCTGCGCGCGCTGCAATGCAACGAGGTGCAGGGCTATTTCATTTCGCGTCCCGTACCCGCCGAACAGATGCTGTCGCTGATGCATCAGCGCTTTCTGATACCGCTTCCAGCCCCGGCGCTGGCGCTGTAGAACGTCGCGACTGGCGAGGAAAACAACGCCGTTTCAATAAAAGAGCGAACGTTCGCTTTTTTCTAAAAAATATTATATGCTTCGCTCATGCCGTCAGTGAATTGGAGTTCACGGCGGCAAGAAAAGTGCAAGACGGGGCAGCTTGAGACGCCCGCGATAGTGTGCCGAAGACCTTCATATAATAAAGAGAGACCAACTTGAAACATAAATATCTGCCCCTCCTGATCGTTGCCGCGTTCGCCGGCATTTCCTCCACCGCACAAGCATCGGGCTACCGTTTCGGTTCGCAAAGCGTGTCCGCCCAGGGCACGGCTGATGCCAGCGGCGCCGAAGCGGCCGACGCTTCGACCATTTTCTACAACCCGGCCGGCCTGTCGCGCCTGGAAGGCACGCAGTTCATGGGCGGCGGCACCCTGGTGGTACCGCATTCGACCTATGAAGACACGGGTTCGAAGACTTTCACCGGCCGCACGCCGGGCGGCACGACCAAGGACTACGCGCCGGACGCCGTCTTCGCACCAGCCCTGTATGCCAGCAAGAAGGTCAATGACCAATGGACCGTCGGCATGGGCCTGTTCGTGCCATACGGCGCCAAGCTCGATTACGGCAATGACTGGAGCGGCCGCTATGCGATCACCAACATCAAGCTCGAAGCCATCGCCCTGAATCCTTCTGTTTCCTTCAAGGTCAATGAACACCACTCCTTCGGTTTCGGCGTCACCGCTGAACACATGAAGGCGGAACTGGGCCAGGCAGTCGACGTGCCGGGTTCCGTGGCCTTCCTGGCCCAGCACGCGCCAGCCGCGTCGACAGCCTTCCTGACCAATATCGCCAAAACGCAGGGCCAGGCCGCCGCGCAGGCAGCTGGCGCCGCACTGAAGGGCGCCAAGGATGGCCATGCCTCGATGGATGGCGATGACTGGGGCTTCGGCTTCAATCTGGGTTATCTGTACCAGATGAATGAAGGTACGCGTTTCGGTATTTCCTACCGTTCGTCGATTTCGCACAAGCTGAAAGGCGACACGATCTGGGACTTCTCGCAAGTGTCGAACAATGCCGCCGTGAATGGCTTCATCAGCGCCGCATCGGGCAAGGTCAACTCCAAGGCGCTGGTTGAAGTGCGCACGCCGGAAACCCTGTCGGTCAATGCCTTCCATCAGATGGATGACAAGTGGGCCCTGATGGGGGACGTCACCTGGACCCGCACTTCGCGCCTGGAGAACCTGGATATCCAGTTCCCGCCGACGGCCGAAGGCCCGGAGCGCATCCGCCAGCAGTGGAAGAACACCTACCGCGTATCGCTGGGCACCAACTACAAGTACAGCGAAAACCTGCTGCTGCGCGCCGGTATCGCGCATGACCAGGCGCCAGTGCGCAGCGCCGAGCTGCGCCATCCAGCCTTGCCGGACAGCGACCGCATGCAGTACTCGATCGGCGCGAACTGGAAGCTGAACGCCAATTCCTCGCTCGACCTGGCTTACAGCTATATCGACTTCAAGGATGCCACTGTCAACTACAAGAATGACTGCTCGCCGGTGACCCCTGGCTGCACCGGCAACGGTGAAACCACCAAGGGCCTGTTCAAGACCCGCATGCAGTTGATCGGTCTCGCTTATAACTACAAGTTCTAAGCAGGTAGTGGCGGCCGACCCGGCCGCCATGAAATGAAAAAAGCGCCTTCGGGCGCTTTTTTTTTGGTGTCACGATTGTCGATCAAGCCCTGGCGTGCATGGCCTGATCCAGCAGGCTCAAGGCATGCCGCACGGTGTCGTCCGGCATTTCCAGCAACTGGTCTCCCACATACCATTCCACCACGCTGTGCCCGGGGAGTGCTGCGTGGCTGGCGCGGCTGAACAGCCAGATGCCGTGGTCGGCGGCCACCTGGTTGCGGATGGCAATGGCCCGCTCGCGCGAGACGGGCAAGTGCAGATGCAGCATGTTGGCCTGCGGCTGGGCCGGATTGACGGCTATTGACGGGAAGTCGCGCAGCAGTGCGTACAGCCACTGGGTGCGTGCAAAATACTGCGGCATGGCGGCGATGCGCGCGTCGAACTGCATGGCGGCGGCTACCACGTAGGGCGTGCGGTGCACGATGTTGCCGCCCTGGCGGCGGAACCATTCGCGCGCCCGTTCGACAAAGCCGCGGCTGCCGGCCAGCATGGCGCCACCGAGGCCGCCGATGCCCTTGTACAGCGACACATACACGGAATCAAAACCATCGCAGATGGCGGGCAGGGGTTGCTTGAAACCCGCTTGCGCTTCCCACAGGCGCGCGCCATCCATGTGCAGGTGAATATTGTGCTCGCGGCAGTGCCGCTTGATCTGGCTCAAGTCTTCCCACGATGGGCACTGGCCGCCGATTTCGCGCATCGGCAGTTCAAGCTGCACGGCGCCCAGCGCATCGGGCACGGCGCGCAAGTCGTCCACCGTCCACGGACGGTGCGGGTCGCCGAGCATCAAGCCCTTGAAGTGATCGAGCAATTCATGGTTGCCCCGCTCGTGGCGCAGGATGTGCGAAGTGGGATGCAACGCCACCAGGCGCGAACCCCGGTCCTGGCACGCCAGGCGCAGGGCGGTGACCTGCGTCATGGTGCCCGTGATGCAGAACGCGGCCGCCTCGAAGCCGAGCAGGCTGGCGATCTTGTTCTCGAACTGTTCGATCAGCGCGCCTTCGCCATAGGTGTCGTGCGCAACATGGTTGGCGTCGCACCAGGCGGCCATGGCGGCGAAGGTGGCTGCTGGCGTGGGCTGCCGGTGGCCCGGCAGGACGGTATGGCAGCGCTGGCGCAGCTCAAGTTCGTTCACGGTGTTTTCCTTACAGTGTGGCCGTGGCCAGTTTCGCGCCGAAGCCGATGAACATGGCGCCGACGCCGCCGCCCATGCCGGCCGACAGGCGGCGACGGCGGCGGAAGGTCTCGGCCAGGCGGGCGCCGACAAAGATGATGGCCGTCAGATAGGTAAAGCTGATCACCTGGCAGATCAGGCCCAGGCCGATGAAGGACAGCACAGGGTTAGGGAAGGCCGGATCGACGAACTGGATGAAGAAGGAAATGAAGAACAAAATGGCTTTCGGGTTCATCAGGCTGATGATCAGGGCCTTGCGGAACGGGTCGCTTTCCTTGACGGGGGCAGGTACGGCTGCCGCTTCACCGTCGGCCGGTACGGGCGCGCGTAGCTTGCGCCAGCAACCGATCAGCATTTGCAGGCCGATCCAGCCCAGGTAGGCCGCGCCGATGTATTTCACCACGTAGAACAGGGCCGGGCTGGCTTTCAGCAGCGAGGCCACGCCGCAGGCCGACAGCACCATCAAAATCAGGTCGCCGGCGAAGATGCCGAAGGCGCCCTGATAGGCGGGGCGCACGCCGCGCTGGGCGGCGACCGACAGCACATACATGGAATTGGGGCCGGGCAGGATGACGATGAAGATCGTTCCCAATAAGAAGGTCCAGAAATCGGTGATGCCCAGGTTGGCGTGGAATAAGGCGTTCATGGCGAGTCGTGTTTAGTTGAGTTGTACGTGATGAAATTGCAGGGCAGCCAGGTTGGCGTAAATGCCACCCAGGGCCACGAGCGACGCATGCGTGCCCGTCTCGACGATCTTGCCGTCTTCCATGACGATGATGCGGTCGGCCCGTTGCACTGTCGCCAGGCGGTGCGCGATGATGACGGTGGTGCGGCCCACCATGGCCGCTTCCAGCGCCTTTTGCACCAGGCGTTCCGATTCCGCATCCAGTGCGCTGGTGGCTTCATCGAGCAGCAGCAGCGGCGGGTTTTTCAGCAGGGCGCGGGCGATGGCGATGCGCTGGCGCTGGCCGCCGGACAGGCGCACGCCGCGTTCGCCGAGGAAGGATTTGTAACCGTTGGGCAGGCGCTCGATGAATTCGTGGGCTGCCGCCATTTTCGCGGCCGCGATCACTTCCTCGTCGCTGGCGCCGGCACGGCCGTAGCGGATGTTTTCCATGGCGTCGGCCGAGAAGATCACGGTATCTTGCGGCACGATGCCGATGGCGTCGCGCAGGGTATGCAGTTCCAGTTGCTTGATATCGACGCCATCGAGGCGGATGCTGCCGCTTTGCGGGTCATAGAAGCGCAGGAATAGCTGGAACAGGGTGGTCTTGCCAGCGCCGGAAGGGCCGACGACGGCCACCGTTTCGCCGGCGCGGATGTCGAGGCTGACGTGATCGAGCGCGTGGGTGTCCGGGCGCGACGGGTACGAGAACATGACATCGTCCAGCGACAGCGCGGCGCCAGTGGCGGCGCGCGCGGGCAGCGGTAGCGGCGTGACAGGCGATTCGATTTCCGATTTGACGGCCATCAGTTCCAGCAGGCGCTCGGTGGCGCCGGCGGCGCGCTGCGCTTCGCCCATCACTTCCGACAAGGCGCCGATGGCGCCGGCCACGATGGACGCGTACAGGATGAACTGACCCAGATCTCCGCCCGTCATCGAGCCTTCCAGCACGGCGCGCGCGCCCAGCCACAGTACGAAGACGATGGTGCCGAAGACCAGCAAAATCGCGATCATGGTGAGCAAGGCGCGGGCGCGGATGCGGCGCATGGCCGTCATGAAGGCGCCTTCGACGGAGTCGCCAAAGCGTGTCGATTCGATTTTTTCGTGCGTAAACGCCTGCACGGTGGGCATGGCGTTGAGGATTTCACCGGCCATGGCCGAGGCGTCGGCGATGCGGTCCTGCGAGTCGCGCGACAGCTTGCGCACGCGGCGGCCAAACACGATGATGGGCACGACGACGAGAATCAAGAGGCCGATGATGATGCCGGCCAGCTTGGCGCTGGTGACGAACAGCATCACCAGGCCACCCAGGAACAACAGCACATTGCGCAGCGCCATCGAGATGCTGGTGCCGACGACGGCCTGTATCAGGGTCGTGTCGGTGGTGATGCGCGACAGGACTTCGCCCGTCTGCGTGGTTTCAAAGAATTCCGGGCTTTGCGTGACGACATGGCGGTACACGGCGCTGCGGATGTCGGCCGTGACTCTTTCGCCCAGCCACGATACCGTATAAAAGCGCGCCGCCGTGGCCAGCGCCAGGATGGACGCCACGCCGAACAGGGCGAGGAAGACCAGGTCGACGTGCTGGATGCTGCTCGAGCCTGCAGCGCCGCCGAAACCGAGGTCGATCATCTGCTTGAAGGCGGCGGGAATGGCCAGGGTCGAGGCGGCGGCCACCACCAGCGCGATACCGGCCAGGAAGAACTGCTTGCGGTACGGCGTCAGAAAGGGCATCAAACCCTTGAAGGCGGCCAGGCTGCCTTTTTTCAGTTCGCGGCTGGTGCCGGTGTCGGGAGTCGGTGCGGTGCTTGCGGCGGTTGCTGTACTCGTACTGCCTGTTTCTGTGCTGGTTGTCATTGTTTTTCGCTTAGTATTTACTGTATTTTGTACTGCTTATAACTTCATCGGCTGCACGTAGCCCGTCATTTCCAGGTAGGCGCGGCCGACCGGCTGGCCGTCGCGCTCCACCGTCACGGCGCCTTCCCAGTACACGGCGCCCGTCGAGCGGCGCGAATCGAGTTCCTGGTCCGGCTGCAAAGGCTTGATGTGCCAGCGCGTGGCGCCCGTGCGGATCTCGGTGGCGACCGGGTATTCGGCCTGCGTGCGGGGCGAGCGCCACAGCTGCGTGGGCGTGAAATCGACGTCGCCGGGCGCGAACTGCGTCATCTTACCGGACGCATCGCGCCATGTCGCGTGCGCCCATAGTTTAGCACCTGTCTTGCTGCGGATCTGGAAGGCCATCAGGGCGCCGCCGTCGTCGAGGTTGGCGCCTATCCAGTTCCAGCCGCTGGCGTCCGCATCGAGCACCTGGCTGGACCACTCGTGATCGAGCCAGGTGGTGCCCGTCACGGCTTCCGGCTTGCCGCCCGCGCGCGCGATCGTGCCGCGGGTGGCAAGCTGCGGCTCGCTGTAGTAGTAACTCGATTGCGCGGGCCGCGCGCCCTTGCGCGAGTAGCCGCCTTCGCCCTGCAGCAGCACGGGCTGCGTAGGGGCGAGGGTCAGCTGCAAGTTGAATTCGCGCGCGGCCAGGCTGACCCGGTAGCTGCCGTCCGCCTGCCGCTGCATGCGCCAGTCATCGAGCTTCACGTCCGTGTTGCCCACCTTGGCGTAGGCCAGGCCGAAGCCCTCGCGCGCGCTTTTCTCGTCGTGCAGCAGCTTGCCCACCTTCGGGTCGGACAGGGCCGCATGGCCGATGATCAGCTGCTTGGGCGCAAAGGCGCTGGGGTTGTCCGCATCGGTGGCCGTGGCGCTGCGAAAGAAGGTCACCTGGTAGCCCAGTTGCTCGCCGCCGGCGGTTTTTACCCAGCCCGTGGCGTACCACCATTCCGTTTTGTACGCGGGATGGGCGCCGAAGTCGTGCGGCAGGCGCAGGGTCTGGCCGGCCGGCAGCGGCGTGACGGGGGCGAAGGCGGGCGGCGCGGCGATGGCGGCGGCGCTGCAGAACGCGAGTAAAAGAGTCAAACGACGCATTACCAGTCCTCCCTGACGGCGCGGATGGGGCCAGCGGACAGGGCTTGGCGGCCCGCGATGAGGGCTGTGAGGGCGGCCGCCGTCAACAGGGCTGCTGCCACGGTGGCGATCAAGGGCCACGGCAGGTGCAGCTGCATGGTCCAGTGGAACGATTGCGGATTGACGATGAAGACGAGCACAAAGCTGATCAACAGGCCGAGGATAAAACCGGTGGCGATGCCCAGCGCCGTCAGCGCGCCGCCTTCGAGCGCCAGGATGGACAAGATCTGCCCGCGCGTCACGCCCACGTGGCGCAGCATGCCGAATTCGCGGGCGCGCGCCAGGGTTTGCGCCGAGAACGTGGCCGCCACGCCGAACAGGCCGATGACGATGGCGATGGCTTCCAGCAGATACGTGACGGCGAAGCTGCGGTCGAAAATCTGCAGGCTCAGGGCGCGGATGGTCGAAGGATTCGACACTTCCAGGCTGGCGCCAAACGGCAGCGCTTTCAGGCGTTGCTGCAGCGCGTCGCCCGTGGCATCCTTGGCCAGCCACAGGGCCGCATCGCTGACATCGAGGTCGCCCGTCAGCGCGCGGTAGTCGTCCAGCGGCATCTGGATGGCGCCGGACGAGCGCGCGTAGTCGCGCCAGATGCCGGCGACAAAGAAGGTGTGCAGGCCGCCCGCCAGCGGCAGGGCGATCTGCTGGCCCGGTTTGACGTTGTACAGGTCGGCCGCCGCTTCGGACAGCCAGACTGGTTTCGCGCCCGCTGGCACGGGCAGCGTGTCGCCCACCAGCACCATGCTCTTGCCCGGATCGGCCAGGTTGACGGGGCGCGCCAGCAGCGCCACGTTCGGGCGGTCAGGCGCCAGCGACAGCGAACGCACGCGCTGGAAATCCACCCTGGCCACCTCGGGCAGGGCGGTGATGCTGGCCTGTTCGCGCGGATTCAAGCCTGCCGTGCCAGCGCTGGCGGTCGTGCGCGCATACACGTCGGCCGGCAAGATCTGCAGCAGCCAGTCGTCGACGGAAACGCGGAAACTCGACACCATGATGGCCATTGCCACCATCAGGCTAAAGCTCGACAGCACGCCACCGAGGGCGATGCCGGCCTGGCCCGAGGCGTTCGCCAGGCGGGCCAGGGTCAGGCTGCGCACGGGCGCGTGCGCGCTGGTGTCTATGCGCAGCCAGGCGCGCTGCAGGCAGCGGAAGACGACGGCGGCCAGCTGCGGCATCAGGGCGATGGCGCCGATCAGCAGCAGGGCGATGGACAAGTAGCCGAACAGGGGCAGCTCGAACACGGGCGGCAGGAGTGTCAATGCACCGGCCAGCAGCAGACAAGCCAGCGCGGGCCACGTCTTGGCCAGGCGCGTCGTCACCACTTCTTCGCTGCCCGATTTCAGGGCGATGGCGGGGGCCGCGCGCGCCGCTTCCAGCGCGGGCGCGGCGCAACCCAGCAAGGCGACACCGAGGCCCAGGGCAAAATACACGAAGGCGGCGACGGGCGTGAACTGCACCTGCGGCTGCACGCCCGCGAAATAGCCTGCGCCCAGGTCGCCGCCGAAGAAGCGCAGGGCGACGGCCGCCATGACATAACCGCCGGCGATGCCCAGCGCCGCGCCGATGATACCGAGGCTGGCGCCTTCCAGTAGCACCTGGCGCAGCAGTGTGCCCCGTTCCATGCCCAGCACGCGCAGCAGCGCGAACTGTCCGCGGCGGCGGATGACGGACAGCGCCTGCGTGGAAAAGACCAAAAAGGCGCCTGTGAACAGGGCGACGAGGGCCAGCACCGTCAGGTTGACCCTGTAGGCGCGGCTGAGGTTATTGTTGCGGCTATTCTGGTTTTCGTCATTCGGCTGGCCCACCTGGAAACGGCCCGGATACTGCGCTTCCAGTGTGCGCGCGAGATCCGCCTGGAAGGCGTCGCGGTTCACGCCCTGGCGCAGTTTCAAGTCGATGCGCGACAGCTTGCCCAGTTTGTTGAAGCGCCACTGCGCCGCGCCGATATCCATCACGGCGATGCGCTGGCCGGCGCGCGCCCGCTGCAGCGAACCGGCCACGCGCAGCGCTACCGTGCCCGTGCCCGATTGCAGGGCCACCTGGCCGCCTTCGGCGACAGCCAGCCAGCGCAAGGCGGCTGGCGACAGAAAGACGGCGTCGTCGGCCAGGGTGTCGAAAGGCAGGCCTTCGGCGGGTGCGCCGATCAGGTCGGGCGAGATGAAGCCGGCGCGAAAGACGTCGAGCGCCAGGATATGCAGCGGGCCGCCGTCCTTCTTCCCGGCCACCGTGGCTTGCAGTTCCAGCACGGGTGAAGCGACGGCCACGCCGTCGCGCTGCGCCAGCCACGGGTAGATGGATTCGTCGAACAGCGCTTCGCGCCCCGCCACCTGCACATCGGCCTGGCCGGACAGGCTTTTGACGGCCGTGGAAAATTCGTTGAAGGCGGCCGCGTTGATCAGATGGATGGCAAAGCCCAGCGACACGCCGATGGCGATGGCGAGGATGGCGACGAGGGCGCGCACGGGATGCGCGCGCCATTCGCCCAGCAGCAGCCAGCGCGACAGCAGGCGCGTGCCCGCGGGATTTGCTGCCGGCGCACTCAATTCAAGCATTCGACGGCCAGGCGTTCGCCGGCGCGCCGCGCTTTCAATTGGGCCGCATCGCGGTTCTTGTCGCCCGCGCCGACGGCGTCCTGCGCCGCCCATTTTTGTTCCAGGCGCAGCTGCGCGCAGTGCTTGTCGCGCGCCTCAAGCTGCTTGGCGGCCCGCTCGCGCGCCTGGTCTTCCAGTTTTTCCTGTTTCTTGCGTGCCGCTTCCAGCTGGCTCGCCACCCGCTCCTGGCGCGTGGCCGCGCCCTTGTCGACGGCAGGCGGCGGTGCGGGCACCTCCAGGATTTGCAGCTGGCCGCCCGTGCATGGCGTGGCGCTATAGCTGGTCTGGCCATCCTTCACGCATTTGTAGACGTCCTGCGCACTGGTGGAACCGGCCAGCAAGGCCATGGCGCAGAGCAGGATGGATGGCGACTTCACAATATCTTCCCCGGATTCATGATGTTCTGCGGGTCCAGCGCCTGCTTCACGGCGCGCATCAGCTGCAGTTCCAGCGGCGATTTATAACGCGCCAGGTCGTCCTTTTTCAGAGCGCCGATACCGTGTTCGGCCGAGATGGAACCACCAAATGCGTGGACCTGGTCGTGCACGATACGGTTGATGGCATCCTGGTTGGCCAGGAAGTCACGGTCCGTCATGCCGGCGGGCGGCGCCACGTTGTAATGCAAGTTGCCGTCACCCAGGTGGCCGAAGCACACGAGCTGGCAGCCGGGGAAGGCCGTTGCCAATGCGGCATCCGTGACGCTGATGAAATCGGCGATGCAGGAAATCGGCAGCGAGATATCGTGCTTGATGTTCTTGCCCGCCTGCGCCTGCGCCAGCGGGATGTGTTCGCGCAGCTGCCATAGTCCCTCGGACTGCGCCACGGAACTGGCGACGACGGCGTCCTCGATCAACTCATCTTCCAGCGCCGCGCCGATGCTCGCTTCCAGCAATTCGACGGCGTGCGCCTCGGACTGGCTGCTCGATAATTCGAGCAGCACATATTGGCCATGCGCCTCGGCGAAAGGACGCGGCAGCTGCGGGAATTGCTCCGCCACCAGTTGCAAACAGTATTGCGACATCAATTCAAAACCCGTCAGGCTGGCGCCGCAATGGTCCTGCATCAGGCTTAATAAACGCAGGGCGTGGGCGGGCGAGGGCATGGCGGCCAGCGCCGTGATGCACGCTTTCGGCTGCGGGTACAGTTTCATCACCGCGCCGGTAATGACCCCCAAGGTGCCTTCGGCGCCGATGTACAGGTCGCGCAAATCGTAGCCGGTATTGTCCTTGCGCAAGCCGCGCAAGCCGCTCCAGATTTCGCCTTGCGGCGTAACCACTTCCAGGCCCAGGCACAGCTCGCGCGTATTGCCGTAGCGCAGCACGGCCGTGCCGCCTGCGTTCGTCGCCAGGTTGCCGCCGATGGTGCAACTGCCCTCGGCCGCCAGCGACAGGGGGAACAGACAGCCGGCGGCGCTGGCCGCTTCCTGGATGGTTTGCAAAATGCAGCCCGCGTCCACCGTGATGGTGCGGTTGACGGGATCGAGCGCGCGGATGCTGTTCAAACGCGCCAGCGACAGCACGACGGCCGTGCCAGCGGCGTCCGGGATGCTGCCCAGGACCAGGCCCGTGTTGCCGCCTTGCGGCACGACGGGAATCTGCCATTGCGCGCAGGCGCGCAGCACGCCGGCCACCTGCTCCACCGTGGCGGGGCGCAGCACGGCCAGGGCCTTGCCCGTAAACCTGTCGCGCCAGTCGGTGAGGAAGGGCGCCGTGTCGGCGTCCAGGGTGAGTACGTAGGCGTCACCGAGCAGGTCGCGGCAGGCGGCGAGAAAATCTGTTTGGTCAGTCATTTCTTGATGCTCACTTTCGTCACTTTTTCCAGCAGTTCCCTGGCCATGCGCTTGGCCGCCTTTTTATACGGGCGCAGATACAGCACGGCGCAGACAAAATAGATGCAGACGATGGCCGCTTCGCCCCAGGCCATCAGGGCCGAGGTGGGGTTCGTGTCGCTGTAGCCGCGCACCACGCCTTCCGTGAAGTACAGCAGGATCACCATCGACGACCATTGCAGGGTGTAGACGTCGCGCTTGATGACGCCGTACAGGGGAATGAGCAGGGGCGCCGCCTTCAGGACGACCCAGGAGCCGCCCGGCTGCAGCGGTGCGACGACGGTTTCCCACAGCACGCACCAGACGATCAGGGTGACGAGGCTGGCGATGGCGCCCCAGTGAAAATATTTGTGCAGTGCGCCGTGCATCATGCGCCTGCCAGTTTCGCGGCGTTTTCCGCCAGGCGCCGGCCCAGGGCGATGGCCAGGCGTTTTTCATCCTCGCTCAAGGCCTTGTCGCCATCGATTCCCGACCAGTGTGTGGCGCCATAAGGCGAGCCGCCAGTCGATGTTGTCATCAGTTCGGGATGCGTGTAGGGCAGGCCCATGACCAGCATGCCGTGGTGGAAAAGGGGGATCATCATCGACAGCAGGGTCGATTCCTGGCCGCCATGCAGGCTGCCCGTGGACGTGAACACGCAGGCGGGCTTGCCGGACAGGCTGCCGGCCAGCCAGTCGCTGGCCGTGCCGTCCCAGAAGTACTTCATGGCGGCGGCCATGTTGCCGAAGCGCGTGGGCGAACCCAGGGCCAGGCCTGCGCACTCCTGCAAGTCTTCCAGTTCCACGTAGGGTGCGCCGTCAAGCGGCACTTCCGGCGCCGTCGCCTCCGTCACCGTCGAGACGGCGGGCACGGTGCGCAGGCGCGCATCGCAGCCCGGCACGCTTTCCACTCCCTGGGCTATCAGCTCGGCCAACTGGCGCGTGGCGCCATGGCGTGAATAAAACAATACGAGAATAATCAGATTGGTTGGCTTCATCATTGGTATTATAGGGCGCTTTACAGCCTGATACGACTGCTGTCATGGCGCCGTTCTGATTTTGCACATGTTTTCAAAATATATATTCCCGTTCTTCCAATACCTGTGGCGCGCCCTGAGCATCGGGCTGGCCGTCGTGCGCGGCCTGACCTGGTCCGAAACGCGCGACCTGCTGCAGTTCGCGCGCCGCCGCGTGCGCGAGGAAAGCCTGCCGCAAGTGGCCGGCAGCCTGACATTCGCCACCGTGTTCGCGCTGGTGCCGCTGCTCACCCTGGCCCTGGCCATCTTCACCACTTTCCCGCTATTCAATACCTTCCGCCATGCGCTGGAAGATTATTTCGTGCAAAGCGTGATGCCCAAGGGCATATCGAACACCATCCTCGATTATCTGACCACGTTCGCCTCGAAGGCCACGCGCCTGTCGGCCATCGGCGCGGGCGCGCTGATCGTCACGTCGGTGGGCATGATGGGCTTGATCGAACGCGTCTTCAACCGCATCTGGCGCGTGCGCCAGGAGCGCCGCTGGACCAAGCGTCTGCTGGTTTACTGGGCCATCGTCACCCTGGGGCCGCTGCTGGTGGGCGTGTCGCTGACGGTGACCTCGCGCCTCTTCATGGCCACCAGCGGCGTGGTGGGCGCCGTGCCATTCCTCGGCGCCGTGTTTTATACCCTGGTGTCGATCGGCCTGACCATGCTGGCGTTTACCTTGCTGTACATCGCCGTGCCGAACCGCGACGTGGACTGGCGCGATGCGGCCTGGGGCGGCTTGCTGGCGGCGCTGGCGTTCGAGGTGGCCAAGCGGGGCTTCGGCGAATTCATCCAGGAATTCCCCACGTATTCGCGCATCTACGGCGCACTGGCCGCCTTGCCGCTGTTCCTCGTATGGATTTACCTGAGCTGGATGATCACCCTGGTGGGCGCCTTGCTGGTGGCAGCCTTGCCCGTCGTGAAATATGAACGCTGGTGGTACGAGGCGGCGCCGGGCAGTGAATTCGTCGACGCGGTCGCCATCCTGAAGGTGCTGCACCAGGCCTGTCACTGCGCCGATTCGGCCCTGGTGGGCGCGGCGGAAATTCGCCGCAGCACGCGCCTGGGCTTCGAAGAGATGGAAACCCTGCTCGACAAGATGGTGCAGCAGGGCTGGGTGGGACGAGTGAACGTGGATGGCGCCGTGCGGGTCCAGTGGGGCAAGCGCGTGGCCGACAGTTCCGACCACTGGGTCTTGCTGGGCAACGTCAGCCGCATCAGCCTGGCCGATGTCTACCGCCTGTTCGTCTTCGGCGGCATGCGCGTGAACTCCGGCTACCCGGCCGGCTCGACGAATGAACGCGACATCAAGGCGGCCGAAGAAGCGGCCGCCCTGGCGGCACAGGTGGAAAACGCCGTGGAGCAGGGGCTGGGCTTGACCTTGGCCCAGCATTTTGGGGACGTGCGCTGCGCCTGACGGGCAATCAGGGGTTGAGCCGCTCGTACAGCAGGGCATCGAGCGCGCCCGTCAGCGTATTGCCCTCTTCGTCGAGCAGCGTGTAATCCTGCTGGCTATCGCCGAGCGAGGCGCTGCCCTCGATGCCGCACACCAGCTGGTACGTCGCGTCATCGATCGCCAGCTTGATCAGGGCCAGGATTTGCTGGCGCTGGCCCTCGGCCAGTGCCAGCCCGTCGAGCAGGGCGCCAAGCCGGGTCTGTCCCTCGCTTCCCTGCGCATATAGCGCCAGCAGCGACGCATTGGATGCGACGACATCATCGATGAATTTTTTCGCGTGCATGGATTCCTTGTCTTGTAAAAATCACAGCAGCACGGGCCGCAAAGCCGCCTGCAGCGCCACCTTGCTGAACGCCGCCGCATCCTGCGCCCGCACCACGCCCAGATAATACGTGTCTTCGCCGCCGTGCATGTTGACCAGGCGCAGCTGGTGCGGCGCCAGGTGGGCGGCGATGGCGGCCAGGCCCTCGGCCATCGCATCGCCATCCTCGCGTTCCTTCCAGCGGAAGTCCTGCAGCGCGGGCAGCTCGATATGCTGGGCTATGCGGGGCACTTCATCGACGGCTTTCCAGTCCAGGGTGGTGCCGTGGCCCTGCGTGTGGGAGGCCGTGGACCAGAGCAGGAAGAAACAGGCCGCCTCGGGCGAGTCGCCTTCGTATTCCTCTTCCGGATCGTCCTGCGCCAGCTCTTCCAAAGTGATGTCCACGCAACGCGCGGCCAGTTCCGCATCGCCTTGCAAGAGCAGGGCGGCCATGCTGCGCAACTGCTCGCGGTCCGCCTTGGCCATGATTTGCGCGGGTGTGAAGCTGCGGCGCTTGGCGGGCTTCTTCTCGGGATTTTTCTTGCCCAGGCCGATAGACTCGCTCAACTGGGCCGTGATCGCCGCCTTGAAGTTTTCCATGGTGTCGAACTGTTCCAGCAACTGGCCCGTGAAATCCATGCTCCAGGCCATGCCATCCTTGACGACATATAAAAAGTCGCTTTGCACGGCCACGCCGCGCAAATGGTGGGCGGGCGGATACAGGGGCGTGAAGGCTTGTTTTCCATCGAGCGTCAGCATGCAGGCCAGCCCCTGCGCGTCGATGGCGAAGATCAGGTTCTTGCGCAGCTTGGGCGGCGACGAGGTGGTGGCGCAATCGATGGCTTCATACTGGCAGGGCGCCAGCAGCTCGCCCTGGCTATTGACCAGGCCAAACAGGAAGCGCCCGGCGATGCGCTGGCTGACGATGGCGATTTTTTTCTTCGTGCCAAAATCCTGCACGGAGCTGTAGGCGGGCGGCACCACGACCTTGCCCGTCTTGTCGAGCACGCCGTGCACATTGCGCTTGGCGTCATCGTCTGTCTGGTCTGTCTGGCGCTCGATGTCGATCAAGCCATCTTCGCGCTGGCACACGTTATCCACCCTGTCGATGAGCAGCGCACCGTCGGGCAGGTGCAGCAAGCGGCTGGCGCCGTCCGCATCGATCTGCTGCAACAGATGGGGGCTGATCACATACAGGGCGCCGGGGGCGGGCGGCAGCACCACCGTGCCGTTGAGGTCCAGCACGCCGTGCGCATCGGGGGCGTCCGCCGTGGCAAAGGTGATCCAGCCATCGTCCGCATAGTACACACCCAGGTCCACATAGCGCTGCGACAGCGGCACGATCCAGCGGCCATAGGGCGTGACCAGGCCGGTAACGTCCGGTTCGCCGGCGGCGCTCACTTCATGGCACAGCACATCTTCCTCCCATCCCACCACTTCCAGGCCTTGCAGGAAAGGCAGTTCGTCCGTGCCCAGTTCCTCGACATCGGCCAGCTGCGCGACGGCCGTGGCCGACCAGTAACCGGTGGCGGGCGATGCGGCGCCGGCGGCCAGCAGAGGCGCCAGCGCTTCCCGCTCGCCGCGCAGCAGGGCAGCGTGCAAGGCTTGCGCCTCGGCGCGCAAGGCCTCGAGCCCGGCCGCGTATTCCGGCGTGCCGATATCGTGCGGGATCAGCTGCACGCAGTCGAGGATCAGCCATGGCTGGCCGCTCGCCAGCAGGGCGCTGATGGCGCTGCGCGCGACGATGGCGGCCGCGTCGCGCGGCCTGCCCATCAGCGCGGACAAGGCTTGCCAGCTGGCCTGCGCCTGCGCCATCGGCGCGGCCAGCACGCAGGCGCAGTCTTCGCCATCGCCATAGATGGGCCAGGCGACAGCTTGCGTACCGGCGCCGATGAGCAGTTTGAACAGCGTAGGTACGTCCAGCCGCCATTCGGCCAGGCCCGTGATCGTCTCGGTGTCGAAGCCGGCCTGGCCGGGTAAAAATGCGGTGCTGAACAGGGCTGCGGTATTGATCATTGATATTTGTCTAAAAGTGAACGGGGGATTCAGGGCGCTGGCGGCATGACCCAGTGCGCCAGCGCGCTGCGATCGAGGCCCAGCTGTTTGGCCGCGGCAGCCGCTTCGAAGGCCCACAAGCCGTAGTAGCCGCCCAGGCCGTGTGCACGCAAATGGCCGTTGAACCAGTCTTCGCGCACCAGCGCGCCATGCCAGCTGGCCAGGTACTGCCGCAGGTGTTCCAGCTGCTGCGCGGCATCGTCCGCATCCAGGCACTCGAACAGGGCTGAATAGGGTTCTGCGAAATACCATTCGTCGACGGCGGGACGCTGGGGATCAACGGCGGACAGCAGCGCCTCGTACACGGCGTCTTCGCCATCGAAGGCCGTCTGCAGGGCGGCCAGGCGGGCAGCCAGGTCGTGGCGGCCGAACAGCAGGGTCGCGCCCAGCAACTGCAGGGTGCGCGCGTAATCCGTCAATTGTTCGAAATCAAAGGCGGGCAAGGCATCGTCATCGTAGGCTGCGGCCAGGGCGGCGCGTGCCGTTTCGCAGGCGGCGACGGCCGCTTCCAGCGCCGGTTCCACGTCAGGCAAGGGCAAGCCTGCCGTGTAGCGCAGCGAGAAGACCTGGTAAGCCGTGCTGGCGGCGGCGCACGCCCAGTAGGCATCATCGCCGCCATCGATTTCCGCCTGCGCCTGCGCGCGCCCGTAGGCGGCCAGCAGGGCGTCGAGGTAAGCGAGATTGCGGCTAAAGTCGAACGGGGCGGGCGGCACCTGGCGCGGCGCGTGGGGCCAGGGCGTGGATGAAACCGGGCAGGTGGCGGCGCATTCGCGCTGGATGGCCCAGTCGGCGAAGATTTGCTGCATATACTGCGCCGTTTCGTCGTCGTGGACGATGGCGCCGACGCCCACAAAGGTCGTGCCCAGCAGGGTGTAGCCAGGGAAGCGGCTGCTCTCGTAGGCGATGGTGGTCACGCTCTGGATGGTCCTGCCGTCGCTCAGGTCGCGCACGCGGAAGTACACATCGTCCCAGCCGGCCAGCGGTGCCGCTGGCGGTTCATTCGGCAAGGTCGCCCAGCTGCCGTCCTCCTGCTCTTCATAGGCGTCGAGCAGTTCGTCGAGGCCGCCGGGGCGGTCGATGCGGTTGTTGGCGTCGTATTGCAAGTCCAGTTCGGCCGCGAAGGCTGCCGCGTGGCGGCCCTCGAAGACCAGGTACTGGGAGCTCGTGGTGCCGACCAGCAGATCCGTGTGCTGGCCCGCCACGACGAGCGCCTGCGGCAGCCGGCACCATTGGTAGTATGGAATGCCGGCCATGGGACCGCCTTCGTCCGCCAGCGGGTTAGTGAAGCGCAGCTGTTCCAGCCATTTATAGCGTTCGTGCCGCTCCGCTTCCGTGCCGCTGCCGCGGCCAGTCAATTCATCGTGCAGGGTATTCAACAACATCATTCGTCTATCCTAAAAAAGTCCGCGTGGCGGGTGCTTATGCTGCTGCCGTTTGCGCAAACGCAAACAGCGCGTCGAGCACGGCGTCCGGCTGCTCGGCCATCAATTCGTGCCCGCTGTCGACCTGCACCACCGTGCCATGCGCGATGGCAGACGTGAGCAAGCGGGTCGATTTGGGCGGCGTCATCATGTCGCGCGCGCCAAAAATAAATAAAGTCGGGCAGTGTACCGAAGCGGCGGCGATTTCGCCGTTCGCGTAGGCATTGCAGGCGAAAAAATCCGTGTGAAACACGTGATCGGGGTTGAGGGCGGCGATGCGCTGTTTCAGACGCCGCGCGCCGCCCATGGCATAAAAGCCGGGGCCGGGGAACGACGGCTTTTGCGCGATCGACGAGTGCGACCAGATATTGACCATGTCGATGGCTGCCTGTTCATCGTTGAGTGACGTTTCCAGAAGGGCCGGCGAGACCTTCATCGGGTAGGTGGAGCCCAGCATGGCCAGGTGGCTGACACGCCCGGGCGCCAGGAATGCTGCTTCCAGCGCGATCAATGAACCCATGCTGTGGCCGATCAGCATGGCCCTGGCCGCGCCGGCCGCATCCAGCACGGCCAGTATCCAGCGCGCCAGCTCTTCCACCGTGGTTTTCGCCGCGCCCAGGCTGCGGCCGTGGCCCGGCAAATCGACGGCCAGCACGTTCCAGCCGTGGTGGGCAAAATAGCGCGTCTGCAGGGCCCACACGGAATGGTCATTCTGCGCGCCGTGGATGAAGACGGCCGTCGGCTGGCCCGGGTTGAATGGTTTGCCGCCCGTGTAGCAGTAAGCCGTGGTGTTCTCGATGGTGAGCAGCATCTCAGGCGCCTTTCTGCGACAGTTTCAGGCCACGGGCCAGGTCTTCGATCAAATCATCCGCGTCTTCCAGGCCGACTGACAGACGCATGGTGCCCTGCGTGATGCCCGCCTGTTCGAGTTGATCGTCGGGCACGCGGAAATGCGTGGTGGAGGCGGGGTGGATGACGAGCGACTTGGCGTCGCCCACGTTGGCCAGGTGCGAGAAGATCTTCAGGCTGTCGACAAAGCGCTGGCCGGCCGCGCGGTCGCCGCGCAGCCTGAAGGTGAAGACGCCGCCCGCGCCTTTCGGCAGCAGGGTTTTCGCCAGCTCATAGTCGGGATGCGACGGCAGTTCGGGGTAGGACACGGATTCGACGGCTGGATTGGCCAGCAGAAAATCGATCACCTTGCGCGTGTTGGCCACGTGGCGATCCATGCGCAAGCCCAGGGTTTCGATGCCTTGCAGGATGGCGAAGGCATTGTGCGGGCTCATGACGGCGCCGAAATCGCGCAAGCCTTCGCGCCGCGCGCGCAGGGCGAACGGCGCCACCGTCGATTCCTCGGCGAAGACCATGCCATGGAAGCCGTCATACGGCTCGCACAGTTCGGCGAAACGCCCCGTCTTGTCGTATGCCGCCTGCCAGTCGAAGGTGCCGCCATCGACGAGCAAGCCGCCGATGGCCGTGCCATGCCCGCACAGGAATTTGGTGGCCGAGTGGAACACCAGGTCGGCGCCATGCTCGAAGGGGCGCAGCAGATACGGGGTGGTAAACGTCGAATCGAGCATCAGCGGCAGCTGGTGTTCGTGCGCCAGGGAGGCAATCTGGGGGATGTTCAGCACGTCGAGGCCGGGATTGCCCAGGGTTTCCGCAAACAGCACGCGGGTAGAGGGCCGGATGGCGGCGCGCCAGGCGTCCACGTCGCGCGGGTCGACGAAGGTCGTCTCGATGCCGAAGCGTTTCAAGGTGTAGGCCAGCAGGTTGTGCGAGCCGCCGTACAGGGCGCGCGAGGCCACGACGTGCGATCCGGCGCCCGCGATGGTACATAAGCCAAGGTGCATGGCGGCCTGGCCGCTGGCCGTGGCGATGCCGGCCACGCCCCCTTCGAGGGCGGCGATGCGCTCTTCCAGCACGGCATTGGTGGGATTCGAGATGCGCGAGTACACGTGGCCGGCCCGCTCCATATTGAACAGCGAAGCCGCGTGTTCCGAACTCTTGAAGGCAAACGAGGACGTGAAATGGATGGGCGTGGCGCGCGCGCCCGTGGCCGGGTCGGGCGCCGCGCCCGCATGCAGGGATAAAGTATCGAAACCGGGGTATTTCGGGCCGCTCATGGTGTCTCCGCCAAGTTTTATAGTGGCAAGATCGTAACCTGATTTGCAGCTGAGCAAAAGGGCTCCTGTGCAGGGCGCATGGCGCCGTGCTGGCGGGCCGCGCGTGTAACCTGCAGTGTAAAAAAAGTGACCGGCACGGTGCGGCGGTGGTAGGATACCGGATCAGCGATATTCGGGCTGTTTGACTTGTGCGCGTGCGCCGCGCCGCAGGGAAGGCCGCTACGTTCCAGCGAAATCCTGGGCTTCAGGCGAACTCTCATCGCATGTCCACCAGGAAAGATTTTATGCCCGCAATATCGTTCGACGGCGCCCTTGCCGTACCCGGACCTTCTATCGTCGACGGCCTGTGCCACGCAGGCTGGCTCATGCAAGAGCATTTCATCTCCCCTGAACTGAGCCGCCAGTTGGCCGCCGAATGCGTGCAATCCATGCTCAGCGGCAAGATGAAGGGGGCCGGCGTGGGCAGCGGCCATGCACCGCTGCTGCAGCCGGACATCCGCGGCGACCATATCGAATGGCTGGAAACGGGCCGCTCAGCGGCATGCGACCGCTACCTGGAACACATGGAAGCGCTGCGCTGCGTGCTCAACCGCGAGCTGTTCCTGGGGCTGGAAGAGTACGAAAGCCATTTCGCCCTGTATGCACCGGGCGCCTTTTACCGTGCCCATCTGGACCGTTTCCGCGATGACGACAAGCGCACCGTGTCCGTCGTGCTGTACCTGAACGACGACTGGCTGCCAGAGCACGGCGGCGCCCTGCGCCTGCACCCGCAAGGCGGGCCCGTGGTGGACGTCTTGCCGCAAGCGGGACGCATGGCCATGTTCATGTCGGGCGAGATGCTGCACGAAGTGTTGCCGACAGCGCGCGAACGCCTGTCCATCGCCGGCTGGTTCCGCCGCAGAGCGTAACGAAAAGGTGCGCGCAATCCCCCTCGATTTGATTGCGCGCAAGGCTGGATTTTTCCGCAGGCATAGGCTACAGTCGCAGTAAGGGCTAGAATAACTAAAATACCAATCACGCGGACAGGACGGCCAATATGAAAGTATCTGAAATTCTCCAAGTCAAGGGCAATATCCTCTACACGGTCACGCCTGACCAGCCCCTGCTTGACGCGGCCAATACCATGGCTGAAAAGGACATCGGTTCGCTGGTGGTCATGGAATTTGGCGACCTGGTCGGCATGCTGACCTTCCGCGAAGTACTCAACGCGCTGCATGAAAACGCGGGCCAGATCGGCGGCGGCACCGTGCGCAAGCACATGGATGACCACCCGATCACCGTGACCCCGGATACGGAAGTCAACGAAGTGCGCCGCATCATGCTGGAAAAACACGCGCGCTACCTGCCCGTCATGAACGCCAAGACCTTGCTGGGCGTCATTTCCTTCTACGACGTGGCGCGCGCCGTGCTCGAAGCGCAAAGCTTTGAAAACCAGATGCTGAAAGCGTATATCCGCGACTGGCCGGCCGAAACCACTGATTAAGCTTCGCTCATCCAGTAAAAACAACGCCGGCAACTGCCGGCGTTTTGCATTGCGTATGCAATGTGACGTCTATGCCGCGCCCTGCAGCGCTTCGTTGTTCAGCCAGGTACCCAGCGCCGTGGCCGTCATCGGGCGGGCGAACAGGAACCCTTGCGCCATGGGGCAGCCCAGCGCCTGCAAAATTTGCGCCTGCCGCTCGTCTTCCACGCCTTCCGCGATCACGGCCAGGCCCAGGTTGCGGCCCAGCTGGATGACCATTTCGGCGATGCTGCTGCCGCGCGCGGAACCCGTGATCTCGGTGACGAAGGCGCGGTCGATCTTCAGGCGGTCGACTTGCAGGCGCTGCAAATAGGACAGCGAGGAAAAACCTGTGCCGAAGTCGTCGATGGCGATGCTCACACCCGTTTGCTTGATCTGCCACAACATCTTGATCAATAAATCGGGCTCTTCCATGGCCATCGATTCCGTGATTTCCAGCTCGATGAATTCGGGCGGCGCCTGCGTCTCTTCCAGCGCCGCGCGCAGCATTTCCAGGAACAGCGGGTGGCGGAACTGCACTTGCGACACGTTGACGGACATGACGAAGTTGCGGTGGCCCTGCTCGCGCAGCAGCACCAGTTCGCGGCACGCCGTGCGCAGCACCCATTCGCCGAGGTCGATGATGATGCCCGAATACTCGGCAATCGGGATGAAGCGGTCGGGCGAGATGAATTTGCCGTCCGGCGTCTGCCAGCGCAGCAGCGCTTCGGCGCCCACGGGGCGGCGCGTGGTCAGGTCGATCTGCGGCTGATACACGACAAACAGCTGGCCCTGGCTGAAAGCCGTGCGCAGCGCGTGCATCATGCGCACTCGTTCGCGGATTTCGATGCCCATGCTGCGCGAGAAGTAGAAATGCCCGGCGCGCTGCTGGCTTTTCGCCCGTTTCAGGGCGATATCGGCATCCTTCAGCGCATCGGCGCCCGTGCCCGCGTGTTCGCCCAGCCGCACCAGGCCCAGGGTGGCGGACAATTGCACGTCCTGGCCATCGATGCTGAACGGCGCCTGGAACAGGGCCAGGATCTTGGTCGGATTGACTTGCGACGAGTCGCCCAGCACGCAGAAGATGTCGCCGCCGAGGCGCGCCACCGTCAGTTGCGGGCCCAGCTGGGTTTGCAGGCGTCCCGCCACGGCCACCAGCAGCATGTCGCCGAACTGGTGTCCCAGCGCGTCGTTGGTTTCGGCAAAATGGTCGAGGTCCACCAGCGACAGGGTGGCGTCGTCGCGCGCGGGGCCGGCCAGGGTGGCGTCGAGGATTTCCACCAGGCGCGTGCGGTTGGGCAGCTTCGACAATTGATCGTAGAAGGCGGCGTTGTGCAGGTGCGACACCAGCTCGACGTTGTCCAGGCCCACGGCGACATTGCTGCAGAAGACTTCCAGCAGGCTTTCATCGATGGCCGACAGGGGGCGCGGCAGCACCAGGTAGGCGGCCGCGTCGCGGCTGGCCTTGCCCGCGAAGTACAGGGTGGCGTAGTCGTGCGCGTACACATTGCGCCGCTGCGCCAGGGTGTGCTCGATGGCGGCCATCACGCGCGGGTTTTGCAGGCCGCACAGGGCGCTGTGCGGCAAGCTGGAAAAGCTGCCCGTGCAGGCCGAAACGAGCAGTTCCCGTGCGCCATTGTCCTGCAAGTCCTGCACGCACAGCACGCCGTCGGCGCGGATGCCCAGCAGGTCGGCGATCTGCGCCAGCACGCCGGCCGAGAAGTTCTGCACGCCGTGCAGCGCCATCAGCTGCGTGCTGGCGTGGACGATACGGTCCAGGCCGCGCCGGCTGCTGCTGATCGAACGGATCTGCTCGTACGAGCGGATGGCGGCCGTCACCGTCGTAAACAGCTTGATGCGCGTCAGTTCGGACTTGGTCTTGTAGTCGTTGATGTCGAAATCGCGGATGGCGTCGATTTCCGGGGCGTAGCCGGGCTGGCCCGTGCGCAGGATGATGCGCACGTCCGTCATTTTCAGGGTTTCGCGGATGTAGCGCACCAGGTGCAGGCCCGCGTCATCCTGTTCCATCACCACGTCGAGCAGGATGACGGCGATGTCGTCTTCATGCTTGAGCAGTTCGCGCGCCTGGCCGGCTGAATACGCATGCACGAATTCCAGCGGGCGGTGCTGCATTTCCAGGTTGCCCAGGGCGAAAGTGGTGGTGGAGTGGACGTCTTCATCGTCGTCGATGATCATCACCCGCCAGACGCTGCGCGGTGCGACGGCCAGCGGCGGCGCTGGTTGCTCATCGAGGAATACCAGGTCGTCGTGATCGTCCTTGTTGGCGTCAAGGGGGATGATCGGTGCGGGCATGTATAGCTTCTCCAGGATGACTCGATATTTTTTACGAGCGCGTCGCAAAAGCCCATGGCGTTGTTGCGTTGCCTTTACCGTACTGTACTTGCGTACTGTCTTCGGCAACGACGCCTAGCCCTGGGCATTTGTGACGTGCTCTCGGCGCAGTCCAAATCCGGTTTGATAACCAGTATTGTGTGGCGCGCTTTGATCCAAGTATATAGCTATTTAATAAGCAAAATGTTTTTTTAAGTCTATTCCGTCGAGCAATATTTCTTGTATTGCATGATTGCAACTCATATTTGGTATTTTTTATATGAAAAAATACGCGGGATTTTAAAATGGCGAGGCGGGTGGGGGAATATCGGTCCCTGGCGGGGCATTAGCGGCATGGCATGCCCCGCAGGCTGGTAGAATTGAGTTTTCCAGTCCTCACACTTCCTACTATGTCCGGCAATTCTTTTGGCAAGCTGTTTACTGTTACCACTTTCGGCGAATCGCATGGCCCGGCCATCGGCTGCGTGATCGATGGCTGTCCTCCGGGATTGGTCCTGTCGGAAGCCGATATCCAGCCCGAGCTGGACCGCCGCAAGCCGGGCACGTCGCGCCACGTGACGCAGCGCCAGGAATCCGATACGGTCGAGATTCTGTCCGGCGTGTACCAGGGCGTGACGACGGGTACGCCCATCGCGCTGCTGATCCGCAATGAAGACCAGCGCAGCAAGGATTACGGCAATATCGCGGAAAGCTTCCGCCCTGGCCATGCCGACTACACCTACTGGCATAAATACGGCGTGCGCGATCCGCGCGGCGGCGGGCGCTCCTCGGCGCGCCTGACGGCGCCCGTGGTCGGCGCAGCGGCGATCGCCAAGAAATGGCTGCTGCAGCAGTACGGCACCACCTTCAAGGGCTGCATGAGCCAGCTGGGCGACATTCCCGTGCCGTTCCAGTCGTGGGAGCACGTGCATGCGAACCCGTTCTTCGCCGCCAGCGGCGACGCGGACCTGATCGCGCGCATGGAAGATGCCATGGACCAGTTGCGCCGCGACGGCGATTCCATCGGCGCGCGCATCGACGTGATCGCGCAAAACGTGCCTGTCGGCCTGGGCCAGCCCATCTACGACAAGCTCGACGCCGACATCGCCTACGCCATGATGGGCATCAATGCTGTCAAGGGCGTGGAAATCGGCGCCGGTTTCGATTCGGTGGCGCAAAAAGGTTCCGAGCACGGCGACGAACTGACGCCGGAAGGCTTTATCGGCAATAACGCCGGCGGCGTACTGGGCGGTATTTCGACGGGGCAGGATGTCAAAGTCTCGATCGCCATCAAGCCGACGTCGTCGATCCGCACGCCGCGCCGCTCGATCGATAAGGAAGGCAATCCCGTGATGGTCGAAACCTTCGGCCGCCACGACCCGTGCGTGGGCATCCGCGCCACGCCGATCGCCGAAGCCATGCTGGCCCTGGTGCTGATCGACCACGCCCTGATGCACCGCGCGCAATGCGGCGATGTGTCGGTGAGTACGCCGAAGTTGAAATGATTAATTTTGTCGCTTAACAAAGACGCTTGCGACACCTGACAAAACCGTAGCGAGCGGAAGGGAGAGGTGGCTAAGAAGCGCAACCGTACGAAGGTACGGTGAGCATCGCAGGCCGCCTATACCGACGCGCAGTAGGTTTGGTCAGGTGTTCTCATGCCACCTTATTCGCCACCAATTCCAATTGATGGCGCATCTCCACAGACTGCACCAATAACGCCCGGATATCGTTGATCAGGTTGAATTCCGTCTGATTCAATTGAATCGGCGGGAAGCTGTCGTCCCAGTCGCCATATAAAAATCCCGTTGGGTGGCCGTTGGCCGACAGGGGCAGCACGACGAAGCTGCGCGCTTCCGACAATGTCGCTTTCCACCATTGCGGCAGCTTGGCGGCAAATTTCGGGTCGCGCGCGTTGTCGATGAAGATCACGCGGTCGCTGTTGAGGGCCGCGTGGAAGACGTTCGGTTCATACGCATCGCCAAACACCATCAGGTCCTGCAGGTCGGCCATGCCTTCGCCCATGCTGATGCGCGCCGAATACAAATGATCCCTGTGGTTGCGCACGAACGCCACCGAGCGCGAAAAATCGAAGCCCTGGTGCAGCGTTTCAAGCGCCATCGAGACCATCTGGCCCGGACTGGCGCTGCCGATGGCGCCGCGCAGGTCGGCCAGGCCGCCGATCAGCACACGGTTGCCTTCGGCGCGCATGCGTGTCGAGGCCAGCTGGCGCGCGCGCCGTTCGGCCGGTTTCGACAGGGGCGCGATCGACAGATCGGCCGCCGCCATCGCCTTGGCCTTGTCCACCGCCACCACCAGGTCCGTCGCGGTGATACCCAGGGTGCCCGCGTAGTCGTCGATCAGCGCGTGCACTTGCGCCGCGCCGGCAGCATCGTCATGCCACAGCGAGTCGGCGCAGCGCGCCGCCATCGTTGACAGTCCGGCCATCCAGTCGGCGCCGCTGACGGGAGAATTGTCCGGCGACGGGTCCATCGGACGCATGCCGTTGATCAGGTGCTGCGGCAAGCCCCAGTGGGCGGCCGTGGCATAGCCCACTTCCGGCAGAGACAGGCCGAGGATTTCGCGCGCGGCGGCCGCCTCGTTGCCCGGACCCGCATGCGCCTGCATGCGCGCCCAGAAGTCCGTCATGTAGAACGTCACCATCATGCGGCCCAGGGTGTGCAGCATCGAGCAGACGACGGCCTGCTCCGCCTGCAGGCTGCCGGCGCTGGTGGCCACCTGCTGCGCCACCATCCCGGCCAGCACGGCCTTTTCCATTTCCACGTGGGCGCTGACGGAATCGGGCGACGCCTGCGACAGTTCCTCGATCAGTTTCAGGCCCAGCGCCAGGTGGCCGATGGCGTCGATGCCCAGCACCAGCACGGCCTTCGAGACCGTGTTGACGCGCTGGCCGAAGGCCGAATACATGCCGCTGTTGGCCAGCCGCAGCACCTTGTGCGTGAGGACAGGGTCGGACAGCACCGTTTGCGTGATGTCGAATTCGTGGTCGTCCTCGCCGCGCATGGCGCCCAGGATGGCGCTGATGGCTTTCGCGAAGCCGGGCATGTCGCCCTGCTGGCGCGTGCGCGCCCACAGCAGGTCCAGGGTGTTTTTGCCGAGCTGTGTCGGCGCCGTGAAATGACCTGGATTCATTGCACCCCTCCGCGCGGTTCATTGGCAGACGGCGCAGGCACCAGCGCCGCATAGGTTTTGTCGCTCAAGGCCGATAGCGCGGCGTGGGCGGGCATCGGTTTGCCCGTCAGGTAGCCTTGCACATACTGGCAGCCGCGCGACTCCATGAAGTGCATCTGCTCTTCGGTTTCCACGCCTTCGGCCACCACGGACAGGTTCAAATGCTTGGCCAGGTCGAGAATGGTGTTGCAGATGGCCGCATCCTTGCTCGATTCTGGCAAGTCCTTGATGAAGGTGCGGTCGATCTTCAGCACGGAAATGGGGAAGCGCTTCAGATACGCGAGCGAGGAATAGCCGGTGCCGAAATCGTCGATGGCGATGCGCGCGCGGCGCTCCGTCATCTTGACGAGGATGGTTTCCGCATGCACGGGGTCGATCATCAGGGTGCCTTCCGTAATTTCCAGCACCAGGTGTTCGCCGGACAGCCCCGAAAACGCGATGGCGTCATCGAGCACGTCGAGGAATTTGTCGTTGCGGAACTGGCGCGGGCTGATGTTGACGGAGATGTACAGCGGCCGCTTGGCTACTTCCTGGAATTGCTTGAGCTGCACGCAGGCCGCTTTCAGCGCCCAGGCGCCCAGCAGGTTGATCAGGCCATTGGCTTCGGCAATCGGGATGAAGCGCACGGGCGGCACCAGGCCCAGGGTCGGGTGCTTCCAGCGCATCAGGGTTTCGAAACCCTGGATTTGCCGCGTGTGCGCATCGACGATGGGCTGGTAAAAGAGTAAGAACTCGCCTTCACGCACGGCCTGGAACATGGCCGCTTCCAGCGAAATATCGTGTTCCGACGGGCCATTCAGGCGCGGGCTGTAGACCAGGCAGCGGGCCTTGCCCGTTTCCTTGGCGCGCGACATGGCCGCATCGGCCAGCGCCACCAGGCGCACTTCATCTTCCGCGTGCAGCGGATAGATAGCCACGCCGACGGAGGCGCCCACGTAGATCGTGTGGCCATCGACTTCGAACGGCGCCTGCAGGGTGGCCAGCAGGCGGCCCGTCACCAGCTTGATCTGCGCGTCCGTGGCGCTGCCTGGCAGCACGGCGACGAATTCATCGCCGCCCACGCGGGCCAGGGTGTCGCTGTCGCGCAGGGTCTTGCGCAGGCGCGCCGCGGCCAGGCGCAGCACGGCGTCGCCGACCGGGTGTCCCAGGCCATCGTTGACCTTTTTAAAACCATCGAGGCCGATGGTGGCGACGGAAAAGCCCTGGCCCGAACGCGCGGCCTGGGCGATCACCATGCGGATGCGGTCCGACAGCAGCAAGCGGTTCGGCAAGCCCGTGAGCGCATCGTGCGTAGCCATGTGGCGCAGCCGTTCTTCCGTATTGTGCTGGGCCGACGTGTCGCGCCCGACCACCAGCAGTTCGGCCACGCCGGCCGCGTTCATATAAGAAGACAGGCGCAGTTCGAACCAGATTTCCTGATCCGGCGTTTGCAGCCGCACTTCCAGGCGGCCCGGTTCTTCCAGGGCGTCTTCCAGCGCCGCTTGCAGCGCCGCACGCGATGCTTCGGCGGCCAGCGGCAGCAGCAAATGGCCGGACAGGCCCGAAGGTGCGCCAAACAGGGTGGCCGCGCGCTTGCTGGCGAACAGGATCAGGCCGTCCGTATCGAGCCTGAACACGACGTCGCCTGCCTCTTCCATGAGGTTGTCCAACTCGTGACGAGCCTCGCGGTGGGCGGCGGATGGGGTACTGGAAAACATCGTGCTGGCTTTTACCTTTTTTGTTATCAGTGCCGGCGCTCGCTGCAGGGCGGGGCGCCAACGGAAAGAGTGCATCGTGCATGACGCGTGCCATAGGGGCCGAAAGGGCGGCTATCGGAACGCGATCCACACGAAATGTATCATTGAAAAGCACCCGATTACATGAAATAGAGCAACATTGCTTCAGGTTTTGTAAATATTCCTGCCTTCCATGAAAAAAATCATGCCGCGCGACACATGCAGGCATTTTCATTCCACATGGAAACATTTATCTGCGCCTGCTTCCACTGGCGCGCTTGCCCCGCCATGCGCTTTGCGCTAGTCTGGCTGGCAGACGGTATTGACGGTGCGCCAGCGACGGCAAGGGCGCCATGATAACAAATCGCGGGGGGCTCCCATGAATGCCTTTGACACGCATGAAGTTTTCAACCAGGCCACGCCCTTTGAAAACGTCAATCTGTTCGCCTGCGACCCGGCGCTGATCGAAGCGCTGCTGCGCGAGGGCGGCGGCGCGGCGCTGCAGGAGCTCGACGCGCTGGGCGAAAAGCTGGGCCGCGCCGAAACCTATGCGCTGGCGCGCCTGGCGAATATCCACACGCCCGAGCTGCAGCAGTTCGACCGGGCCGGGCGCCGCATCGACGAGGTGCTGTTCCATCCGGCCTGGCATGAACTGATGGCCATCCTCGTGGGCGCCGGCGCGCATGCTTCGCCCTGGGCCTCGCCCGGTCCCGGCGCCCAGGTGGCGCGCGCGGCGGCCTATCTATTAGTGGGACAGGTGGAAAACGGCACGCAGTGTCCCGTGACGATGACGTATGCCTCGGTGCCGGCCTTGCGCCAGGCCCTTGAGCTGCCGCAAATCGCGCAGCGCTGGCTGCCGAAAATCCTCTCGCGCGACTACGATCCCCGCTCCCTGCCCGTGGAGCAGAAGCGGGGCGCCCTGGTCGGCATGGGCATGACGGAAAAGCAGGGCGGCTCGGACGTGCGCAGCAATACCACGCGCGCGACGCAGGTGCCGCCGGCCGAGGCGCGTACCCTGTTCGGCGGCGAGGCTGCCGGCGCCTGGCGCATCGTCGGCCACAAATGGTTTTTCTCGGCGCCCCAGTGCGACGCCCATCTGATCCTGGCGCAGGCGGACGAGGGGGGATTGTCGTGCTTCTTCCTGCCCCGCTACCTGCCCGACGGCAGCCGCAACGCCATCCGCGTGCAGCGCCTGAAGGATAAGCTGGGCAACCGCTCGAATGCCTCGTCGGAAGTGGAGTTCACCAATGCCTACGGCTGGCTGGTAGGGCAGGCGGGGCGGGGCATACCCACCATCCTGGAAATGGCCAGCCACACGCGCCTTGATTGCGTGCTGGGCAGCACCGGTATCATGCGCGCCGCCCTGACGCAGGCGCTGCACCACGCGCGCCAGCGGGCCGTGTTCGGCAAGCCGCTGGCCGAACAGCCGCTGATGCAGAACGTGCTGGCCGACCTGGCGCTGGAATCGGAAGCTGCCACGGCCTTTGCACTGCGCCTGGCCCGCTGCTTCGATGAAAAGGAGGATGCAGGGCAAGCCATGCTGGCGCGCGTGCTCACGCCGGCCGGCAAGTACTGGATCTGCAAACGCGGTCCCGGTTTCGGCTTTGAAGCGATGGAAGTGCTGGGCGGCACCGGCTATGTGGAAGACGCGCCGCTGGCGCGTTTATATAGAGAGCTGCCCGTCAACTCGATCTGGGAAGGCTCGGGCAACGTCATGTGCCTTGACGTCTTGCGCGCCTTCGGCAAGTCGCCGGCCGCGCGCGACGCCCTGGCTGTCGAGCTGGCGCTGGCCGGCGATGACGATGCCATTTTCGCGGGCTACCGCGCGCGGCTGCTGGCCGACCTGGACGGGCCGCAAACGGATGAATTTGGCGCCCGGCAATTATCCGAACGCATCGTGCTGGCCGTGCAGGCCGGCTTGCTGCTGCGCCATGCGCCACCGTTTGTTGCGCAAGCGTTCCTGCAGTCGCGGCTGGTGCAAGCGCCGGGCGGCGTGTATGGCCGCTTGCCGGCCGGCACCGATTGCAAGGCCATCCTGGCGCGCGCGCTGCGCGAGTATTGATTTCAATAAATCCGATTATTTCGAAAATTCCGGCCACAGGCGGGCTGGGGGCTGGGATAATGCTGCAATCCATCATTTTATCGATACACAGCGCGCTTGCGGCCCAGGCTTGCCGCCGCGCCAGCTACAGAGAAAGAAAAACAAGATGAAACAAGATCCACGCTTCCCGAATTTGTTCATTACCGATCACCCTTTGATCCAGCACAAACTGAGCCACATGCGCGAGCACGACACGTCGACGCGCACCTTCCGCGAGCTGCTCAAGGAAATCACTTTGCTGATGGGCTATGAAATCACGCGCGACCTGCCGCTGACCACGCGCGAAATCAAGACCCCGCTGGTCACCATCGATGCGCCTGTCATTGCTGGTAAGAAACTGGCCATCGTGCCCATCCTGCGCGCCGGCATCGGCATGAGCGATGGCTTGCTGAACCTGGTGCCATCGGCACGCGTGGGACACATCGGCGTGTACCGCGACCCGGCCACGCATATGCCCGTGGAGTACCTGGTGCGCCTGCCTGACCTGAACGAGCGTACCTTTATCCTGTGCGACCCGATGGTAGCGACCGGCAATTCGGCCGTGTATGCCGTCGATGTGCTGAAAAAACGGGGCGTGACGGATGAGCAGATCATCTTCCTGGCCCTGGTTGCCGCACCGGAAGGCGTGACCGTGTTCCAGAATGCGCATCCGAACGTCAAGATGTTCTGCGCCTCGCTCGATTCGCACCTCGATGACCACGCCTACATCGTGCCAGGCCTGGGCGACGCCGGCGACCGTATCTTCGGCACCAAGTAATCCACGTCAGGCGAGTATTGCGATGGCAACCTTGATCGATCCGGATTTCCGCGCGCGTTTGCGTGCCCTGAATGAAAAATATGCGGCTGGCGTGCCGGCCCTGTTGCAGGCGATCACGCAGGCAAGCGGCCGCTGCGACAGCGAAGGCCCCCGCCTGGAACCCTTGACGGAGCTGCACCGTGCGCTGCACGCGGTGGCCGGCTCTGCCGCTACCTTTGGCTTTGCCGCGCTGGGCCAGGAATGCCGGCGCATCGAGCAGTTGGTGCGTGCCATGCTCAATGCCCCTGCGCAAGCGGTGGCGGAATGGCCCGCCGTGCGGGCGCAAGTGGTGGCGCTATTGGACTGGGCAGGGCGCGATGCGGCCGCCACTCACTTCACCGCGTGAGTGACCGCGTCATAGTAATGTGGTTGCAATGATTCATTTGATGCAACGCAAAGCACCCGCGTCGCAGATTAGGATATAGTGTGTCCATGCCGCTGGTACAGGGCGCCGCAAGACGGGGATTTGGCTATTAAAGTAGTGTTCGCAAGTTTATTTTGCGAAAGAATGGTTTTTCTCAGTTTTGTTGGTATAATTGGGCATCGTTGGATTCGAGGTAGTAGTGCAGTTTGTCTGTCATTTCTTTCTTGCTTCAAACGATATAACGGGCGCAAGCCCAACTTAACTGAAATAGGAAATTGTAATGGCAACTGGCATCGTAAAATGGTTCAATGATTCGAAGGGTTTCGGCTTTATTACCCCTGACGAAGGCGGCGAAGATCTGTTCGCTCACTTCTCGGCTATCCAGTCGAACGGCTTCAAGTCCCTGCAAGAGAACCAACGCGTTTCTTTTGAAGTGACCGCTGGCCCTAAAGGCAAGCAAGCTTCGAACATTCAGCCAATCTAATACGCTGGATCAAACGAAATAAAGAAATCCTCGGTCTCCGAGGATTTTTTTTCGCCTGAATTTCCGTGAGGCATCGATTTTGCGTCGGCTGTGCGTTCTTTTGGCGTGCTTGCGTCGCCGCGTAGGTCGGCTTACGCTAAGCCGACCTACGCCTGGACCTTCACTGCGCCCAATCAGCCCGTAGCGAGCGGCAGTGATTTGTGGCCGAGAAGCGCAACCGTACTTTAGTACGGTGAGCATCGCCGGCTGCAAAGCGCGCCGCGCAGTAGGTCTGATTGGGCGTCCTCAAATAGCCCGCTCACGCCAGTAGTCAGGCTGTGAGTACGAGTGCCTTAGAAAATCCACAAACGCCCGTATGCGCAGCGGCAAGTGGCGGCGCTGGGCGAACACGGCATAAATGTCATTGCCCGGCGCGGCGAACTGGTCCAGTACCGTCACCAACTGGCCCGAGGCGATCTCCGCGCCCACTTCCCACATCGAGCGCCACGCCAGTCCCTTGCCGGCGAGCGCCCAGTCGTGCAGCACTTCGCCGTCGTTGCATACCATATTGCCTGCCACCTTTAAAATCACATTCTTGCCGTTTTCGCGGAAGGTCCAGCCCCGCTGGCTGCCTTCGCTGCTGATCGCCAGGCAATTGTGCTTGGCCAGGTCGGCCGGGATGCGCGGCGTGCCCGCCCGTTTCAGATAGGCGGGTGAACCGACGAGCACGCGCTGGTTGTCCGCCAGTTTGGTGCTCACGAGCGAGGAATCGGACAGGCTGGCGATGCGGATAGCCACGTCGATGCCTTCGCCGATCAGGTCGACGAGGCGGTCGTTCAGGTGCAGCGACACCGTCACGTCGCGGTGCTCGGCGACAAAGGAGGGGATTAATGGCGCCACGTGCTGGCGGCCGAAGCCTGCCGGCGCGGAAATGAGCAAATGGCCGCTGGCTTTGACGCTGCGCACGGCCACGGCCGCTTCAGCTTCTTCCAGTTCGCCGAGGATGCGCTGGCAATCTTCCAGGAAGGCGGCGCCTTCATTCGTCAGCGCCAGCTTGCGCGTCGTACGCTGCAGCAATTTGACGCCGAGGCGCTGCTCCAGTGCATCGAGGCGCCGCCCTATCATGGCCGGGGCGATGCCTTCCGCGCGCGCGGCCGCCGACAGGCTGCCCTTGGCCACCACTTCCACGAAGGTCGATATTTGTCTGAACTGTCCCATGTCGTGCTCCCGCGATGCCGTCACTTGTGATAAAAACGCATAGATGAAGTGATTTTTAATCTCGTTTCCATGCCTTATAGTGCAATACTATAGAACAAACGCGCCGCCAGGCAGAGTGTTTTTGCGCCTCTGCCCAGCTTGCCAGCGCAGTCGTTCGGCTTATACTTGGATCACCAGATTACCTTTGCTTATATTTATTAAAAACCGGAGAACTTCATGACGCAGAACACGATCGCACTTCCAGAAGGCATGCAAATCACGGGGGAAATCCAGCCCGGCTACGAACAGATCCTGACCCCGGCCGCACTGGCCCTGGTGGCCAAGCTGACGCGTGCATTCGAACCGCGCCGCCAGCAGTTGCTGGCCGTGCGCGTGGAACGGGCCAAGCGCCTCGACGCGGGCGAGCGTCCTGATTTCCTGCCTGAAACCGCGCATATCCGCGACGGCGACTGGAAGATCGCGCCGATCCCGAAGGCGCTGGAATGCCGCCGCGTGGAAATCACGGGTCCCGTCGAACGCAAGATGGTCATCAACGCCTTCAATTCCGGCGCGGACAGCTACATGACGGACTTCGAGGATTCGAACACGCCAAACTGGGATAACCAGCTGACGGGCCAGATCAATATGTTCGATGCCGTGCGCAAGACGATTTCGCTGGAGCAAAATGGCAAGTCCTACAAGCTGAACGACAAGATCGCGACACTCGTCGTGCGCCCGCGCGGCTGGCACCTTGATGAAAAGCACGTGCTGGTCGATGGCAAGCGCATTTCCGGCGGCATCTTCGATTTCGCCCTGTTCATGTTCCATAACGCCAAGGAACAACTGGCGCGCGGCGCCGGCCCGTACTTCTACCTGCCGAAGATGGAATCGCACCTGGAAGCGCGCCTGTGGAACGATATTTTCGTCATGACGCAAAACGAATTGGGCTTGCCACAAGGCACGATCAAGGCGACTGTCCTGATCGAAACCATCCTGGCGGCCTTCGAGATGGATGAAATTCTGTACGAACTGAAAGAACACAGCTCGGGCCTGAACGCGGGCCGCTGGGATTACATCTTTTCGTGCATCAAGAAATTCAAGCTGGACAAGGATTTCTGCCTGGCCGACCGCGCCAAAGTCACGATGACGGCGCCCTTCATGCGCGCCTACGCCTTGCTGCTGCTGAAAACCTGCCACAAGCGGGGTGCACCAGCCATTGGCGGCATGGCAGCCTTGATCCCGATCAAGAACGATCCGGAAAAGAACGACATCGCCATGGGCGGCGTGCGCAACGACAAGGCGCGCGATGCCACCGACGGCTACGACGGCGGCTGGGTTGCCCATCCGGGCCTGGTGGAACTGGCCATGGGCGAATTCACCAAAGTGCTGGGCGACAAGCCGAACCAGATCGAGAAGCAGCGTCCCGACATCGACGTGAAAGCGTCGGATCTGCTGAACTTCCAGCCGGAAGCGCCGATTACGGAAGCGGGCTTGCGCTACAACATCAATGTGGGCATCCACTACCTGGGCAGCTGGCTGGCTGGCAACGGTTGCGTGCCCATCCACAACCTGATGGAAGATGCGGCCACGGCCGAGATCAGCCGCTCGCAAGTGTGGCAGTGGATTCGTTCCAGCAAGGGCGTGCTGGAAGATGGCCGCAAGGTAACGGCCGAGATGGTGCGCGCCATGATTCCGGAAGAGCTGGCCAAGGTGCAGCGCGATGCGCCAGGCGGCAACGGCCCGACCTATGTGCGTGCCGGCCAGATTTTCGAGGAAATGTCGACGTCGGAATCGTTCGCCGAATTCCTGACCTTGCCGCTGTACGAAGAAATCTGATCCTGATCAAATAGCAGCATAAAAAATCCCGGCGATGCCTTAAGCATCTGCCGGGATTTTTTATTGTGGAAGAGTTTGCTTAAAAATTATTCTTCCACATTCGCAAGGCTGCAAACGCTTCCACGGGCGAGGCGTCTGCCGCCAGCTTGCCTTCCACCTTCAGGCTGCTCAAGATCGCCGGTTCGCGATAGCGCAGGAAAGGATTCGTGGCTTTTTCCAGGGCAATGGTCGACGGCACGGTCGACAAACCCTGCTGGCGCTTTTCCGTGTCGATGGCGATGCGTTCCTGCAAGGCCACATTGCCCGGCTCGACAGCGTTGGCGAAGCGCAGATTGGACAAGGTGTACTCATGCGCGCAAAATACCTCGGTATCGTCGGGCAGGGCGGCCAGCTTGCCCAGCGAGTCGGCCATCTGGCCCGGCGTGCCTTCGAACAGGCGGCCGCAGCCGCCCGCAAACAGGGTGTCGCCGGAAAACAGCCACGGTGCGCCGCTGCGCTCGTCGCGCTGGCGCACATAGGCAATATGCCCCTTCGTGTGGCCGGGCACGTCGATGACGCTCATCTGCAAACCCAGCTCGGGCACATGGGCGACATCGCCTTCGGCAAGCGGTTCCGTGATGGCTGTGATAGCCTCATTGCGCGGGCCGAAGACGGGGATGGCGAAATGCTGCAACAATTCAGGCACGCCACCCGTGTGGTCGGCGTGGTGATGCGTGAGTAAAATGGCGGATAAGGTCAATTGATGGGCTTGCAGCGCATCGAGGATGGCCGTCGCGTCGCCGGGGTCGACCACGGCGGCATGGCGGCCGTCATGGATCAGCCACAGGTAATTGTCGGCAAAGGCGGGCACGGCAAGTACCGATAAAGCGTGTTCAGGGGATTGTGTCATGAGCAAAAGAGAAAACTGAATGGACAGTGTGGCATCCGAAAAATCCATTATAGCGCTTGACGGCTGGCTGCAGACGCCGGCCGGTCTGTACGTGCGTGCCTGGGAGCAGCAATGCCTCGACAGTCTGACGGTCGATATCTTCGGTTTTAATGCCGTGCAGATCGGCTTGCCCCAGCTCGATGCGCTGGCGGCCAACCGCATGCCGAACAAATGGTTGCTCGATGCGCGCCTGCCGTCGCGTCCGTCACAAGAGAGCCGTTTGACCCTCGTGTCGGCCTTCGACGAGTTGCCGTTCGACTCGCAAAGCCTGGACCTGGTGGTCTTGCCGCACGTACTCGAATTTGCCGCCGAGCCGCACCAGGTCTTGCGCGAGGTCGAGCGCGTGCTGATCCCGGAAGGGCGCGTGATCGTCTGCGGCTTCAATCCGGCCAGCCTGTGGGGCATGCGCCAGGGGCTGGGACGGGTCACGGGACGCCATTACCTGCCGCAGGCAGGCGAGCTGATCTCTATGCCGCGCATGAAAGACTGGTTAAAATTGCTCAACATGGGCGTCAGCCAAAGCTACTTCGGCTGCTACGCACCTGCCTGCAGGACAGAAAAATGGCTGCGCCGCAACGCCTTCATGGACAAGGCCGGTGCGCGCTGGTGGCCATATCTGGGCGCAGTGTATATAGTGCAGGCGATCAAGCGCGTCAAAGGGATGCGTTTGATCGGTCCGGCGTGGACCAAGAAACCGGCGACGGCGCCCGCAGGCGCACCGGTCACGAATAAAAGGCGGGAACAGCAAGATGGCTAAGTTTGAAGATAAGGTAGAGATTTACGCCGATGGCGCATGCAAGGGCAATCCCGGCACGGGCGGCTGGGGCGCGCTGATGGTGGCCGATGGCGCCAAGAAAGAAATTTACGGCGGGGAACTCAATACGACGAATAACCGCATGGAATTGAAGGCCGTGATCGAAGCCTTGACGGCGCTCAAACGTCCCTGCCAGGTGGTGCTGTATACCGATAGCCAGTACGTGCAAAAGGGCATCAGCGAATGGATCCACGGCTGGAAGGCGCGCGGCTGGAAAACGGCGGCCAAGGCGCCCGTGAAAAACGTCGACCTGTGGCAAGCCCTCGATGCGGCCCAGGCCGTCCATGAAGTGGAATGGCGCTGGGTGCGCGGCCACAATGGCCATCCGGGCAACGAGCGGGCCGATCAGCTAGCCAACCTGGGCGTGGAAACCGTGCGCGCGTAAGAACACCCAAGGTCGCTAGTTGTAATCGCAGGGCACAGGTTTGCTATACTGTGCCCTTCGCTTTTTGCTTTTACGAATGAATCCGCCATGCGTCAAATTGTTCTCGATACTGAAACCACCGGCCTGAACCCGCGCACGGGCGACCGCATCCTGGAGATCGGCGCGGTCGAACTGAACAACCGCATGTTGACGGGGAATAATTTCCACCATTACATCAATCCCGAGCGCGACTCGGAAGAGGGCGCATTGGCCGTCCACGGATTGACGACGGAATTCCTCAGCGACAAGCCGAAATTCGCGGAAATCGCCGAGGAGTTTCGTGCCTACATCGCTGACGCCGAACTGATCATCCACAACGCCCCGTTCGATATTGGCTTCCTGAACGCGGAATTCAAGCGTCTGAACCTGCCGCCCGTGCATGAGCAAGTGGTTGGCGTGATCGACACCCTGGTGCAGGCGAAGGAAATGCATCCGGGCAAGCGCAACTCGCTGGACGCCCTGTGCGACCGCTATGGTGTCTCGAACGCCCACCGCAAGCTGCACGGCGCGTTGCTTGACTCGGAATTGCTGGCCGACGTCTACCTGGCCATGACGCGCGGGCAAAACAGCCTGAGCATGGAAGAAGAAGTGGAAGTGGCCGCCGATGGCGCCGCCCTGGAAATCGTGCCGCTGGCCGAAGTCATCTTCCAGAGCGCCACGGCCGACGAACTCGCCGCCCACGAAGCCACCATCGCCGGCCTCGACAAGGCCGCCAAAGGCCAGTGCATCTGGACCGCCGTCATGGCCCCGCCAGCGGCCGCCTGAGAAAAAGCGGGGGTATGGTAAATTTCCTCTCGCCAGCCCTTGCAGATGCCGCAGCACCTATGCGATAATTCGCCTCGCTTCGGGAGGTTAGCTCAGGGGTAGAGCACTGCATTCACACTGCAGGGGTCGCAAGTTCGAAACTTGCACTTCCCACCAAATTATTCGTTTCTATTCAATGACTTAAGATTTCTCATCTGGTCTGAATACGAACTTAGGGCAAATCTGGGGCAATGGGTTTTTCGTTCATTGTCCAGCCCCAAACGATACGGCCGCTTCCTGCGGCCGTTTTCATATCCAGCTATATTTAATTGTATTTCGGGAATTCATCTGCCCGCAGCGGGTTCGTCTGCGCGTACAGGCGCAGTAGCCGTTCCCGACGTCCATGGTCCAAGCCTGCGGCGATCCACTTGCCGTAGGTGCGCACTATCATGGTCGTGTCTGCATGGCCCATTTGCGTGGCGACATACAGCGGCAGCGCACCAAGCATGAGCAGGTTGGAGGCGAAAGTATGGCGCGTCTGATAGGGATTGCGGAAGCGCACACCACTGGCCTTGATGATGCGTTTCCAGCAGTTGTAAATGGGCTTGTCTCCCTGCCACGGCTTGCCGCTACGCGGGTGCAGGAATACCGTTCCGGCGCCAGCGCCCGTCAGCGCGTACTGTGCCTGCAGCGCGGCTAGCGCGCCGCAACGCATGTCGATCGTGCGCAGGCCGCTCAGCGTGTTCTTTTGCGCGCCGAATTGACCCACTCTGTTTGACCCTCCCTCCATTGCCTGGCGAACGCCGCCACTCGGTCGTAAGACCCCTTGAACCCCAATTCCGTTAGATCCTCGTGAAGCTGTTTTAGGCTGCGCCGTTGCTTGCGTGATTTGGCCGCTTCGGTCTTGAGCCAGCCTGCGAGGTCAAAAGCGTATGGGTCGATAGCGCTGGCCGATTGGCGCTCCGCATAGGCGGGCTCGGTTGTCTCCGAGCGCAGATAGCGCCGGACGGTGTTGCGCGAAATGCCGAGGCGCTTCGCGATTTCCCTCAATGAGACTTGGTCGCGAAGATGCCAGCGCCTAATAATTCCTAGTAATGCCACGTCAATCACTCCGATCCCCTACTCATTCAGATAAGTAGGATTGTGTGCTAAACGGGGGTCAATTTTCGATGCAAATTATGCGGCTAAGTGGGTCAGTTTTCGGTGCAAATCAACATGGTTGGTCGCCAATTGGACAGACGCGTGGCGTGGAGCCGCTGTCGCATTGCGAGCACGTCAATGTTCTCGGTGCGCTGCGCCATGACCATACGCTGTACTGGCGAACGCAACGTCGACCGACAGTGCGCGACGACGTGATCAGTTTCTTCGATGAGCTCGCGGCGCAAGACCATACCGTGCCGCGCATTGTCGTGGTGGACAACGCGTCATTTCACAAAGGGCCGCAGATCGAGAAATGCCGACGAAAATGGATGGCGCAGGGGCTGTTTCTGTACTACTTGCCGCCTTACAGCTCGGAACGGAATCGCATCGAGATCCTGTGGAAACAGGCCAAGTACTTCTGGCGCCGTTTCGTCGGGCTGAAAGGAAGCGAGTTGCTGACCGAAGTGGAATCGTTGATGAAAGGTTTCGGTACTGCTTTCACAATAAATTTCGTCTGACTACTTAGGTCTTACTCGTTGGTGGGAGGTTCTGGGACAATTTGCGAAGATTAAGGATCTCGAAACGCAGTATCTTCGAAGCCGACAGTGGTTTCGTGTCGATAAGCGGCCAGCCGTCCCGCCTGTAAGCGGAGCACGCGCCCCTCAAGGCTGCACAGGCCCGTTTCGCGAAGCATTGCCTCCGCCTGTCTAAGCTTCGCCAGCGACCGTTTCTCCTGACAGGGCGGCCATGGCAATGTCGGCGGGTGAGTGGGTGGCTAACTGGGCCAGGCAGGTCAATAGGGGCGCTGCTGTCGGTACCGATGGTTCCGACATCATCAGCAACATCGACACGACCAACGGCAAAGATTGCATCGAAACGACGATGCAGGTCGACTACACCTTCGGCCTGGGCTTGAAGGGCTACACCTGGGACGAAGCTTCAGGCGGCAAATCGCCATCCGATGCTGCGCTGGGCACCGGTGCCAACTGGGACAAGGTGGCCGCGCACGATGACCTGCAGCAACGTGAACGAGAGCTAGCAGCCGAGAAAGAGCGCGTTGCCAAGCAGGCGCATGAAAATGAGCTTGCCGCGACCTGCAACGCGGAGCAGGCTGCAGCGAACGAAGCCGAAGCCCAGCGCCTGCGCGACGAAGCCGTGAGTCTTCAGGCCGCCAAGAGCGCTGCGGCTACTGCCACTGTTGCTGCTGCCTCCGCCGAAAAGCCAGCTAAAGCGGCCAAGAATTAAATCTTGGCCGTCACCATCAAGCCGACTTAAGCCTGCGTCGGCCAGCGAAACCGACTATGCCCAAGCCGGCCAGTAACATGGCGTAGGTTTCTGGCTCAGGAATAGGAATGGTGTTATTTGTGAAATTTGCCGTAAATCTCATGTAAACCGTCTTGTCCACACCCCAAGGCTGACTCGCGTTAAGGGGATCCTTGGCATTCGAATAAACGTGGTTCCCTGTTAAACCGCCATTGTTGTTGGATCCTTGCGGCCTAATGAAATAAACTGGATTCTCGATGCCTGCAACTGTTAAGTATGCTACGTATTCTTTATTAAGTGGCAATGCCAGATTGAGTCCAGTTGCTTCAAATGCTGCATTTTTGCCACTGTATGGCATTGGAGCACTCGTGTACAAGGCGGGACCGACGGCTTTGGTTCCGTCCCATGCTGCAATCCCGAATCCGATATAGCCGGTGCCATAATTTGAAGTGCCGTAACCTGAAGACGCATAGAGGGTGAAATCGTTCAGCACTCCGCCCGGAGAAGTGAAAGTTTCTCCATAAGTAACCACACCTATTGCGCCCAAGTAACCTAATTCGCCAGAGTTGAACTCGTTGGAAAAGGTTGTTGCTTGCACGTGGAAGGAGGCGCACAAAGCAATGTTCGTAAGTGCAATTTTGATAATTGTATGTAAGCTCATCATTTTCCTTATATTGATGCAAAAAAGATATGAAAATTAATTATACGATAATTTTTTCTAAATTGCAGCAATTGAATATTTATTAAAAATGTAGGATTTCTTATGCTTACGATTGAAACTGGCGCAGGTCTGGCCGAAGCCGAATCCTATGCCAGTGTCGCCGCAGCTGATGCGCGTTGCGCCAGCCTGGGCCTGACCGCTTGGGCTGCGCTGACCGAGGCCGATAAAGAGCTCGCCTTGCGCAGGGCTACGCTGTTCATGGCGACCTACCGCACGCGCTGGGCCGGCCGCCGGGTGTATCAGCACCAGGCGCTGGACTGGCCGCGTTACAACGTGGCAGTCGACGGCTTCATCGTGCCCAGCACCATCGCGCCGCTGGACATCGTCAATGCCCGCATCGATCTGGCCGTGCGCGCCGGCAGCGGCGAGGATCTGCTGCCCGACCTCGACACTGGTTCCAACGCCATCAAAAAAGACAAGACTGGCCCACTGGAAACGGAGTATTTCTAGAACACCACTGACGCACGCGAGCGCTTCGTGGCAGTTGATACGTTGCTCGCGCCTTATTTGGGCTCGGCCGGCTGCGGCAACGCGATGAAGGTGATACGAGCATGAGCGCATACCCCGCCGTGAAGATCGATGGCTGTTTCGTCGCTGATAACACATACAGTTCCGATGGAAAGGTATGGAACGTCACAAACCTGATCGCGCGCGCCATGAATTTGGAGCCGTTCGACCTGCCACTGGCGGCGATCTACTCCGCGAGGTCTGGACTCCTGTCGGTTCGGCCTAAGGCATCGCGCACGACCAGCAATTGCTGCTGTTGCCGTTGCAGCGCAAAGGGGGCGCCAATGCCGGCACCGACGGCGGCCGAGGTGCTAGATCGCACCTTTAGAGCGTTTTTTTGAGGGGAGAGGTGATCCGGCTTACTCTGCAGCAGGCGCTGCGCTTGGCGCGGGCTGAGCGGCAATGCATGGCGGACGAAGAATTCAGGCGCTCGGCTTGCAGGCGCTGGACTGCTCCAAGGTATGAGTCTTGGCCAAGATCGAGGCAGGTATATCCGTGCTTCCGTTTCAGTTAATGATGCTTACTCTGCTTATGAATTCTTTAGAAGAGTCAGAGGCATATCACATCTTGATCAGCTGCCAATGGAGAATATTTTATTTTGGAAATAATTGCTATAGGGTGGTAAGTTAATCATCACTAAATATAACGATTTTTTATGCGACTGATATTGTCTATCTTGGCTGAGCAGTTACATAAAATAACTACTTTATTTCGTTCTGCCGCTGCTAATTAGCCGATTGCGAAACGCAAGGTACCCAGGCTGCGTACCTGGACCACGCCATCTTGATTGACGAATGAACGAACGCCTTCTGCAAGGATGCTATTGTCGGTCTGGTATGCCCCGTTCCACGCATCGCTGATGCAATATGGCCGACCGTTAGGACGAGCACTTCCGCCGAAACTGATAACGAATGGCGCCACGCCATCCTTGCCTTGGGCCTTGTTAAATACCCATGAATAGTGTCCGATATTGCCTTCGGCGGTCAGTGGGCCGACAGGACTATAGCTTGCGTTATACACGCCGCTGATGACGCCATTCGAGGAATCGGCCGAACTGATTTTAAATGTAAAATTCTTATCTTCAGAAACATAGTTTCCGGGTACTGGTACATTGCTCATGATAAATTACCTTTCAATGTAAAAGAAAAGAAATGTAACTGCTCAGCTGAATGGAATGCTACACCATATTATTGTTGTAAAACATTATTTTTGAAAATAATTATATTTATTAATGATGCGATTCTGAAAATGTCACGTAAATACTCGCTTTGTCACCAAATATAACTGCCACAGCTTAAAATTATGTCCAGTGATGCGGAATAATCCGGATGATAGTATTTTGCATGATAATCTCCAGCGCCTGATGAGGTTCCCGAACGTTCTTGTTCCAATGCATCAGAGTTTCTTTACTATTGGAACCAGGCTTGAGATTGCTAGTGCACGCTATGATAATCTTTCCGCTTATCAACTCGGCGCTGAATGTGCGAATCTTGTGTCTGGCACATATTGAGGATTGTGTGTTTTCGCTAAACGCGAAGTCCGCCAACGGCACGCTTAACTGCATGTGAGAGGGCAAGTAACAGAATCTGGCGCAGCTGGACTGTCGAGGCGATCGAGCGCGGCCGGGAAGTCGCTGGCACACCGGCTGGACGGCAAGTGCAAGGGCTGCGCTTTGCGCCACCGATAGCTGGAACTCGCGACAGTACTGGGACCCAGCATTGGATCTGCTCGCCCTGCATGTGCCGTTCACCACGCAATATGGTCGTGGCAGCAAAAAAAAGAAGCCACCTTTTGGGTGGCTTTGCCATTGTTACGCTTGATTCTTGCTACGCCATAGTATGAAGCCCAGCA